>NZ_LSIF01000006.1 GCF_001556105.1 Pseudoxanthomonas mexicana | reverse complement strand
CCGGGAGCCGGAAATCACCGTCCGTTAGCCCGCAGCAGCGAGAGGCCGGCTGTGCATAAAGCCGAAGCCGACAGCGCCGCCCATCCGCAAGCCGCGAACCTCGCCGACCACCGCGCGGCGCACACACGATGCAACCGAAGCCAAGACAACCAAAGCAAAGAAGAACAACGAAGCTGGAGCCATCAACAACCGATCAACGCCGGAGCCATGAAGAATGCAAAGCCCGATGATGGCCGAAGCCGACCCAACAAGAACGCCC
>NZ_LSIF01000059.1 GCF_001556105.1 Pseudoxanthomonas mexicana | reverse complement strand
GCCCGCCGAAGGACGCGGCGGCACGGGAGGTTGCGACGGCGGTGGCCTGTGCCGGCGCATCCCCGCGTGGATATCCTGCATCCAGCCCGCTCGCCGCCCGCCAAGGATCCGCCATGACGCACCGCCTCGTTGTCCGGACTGCCTTACTGCTGCTGATCGGGGGACTGACGCGCGTCACCGCGGCGCAGGCACCGCCCGCCGCGCCGTCGCCGGCATCGCGCCCGCCGGCCGTACTCACCGACGAAGCGGCCAGGCGCGCGGGCGACAACTACCAGCGCTACTGCGCGCTGTGCCATGGCCGCGACCGCGAGGGCCACGTCAACGACCATGCGCCGTCGTTGCGATCGAGGTCGTTGCTGGAATCCGAATTCCCGGTGCTGGGCGAGGCCATCGGCTACGGTCGCCAGGGCACGCCGATGGGCGGCTACCTCGACGAAGTCGGCGGACCGATGACCCGGCAGGAGATCGGCGACATGCTGCGCTGGCTGCGGAAGACCGCCGCCGTGGAGGCCATCGACATGGGAAACCATTCGCTCGACCGCACCATCGGTGATGCCACGCGCGGTGCCGCGGTGTACGCGCAGCAGTGCGCGACCTGCCACGGCACGAAGGGCGAAGGCGGCACCGGCACCGCGCTGGGCAATGCCGCAATGCTGGCGCTGACGCCGGACCGCTTCCTGCGCCACGCCATCGTCAACGGTCGTCAGGGCACGCCGATGCCCGCCTTCGGCGGCGTGCTGAGCAAGACGCAGATCGACGACGTCACCGCCTTCCTGCGCAGCCGCAGCACCGGCTCGGCCGCAGGCAAACGAACGCTGCGTACGCCGCCCGCGCTGGCCGACGCCGTGATCAACGCGACTGGCCGCGCACCCGAGTTCGGTGAGCTGAAGGAGGGCCGCTACCTCAGTGCGGCCGCGCTCGATCGGGAACTGAAGGCCAAGCGCCGCATGGTGCTGCTGGACACGCGGGTCACGTCGATGTGGCAGATGGCGCATATCGAAGGCGCCGTGCCGATCCCGTACTACAGTCGCGACGTGACGCTCGCAGCATTGCCGCGCGATGGCACGTGGATCGTCGCCTACTGCGAATGTCCGCGCGCGGCCGCGGATTCGGTGGTGAAACGCTTGCGCGAGGACGGCGGCTTCAAGAACACGGCGGTGTTGTACGAGGGTATCCAGGGCTGGGTCAGCCTGGGCTATCCCGTGGTCGCGGGCGATGCCACCAAACCCGCCGCAACGCCCTCAAAACCGTAGCGTCCGCGAACGACCATCGGCCGTCGCGTGCCGTCAGTGCGGTACGCGGCGGATCTTCGTGATGTCGTACCCCATCGCCTCGATCTGCCGGAGCCGCGTCTGGTAGTCCGCCTCCGTGATCGTCGGTGTGCGCGCCATCATCCACACGTAGTCGCGCCTGCTGCGCCCGACGATCGTTTGCTGGTAGTCGGCATCCACGTACGCGATGACGTACTCGGCCTGGATCGGCCAGACGAACTGCATGCCCCACACTGCGCCGCCCGTGTCTGGCGTGACGGTACCGACCGGGTGCATCGTCTTCTCGGGGCCGTCGAGCGCGCCCTTGCGGAAACGGAACGTGGTCTGGATGCGGCCATCCGGCAACCGCGCATACGACTCGACGGCCGCGTAGGCGTTGCGTTCGGGAAACGAGGGGATATGGGCGATGACGTACCAGTCGCCCATGAAACGCGCCACGTCCACCGGGGCCGCGGTGGGGATCGACGGTTTGACGTTGCCCTGGCGGCACGCGGCCGTGCTGGCGACCATGACGGCGAGCAAGGCGAAGGGCAGGGTGCGCATGTCAGTGCTCCTGGGTTGGACGCTGGAACCGGTAATGCGCGACCAGCCATTCCTGGCCGTCGCGGTAGCCGAAGAGTTCGGCGCAGGCCATCCAGAACATGCGCCAGCGCTGGTTCCACAACGCGGCGGCATCGCCATAGGCCGTGCGCAGCACCGGCATCACCTCGTCGCGGTGCGCGTCGTGCTGCGCCAGCCAGTGGTTGGCGGTGCGCTGGTAGTGCGTGCCATCCAGCAGCCAGCGTTCCTGCAGGTGCAGGTGATCCTGGAAGAACAGCAGCAGGTCGGCCGACGGCATCATGCCGCCGGTGAAGAAGTGCCGGCCCATCCAGTTGTCTTCGCCCTGCGTCTCGAACGGGTACATCAGGTGGCGGTGGACGAAGATGTGCACGAACAGTGCGCCACCGGGGCGCAGGGCATCGTGGATGCGCTGCATCAGCGCCGCATGGTTGCTGACGTGTTCGAACATCTCCACCGACACGCAGCGGTCGAAGGCCTGCTGCTCCAGCTGCAGCTGGTTGACGTCGCAGGTGATGACGCGGACGTTGTGCAGGCCGCGTTCCTGGCAGCGCGCTTCGATGAAATCGCGCTGCGAATGCGAGTTGGACACCGCGGTGATGCGGGCATTCGGGTAGCGCGCCGCCATCCACAGCGTCAGCGAGCCCCAGCCGCAGCCGAGTTCGAGGATGTCCTGGCCGTCGGCCAGGGCGGCGCGTTCGCCGTACAGCGCCAGCATCGCGTCCTCGGCCTGGTCCAGCGTCTCGTTGCCGGTGGCGTAGAAGCAGCTGCTGTACTTCAGCCGGTGGCCGAGGCAATGGCGGAAGAACGCCGCCGGCAGCTCGTAGTGCTGGCGGTTGGCGGCATCGGTATGCCGCGCCACCGCGCCGCGGCGCAGCTCGTGCAGGCGCTTGGCAAGGCGCGCGGCCTGGCCCGCCTGGCCGCCCTCGCTTTCTTCGCGCAGGCGTTGCGCGCACAGCCGCCGGATGCCGGCGCGGATCACGGCGTCGGGCAACACGCCGCGTTCGGCCAGGCCGAGCAGGCCGGTGGCGGGTCGGTCGAGTGGCAGTTCGCCGGCCATCGTGTTCATCGTGTCGTCTCCTTGCCTGCAGGTGTCGGGAACCAGGGGAACAGCATCGGCGTGCGCCGCTGGTAGTCGCGGTAGTCGTCGCCACGCGTGCGCAGCGCCTGCGCTTCGGTGAACGGAATGCCGCTGATCCAGCGCAGGAACACGAACATCACCAGCGGGCCGCTCAGCGACAGCCAGAACCACGGCGAGCCCGCCGCCAGCGCGATGTAGGCGAACCAGTGCAGCCATTCGAAGAAGTAGTTGGGATGGCGCGAGTAACGCCATAGCCCTTCGCGGCACGTGCGGCCACGATTCGCCGGATCGCCGCGGAAGCGGGCGAGCTGGCGGTCGGCGACCGTTTCGCCGATCACGCTGACCGCGCCGATCAGCGCGGCCAGTGCGATCCATGGCCAGACCGTGGCGACCGGACTGCGCGCCACGGCGGCGAACGGCAACGCGAACAGCAGCACCAGCAGCGACTGACCGGCGAAGAACAGGTAGAACTTGCCCTGGTGGCCGTGCCAGTGCGCGCGCAGGTACTGGTAACGGCCGTCTTCGGGTTCATGGGTGACGCGTTGCCACAGGTGCACCGCCAGCCGCAGGCCCCAGCTGCCACCGAGCACGGCCAGCGCGACGCGGGCCTGCCAGGCGCCATCGCCGCAGGCGGCCAGGAAAATCGCGGCGAATCCCACGCACGCGGTCCACACCACGTCGACCATGCCGGCGTTGGTGTGGCGGCGTTGCCACCACCAGCCGACGGTCATGGCCAACAGGGACACGCCCCAGACGATCGCGATCGCAGGCAGCAGGTTCATCGTGCCCCCGTTGCGCCATGCAGCGGTCGCTGCATCAGCAGGTGCGACACACCGATGGAGCGTTCGAGGAAGCCGCCTTCGCAATACGCCAGGTAGAACTCCCACAGGCGGATGAAGCGCTCATCGAACCCCTGCGCGCGCACGTCCTGCAGGCGCATCAGGAAACGGCGGCGCCAGGCGCGCAGCGTGTACGCGTACGACAGACCGAAGTCCTCCTGGTGCACCACCTGCAGGTCGCTGGCGCGGGTCTTGGCGCCGTACATCGCTTCCAGCGACGGGATGAAGCTGCCGGGGAAAACGAAGCGCTTGATGAAGTCCACCGCATCGCGCGCCTGCACGTAGCGGTGGTCTTCGATGGTGATGGCCTGCAGCAGCGCCTGTCCGCCCGGCCGCAGCAACGCACCCAGCTTGCCGAAGAAAGTATCCAGGTACGGCGCACCGATGGCCTCGATCATCTCGATGGACACCAGCTTGTCGTATGTGCCCCGCAGGTCGCGGTAGTCCTGCAGCAGCAACGACACCCGATCCTGCAGTCCGGCCTCTGCGACGCGCTGGCTGGCCAGGGCGTGCTGCTCGCGCGAGATGGTGGTCGTGGTGACATGGCAACCGTAGTGGCGTGCGGCATGCAGCGCGAAGCCGCCCCAGCCGGTGCCGATCTCGATCACGCGATCAGCCGGCGACAACTGCAGCTTGCGGCACACCGCATCGAGCTTGCGGAAGGAGGCGGTGTCGAGGTCGTCGTCCGCCGAGGCGAACATCGCCGACGAGTACATCAGGTCGGGCGACAGGAACAGCGCGAAGAAGTCGTTGCCGAGGTCGTAGTGCGCGGCGATGTTGCGGCGGCTGCCTTCGCGCGTGTTGCGGCGGAACGCATGCCAGCGTCGCAGCGCCCAGCCACCAAGGCGGGCGAGGCCGGTTTCCATGCCGTCGAGCAGCGACCGGTTGCGCACCAGCAGCCGCACCAGCATGACCAGGTCATCGCAGCGCCAGTGGCCGGCGATGTACGCCTCGCCGGCACCGACACTGCCCTGCGCGGCGATCGCGCGATAGAACGCGGGATCGTCCACCCAGACGTGCACGGTGGGCAGCGCATCACCGGTCGCCTTGCCGAAGCGGTGCTCGCCCAGCGCATCACGTACCACCAGCGTGCCGTGGGCGAGGGCATCCAGGCGTGCGAGCAGCTGCGTGCGCAGCGAGCGGTCGAGCGCGCCGTACACCGGCGGAGGGGAAACGTCTGCGATCTCGTTCATGGGGCTTCGCGGGAGAGGGAAGGGTGGTCGTGGACCGGCGTGCGCTTCAGCCACAGGCGCAACGCCTGCCAGTGGATGCCGCCGACCACCTGCGCAGTCATCAGCGGGTAGCGCCACAGCACGCGTGCCAGCGATGCGCCATTCAAGGGTCGGCGCTGCAGCGTCAAGGTGGCGTCGAAAGCGCACTGGCCTTCGCGTGCGACCTGCATGTGCACGCGCAGCGCGTCGTCCGGCGAGTTGAAGCGCCAAAGGTAGTCGCAGTCCATCGGCAGGAACGGCGAGACATGGAAGGCCTTGTCGAACCCCCATTCCCAGCCATCGCCACGCGGCGCGCCTTCCTGCACCGGCAACACGTAACTGTGCCGCTCGCGCCACGGTGTGTTGGTGATCTCCGCCAGCACCGCATCCAGCGTGGTGCCGTCGGGCTGGAAGCAGTAGTAGAAGCTCACCGGGTTGAACACGAGGCCGCCGTAGCGCAGGTGCGTGAGCAGGCGGACAGGGCCTTCGGGGCGTCGCCCCAGCCGCCGCGCGACGCGGTCGCGCACGGCCTCGGCGAGCGGCTGGTCGTGCGGCGCGAGGTAGTCGCTGCGCCGGAACTCGGCCAGGTTGCGCCGGCCGATCGACCATAGCCAGCGGCGCGCGAACACCTGCTCCAGCTCATCCAGGTCCAGGTAGAGCTGCGCCATGCGGTAGCGGAAGGCGTGCGGTCGCGGCACGTGCCGGCGATGGCGCACCCAGCCTTCGTACACCGCACTGGCGAGCGGTGCCTTCATGCGGTCACGGCCTCGCGCCGATGCGGTACATCGGCGGCCAGGTGACGTGCCTCGAACGCGTTGACCAGATCGTGTGCGCTGCGGATGCCGTCCTCGTGGAAGCCCCAGCCCCAGTACGCACCGGCGAACCACGTGCGGCGATGTCCCTGGATCTCGTGGCGACGCTGCTGCGCGGCGACCATGGCGTGATCGTAGACGGGGTGCCGGTACTGCATGCGGCGCAGCACGCGGGCGGGATCGATGTCGTCGCTGCGGTTGAGCGTGACGACGAAGGGCTCGGGCGACACGACGCCCTGCAACAGGTTCATGCAGTAGCTGACCGTGCACGGCGCATCGGGGGCGCGTGGTACGTGCGCATTCCACGCCGCCCAGGCCTTGCGACGGCGCGGTAGCAGGCGCGCGTCGGTATGCAGCACGGTGTCGTTGGTCTGGTAGCGGATCGCGCCGAGGATCTCGCGCTCGCGCGCGTCGATGTCCTGCTGCAGCAGCGCCAGCGTGGTGTCGCTGTGGCAGGCCAGCACCGCGTGGTCGTAGCGTTCGCGTCCGGCTTCACTGATCAGCTCGACACCGTGCGCATCGCGGGTCACCGCATACACGGGGCACGACACGCGTTCCTGCACCGACCAGCGATGCCGCAGTGCGCGCACATAGGTGGCGGATCCGCCGGTCACCACGCGCCACGGCGCGCGCCGTCCCAGCGTCAGCATCTGGTGGTGCGCCATGAACTGCACCAGGTAGCGCGCGGGGAACGCCAGGATGCGATCCGGCGGCGACGACCACAGCGCCGATGCCATCGGGACCAGGTGTTCGTCGCGGAACGCCGCGCCGTAGCCGCCTGCGTGCAGGTAGTCGCCAAGCGTCGGACCCGCGTCGTCGCCGGTCAGCAGCGCGGGCGCTTCCCGGTAGAAGCGCGCCAGGTCCTTCAGCATGCCGAGGAAGCGCGGCGACACCAGGTTGCGGCGCTGGCAGAACAGGCCGTCCAGGCTGGTCGCGTTGTATTCCACGCCGCTGCGCTCGCTGTGGACCGAAAAGCTCATGGTGGTTGGCTGCGACGCCACCCCGAGTTCATCGAACAGGCCGCACAGCAAGGGATAGTTGTCGGGATTGAAGACGATGAAGCCGCTGTCGATGGCGTAGCGCCGGCCGGCCTGTTCCACCTCATGCGTATGCGTATGACCACCGAGATAGTCGTTGGCCTCGTAGAGCACCACCTCATGTCGCTTCGACAGCCACCAGGCGGAGGCCAGCCCGGCGATGCCCGATCCGATCACGGCGATGCGCATGCTCAGGGCCTCGCCTTCGCGAGCACCCACGCGGGCACCGGCTTGAGATCGCGGACCAGTCCGAACAGTGCGAGCACGCGCAGCCCGTACCAGGTGAGGTCGACCTCCCACCAGCGGAATCCCTGCCGGGCCGTGCCGGGGAAGAAGTGATGGTTGTTGTGCCAGCCCTCGCCGAACGTCAGCAGGGCCAGCCACAGGTTGTTGCGGCTGTCGTCGCGCGTGTCGAAACGGCGCTTGCCGTAGCGGTGCGCCAGCGAATTGATCGTGACCGTGGCATGGAACAGCACGACGGTGGAGACGAAGAAGCCCCACACCAGCAGCTGCGGCCCGCTGGTGCCCAGCTGCGGGGCGATGCGGTCGAGCAGCACGCCGAGGCCGTAGAGTGCGGCGGCCAGCACCACCGGCACCACCGTGTCGTAGCGGTCCAGCCAGCGCAGTTCCGGATAGCCGGCCAGGTCGGGAATACGCGACCAGTCGGTGCGGAAGCCGTCGCGGGTGAGGAACCAGCCTGCGTGGCTCCACCAGAAGCCGTGCACGGAGGGCGAGTGCGGATCGGCCGCGGTATCGGCATGCCGATGGTGGTTGCGATGGTGTGCCGCCCACCACAGCGGCCCGCGTTGCACGCTGGAAGCGCCGATCAGCGCGAAGACGAACTGCAGCACCCGCGAGGTGCGAAACGTGCGGTGCGAGAAATAGCGATGGTAGAAGCCGGTGATGGCGAACATGCGCACGGCATACAGCGCGACCGCGACGATCACGGCGGTCAACGACACGCCGACCCACAGCACCGCCACGCAGGCCAGGTGCATGCCGATGAAGGGCACGGCACGCAGCCAGTCGATACGCGGGTCAGGGCTGGCAGCGTCCGTGTCTCGCCCCTGCGTATCGAACCACCGGCGCAGCGTGGCCAGGCCGCGCGACGCGAGTGAAGAGGGTGGGGGTGCACTGGCCGGCATTGCAGGTGTCTCCGCTGCGTTCAGGAGACATACGTGGCGACGGCGCGATTGGATGCGGGAAACCCGTTCACCCTGCGCACGTGGTGACCAGCGGCGTCGCCAGCGCCGTCTGCAGGGCGCGCGCGTCGGACGCCATCGCGGGCTTCGGAAAGACGATGCGTACATCCTGATGCTTTCCCGCGCCGTCGCGGATCGTCGCGATGCCGGCGAACTCCAGCAGTCGCTGGTCGGCATCGGCGTAGGTCAGCTGCATCGTCGGTGCGACGAAGCCGTACCAGCGGTCCAGGCGCATCGTCAGGCGCTTCGCCGGGATGCCGTTCCAGCTGACCGATGCATCCGGTGTCAGGCGCACCGGCATGAACGCCATGCGGCTGGGTAGCAGGAACGGCTGCGTCACGCCACGGCCGGCACGCAGCGCCGTCCAGTGCAATCGCACGCTCGCATCGAAGCCGGCATCGATCACGCCGTCGTCGGGGACGGCGAGGGCACGTTCCTTCTGCCTGGCGGCGGTATCGGTGCGGACGTACACCACGCGTCCCCGTGGTCCGCTGCGAACGCCTTCGCGGTAGCCGTCGCGGGCGTCCTCGAAGTCGAAATCCGGCGCCTGCGCGCGTGATCGCTCGATCACCGTCTTGCGCGCGAACGCGCGGCCGTCGGGACAGCGGTACAGCACCAGCCGGCGCGCGCCGCCATCCTGCCGGTAACGCCAGTGCGATTCGCGGTAGAGCAAGGCGGTGCCGCTGCGCGCGTAGGCCTGCGCTTCCTGCTGCTCGATGTCGGTGTTCGCCTCCGCCCGGCTGCCGGCCGAAGCGAGCAGCAGGGCGGCGGGGAGCAGCAGCAGGCGAGGGCGTGCGGGCATGGGCATGCGGAGCGCCAGTGGGGAGGATGATGTCCCTTACGGTGAGGCGGCGTGGATGGATGCATCCCGCTGCCACCGCGGGGCTGCATCCAAAGTCCTGACTTGCGCGTAAAGCCCGCCATCACGAGCCGCAACGGGAACTGGCATACCATGCCGTCCGACTTCACAAGGAAACCGTCGTCCTTCGGGACGGCCCGGCCGGTGTCCACACCCACGCCCTCGCCACGGGATGCCCATGACTGGACCGGCGACATGATCGCCGTCGCGCGCCTGCGCGACCGTGCCAGCTTCATGCGCATCTATGACCACTTCATGCCGCGGCTGTGCCTGTACCTGCGCGGGCTCGGCTGCCCCGAACCGGTGGCCGAGGAACTGTCGCAGGAAGCCCTGTTGCGCCTGTGGCAGCGTGCGGCGATGTACGACCCGCAGCAGGGCGCGGTGTCGACGTGGCTGTTCCGCATCGGCCGCAACCTGCATATCGACCGTGTGCGACGCGAGCCGGGCTGGGTGCAGGTGCTGGACGACGCATGCCCCGCGTCGGACGAGGAACTGGCCCGTCCCTTCACCTCGGCCGAAGACTATGCGGAACACGCGCACCTGCAGCGCCGCATCGAGGAACTGCCCGCCGTGCAGGCCCGTTTGATGCGTATGTCGTATTTCGAAGCCAAGAGCCACCAGGACATCGCCGACGAGCTGCACATGCCGCTGGGCACGGTGAAGTCGCACCTGCGGCGCGCGTTCCTGCGCCTGCAGGGTCTTGTACGAGGTCAGTCGTGAATCCGCACCATCATCTCGATCCGTCCACCGTGGTCAGCTACGCGGCCGGCGCCCTCGCGGTCGAAATCGCGATCGTCGCCGCCACGCACCTGGAGACCTGTGCGCACTGCCGTGCACGCGTCGACGAGGCCGAGCGCATCGGCGGGCAGCTGATCGAGCACCAGCAGCCGGCGGCCATCGCGGCGACGGAGCGGTTCGCCGGCCTGCGCGCCGCCATGCTGTCGCAGCTGGATGACATGCCAGCGCCGGCCGCCGCGCCGTCGCCGCGCACCGCACCCTATGAAGCCGACGACCGCCTGCCGGCACCGCTGCATCCGTATTTCGGCACCTCCTACCGCGCCTTGAAGTGGCGCTGGATGGCGCCCGGCGTGCATTGCATCCGTGCGCGCGGGACGAAGAGCGGCACGTTGCTGATGTTGAAGATCGGCCCAGGCCGCAGCATGCCGGTGCACAGCCATGGCGGCACCGAGCTGACCCAGATCCTGCGCGGCGCGTACCACGACGCGCTGGGCCACTTCGCCCCCGGTGATGTGGCCGACCTCGACAGCGACGTCGAACACCAGCCGGTGACCGTGCCTGGTGCGGCCTGCATCTGCGTGTCGGCGCTGGATGCCCCGCTGCGGTTCCCGGGCTGGCTGGCGCGGAAGCTGCAGCCGTTGTTCAAGCTGTAACGGCTGCGTTCGTTCGGGAACCTCTTGTCGTGGTGCCGCCGATGCCCTAGCGTCTGCCGCATCCAGGCAAGGAATGCAGGCGATGAAGACGCAAGGATGGGTGGCGTGGCTGCTTGGCGTGATGATGCCGGCGGCCATGGCGGCGCCGATGTCGTGGAATCCGGTCGGCGAAACGGCGAACTACGCGCTGGATGGCGGCGGCGATGTGTTGTCGGCCGAAGGTGCATCGCTGGCCGTGCAGTCGAAGCCGGGCGCGGCCAAGGGCTTCGGCGGCGGTTCTGTCGTGATCGACGCGACACCCTACCGACAACAACGGGTACGTCTGTCGGGCCGCATCAGCACGCGCAACGTCGAAGGGGCCGCAGGCGTGTGGCTGCGGGCCGATGCCGCGTCCGGTCGCGTTGCGTTCGCCAATACACAGAACGAACCGGTATCCGGCACGACTGACGACGTGCTGCGCGAGGTGGATATCTATGTGCCTGCTACGGCCGAACGGCTGCTGGTCGGTCCGCTATTGAACGGCACGGGGCGCATGGCCGTTCGCAACCTGCGTCTGGAGCACGCGCCACCATCATCGGATGATGGCGTATCGCCATCCCTCATCGTCAACGACGCGTTCAAGCTGATCCGGGATAACGCATTGAATGCGGACCGCATCCAATGGCGCCAGGAACAGGTCGATATCGCGCATCAGATGCAGCAAGCGCATACGGCCGATGACGCCTACGGCGTGATCCGTTCGTTGCTGGGGAAGCTTGGGGATCGCCATAGCGGCCTGTTGCCGCCGAGCATGTTCCAGCGCTTTTCATCGGTGGGCGTGCCGTCGTTCGCGCCCGCCGTGGAGGTGCGGGACGCGGTTGGCATCATCTCGGTGCCTGCCTTCAGCGGTACGGACGCAACCGCGGGAGAGGCATTCGCACGTAGTCTTGCGTCGGCTATCGCGTCGCATGCACCGAGGGTGTCGTGTGGCTGGGTCGTGGACCTGCGCGGCAACGGCGGCGGCAACATGTGGCCGATGCTGTCCGGCTTGCGCTCGCTGCTGGGTGATGCAACTACCGGCTACATGCGTGACAGGGAGGGCAAGCAGCAGCCCTGGAAGATCGCGCCGCCGGATGTACGTGCACCCGATCTTTCCTTGGTCCCGGTGGTGGTGGTCACGGGAGCCAAGACGGCCAGCTCCGGCGAAGCCGTCGCAGTCGCATTCCGCGGGCGTCCACATGCGCGCAGCGTGGGCCAGCCGACGGCTGGGTTGAGCACGGGAAACCAGTTGTTTTCCTTGCCCGGCGGCGCGGGATTGAAGCTGACCACCGTTCGCTTCGTCGACCGTACCGGCCACGCCTATGGCGCAAGCCTCATGCCCGATGAAGAAGTCCCGGAGCCGGACGCGGTACCGCACGCCGTCGCGATGTTGACGGGCTGCACGCGGTGAGTGATCCGGGTCGCCGTGCCGCGCGGACGAGGTGACGTTACAGCCAACGTGGCGTTCCGCCGACATCGTCGCGCACCAGAAACTCTCAATGCGCTGAATCTGTTTCTCCTGCGGTCTCGTAGAACCCGCATGCGCTCCACCGTAGATCACGGCCATGCATGACAAAGCTGAACGCGCATCGCGAAGCATTGCGTGGCGTGCAGCATTGAGGGCGCGACTCGCCACGTCTCGCCCTGATTGCGGTCTCTCGCTTCCCGAGCGTGCTCGCATCGTCTCATCACGTGAGCGGGCGCCCGATAAGATGACGCCATGCAACTGAAGGACAAGCTCGCGATCCTCGCCGATGCCGCCAAGTACGACGCATCTTGCGCGTCCAGCGGCGCGGGCAAGCGGCATTCGCTGGGCAAGGGCGGGATCGGCAGCACCGAGGGCATGGGCATCTGCCACTCGTACACGCCGGACGGGCGTTGCGTGTCGCTGCTCAAGATCCTGCTGACCAACTTCTGCATCTACGATTGCGCGTACTGCGTCAACCGCGTGTCCAGCAACGTGCCGCGCGCCCGCTTCGCCACCGCCGAAGTCGTGCGGCTGACGCTGGAGTTCTACAAGCGCAACTACATCGAGGGCCTGTTCCTCTCCAGCGGCATCATCCGCAATGGCGACTACACGATGGAGCAGATGGTGGAGGTGGCGCGCAGCCTGCGCGAGGACCACCGCTTCGCCGGCTACATCCACCTGAAGACGATTCCGGAAGCCTCGCCGGAACTGCTTGCCGCCGCCGGCCGCTACGCCGATCGCCTGAGCATCAACGTCGAACTGCCGACCGAAGCGGGTCTCAAGCAGCTGGCGCCGCAGAAGGAAGCGCAGGGCATCCGCGATGCGATGGGCGAACTGCACTGGCGCATCCAGGCAGCGAAACCCAGCAAGCAGGAAGCGCAACAACCCAAACGGAAGCGGCCGCCGAAATTCGCGCCGGCCGGGCAGAGCACGCAGATGATCGTCGGCGCCGATGCGGCCGACGATCGCGCCATCCTGCAGACCAGCGATGCGCTGTACGGCCAGTTCCGCATGCGGCGCGTCTACTACTCCGCCTTCAGCCCGATTCCCGACGCCTCCACGCAGCTGCCGCTGCGCGCGCCGCCGCTGTTGCGCGAGCACCGCCTGTACCAGGCGGACTGGCTGCTGCGGTTCTACGGTTTCGACGTGAAGGAGATCGTCGACGACCTCGGTAGGCAGGGCGGCATGCTGGACCTGGATGTGGACCCCAAGCTGGCGTGGGCGCTGCGCCATGCCGAACAGTTCCCGGTCGATCTGAACACCGCGCCGCGCGAGACCCTGCTGCGGGTGCCGGGGCTGGGCGCGCGCAACGTGCAGCGCATCCTCGATTCGCGCCGGCAGGGCAAGCTGCGCGTGGCCGACCTGGCGCGCTTGCGTGCGCCGCTGCAGAAAGTGCTGCCGTTCGTGGTGCTGCTCGACCATCACCCGCGCCAGCGCCTGGACGATCCGGTGCGGCTGCGGCGCGAACTGGCGCCGGCGCCGCGCCAGGCCGACCTGTTCGGCTGAAACGGGCGATGTTCCGCGCCACCGTGACGCCTGCGTGGGACCTGGATGCCTGGCGCGTGCAGGCCCGCCATGCGTGGGAAGCGAAGCTGCCGCCGGACGCGGTCGAGTGGCAGGCCGATGCGCAGGGTGAGCTGCTCGCGGCCGCGGGCGTAATCGAGCAGCCCGTACAGCGGAATGGTTTGTCGGTGCCGGCCGAGTTCATGGCCTTCGCCGCCTCGGTGCTGTGCCATCGCGAGGCCGGCCGGCATGCGCTGCTGTACCGCCTGCTATGGCGGATCGGCAACGGCGAACGCGCGTTGCTGGACCGCGCGACCGATGCCGATGTGCACCGTGCGACGCGCTGGGCGCAGGCCGTGCGCCGCGATGCGCACAAGATGAAGGCGTTCGTGCGGTTCCGCCAGGTCGATGGCGAGGACGAGACCTACATCGCGTGGTTCGAACCCGACCACTACATCGTCGATCGCGTTGCGCCATTCTTCATGCGCCGCTTCGCCGGCATGCGCTGGGCGATTCTCACCCCGTATCGCAGCGTGCAATGGGATGGCGGGCAGTTGTGGGCCGGCGAGGGCGCGCAGCGCTCGGATGCGCCCGCCGACGATGCTGAGGATGCGTTGTGGCGGACCTACTACGCCAACATCTTCAATCCCGCGCGGCTCAATACACGGATGATGCAGCAGGAGATGCCGCAGAAGTACTGGAAGCATCTGCCGGAGACGCATCTGTTGCCGGACCTGATCCGCGACGCCGGGCGTCGCGTGCGCGAGATGGACGAACGCGAAGCGCAGGCGCCACGACGGCGCATTCCGGAACGCAAGCCGCCGTCGTGGCGCCTGCGCTTCGCGTTCGTCCTGGTCCCGCGATCAGCCGAGGCCGGGAAGCGGTGCGTCGGGATGCACCAGGCCCGCATGGCGCAGTGGGCGCCCCGTGGCTTGGCCATCACGCGCACCCGTGACGGCGAGCGCTGGCCACAGAGGTGGCGAAGGGCGTCGCGCGAGGGGCGACACCGAGCCGATCCGGAAGCCGGTGCCCGCGCGGGACACCGGCCTCCGCTTATTGCGCGATCAGAACTTCCAGCCCACGCGGGCGTAGTAGAAGCCGCCGTTGAAGCCGTACGGCGAGTGCACCGGATACGCCGCACCGGCGACCGCGGCACCCCACGGATTGTCGTTCGGGGTTTCGTCGAAGAGGTTCTGCGCGCCGACATTGACGTACAGGCCCGTCGGGAACCTCCAGCCCACCTCGGCATCGACGATCACCTTGCTGCCCTCGTAGATCGGCAGACCGCCGTCCTCGACCCGGATGGCGCCGCTGTCCAGGTGGTCCTCGTACCACGAACCGTAGTAGCTGAGGCGCAGGTTGGCGTGGAAGACTTCGCGCTGGTGGTTGATGCTGAAGTAGCCCTTGGTCTTCGGCAGCGACTCCTCGATCTTGTAGACGCGGGCCTCGTTGATGAAGTTCGCGTCGTAGCGATCCACCTTGGACCGGTTCCAGTTCGCCGCCAGCGCGTACGTCGTCTTGCCGCCAAGATGCCCGGTTTCGACGCTGGTCACCACGTCGACGCCGGTGGTGGTCGTGTCGAAGGCGTTGCCGAAGTAGGTCACCGAGTTGAGCGAGGCCGCTTCCGGATTGCCCGAGGCCACCAGCGCCGCGCGTTCCGCGTCGGTCAGCTCGAAGCTGGTACTCAGCGCGATGCGGTCTTCCACCTGGATGCGGTAGCCGTCAACGGTCACCAGCCAGTCGCCGCTGCTCCATACCATGCCCAGCGACGCGCTGCGGGATTCTTCCGGCGTGAGCGCGCGGGAACCCTTCAGCTGTGCGATGGGATTGGTCGGCGGCAACGTGGCGATGTCGATCAGCGCGCTGCCTTCGAACGCCGTGGTGATCTGGCTGATGTTGGCCTGGCCGGGCGTGGGCGCACGGAAGCCGGTGTTGACGGCACCGCGCAGCGCGAACGTGTCGCTGACGTCGAAGCGGCCGGTCAGCTTGCCGTTGGTGGTGCTGCCGAAGTCGTCGAAATCCTCGCGACGCACGGCGGCGGCCAGCAGGAACCGCTCGGTGAACTGCGCCTCCATGTCCAGGTAGACCGCCCAGTTCTTGCGATCCCACTCGCCGGCCGTGCGTGCGCTGAAGCCGTTGAAGCCGTTGGACCCCAGTGCGAAGCCCTGCTGCGTCAGCGGGCCGATGGCGGTGGACGGCCCGTCGCCCGACTTGACCTGGAAGCTCTCCACGCGCCATTCCGTACCGGCCGACAGGCGCACCGGTTGCGTGGTGAACGACGTTTCGATGTCGGTGCCGACATCGAAGTTCACGCCTTTCTCGGTCTGCGTATTGCCTCCGGGAAAGAAGCGCAGGCCGTCGGGTTGCGCCGCCCCGAGCGAGGCGTTGACCGTGTTGTAGATGGTGAAGTCGATGTCGTTGCGGCCGTAGGTCACGCTGGCATCCCAATGCCACGCATTGCCCCAGGTGCCCTTGACGCCGCCGACCACCGACACGTCCTCCAACGAACCGCCGAAGCGTGGCGTGAAGCCGCCGGGCAACGACGAGAGGAAGGTGAAGCAGTTGGAGGGCAGCGCCGCCACGGCCGAGCTGACCGTGCCGTACGGGATGAGATTGCCCGCGCCGTCGCGCAACGCGATGGTCGGACACGCACCGACGCCGGTGGTGTTGCCGATCAGCAGCGTTTCGCCGCCATCGTTGGAGTAGACGCCGGAACGCGCGGTCGGATCACGGAAGTAGAAGCCGCCATCGACATCGCGCTGCGCGTAATTGCCGAACAGGTAGACATCGACGGTGTCGCCGCTGATGCCCAGGTTGGCGACGAACTTGATGTCGTCGTTGACCTCCGGCGAACCCCAGATCTGCGCCGGTACCGGCACGTCCGGATAACCCGCGGCGATCGCCGCCGCCGCGTCGTTGCGCTGCACGCTGCGCGAGGTGGCTTCGACGTTGCGCCATTCCGCGGTCAGCGTGGCGTATCCGCGCGAGGTCAGCGGCAGGCCGATCTGCGCGGTGTACTGCGTGGTGAAGCCGTCGCCTTTGTAGTACTGGCCGGCGAACGCCTCGAAAGCGCCGCCCTCGCTGATCTTCTTCAGGCCGAAGTTGATGACGCCGGCGATGGCGTCGGAACCGTACTGCGCCGCGGCGCCGTCTCGCAGCACTTCGACCTGCTCCAGTGCCATCGACGGGAACACCGACAGGTCGGGACCCTGTGCGCCGTCCGACAGGCCATGGCCGAGGAAGGTGATGACGGCCGAACGATGGAACCGCTTGCCGTTGAGCAGTACCAGGGTGTTGTCCGGCGGCAGGCCACGCAGGTTGGCGGGGCGGATGAGGCTGGCGGCATCGTCGATCGGGATGGTGCTGACGTTGAACGATGGCACCAGCACGCGCAGCTGGTCGAGCGCATCCGTGGCGCCCTGGTTGCGGAATTCCTCGGCAGTGATGATGTCGATCGGCACGGCGGACGTCGACACCGAGCGCGGCTGGCTGCGGCTGCCGAGCACGGAGACCGTGTCGAGCGTGGTGGCCTCCTCGGCGGCCGGTGTGGCGGCTGGCGTCGCCGCCGGTTCCGCCGTCTGCGCGACGGTGTTGCCGCTGCCGACGACGGTGGCCGCGACCAGCGCCCATCTCACTGCGGATGCCAGCGGCGTCCTGAAAACACGTGCGTACGGCTGCTCTCTCTTGCCCATGCGTTGCGCCCCTGAATAGTGCGTTGGAAGTGGAGGATCTCTCTCGTGTGCGGGATGCAATGAAGCGCGCGCATCCCACGCACATCGGTAACCGGCGTAACGCTGTTGCGCAACAGCGTCGTGTTACCAGATCCACCTTAGGCGGCGGCGAAGTGCGTGAAGTGAGCAGACGATCACAGGGCGAGCTGCAATGACGCGAAGGTAATCCGCGTTATGTCCTGAAGCGTGCGGTTTCCATACGCTTTTTCCTTCGCGCACTGGCGTGGTGCGTCGTGCGCCAGCATCGTGCGAACGGCGCGGAACAGGTGTACACGCATGTATGTGAGCGTGTGCATGCGCGACATCAACGACGCGTCACGCGCGGTCGGTGTGGCGCCGGGGCGGGGCGTCCACGCCGGCGCCCGACTGGATCAGGCGCGCAGTTCCACCACGGGAACGAAACCGCCGAAGATCATGCGCTGGCCGTCGAAGGGCATCGGCGGATTGTCCTGGTTGGCCGGATCCATGCGGGGGTCTTCCATCATCTTCTTCATGCCGGCATCGCGCGTGGCCTTGTCGGGCCATTCCACCCAGGAGAACGCCACCGTTTCATCGTCCCTGGCCTGCACGGAGCGGAAGAAATCCGTCTGCTTGCCATGCGGTACGTCATCGCCCCAGCCTTCGATGATGCGGGTCGCGCCAAAGTCCATGAAGAACGTGTCGAAGATCGTGGCGTGCTCGATGAAGGCCGCCTTCGCCCGCGTCGGCACGGCGAGGATGAAGCCATCCACATAGGGCGATGACGCGTCGGGCGTGCCGAGTTCGAGTGCTGGCACGAAGCCGCCGTAGATCAGCCGCTTGCCATCGAACGGCATCGGATTGTTCTCAGGCGACATGCGCGGGTCGTCCATCATCTTCTTCATGCCGGCATCGCGTGTGGCCTTGTCGGGCCATTCGATCCATGAAAACAGCACGCTTTCGTCTTCCTTCGCCTGCACGGTCTTGCGGAAGTCGGTGACCTTGCCGTCCGGCACATCGTCCTCCCAGCATTCGACCACGCGCGTGGCCCCCTGTTCGATGAACACGGGATCGCCGAGGTTGGCGTGGTCGATGAACGTCTGCTTGTTGGCGGTGGGCACGGCGGCCACGAAACCATCGATGTACGGCATGGGAGACCTCCGGGGAATGCAGCGCCGGGATGGCGCCCTCCTGAACGCGACGCGCGGGCCAGGCGGATTTCGACAACCCGCCGGCGAGGGTCGTCATGCAATCTGCCCGACCCGCCGGAACGGCGGCGTGATGACCGCGGTGGCCGTGTCAGCGCTGCAGGCAGTTCCGATACCGCTCGTCCACGCGCGTGGCGAACCAGGCGGTGGTCAGCTCGCGGGTGATCTTCGGACTTTCCAACGTGATGCCGGGTATCACGGCACGGGGCAGCGGCGTGCCCGCGCGCGCTTCCGCCAGCGCATAGACGCGTGCGTACAGGTCGGTGTCGCCGAAGGCGAGGCGGTTGCCCTGCTCGAGCGCGCCGCGGATCGCGCGGTCATCCATGCGCAGCGCGTCGGCCAGCGAGCGCACCGCGCGTTCGGTCTGCCCGGGCTTGTCGAGCGGTGCACCGGGATCCAGCAGGTCGCCATCGAGTGCCAGCGTTGCGCCGGCGGCGATGCCGACGGCACGCTGGAAGGCGGCATTGCGGCTGGCGTACCAGCCGGCGTTGTAGTCGGCGAAGCGATGCACCTTGCGTGTATAGGGCGTCTCGTAGCCCAGCAGGTGGGCGATGCCGAAATACAGGCCGCCGCGGCGGGTGAAGACCTCGTCGCGGATGCTGCCCTGCACGGCATACGGATAGCCGGAGGCTTTCGATTCGGCGAACGGGATGCCGACCTGCATCGGGCCGCCGGTCTGTACCGGGTTGTAGTCGGCGAACAACCGCTTGCCGAGCGGCACGCTGCCGATCATGTCCTCGTAGATGTCGCTGAGGTCGCGTTCGGTACGCACCGTGCGCAGGCGCTCCGCATAGGTGCGCCCATCGGGCGAGCGCAGCGCAAGCGCGGCATCCACCATGAACTTCGGTACGTGCATCGTCGCGGCACGACGGTCGATCTCGCCGCGCGAAATTCTGGGAAGGTTGGCCACCGCAGGATTGGCGACGTAGCCGGATTCCTGTTCGGTGATGGCCAGTACCGCGCAGATGTTTTCCGTCGTGGGCTCGATGCGCTGCGCGGCGAAGGCGGTTTCGATGTCCGCGGCCCAGCGTTCGCGCTCGGCGACCTTGGCGGGCATCCGGCGCACGATCTCGCTGCGGGTATCGGCGGGTGGCCGGGTCGGCGCGGGTGGGGCGGTCACGCAGCCGGCCAGCAACAGCATGGCCAGCAGTGGTGCGATACGGGGCAGGAAATGGCGCGTGGCGTGCAGGGTCATGCGTGCAGCATACGGAGCAGGCCACGCCGATGCACGAGGACCGGGCGCGACCATGCGTGCGCGTGGATAATCACGGGACTGCCCGACTTCCGCGATCATGGACACCGCCCTCGACAACCCCTTCTGGTCCGCACTGGATTCGATCCACCGTGACATCGCGCTGCGCGCGGGCGATGTCGCGCGCTATCCCGCCGACCATGCGCCGTTCCTGGGCGTATCGTCTGCCGGAGTGTCGCTGGACGACGCGATCGAGTCGCTGGTCGCACCTGGCGAGGCGGTCTACCTGCTCGGCGTGGCACCGCACACCCCCGTGGGCTGGACGCTGCAGGCATTCCATCCGCTGGCGCAGATGGTGTGCGACACACCACTGCCCGTTGTCGACGGGCCCGACATCGTTCCACTCGACGACGCGCATCGTGATGACGTGCTTGCGCTGACGGCGCTCGTGTATCCGCATTATTTTCGCGCGCGGACGATGGACCTGGGGCACTACTTCGGCATCTATGAGGGCGGCCGGCTCGCCGCGATGATCGGCGAACGCCTCGGCAGTGCGGACCGTCGCGAGATGAGCGCCATCTGCACCCACCCGGACTCCACGGGTCGCGGTTACGCGCGCCACCTCACCACCTGGCTGACCAACCACACGCTGGCGCGTGGCGTGCAACCCTTCCTGCATGTCAGTCATGAGAATTCGCGCGCCAAGGCGCTGTACGAACAACTCGGCTATCGCGTCAGACGCGACATCGGCTTCTGGTCGCTGAAGCGTCGTCAGTGATGATGCCGGTGTGCCGGAACGGTGCAGGTTCGTGAAGCGGATTTGACGCGTCCATGCGCTGGCGCGGCTAAGGTCGCCGCTGGCTTCCACGGAGTGTGCGCATGATCGAGATCCTGGCCAGTCCGCCCCATGTGGCGGCGTACCGTTTCACCGACCAGCTCACCAGCACGGATTACGACACCTGCATCGCCGATCTCGAATCCCGGCTGGCGCGCTTTCCGCGCATCGGCGTGATCAGCGACATCAGCGACCTGCATGGCCTGGCGTTGGAGGTCGTCGGCAAGGACCTGCGCTACGCGTTGTCCAAGCGGGGCGAATACGAACGTTTCGCCCGGGCAGGCGTGGTGACCGACAAGCGCTGGTTGGTGGCCGTGACGGAACTGGCGGACCGGATCATGCCGCGGACGGACCTGCGCACGTTCGCCCAGGAGGAACGCATGCGTGCGTTGGCATGGGCGGCGGAAGTGGATCCGCATTCCGCGACCTCCTGATCCGCTACGGGAACAGCGCCCCGCTGAGCACCGCCAGCGTCATGCCCAGTCCCATGAAGGCCAGGCGGTGCAGCATGGAAAAGGGGGCGGGTGCGCGGTGCATGGTGCTATCCGAACCTGAGCGGCGCGAACGCGCCGTGAAATCCCCTGTAACCGCATCAACGCCGTGCCAGGAAGCAACCGGCCAGCCGGTGTCAGCACGGCGCGGGGGCAGTCCGCACGGGTGGCACACCGGTCACGGCGGAGCATGGACGGCCGCGTGGTCGTTCGGTCCGCGCAACGCGAGAACGCCGGCGGCGCGCCGGCGTTCTCGTGTCTGTCCGATGCGATCCATCAGCGCTGGTCGACGCTCCAGCCACCGGCGCCACGCGCGGCCAGCAGGATGAAGCCGCCGGCGATGGCGATGTTCTTCAGGAACATGATCTGCTGGATCTGGTCGCCCAGGGCGCTGTGGAAGAGCACGGCGCTGGCGATCGAGAACAGGGCCAGCAGGCTGGCGACGATGCGCGTCCGGTAGCCGGCAATGATGGCCAGGCCGCCGACCACTTCCAGCGCGATGACGAGCGGCAGCAGGGCGCCGGGAACGCCGACCGATGCCATGTAGCCGGCCGTGCCAGCGTAGGCGGCCAGCTTGCCGAGGCCCGAAATGATGAACAGCGAGGCGAGCAGAGTGCGGCCGACGAGGTCGGCGGCGCCACGAAGGGCAGGGGTGCGGGTAGCGGTGACGGTGGACATGGTGGACTCCGGGGAATGAGGTGGGTGCAGCGGGTACGGAGCGCAGGTTAGGCCGTCGCCAGGCATCCCGGAAGCCTATATATTTCGATGAAATCCATCGTCTGGAGCGATACATGCTGGACGCCGTCACCCTCGACCAGTTGCGCACCTTCATCGCGGCGGCGGAGCAGGGCAGTTTTTCCGCGGCGGGACGCAAGCTGCGACGCGCGCAATCGGTGGTCAGCCAGACGCTCGCCAACCTGGAACTGCAACTGGGCGTGACGCTGTTCGATCGCAGCAGCCGTTATCCGACACTCACCGATGCCGGCCATGCGCTGCTGATCGAAGCGCGCGCCGTGGCCGAGCACATGGACACGTTCAAGGCGCGCGCTCGCAGCGTGGCGGAGGGGTTGGAGCCGGAACTGTCGGTCGCGGTGGACGTGATGTTCCCGATGCAGGCGCTGACCCGCGCTGCCGCCCACAGCGGCACCGCGTTTCCGCATACGCCGCTGCGCTTGTACGTCGAGGTGCTGGGTGGCGTGATCCAGCCGGTGCTCGATGGAACCTGCCGGATCGGCGTGGTCGGTTCACTGCCGGACCTGCCTGACGACCTGGCGGTGGAGCCGCTGGTGCCGGTGCCGCTCGTCACCGTCGTCTCGCCCGCGCATCCGCTGGCGGCCGTACGAGGGACGGTGCCGACGAAGACCTTGGTGAAGCAGGTGCAACTGGTGCTGACGGATCGCACGCCGCTGACGGCGGGCCGCGATTTCGCCGTGCAGTCGCCGCTGACGTGGCGGCTGGCGGACCTCGGTGCGAAGCATGCGTTCCTGCGCGCCGGCCTGGGCTGGGGACACATGCCCTTGCATATCGTCGAGGAGGATCTGGCGACGGGCCGCTTGAAACGCCTGCGGATCGCGGAAGCCGATCCGCGCTATGCGCAGATGCCGATGCGCGCGGTGTGGCGCAAGGACGCGCCGCCGGGTCCGGCAGGACGCGCCTTCGTCGCGCAACTGCGTGAGGCGCGGGTGTAGCTCGCAGGCGTATTCAGGCGCGTGAAAACACGATGACCTCACTGAAGACCCCGTTCGCGATGTCAACGCGTGCGGTGGCCGTGCGTTGGCATGCCTGTCGCACCCGAGGAGCACGCCATGATCCGACGCGAAGCCGTCAGCGCCGCCAACCGGTTTGGGCTGGGTGCGCGCCCGGGCACGCTCGACCGTATCGACGATCCACGCGGCTGGCTGCATGCACAGCTGCGTGCGGTGCCTGCGGTCGCGCCCGCGGACCTGCCGTCCAGCGGCGATTATCTGCAGGCGGAGTACGACTACCAGCGCGACCGCCGCCAAGCGCGCCGGGCCGATAAACCCGGCGAAGCGGTCATGGGATTCCGCGAGCGGTTCGGCAGGCAGCAGCAGACGGAACTCGGCTGGCGCTATCGCCAGGCGGTGGTGACCGAACAGGATTTCGTCGAACGGCTGGTGCGGTTCTGGTCGAACCATTTCGCCGTCTCCCTCGACAAGCGCACGGCGACGCTCTACGCCGCACCGATGGAGCGCGAAGCGATCCGTCCGCATGCGACCGGCGACTTCGCCGGCCTGCTGCTGGCGGTCGAACAGCATCCGGCGATGTTGCGCTACCTCGACAACGTGCGCTCCGTCGGAGAGCAGTCGCGGCTGGCGGAGCGCCAGCGGCGACGCGCGCGGAATGACACGGCGCCGCGCGCCGGCCTCAACGAAAACCTCGCGCGCGAGATTTTCGAGCTGCACACGCTGGGCGTCGATGGCGGCTACACGCAGGACGACGTCCGTGAACTCGCACGCGCGATCACTGGCTGGAGCGTGCCGGCGGCGCGCGCCACGCAGGCCGGTCCCGGTGCGGCGATCTTCCAGTTCCGTGCCAATGCGCATGATGCGGGGGCGCGCCTGGTGCTCGGTCGTCGCTACGCCGCCGATGGCGAAGCGCAGGGCCGCGCGATCCTGCGCGACCTGGCGATGCATCCGGCCACCGCGCGGCATGTGTGCGGCAAGCTGGCGCGGCATTTCATCAGCGATGCACCACCGCCTGCGGTGATCGAGCGCATGACCGCGGCCTGGCAGCGGCACGCGGGCGCCCTGCGGCCGGTGTACGCCGCGCTGATCGACAGCCACGAGGCGTGGGCGGCCGATGCACGCAAACTGAAGACGCCGGACGACTTCGTCGTGTCGATGCTGCGCGGTGCCGGTGCGACGACGCTGGTGCAGCCGCGCGCGCTGGTCAGCCTGCTGGGACGGCTCGGGCAACCCCCGTTCACGCCGCGCTCGCCGGCAGGCTTCGCCGACGCGGCCGCAGACTGGAGCGGCGCGGACGCGATATGGAAACGCATCCAGGCCGCGCAATCACTGGCCGAGACCGCGGCGGGCGAGCACCCCGATCCCGTACGCACCGCTGCCGCCGTCTTCGGGGATGCGCTCGACGCCGACACGCGGCTGGCGATCCAGCGCGCCGAATCGCCCCGGGAGGGACTGGCGTTGTTGTTCGCCAGTCCCGCTTTCCAATGGAGGACGTGATCATGTCGATGTCGCTGACCCGACGCCATTTCCTTGCCGCAGGTGCGGCCGCAACGACGCTCAGCATGTGGCCGCGTTTCGCGCGGGCCACCGGCAGCAACGACACACGCCTGCTGATCGTGCTGTTGCGCGGCGGCCTGGATGGCCTGCACGCGGTGATTCCCGCCGGTGACCCGCAATACGCGTCGTTGCGCGGTCGTCTGGCGGTCCCGGATGCCCGCCGGCTGGACGCGGATTTCGCATTGCATCCGGCGCTCGCCTTCAGTCATGAGCTGTATGCCCGCCGCGAATGGTTGCCGATCGTGGCGGTCGCCCCGCCGTACCGGCAGCGCTCGCACTTCGAAGCGCAGGACAACCTGGAGAGTGGCGCAGCGGCGACAGGCGGCGCGTCGAACGGGTGGCTCAACCGGTGCGTCGCGGCCTTGCCGACATCGCGTGCACTGTCCGTCAGCACGGTGATGCCGCTGATCCTGCGCGGTCCGGCGGACGCGACGACATGGTCGCCGCCGCTCCCGGACGAGGTGAATCCGATCCTGCTGCAGCATCTGCAGCGGCTCTATGCCGCTGACGCGGTGCTGGCGCATCCCTTTGGACAGGCGATGGCCGCGCAGGGCATGCAGGCCGGCGGCAACGTCGCGCGCCTGCCGCAGGCGATGGCGGCGGCGGCGCGCTTCATGGCCGCGGTTGATGGTCCACGCATCGGCTTCGTCGAAAACGCCGGTTGGGATACCCATGCGCAACAGGCGCCGGTGCTTGCGCGAAAGCTGGCGGAACTCGACCAGGGCCTCAAGCAGTTCCACGACGGAATGGGTGGCGAATGGGCGCGCACTGTGGTGATGGTGGTCACCGAGTTCGGCCGCACGGCGGCGGTGAACGGCACCGGAGGCACCGACCACGGGACCGGCACGCTGGCGATGCTGGCCGGCGGTGCGGTGGCGGGTGGGCGTATCGCCGGCGACTGGCCGGGACTGGCGCGTGCGCAGCTCAACGAGGGCCGCGATCTGCGCGCGACCAACGACCTGCGGGGCGTGTTCAAGGGGGTGGTGGGCGATCATCTGGGCATCGCCCGTACGGCGCTCGACACGCGCGTGTTTCCCGACAGCAGTAACGCCCCGGCGATGGCCGGGCTGCTGCGTGGGTGAGGCTCAGCTGGCGGCGTGGCGCAGCTCGCCGCGCGCCAGCGTGGTGGCTTCCTCGACTTCCATGGGACGGCCGAAGAAATAACCCTGCATCTCGTCGCAGCCCATCTGCCGCAGTGCATGCATCTGTTCGGACGTTTCCACGCCTTCGGCGATCGTGCGCATACCCATTTCGTGCGCCAGCACGAGGATGGTGCGTGCGATCGCGCGGTCGGTGCTTTCGGCGGCGATGCCGTCGACGAAGCTGCGGTCGATCTTGATGATGTCCAGCGGCAGGCGCTGCAGGTACGCCATGCTGGAGTAGCCGGTGCCGAAGTCGTCCAGCGCCAGGCGGACGCCGAGCGCGTGCAGCGTCTGCAGCATTTCCTGGGCGGCGCCCATGTCTTCCACCAGCACGCTTTCGGTGAGTTCCAGGGTCAGTGCGTTCGCCGGCAGGTCGTGGCGTTGCAGGCATTCGGCGATCCACGGCGCCAGCGTAGGCTGGCCCAGCTGGCTGGGCGACAGGTTCACCGCCATCCCCAGCGTACGCAGCCCCATGCCGCGCCAGCGCGCCAGCTGCTGGCAGGCCTGTTCCAGCACGAAGTGGCCAACGTCTTCCATCAGTCCCGCGCTTTCCGCCAGCGGGATGAAGACCGAGGGCGGCACCTCCCCCCATACCGGGTGGCGCCAGCGCGCCAGGGCTTCGAAACCGGTGAGCTGTGAGGTGTCGCCGGCCACCACGGGCTGGTAAGCGAGCCGCAACTGCCCACGGGCGACGGCTTCGCGCAGGGCGGTCACGCGGCTCAGGCGATCGTTGGCCTCCTGCTGCGAACTCGCCGAGGGCAGACGCACCTGGTTGCGGCCGGCGCGCTTGGCCAGGTAGCGCGCTTCGTCGGCGCTGCGCAGCAGGGTCTGCAGGTCCGTGCCGTGTTCGGGTGAGTGCGCCAGGCCGATGCTGGCGGTGACCGTGAACGACGGATGCGTGGAATACAGCGCGATGGGTTGGCCGACGGCGCGGCGGATGTCTTCGGCCAGCCGGGTGAGCTGGTCGATGTCGATGTCGGCGAAATGCGCCAGGAAGCCCTCGCCGCCGTAGCGGTAGACGCTGCCTTGCGCATCGCAGGCCACCGAAATGCGTTGGCCCATCCGCCGCAGCACTTCGTCGCCGCCGTCGTGGCCGAACGAGTCGTTGACCATGCCGAAACCGTCGAGGTCGACGATCGCCAGTCCATGGCCGTACGCGGAGGGTCCCGCGATCTTCTCGGTGATCAGCGTGGCCTGTGCGGAGAAGCGCGGCAGGCCGGTCGCGCTGTCCAGCGCGGCCGCATCGTTGAGGCGACGCTGTGCATCGAGGCGGCGTTCGGTTTCCAGCAGCAGCGAGCGCGCGGTTTCCGCCGCTTCCGAAGAGCGCCGTCGCGAGATGTCGAGCAGGAACAGCACGAAGGCGATCAGCAGGCCGCTGCTGAGACCGCCGACGACCAGCGCGCGCGGCAGCGTGAACGAAGTCAGCGCCGGCGGCGCCCACAGTTCCAGCTGCACCTCATGGCCCGGCAGCGCCACGCGCTCGATCGACAGCGGTGTGCCCTGCGGGCGTCCCTGTTCCAGCGTGGGCATGCCGGCGGCGGAGGCGCGCACCGGGCGATCCGACAGCACCGCCTTGCTCAGCGTCCTCACGAAATCGTCCAGCGCGATGAAGCCCTGCGTGCGGCGTCCGGCGGTGTCGACGGTGAGCCACCAGCCGCCGGGAACCGGTTGCAGGTGGCCCGCATCCGCCACCGGCATGGGCGGGGAGGGCGCGACCGGTGCCTCGAAGCCCGGCTGCACCCAGCGGAACTCGCCGCCCTCGCCCACGCTGCGGACCACGCGGAAGCCGGCGAAGGCGCCGACCATGTCGTTGACGTAGTGGTCGAACAAGCCTTCCGCGGACGCCGGCACGGCCGCGCTCAGCGACGCCGACAACTGGCGCAGCGCGCCGCGGCGCAGTTCGATGCCGCGCAGGAAGGTCGGCGTGGTGCTGGCGGCCTGCGTCTTCATCACGTTGCGCGCCATCGCGTCGCGATCGCCGGATGCGGCCGTCCAATACAGGGCACCCAGCATCAACGCCGCGGCCATCGGCAGCACGCCGAACATGCGTTCGCGCAGCGAGTTCTCGCCGGCCACCGCCAGCGACAGGCCCAGCGCCACCAGCTGCGCCGACGCCGTCAGCGAGATCTGGTAGATCGACAATCCTTCGCGGTGGTACGGCAACTGGATCAGCAGTCCCAGCGTCGCCATGCCCGCGACCGAGGCCATCGCAATGCCGAGTCCGCGGGTGATGCCCCAACGCACGCTTTCCCAGCGCTGCAACGATTGCGGCAGGACGGCGACGGCCAGCCACGCGGTCAGCACGCCGTAGTCGGTATACCCGCCGATGATGGGTGTCGTGGGGCGCGGCAGCCACCCCAGCCGATGCAGCAACGTATTGGCGGGCGTGGTGATGTCGCCCAGTGTCTGCAACAGGGTGAGCAGCAACGGAACCGTGACGAGGGCGAGCACCATCCACGCTGCGCGCTCCTGTTCCCGCTGGCGCAGCAGCAGCGCCAGGGCCACCAGCGCGACGCAGAGCGTCGAGACCGGACGCATCGGCGGGAAGTCCACCCCCATCTTGCCGACCAGGCTGCCGGGAACATGCCAGCCGACCAGCGCAATCAGCGCGAATGCCAGCACGAACGCGACCAGCTCGGTGCTGGTGTCGAGGGTGCGGCCGTCGCGCAGCGTTGGCGTGTACACCAGCAGGAACATGGCCAGCGCCGTCAGCGACAACGACCAGCCGATCTCGGTCGTGGTTCCGCCGGGCTGCAGCGCACCCAGCACCGGCTGCACGGCGAGCAGCAGCAGCGCGGCGGCGAAGATGCGCATGACGAATTCGGGCCAGAATCCGCGCCAGACCCGCATCCACGCGATGATCGTCGCAGCTGCCAGCACCAGGCAGATGCCCAGCGCATGGAACTGCCACAGGTGCATCAGGAGCAGTGCCGTCAGCAGGCCGGCCACCGCCAACCGCACGGGCCGCTGCGGGCTGCGCCAGGTGGCGATGGCCACCAGCACGCCGACCACCGGCACGCTGTCGTCGAGGACGTGGCCACTGCCGGCGTCCACCAGGATGAAGGTGGCGGCCAGCAGCCAGGCGAATGCCGCCGCGAAGCGCTGTGCCCATTGGACAGGCCGCCAAAGGTCCTGGTGTATCGCCACTGCATTCCCCTGCGGAGCCGACACTCCGTGGCACTGTGATACCCAAATCACCGGCAAGCCGCAAGCGCTGCCGTGTTGTTCAGGGACCACGGACGCCGGTTTACGGCAGGACGCCAAGCAGTAAGCATCCAGCGTGCAGGATGCGGGCCGGCTGGTGCGAAGGTCGCGCACGAGGTCGCGACGCCGCTACCTGCGTGAACCCCGCGATGATCGGGCTGATGCGTACGGACGCGACCTGCGTCGACCTTCGCGACCCATGGCGTGGACGGCGACCATCGTGCGGCCAGCACGCCTGAACACGCGCGTGTCGGCGGCTGCAGGGACGTCGAATACGCTGGGTTCGACCGTCCACGGGGCACATGGGCGTCGTCCGGCCGCGCTAGAGTGCGCGGCATCGCCCACCGGGAGCCGCCGCCATGCCGATCGAACTGAAGATGCTCGCCTGGTCCGTTGCGCTGGGCCTGGTGCACGTCCTGCTGGGGGCGGCGCTGACCACGCGCCAGCGCGGGCTGAAGTGGAACGTCGGCGCGCGCGATGCCGCCTTGCCGCCGCTGACGGGCGCTGCCGCGCGGGTCGACCGTGCGCTGCGCAACTTCCTGGAAACCTTCCCGTTCTTCGCCGGCGCGGCGCTGGCGGTGGTGATGCTGGAGCGCGGCGATGCCAGCACCGCCCTGGGCGCGCAGTGCTACTTCTGGGCCCGATTGGCCTACCTGCCGGTGTACGCCGCGGGCATTCCTTACCTGCGCACGCTGATCTGGGCGGTCTCGCTGTGGGGGCTGCTGCAGTTGCTGTGGGCCCTGCTCTGACGCGGTGCGCCGGCGCAGGTTCATCGCACGGTGGGTGGGCGCCGCGGGTTTGACACTAGACTAGACCGCTCTCTCCTGCGTCCTGGGCTCTGGCCCGGCGTCGTGCCGCGATCGATCGGATGCCGTCTTTCCCTCTCTGCCGCCTGCCCCTGTCGTTGTTGCTGATCGCCACCCTTGGGCTGGCGGCATGCCGCGTGGGTGAGCCGGACGGCGTGGCGCCCGATGCGCTGGCCGAGGCGGCGCAGGATCCTGCCCCGCAGGACACGCCTGCGCAGCAGGCCGAGCGCGGCGACGGCGCGGTATCGACCGGTCCGCTCGCGGTACCGGCCCCGGCATCGCGTGACGGCATGCCGACCGACTGGCCTGTCTCGAAGGTGGTATCCGGCAAGGCCTGGATCAGCTGCCAGGCCGAGTACAACACCGAGGAAGGCGACGGCACGCCACTGGAATCGCTGGCGTTCTTCAGCGTGGTCGACGCGTTGTCGCCGTGCCAGAAGGGCGGCGTGCTGCGGTTGCGCTACCAGGGCAAGATCGCCGCCGACTTCACCGACCTGGTGTCGCGCGTGGCCGACATCGCCGGCCGCATGGATATCCACAAACGCATCCTCGACCTCGATTCCGCAGGCGGGCAGGTGGAGGACGCGATCAAGGCCGGTGACGCCATCGGCGCCAGCGGCTGGACCATCTGGGTACGCGAAGGCTCGGTCTGCCACAGCGCATGCGTGTTCGTGCTGGGCGCGGGCGACAACCGGATGATCTCCGGCAAGGTCGGCGTGCACCGCATCATCCGCATGAGCTCGACCGCCACCACGCGCGCCGAACTCAACGAGGAACTGCGCGGCGTCTACGACCGGGTGAAGGATTACCTGTCGCGCAACGGCGTGGCGGTGGCGGTGGCCGACCTGATGATGACCGTGCCCAACCGCCGCCTGCGCCTGCTCAGCAAGGACGAACTGCAGGAATACGGCCTGGACGGCACCAACGCGGCGCAGGACGACCTGGACCGCCTGCAGCTGATGCGCCGCTGCGGCGGCGACTTCGTGATGCGCCGCGATGCCTTCATGCGCAGCTTCGACAGCACGTGCAAGAAGGCGGGCGCGGGGCTGGACGACATGCAGGCGTGCGGCCTGGAACTGCGCACGCAGTTCGGCTTCCCGGATGCCAAGTGCCCGGCCGACAGCCCGCTGTCGGAGTTCGACCGCATGGCCGACAGCGACGATGCGCCCGTGGTGTTGCCCGAGAGCGCCGGCGCGGTGCCGTAGCGGGCGACGTCTTCCTGAAAGACGTCTGTCGTACGGAAGAGCAGCATTGAGCGCCTCGCGAGAGGCTTCGAGCGTGGAGCGAGCGACTTTTCGCCGCTTGGGCGAGGGTTTTATCCGCTCGCACGCCGAGAGGTGAGGCTGGAGCGCGGCCGCGTCGGGATCAGCCGTGGCCGCTGGCGACCCGGATCTCCACGTCGTCGATCCTGACCACCTGGCCGGCACGGATCTTCGCGGTCTTGCGCAGTTCCACCACGCCGTCCACCGACACGTCGCCGCTGGCCACGATCGCCTTGCCCTGGCCGCCGCTGTCGGCGATGCCGACCAGCTTCAGCAACTGGTTGAGTTCCACGAAGTCGTGGTCCGGATCAAGGTCGAAGTCGATGTGTGGCATGCGCGCAGTGTAAGCCAGCCGCGCTCATTCGCTTTCGAAGCGGGCGATCTCGTCGATCTGCCGGCGGGCACGGTGCAGGCTGCCGCCGGTGACGCTGGCCTCCACCGCATTGGCCAGCCGCGGCCGCGATGGATCGCGCGACCAGCGATGGAACCAGGCCGTTGCGGCCAATCCCGCCGCCCCGACGCCCAGGCCGATCCACACCACGCTCGGTGCCTTCGCATACAGGTCGTTCCCGCCCAGGCCGGCCAGCACCATCAGCAGCGGCACCCACAGGAACCACCACGGCAGGCCGGCGCACATGCCGTTGACGATGTAGGTGCGCCGCAGGGTGGCCAGTCGCTTCTGGATATCGACGATCGGCTGCGCATAGTCGATCTCGCGGATCCGGCGCAGGGTTTCACCCGCCATCGCGGTGGTCGCGATGCCGTACAGCTGCACCACGATGCCGGCCACGATCGTCGTCCACGGCAGGCCATCGGCCGACTGTCCGCCACTGATCCACAGCAGCACCGCCAGCAGGATGAAGGGGATGCCGAACAGCGTCTGCACCACCTGGCCCCAGAACAGCGGGCGCAGGCTGGACAGCGCCTTCTGCTTGCGCTGCTCCAGCAGCACATGGGTCTGCAGGGCGTCATGGCGTTCCAGGCGACGCGACAGCGCCTGCCAGGCGAGTTTCAGATCATCGGGTTCCATGGGGAGGTTTCCGTGTGCGGTGGTCATGGGTCAGAGTTCCTGGCGCAGCCGCTGCTTCAGCCGGCCGATCTTGGTGGCGACGTTGGTTTCGCTCAGGCCGAGTACGTCGGCCATCTCGCGGTAGCTGTGGTTTTCCAGGTAGAGCAGCAGCAGGGCGCGGTCGAGCGGCGGCTGCGCCTGGATGAAGCGGTACAGCAGGTCGACCTGCTGGCGGCCCTCATGGTCGTGCGCGTGCGGATCGGCCAGGTCGTGGTGGTCCTCGTTCCAGGCCTCGGACGGGACGCCACGCGTACGGCCGCGGACCTGCGAGATCGCCACGTTCAGCGCGATCCGGTACATCCAGGTGGCGAACGGACGGGTGCTGTCGTAGGACGGCCAGGCGCGCCACAACTGGGTGGCGATGTCCTGCATCAGGTCGTCGCGGTCGTCGGGGTGCCAGGCGTAGGTGCCGGCGACCTTGGCGACGATGCCGCGGTGGGCCTGCAGCAGCGACTGGAAGCCCTCCTGCGGGGCCGTAGCAGTCTGGGACGTCATGGAGAGGGTGGATTCCATTGCGGCAGCGGGTCGATTGTGCGGTCTGCAAGGTGATTCGCCGGGGCGCGGAAAAAATCACGCCGCATCGTGTCCCGACCCGGTCGGGCGTGCTGCAACGCGACAGGAGCCCCCCGAAGGCGCACAATATGCGGCTCGGCGTGCGGCTCCGCGACGCCCCGGAGTGTCCGCATGTCTACCGAATCCCCCACGCCCGCCCCCCTCCTGTTCGCCGATCTCGGCCTGCCGGCGCCCGTCATGGCGGCCGTCACCGAGGTGGGTTACGAAAGCCCGTCGCCGATCCAGGCCGCCACCATTCCCGCCATGCTGGCCGGCCGCGACGTGCTGGGCACGGCGCAGACCGGTACCGGCAAGACCGCGGCGTTCGCGCTGCCGGTGCTGGCCAACATCAAGATGAACGCCACCAGCCCGCAGGCGCTGGTGCTGGCGCCGACGCGCGAGCTGGCGATCCAGGTGGCCGAGGCGTTCCAGAAGTACGCCGGCAAGATCCCCGGCTTCCACGTGCTGCCGATCTACGGCGGCCAGAGCTACTACCCGCAGCTGCAGGCACTGAAGCGCGGCGTGCACGTCGTGGTCGGCACGCCCGGCCGCGTGATCGACCACCTGGAGCGCGGTTCGCTGGACCTGTCCGGCCTGACCACGCTGGTGCTGGACGAAGCCGACGAAATGCTGCGCATGGGCTTCATCGACGACGTCGAGACCGTGCTCAAGAAGACCCCGGAGACGCGTCAGGTGGCGCTGTTCTCGGCGACGATGCCGCCGGCCATCCGCCGCATCGCGCAGACCTACCTGAAGGAACCGGTCGAGGTGAACATCGCCTCGAAGACGACGACGTCGGCCAACATCCGCCAGCGTTACTGGTGGGTCAGCGGCATGCACAAGCTGGATGCGCTGACCCGCATCCTGGAAGTGGAACCGTTCGACGGCATGATCGTGTTCGCCCGCACCAAGGCGGCCACCGAAGAACTCGCCGACAAGCTGCAGGCCCGTGGCCTGGCCGCGGCGGCGATCAACGGCGACATGCAGCAGGCGGCGCGCGAGAAGACCATCCAGCAGCTCAAGGACGGCAAGCTCGACATCCTCGTCGCCACCGACGTGGCCGCGCGCGGGCTGGACGTCGAGCGCATCAGCCACGTGCTGAACTACGACATCCCGTACGACACCGAAAGCTACGTGCACCGCATCGGCCGTACCGGCCGTGCCGGCCGTACCGGTGATGCGATCCTGTTCGTCACCCCGCGCGAGAAGGGCATGCTGCGCTCGATCGAGCGCGCCACCCGCCAGCCGATCGAAGAGATGCAGCTGCCCAGCGTGGAAGCGGTCAACGATCGCCGCGTGGAGAAGTTCCTGGCGCGCATCACCGACACGCTTGCCTCCGGCAAGGCGGGCGAGTTCCGCGCGCTGATCGAGCGCTACGAGCGCGAGCAGAACGTGCCGGCGGTGGACATCGCCGCCGCGCTGGCGCAGCTGGTCCAGGGCGACACGCCGCTGCTGCTGTCGCAGGAGCGCACGCCGCGCGAACAGCGCCCGGTCCGCAGCGAGACCTACGGCAACGCGCCGCGCCGCGAGCGCGACGAGCGTCCGCGCCGCGACGACGGCCCGGGCGAGCGTCCGGCGCGCAGCGTCGACAAGCCCGAGCGCTCGAAGATCGAACGTCCCGACAGCGACCGTCCGCGCGCCGCCGCGCCGCCGCGCAGCACGCCCGACGTCGGCATGGAGACGTACCGGATCGAAGTGGGCCACGCGCACGGCGTCAAGCCGGCCAACATCGTCGGCGCGATCGCCAACGAGGCGGGGCTGGAGAGCCGCTACATCGGCCGCATCGACATCCAGAACGAATACACCACGCTGGACCTGCCCGAAGGCATGCCGCGCGAAGTGCTGATGCACCTGAAGAAGGTCTGGGTGTCCGGCCAGCAGCTGCGCATCCACAAGCCGGGCGAGGGCGGTGGTGCCGGTGCGGGTGCCGCGCCGCAGCGCAAGTTCGGCGGGCCGGGCAAGGGCAAGCCGCGCGGCGACAAGCCGTTCGGTGCCGGCAAGCCGCACCGCAAGGGACCGCCGCGCGAGTGACGCAGACCGGTGCGTAGGCGCCGGGAGTGACGAGGCAAGTCCGGCATGGGGATGCCGGCACGTGGCACGGAAATTGCATTTCGCAGACGCAAGCCAGCACACCGGATGTCGGGAAGCGGCGACGTATCGGAGTGTTGGTGAAGTCGATCGGGGAACGAGCAGGCGGGATCACGGGGTGGCTGTTGCTGCTCGTGGCCTTGTCGTGCCCGGCGCTGGCGACCCCGCAGCCGGGCCGTGACTACCTCGTCACTGGCGCGCCCACCTCCGAACAGGCCCCGCAGCGTCACTGTACGCCCGGGATGCAGGCCAAACTGACCGAACGGGTCGAGATTCCCGCGCCGCCCGGTGGATGGTCGGGTGCGCCGCAGGCGATCGACGTCTTCAACATCTTTGCCGGTGAGGTGCGCGTGCACCACGGCGACCGCGAGATCTGCGGGCGCATGCACGACGCGCGCACGCGCGATTCGCGCTTCCGTGCCGGCGTCGGCATGGTGGTGGTGCCACCGGCCGGCAACCACGAGCCCATCCAGGTGGCGTGGGAAACGCCGCTGAAGCCGGGCTGGATACCCACCGTGCGCATCGGCGCGCCGAGTCCCGTGCAGCAGTTCGACACCGCACGCCTGCTGGTGCGCACCGCCTGCATCGCCATCGCCATCGCGCTGGCCTTCATGGCCCTGATGGGCTTCCTGAGCACGCGCGACCGGGTCTTCTTCGGCTACGCGCTGCTGTGCGCGGTGAGCGTGCTGGGGCAGTCGGTGCTCAGCGGCCTGAGCGGTTACCCGGAGCCCTGGCTGCCCGCGGATGGGCAGGAGTCGCGCTGGCTGGTGGCATTTTCCTGCGTGGGATCGCCGATCCTGCTGTACGTGATGTGGCTGCTCGTCGGCGGCGCGCGCTTCTGGCCCAGGACGCAGCGCTGGCTGCCATGGTTCACGGCAGGCCTGTGTGCGCTCGCCCTGGCGACGGCATGGCTGCCGACGGCGGGCCTCTCCCGGCTGGCCATCGCGATGGACTTCGGCTTCGTGCTGGGCTGCATCGTGGTGTTCGCACTGGGCGTGGCGCTGCTGCGCCACCAGCGCGCCGATGCGACGGCCGCCATCGCATCGGTGCTGCCGTTCCTGACGATGGCGGCGATGGACCTGGCCGACAGTGGCCTGCTGATCGAGTACCGCGTGGAAGCGGTCCAGTTGTCGATCACCTGGTTCCTGACCGTCAGTGCCTATGTATTGAACCTGCGCCTTGGCCAGCTGCGTCGCCAGCGCGACGAGATGCGCGCGCTCGCCGACACCGACGAACTGACCGGCCTGCCGAACCGGCGCGCCGGCCTGAAGCGGCTGGAACAGCACATGCGCGACGCGCGCACCACGGCGGATTCGCTGGCGGTGGGCTTCCTCGACATCGATCTGTTCAAGCGCATCAATGACGTGCACGGGCACGAAGCCGGCGACCGCGTGCTGGTGGCGGTGGCGGCGACACTGACCGCGGCGGTACGCGATCCGGCGGACGTGATCCGCATGGGCGGCGAGGAATTCCTCGTGCTGCTGCCTGGCATCGGCGGCGCGACCGCCCGCGCGCGCCTGGAAGCGATGCGGACACAGGTCAGCGCCGCCGGCAGCCGCCTGGATATCGACGGTCTGGCGGTGACCGCCAGCATCGGCCTGGCGACGCTGATCGCGGACGACGCCGACGCGGCATCGTTGCTGCGCCGGGCCGACGAAGCCATGTACCGGGCCAAGCGTGCAGGACGCGACCGCGTGGTGGATGCCGAAGCCGCGCTGGACGTCGAGAACTGACGCACCGCGCCCGTCGCGGGCGACGACGGCTTGCCGATCCCGGATAATGGCGGCATGACCATCCGCCTCAACAAACACATCGCCGAGACCGGCTTCTGTTCCCGCCGCGAGGCCGACCGCTTGATCGCCGAGCGCCGCGTCACCGTCAACGGCATTGCCGCCGGCATGGGCGCGGTGGTGGGCGAGGGCGACGAGGTGCGCGTCGACGGCCAGCCGATCAAGGTGCGCGCCGCCAAACCGGGTAAGCGCAAGCATGTCTACATCGTGCTCAACAAGCCGGTTGGCATCACCTGCACCACGGAGTCGTCGGTGGACGGCAACATCGTCGACTTCATCGGCCACGAGCAGCGCATCTTCCCGATCGGCCGCCTCGACAAGGATTCGGAAGGCCTGATCCTGCTGACCAGCAACGGCGACATCGTCAACCAGATCCTGCGCGCGGAGAACCGCCACGAGAAGGAATACCTGGTGGCGGTGAACAAGCCGGTGACCGACGAGTTCCTGCGCGGCATGGCGCGCGGCGTGCGGGTGCACGGGAAGATGACGCTGCCGTGCCGCACCAGCCGGATCGCCAAGTTCGGTTTCCGCATCGCCCTGACCCAGGGCCTGAACCGCCAGATCCGCCTGATGGCGGCGGCGTTCGATTACCGCGTCACCCAGTTGCGGCGCGTGCGCATCGACAACGTGAAGCTGGGCGACCTGAAGGCCGGGCGCTGGCGCAACCTCACCGACCAGGAACTGCGCGGCCTGCTGCCGCAGCAGGAGGTCTGGTAGCGGTAGCGTGACCGCGGTCGCGTCAGTGGTGCTTACGTGCTTAGCGAACGCAGGCATACTGCCGCCGTCCTGATTCCTTACCGATCGCATGAGCCGACCGCCCAAGCCGGACAACGAAGCAGCGCGCCTGGCCGCGCTGCGCAGCTTCGACATCCTCGACAGCGAACCCGAGCACGCGTTCGACGACCTGGTCCGCATTGCCGCCGGCATCTGCGGCGTGCCGATGGCGGCGGTGACGCTGATCGACGGCGACCGCCAATGGTTCAAGGCGCAGGTGGGCATGGCGGATCCGGATCCGTCGCTCGATACCTCGTTCTGTGCGCACACCGTGCTGGATCCATCCGCCGCCACCGTGGTGCCCGACGCCACCCTCGACCAGCGCTTCGCGACCAATCCGCTGGTGGCCGCGGCCAACGGCATCCGCTTCTATGCCGGTGCGCCGCTGGTCACGCAGGAGGGCTTCGCGCTCGGCGCGCTCTGCGTGGTGGACGACCAGCCGCATGAACTGGCCCCGTTCCAGTTGCAGGCGCTGGATGCGCTGTCGCGGCAGATCGTGCAGTTGCTCGAACTGCGTCGCGTCAGCAGGCAACTGCGCCACCAGCTGCACGAGCGCACGTGGTACGAGCAGCAGATGCAGCGGTACCAGGACGAACTGGAACAGCAGAACGCCGATCTCTCGGAACAGACGAAGACCGATCCGCTGACCGGGCTGCCGAACCGCCGCGCGTTCACGGCGGCGCTGGATGGCGCCATGCAGAAGGCGGCGCAGAGCGGCGATCCGCTCGCCGTGGCGGTGCTCGACGTGGACCACTTCAAGACGGTCAACGATCTCCACGGCCACGACGAGGGCGACCGCGTGCTGGTGGCGCTGGGCGACATGCTGAAGGCGCAGGCGGCCGGCCGTGGCCTGGCGGCACGCCACGGCGGCGAGGAGTTCGTCATCCTGATGCCTGGTGCCACGCTGGAGGAAGCGCGCCTGCAGTGCGAATTCATGCGCCAGAGCGTCGGCCTGCTGCCGATCGGCCTGCCGGTGTCCGTCAGCATCGGCGTGGCCGCACGGCAGCGGGACGACAGCGCCGAGGCCATGTTCCGCCGCGCCGACCAGGCCCTGTACGAGGCCAAGCGCAGCGGCCGCGATCGGGTGGTGGCCGCCGCCTGATTTGATCCCGATCAATGCGCGCTGCGACCGGCGGACGCATCGTGTCCGTGTCGGCGGCGCATCGTGCGCTCGCCCTGCATGCGGAGCACGACGATGAAGATCCTGGTGGCAGTGGATGGAAGCGAGGTCGGCCTGGCCGCCGTGCGGCAGCTGGTCGACTTCAGTGCCGCGCTGGCGGAACCGCCGGACATCACCCTGTTCTATGCCGATCCGCCGCTGTTGCGCTCGGTCGCCCTTAACCTGGGCAAGGATGGCGTGGTGAGCTACCACGCGGAGAACGCCGCGTACGCGATGAAGAAGGCACGCACCGCGCTCAAGCGCGCGCGGCTGCCGTTCCAGGAGGCCTATCTGGTCGGCGAGCCCGCGGACAGCATCGTCAAGCAGGCGAAGGCATCGAAGTGCGACCTGGTGGTCGTCGGCACGCATGGCCGCGGTGCGCTGAAGCAGCTGTTCGTGGGTTCGGTCGCGCTGAAGGTCATCGCGCTGAGCCCGGTGCCGGTGCTGGTCGCGCGCTGACCGGCGTCCGTCGACGATGTTTCAGTCGACGACGTTCCTGGCCTCGGAGGTACCCAGCATCTCCGGGTGCTCGATGCGCTTCGGGCGCTGCACCAGCGGGTGCAGGAACACGGCGGCGAGGATGATGCCCACGCCGAGGTAGAACAGCGGCGTCAGCTCGCGCTGTTCGCCCAGCAGCACGATGGCTAGTACGATGGCGTAGACCGGTTCCAGGTTGGTCACCAGCTGCACGCCGTACGCGCTCAGGTGCTTCAGCGCCACCAGCGACAGCGCGAACGGCAGCAGCGTGCAGGCCAGCGACAGCACCACCAGCAGCGCGCCGTCCTTCAGGCCGGGCAACACGAACAGGTCACCGGCGAAGGCGGGGAACAGCATCGGCATCAGCGGCGCGAGCAGGGTCAGCAGCACCGTACCGGCGCCCAGTTCCAGCCCGGTGATCGTCAGCGGTTCGCCGTGGTCGATCAGGCGCTTGTTGAGCGGGCCGAACACCGCCACCAGCAACGCCGAGATGGCACCGACCAGCACGCCCAGCCGCATGCCGTCGGGGATGCCGCCGACCACCAGCGCCACGCCCGGCAATACCGCGACGCCGAACAGCAGTTCGCGCCAGGAGAACGGCCGGCGCGTCAGCCAAGGTTCTATCACCGAGGTGAAGGCAGGGGCGAGGGCGATGCAGGTGACCGCCACCGAGGCGTTGGACAGCTTGATCGCGCCGTAGAAGGTCAACCAGTGCAGCGCGACGATCGCGCCGATGCCGCAATAGGCCAGCACCAGCTTCGGCGACATCGCCCGCAGTCCGCGCCACACGCGCGGCAGGAAGGCGAGGGCGACCACCACGATCAGCATGCGCCACCACACCAGCGGCAGGGCGGACAGGCTGATCAGCTTGCCCAGGATCGGGGTGAAGCCCCACAGCAGCACGCACAGGTGGATCTGCAGCTGGGCCTTGGCGGTCGGGGTCATCGGCATGGGGCGCATTGTCGCTGAAGCACTGCTTGGCTGGCGATGGGGATGGTACGGGTCGGACATGCGCGGCCCTGCTGTGGGAGCGACGTAAGTCGCGAGCTTCTTGCCGGTTCGACGGGAAGGCCCATCGCTCGATGCCCTGCTCGATGTCGGATCCCGGCGTTCCATCGCGACTTACGTCGCTCCCACAGAGAGCCTAGAGGAACCGTGCGGCTGGACGCCTACTGCCGGTCATGCGATGGTCGCGCGCCACGGCCGCACCGACCCGCAGGACCCCCCGCATGAGCACCGGCGACGCACCGCCCCCACCGCAACGCCCGTTCGACCGTCGCGATGCGAAGACGCTGGGCCTGTCGGCGCTGGGTGGTGCGCTGGAGTTCTACGACTTCGTCGTCTTCGTGTTCTTCGCCAAGACCCTCGGTGTGCTGTTCTTCCCGCCCGGCACCGAACCGTGGCTGGCGCAACTGCAGGTGTACGGCATCTTCGCCGCGGGTTACGTGGCACGGCCGCTGGGCGGCATCGTGATGGCGCATTTCGGCGACCGGCTGGGGCGCAAGCGCATGTTCACCCTCAGCGTCTTCATGATGTCGGTGCCCACGCTGCTGATCGGCCTGCTGCCGACGCATGCGCAGGCCGGCGTGCTGGCGCCGCTGCTGTTGCTGGCGATGCGGCTGGTGCAGGGCATCGCGGTCGGCGGTGAAGTGCCGGGCGCGTGGGTATTCGTCGCCGAGCACGTGCCGCGCCGCCGCGTCGGCATCGCCTGCGCCACGCTGACCGCGGGACTGACGGCCGGCATCCTGATCGGCTCGCTGCTGGCGGCGTGGATCAATGCGAACTACACCCCGGACGAAGTGCAGGCCGGGATCTGGCGCGTGCCGTTCGTGCTGGGCGGCGTGTTCGGTTTCGTGGCCGTGTGGTTGCGTCGCTGGCTGGAGGAAACGCCGGTGTTCGTGGAGATGCGCGAACGCAAGCAGCTCGCGCGCCAGCTGCCGGTGAAGCAGGTGCTGGCCGCGCACCGGCCGGCCGTGCTGCTGTCGATGCTGGCGTCGTGGCAGCTGACGGCGGCCATCGTGGTGATCGTGCTGTTGACGCCGACGCTGGTGCAGACGAGTTTCGGCATCGATGCCGCCACCGCGTTCCGCGGCAACAGCGTGGCGACGCTGGCGCTGGTCGCCGGCTGCCTGGCGGCGGGCTGGGCAGTGGATCGCTTCGGCGTGGGACGCGCGCTGCTGGCGGGTTCGCTGGGGTTGGGCCTGTCCGCGTATGCGCTGTACGGCACTCTGGTGTCGGGTCACCACGATCAGTTCGTCGCGTGGTACGCGCTGGCCGGCTTCTGCTGCGGCGTGACCGGGGTGACGCCGGCGCTGATGGTGGCCGCGTTTCCGCCGGAAGTGCGCTTCACCGGCCTGTCGTTCTCGTACAACGTCGCCTACGCGGTGTTCGGCGGACTGACGCCGCCGATGATCGCGTGGCTGTCCACGTCATGGGGTGTGATGGCGCCCGCGCACTATGTCGCCTTCACCTGCCTGGTAGGCGTAGTCGTCGCGGTGTTCGTGCTGGTGAAGCGCCCGTTGCGGTACTGACCTCGGAGGTCAGCCGGCCAGGCGGCGGATCAGTTCCATCGCGGCGGCGGGATTGCGCTCCTTGGCGCTGCTGATGAAGTAGACGAACACGTCGCGACGCGGCAGCGCCGGTGCAGCTTCGCCCACGTGCGGCAACCCGGCGATGTCTTCGCCGCGCGACCAGGTGCGTGCGCGCTCGGCCCACAGGTCGAGTTCCTTCGACGGATAACCGGTGTCGATCGGCTGCGAGCGCATCAGTCGCGCGTAGACGAAGTCGGCGGTGAGGTCGGCGAACGACGGGTAGTCGGTGGAGTCGGTGAACACCATGGCAACCTGGTGGCGGCGCGCGAGGTCGATCAGGTCCGCGTCGACCGCGGCCGGGTCGCGCACTTCCAGCGCATGCCGCAACGGTCGTCCCTCGATGTCGCGCGGAAGCAGCGCGAGGAAAGCATCGAGTTCCCCGGCGTCGACGCGGCGGCCCGCCTCGAACTGCCAGACCAGCGGTCCCAGCCGCGCGCCGAGTTCGGCGATGCCACCGACGAAGTCCTCCACCTGCGCCTGCGTCGACGCCAGCGAGCGCGACTGCATGATCCGCTTGGGTGCCTTGGCCGAGAACACGAAACTATCCGGCACCTGGTCGCGCCAACTGGCGTAGGTCGCCGGCTTCTGTGCGCCGTAGTAGGTGCCGTTGATCTCGATGGCGGTGAGCTGGCGGCTGGCGAACTCCAGTTCGCGCCGTTGCACCAGGCCATCGGGATAGAAATTCTTGCGCCACGGCGCGAAGGTCCAGCCGCCGATGCCGACGCGGATACCGTGGGCCGCCGTCGGCGACGGAGCAGCGAAGAGATCGTCCATGCGTGGAGGATAGCGCGGGCCCCGTCGCTGCCGCGTTACCATCGGACCATCCCACGCTGGAGACCTCGCATGACCTGGACTACGCCCGACCTGTGCGACCAGTTCCCCGACGTGCAGGTGGCCGAGCCGGTATTCCGCGATTTCGGCGGACAGGCGCGCTTCGCCGGGCCGGCGGTGACGGTGAAGTGCCTCAACGACAACTCGCGCGTGCGCGAACTGGCGGCGACGCCGGGCGAGGGCCGGGTGATCGTCGTCGACGGAGGCGGATCGCTACGGCGCGCGCTGCTGGGCGACATGATCGCGGCGAACGCGGTGAAGCATGGCTGGGCCGGCTTCCTGATCTTCGGCTGCGTGCGCGACGTGGAGATCCTGGCGACGCTGCCGCTGGGCGTGCAGGCCTTGGCCGCGCATCCGATGAAAACGGACCGGCGCGACCTGGGCGAGGTCGATGTGCCGGTGTCGTTCGCCGGCGTGTCGGTTACGCCGGGCGACTGGATCTATGCCGACGCGAACGGCGTGCTGGTCAGCGGTATGCGTCTGCACGAGGCGTAACGAAGAAGGGCAGGCGCGAGGCCTGCCCTTCTTCGATCGATGGACGCCGGGAAGGCGCTGGACCCCCGCCTGCGCGGGGGTGTCACTTGATCGGTTCGTCCAGCATCAGCTGGCGCACGAAGCGCACCGGCGGTGCGCCGTAGGACAGCACCTGGTCGTGGTAGGCCTTCAGGTTGAACTGCGCGCCCTGCTTGGCTTCGGCGGCCTTGCGCAGGTCGAAGTGCTCCTGCACGCCGACGAAGTAGGTCGGCAGCTGCGCCGAGGTGAGCTGCGCGCGCGTCCACTTGCCCGCGGCTTCGCGTTCCTGCTGGAAGGTCTGGCGCACCATCAGGTCCATCGCCTGTTCGCGGGTCCAGCCGTCCACCTGCACGCCCTGGTCGAGGATCGCGTTGGCGATCGTGCGCAGGTAGAACTTCATCTGCACCAGGTGGAACAGCGGATCGTTGTCCAGGTAGCCGGCGTCGGACATCATCTTCTCGGTGTACACCGCCCAGCCTTCGGCGAACATGCTCGAGCGCAGCACGGCGCGCAGCGTCGACGGGAACTTGGCCGAGTGCCAGCCTTCCAGGTAGTGGCCCGGCGTGCCTTCGTGGATGCTCAGCAGGTGGATCATCCGGCTGTTGTACTCGCGCAGGAAGGAGTCGACCTGCGTCTGGTCCCAGTCTTCCGGAATCGGCGAGACGGCGTAGAAGGTCTTCAGGTGCTTGTCGAGCGGGCCGGGCGAATCGCAGTAGGCCACCGCGACGCCGCGCTGGAATTCCGGCATCTCGATGATTTCCACCGGCGCGTCGGGCAGGGTGACCAGGTCGTGCTTGCGCACGAACTCGGTGGCCTGCGCGAGTGCCGCTTCTGCGTCAGGCACGACCTTGTCGCGCGCGGGGCGCTCGGCGTACGCCAGTTCCAGTGCGGCCTCGATCGCCTTCTGCTGCTCGTCGGCGGTCGGCGTTTCCGGCAGCGCGGGTGCGCCCGGTTTGTCCTTCAGCACGGTCCGCGCGATGCCGTACATCTCCGCACGCACGCGCTTGAGTTCGCCTTCCGCACGCTGCTTGATGTCGGCGCGCGACAGCGACGACAGCAGCGCGAACTGCAGCTTCTGGTCGTACAGCGTCTGCCCGATGCGGAAGTCGCCCTTCGCGTTCGGCACCAGCGTCTTGTCCAGCCAGGCCTGGTGCTCGGCGACCGCCTTCTTCAGGCCGTCGATGGCGGCCTGCGCTTGCTGGCGGTCGGCCTCAGACAGGTCCTTGAGGTTCGGCGTGATGAACGTGTCGACGATGCTGAGGATGCCGGCGTTCTGCTTGGCGACCGTCTCGGCGTGCACCTTTGGCACGCGTGCGGGATCGAGGTTCTCGCGCGCCTGCGCCAGCAGCGCGGGGATCTTCTGCATGCGCGCGGTGGCGGACTTCAGGCGTTCCGGCAGCGGCGCGAACTCGCGCGCCATCAGCCCATAGATCGCGCCGCCGGCGACGTTGTTGTAGACCTGCGGATCCCACGCCCAGCTCTCCAGCGTTTCCGCCGTCCAGATGTCGTACTGCAACTGGTTGCGCAGGATGGCCGCGTCGACCTGGTTCTCGCGCGACAGCGCGGTGACATCCATCGCATCCAGTTCGCCGAGGGTCTTCTTGCTGAAGGCGAGGCCCTTCTGGCGACCATCGGTGCTGAGGTCGTCCAGTTCGCCGTCGTACTTGTGTTCGCCGATCTGGGTGGCGCTGACCGGCGACAGCTGCAGCCAGCCCTCGAGCGCGCGCTTGGACAGGTCGGCGAAAGCGGCGTCGGCCTTCGCGGTATCGGTAGTCGTGGCCGTCGCAGCGGTATCGGCGACGACGGTGGGAGCTTCGCTCTTCTGGCAGGCGGACAGCGAGGCCAGCAGGGCGGCGGCGAGCAGGGTCTTGCGCATGGGAAATCCTGTTGCGGTGCAAGGCGGGTCGGGACCGACAGCATAGGCCGAAGGTCATGCCCGGACCCGTGCCATTCGATATACGCTGGCGGCCCGTTCCCGGAGTCGCCGTCATGAAGCATGAAGGAAGCTGTCACTGCGGCCGCATCGCGTTCGAGGTCGCGGGCGACATCGGCGACGTGATCGATTGCAACTGCTCGTTGTGCCGCCGCCGTGGCGGCCTGCTGTGGTTCGCACCGCGCGAGGCGCTGGTGCTGAAGACGCCGGAAGGCGACCTGTCCACCTACACGTTCAACAGGCACCACATCCGCCACCACTTCTGCGCCGTGTGCGGCATCGCCCCGTTCGGCGAGGCGGCGCATCCCAAGACCGGCGTGCAGATGGCGGCGGTCAACGTGCGCTGCTTGCCTGATGTGGACCTGTCGACGCTGAAGGTGGCGCCCTTCGACGGTGCGAGCCTCTAACCGGTCGCGGCCTGCGTCGGCGATGTCGCGCGGCCGAGGAAGTCGTCCGGCATCGGGGGCAGCGGCGTGCGTTCGTCGCGCGCCTCTTCCTTCAGCCAGTCGATGAAGGCCTGTGCGGCGGCGCTGGGCGGTCGATGCGCAGGATGCACGGCGTAGTAGGCGAAGCGGGCTTTCAGCGCGGGGCCGGGCAGCCGCACCAGTTCGTAGCGTTGCAGGTAGGGTTGCGCGACGTGGCGACGCGCCAGTGCCGCCCCCACGCCGTAGACCGCAGCGCGCATCGCATCGGTGCTGTCGTTGAAGCTGTGCATCGGCGGTAGCCGCAGGCCACGCACGCCGGCGGCGAGGAACCAGTCGCGCCAGCCCTGCAGGGCCAGGTCGGTGACCAGCGGCAACTGCGCGATCTGGCGCGGCGCCTGCACGGCATCGAGGCCGGGCAAGGCAGGTGAGGCGACCGGGAACAGTTCGTCGTCCATCAGGTGATGCGACGTCAGTCCGGCCCACTGGCCGGGACCGTGGCGGATGCCGAGTTCGGGGCCGTCATCGTCGAAACGGGTCAGCGCGATGCCGGTGTCCACGTGCAGGCGCACATGCGGATGGCGCGCGCAGAAGCGCGGCAACCGCGGCAGCAGCCAGCAGTACGCCAGCGAGTGCAGCGTGGTGATGCGCAGGGTGGCGGTCTTGCCGGCCAGCCGCAGGTGCGAGGCGACGGCGTCGATGTCGCCGAGCGCCGCATTGGCTGCGTCGGCCAGCTGCCGGCCTTCGGCCGTGAGCTTCACGCCACGCGCATGGCGCTGGAACAGCACCACCCCGAGCAGGCCCTCCAGTTTGCGCACGTGGTGGCTGACCGCGCTGGCGGTGAGGTGCAGTTCGTCGGCTGCATGGGCGAAGTTCTGGTGGCGCGCGGCGGCGGCGAAAACCCCCAGTGCGGGCAGCAGGGCGGGGCGCAGGCTCATGGGGGCTCCAGGCACAAGCCAGATTTGTGGCTCGCCCGCATGCTACGCGCTTGTGGGCGCCCACGGGTTATCCAGAATAACCACAGGCACGAACGAGGGCTGCCGCGATGGCACAGGGAGACAGCGTGGCCGTGACCCCGCCGCAAGCGGTCGAGCGCGACTGGCGCACCCCGATGGAGCTGCTGGTGCTGGGCGCGATCTGGGGCAGCTCGTTCCTCTTCATGCGCATCGCCGCCAATCCGTTCGGTCCATTCGCACTCGTCGAAGTGCGCCTGGCCCTGGGTGCGCTGGTCCTGCTGCCGTTCCTGTGGCGTGAGCGTGCGCATTTCCGCGCGTCCATGTGGCCGAAGCTGGCGATCATCGGTGCGATCAATTCGGCGATTCCGTTCCTGCTGTTCGCCTGGGCCGCACAGCGTTCGCCGGCCGCGATCGGCGCGATCTGCAATGCGATGACGGTGCTGTTCGCCGCGATGGTCGGCTTCCTGTTCTTCGGCCAGAAGATTGGCCTGCGACGTTCGTTGGCGTTGCTGGTGGGTTTCATTGGCGTGGTGGTGCTGGCGACCAGCAAGGCCGGCGGCTTGAGCGTCGGCGGTGCCGTCATTGCGGGTTCGACCGCGGCGCTGCTCTATGGCGTCGGCGTGAACCTGGTGCGCAAGCATCTGGCCGGCATTCCGCCTGCGGCCGCTGCCGCCGCCACGTTGAGCTGCGCTGCCCTGCTGGTGCTGCCGTTCGCAGCGACGCACTGGCCCACGCATGCGATCGGCGCGGGGCCGTGGGCCGCCGCCATCACCATCGGCGTGCTCTGCACCGGCTACGCCTTCCTGCTGTACTACCGCCTGATCCACCGCATCGGACCCGCGCGCGCGGCGACGGTGACCTATCTGGTGCCGCTGTTCGGCGCCGGCTTCGCCTGGCTGTTCCTCAACGAACCGGTGACGCCGGCGATGCTCGCCGCCGGCGCACTGATCCTGGGCAGCGTGGCGGTGAGCCAGCGCGCTGCCTGAGTCGCCTTCAGGCGAACAAGCCCTGCGTCAGCGACAGCGGCGCATGCCGCTGCGCCACGCTTTCCACGGCGTTGCGCAGCATGGCGGGTGCGACGTAGGCGTGGTGCACGCCATTGATCGCGGCCATGTAAGCGCGCCCGAACGCGTTGCGGCAATGCACGCGCGTCCCCAGCGTCACCTCGACATCTGTTTCGGTCACGTGGACGCCGACACACGAACGGAAGGTCAGGTGGCGATCGTCGGCCCCCAGGATCACCTGCGCCCGCCTGCCGTCCGCATCGATCTTCTGCGCGATGACCGGATACCGTCCCAGGAACAGCGGACCCTCGGCTGTCGACAGCAGCGACGACACCGGGCAGCCGAGCGGCGAGGTGCGCAGCCGCAGCGGGCGGACCAGCACGTTGCGCAGCCGCATGAGCTGGGTCACACCGGCCGGGCGGTATTGCAGGAATCCCTCCAGCACATCGGCCAGCAGGTCCTGCGCGGTCGTGGTCGGCATGCCCTGCAGGCGCAGGCTGAAGGTGTCCTGGTGATGGAAGCCGGGCAGCTGCTCAAGCAGCAGTGAACCTAGCGGGGGCGAAGGCGATGACGCCACCGACGAGGCGCGGCCCTGGACGAAGCCGACCTCGCCGCACCAGCCGGCCAGGCACGTGCGCAGTTGGCAGCAACGCGCCTGCACCACGCTGCGGGCGCGTTGCTGCCAACTGCCCGGCGGTGCATGCAGGGCCAGGCGCACGGTGGGGATCCGCTGCAGGTGTCCCGGATGATCAGCCAACCATGTGCGCACGTCGTCGGGCAGCGTTTCGGTCAGGGTGGCGATGTTCGCGCCGCCCGCCAGCACCTGGTCGCGCACGGCACCCTGCGACAGGCCGCCGAGTTCGTCAGTGTGGCAGGACAGGGCGAACAGGACTGGATGCGTGCTGCCCGCCTGCAACGGGGCGAACTGATGCCAGGTGCCACTGCCGAAGCGCACGCTGAAAAGCCCATCCGCCGGTAGGTCGACGTGGTGGAGGGCGGCGGCGAAATGCGCCGGATCGCGCGCGAGTTGCTCGTCCGACGCGGTCGAAAAGCGCAGGCGCGCGCCGCCACTGCCGGTCACCGCCGTGAACGTGCGATGCCCTGCGTGGCGATGGAAGGGATGACCGTCGGGACCTACGGTGAAGGTGTACAGCGCGCTGCGTTCGCCGGCGTCGAAATCCGGCGCGGCGATGCGGACCGACGGTTCATCAAGCGCATCCACGAAGCCCGGGTGCTCGCGCTGCAGCGCGCCAGCGCCGGCATGGAGGCGATCGCCTGATCCCGGCCCCAGTTGCGCAAGCAGTACGACCTCGATGGGGAGGCCGCCGGAGTACGACTGGATGCGGGCGGTCGGAAAACCGGGGACGACATCGGCATGGCGAGGCATCGGATTCTCTCCTGCAGGCGCTCAGCGGGTCTTGGGTGTCATGGTCAGCGCGCGTGCCTTGGCTTCGCGCTTCAGCGGTCCTGCCGTCGGGCAGACCTCGAAGGCGAAGCCGGTCAGCGTGTTGACCAGGTTGTCGGGCGCCAGCCGGTAGAAGACGAACTGCCCGCGCTTGTCGCTGGTGACCAGGCCGGCCACCTCCAGCACCGACAGATGCCGCGAGATCGCGGGTGCGCTCATGTCGAAACGCGCGGCGATCTCGCCGGCGGTGAGTTCCTGCGCGGACAGGTAGGCGAGGATTTCGCGACGCGGGCGAGATGCGAGGGCGTCGAAGATGCGGTCGACCGTCATATACAGTTAGATAATTAACGTATTTGCTAAATATCTAAGTACAGGCCGTCCGTGTCAAGCGCCGCCGGTCGAGGTGGCGGGGGAGCTGATCCTTGGGAACCAGATGTTGAGCCAACGGGTTGCGTGAGCGCACCGGCTCTTGTGGGAGCGACATCAGTCGCGATGGGGCGATGCGATGCTGGCATCGCGATTGACGTCGCTCCCACAGGAAGGTCAGCGACTCAGCGCTTGGCTTCCCGCACCGGAAGCGGCACGTTGCACAGGTCGATGTGGCCGGCGGTGCGCACGTACCAGTCGTCGCGGCGGTTGCGGCGTGCTTCGGTGGCGGCGGCGAAGGTCTTCGAATCGGTGCGCAGCACCTGCAGCGGCACGCGCTCGTTCTCCGGCACGTCGCTGGCCAGGCGCACGGCGGTGATCGGCGTGCGCTGTTCGGCCTTCTCGTAGAAGCCCATCGGCTCCGGGCCACGCGGGATCGCGCTGAGCAGCTCCATACCCTTCACCACACGGCCGACCAGGGTGATGTTGCGGTCGAGCTGGCGCGGCGACTGACCGGTGACGACATACAGCTCGCTACCGTTGCTGCTGTCCGGCGGACCGCCGCGGCCGGCGCCGAGCGCGCCATAGCAGTGTGTCAGCCACGACTCGCCCGCCTTGGGATCGCGCGCGGCAGGAAAGCCGTCGACGAAACCCACCTGCGGCGCCCAGCCGTCGACGTCCGGAAGGCGAGAGAACTTGAGTCCCGCAGACGTGCGTGCGAATTCGGCCGGCAGCTTGGTCTTCGCCGTGCCCAGCGATTTGGCCTTGGCGGTATCTTCCGCGTCGGCATCACCGAACTGCACCACGAAGTTGTCGTGCGAGCGGTAGATGCCCAGCCCGTTCCAGAAGCCTTCGTGCGCCAGCGTGCGGATGTTCGCGACGTGTTCTGGTGCGAAGGCCGGTGCGAGTTCGATCACTACGCGGCCGCCGGGCACGTCCATGTACAGCGTGTTGGCGGGATCCAGCGTGCGCCAGTCCGCGTCGGGCGAGGCGTCGAGGATGTCCTTGGCCGTCAGCGGCTTCGGCGGTTCGGCCGCATGCAGCGTGGGCAGGGCAAGCAGGCAGGCGAGCAGCAACGGCAGACGGCGCATGGGCACTCCAGGGCACGGGATGCCCCGATTGTAGTGCGCCCGGCCCGCGTGCAGCGGACTCCGCAGGAAGCGGAGCCCGGAGGGGTCAGGTCTTGTAGTTCTTCGCGCGGTTGATGCCCAGCGCGATCAGCGTGCCCAGCGCACCCGACAGCAGGTAGGCGCCCAACCACGACAGTCCGAAGTTGGCGCACAGGCCCAACGCGACCAGCGGCGCGAAGCCCGCGCCGATCAGCCACGCCAGGTCGGAGGTCAGCGCCGCGCCGGTGTAGCGGTAGCGGCGGCCGAAGTTGGCGGTGACCGCGCCTGCGGCCTGGCCATACGAGAGGCCAAGCAGGGCGAAGCCGATCAGGATGAAGGCGCCCTGGCCGATCGGGCCGCCTTCCATCAGCGTCGGTGCGAAACCGCTGAACATCGCGATGCCCACCGCCAGTCCGCCCAGCGTGCGTGCGCGACCCACGCGGTCGGCGATCAGGCCGGAGACCACGATCGCGCCGGCGGCGATGAAGGCGCCGAGGATCTGCACCAGCAGGAAGCTGACGACGGACTGCTGCGAATACAGCAGGATCCACGACAGCGGGAAGATGGTGACGATGTGGAACAGCGCATAGCTGGCGAGCGCAGCGAACGCGCCGATCACCACGTGGCGGCCCTTGGCCCGGAACAGTTCGCGGATCGGCGTGGGCTCGAGTTCGAGTTCGCCCATCTTGTCCTGGTACTCGTCGGCCACCACGATGCGCAGGCGCGCGAACAGCGCCACCACGTTGATGGCGAACGCCACGAAGAACGGATAGCGCCAGCCCCAGGTCAGCAGGTCGGCTTCTTCCAGATTGGCGTAGAGGAACGCGAACACGCCGGCGGCGACGATGAAGCCGACCGGCGCGCCGAGCTGACCCAGCATGGCGTACCAGCCGCGACGTTCCTTCGGTGCATTGAGCGCGAGCAGCGACGGCAGGCCGTCCCACGAACCGCCGAGTGCGAGGCCCTGCAGCACGCGCAGGAACGCCAGCAGCGCGATCGAGACGACGCCCAGCGAACCATAGCCGGGCAGGAAGGCGATGCCGGCGGTGGCGGTGCCCAGCAGGAACAGCGACACGGTCAGTTTGAGGCCGCGGCCCCAGCGCGACTGGATCTTCATGAACAGCATGGTGCCGAACGGGCGCGCGACGAACGCCAGCGCGAACAACGCGAACGACCACAGCGTGCCTTCCAGCCGATCCACGAACGGGAAGAACACCGACGGGAAGATCAGTGCAGAGGCGATGCCGAAGACGAAGAAGTCGAAGTATTCGGATGCCCGCCCGATCACCACGCCGACGGCGATCTCGCCCGGCGCGACATCGGCATGCGCTTTGGTGCCGTGGTCATGGGTGGAACGGGTGGGGTTGATGGACGCCATGGGAACGGGCTGCCGGATCGGACCAGGGGAAAGGTATGCCCATAGGGTCGCAGACCGCACCCGCCGTCGCGATAGGACAAAACGTCCAATACTCCGCGCGGGGCCGGCCGACTACATTGATCCAGATCAATCCGTAGGCCCCCCACGCCCATGCCCCTCATGCGCAGAGCCCTGCAGGCCGCCGTGGCGATGTCCGCCGCCGCCGCGCTGTCGGGATGCAACCTGCAGGTCCTCAATCCCGCCGGCGACATCGCCGCCCGCCAGGGCAACCTGATCCTGGTGGCGACGGCGCTGATGCTGATCGTGATCATCCCGGTGATCGCGTTGACGTTCTGGTTCGCGTGGCGGTACCGCGCATCGAACACGCAGGCCACCTACAAGCCCGACTGGGACCATTCCACGCAGCTGGAACTGGTCATCTGGGGCGTGCCGCTGCTGATCATCATCGCGCTGGGCGCGGTGACGTGGATCGGCACGCACCTGCTGGATCCGTACCGTCCGCTGGGCCGCATCGCCGAAGGGCGCCCGGTACCTGAAGAGGTCAAGCCGCTGGAAGTGCAGGTGGTGGCGCTGGACTGGAAGTGGCTGTTCGTCTATCCGGAATACGGCGTCGCCTCGGTCAACCAGATGGCCGCGCCGGTCGACCGTCCGATCACCTTCCGCCTGACCTCGTCGTCCACGATGAACGCGTTCTACGTGCCGGCGCTGGCGGGCATGATCTACACGATGCCGGCGATGGAGACCAAGCTCCACGCGGTCATGAACAAGGCAGGCGACTACGAGGGCTTCTCGTCGCACTACAGTGGCGAGGGTTTCTCGCACATGCGCTTCCGGTTCCATGCGCTGTCCGATGACGGCTTCGACCGCTGGATCGAGGAAGCGCGCAGCGGTGGCAAGGCGCTGACCCGCGACGAGTACCTGCAGCTCGAAGTCCCCAGTTCGCGCGTGCCGCCGCGTCTGTACGCGTCCGTCGACACGGGGCTGTTCGATGCAGTGGTGAATCGCTGCGTCGACACCGATCGCCTGTGCATGGACCAGATGATGGCCTACGACGCGATGGGCGGGCGCGGACTTGACAGCACCGATGCCCTGCAGCGGCCACGTCGCGGCAACCTCGCCAGCGGCCGCTTCGTCCGCGCCGATCTTTGCACGCTCGAGACCGCGCAGGCCGCGGCCCGTATCTCGCCCATTCCCACCGCGGGCGGTTTGAAGGCGCCCTGACGCGCCTCGCCGCCTCACCCCTGGATTCACCGGATTCGCCCGATGGCTTTTGATACCAGCACCGTCACGCATTCCCCGATCACCGGTCGCCTGGCCTGGGATGCGATTCCCATGCTGTACGACCCGATTGTCGCCGCGACGTTCATCGGCACCTGCATCGGTGGCGCTGCGCTGCTTGCGGTGATCACCAAGTACAAGTTGTGGGGCTGGCTGTGGCGTGAGTGGTTCACCAGCATCGACCACAAGAAGATCGGCATCATGTACATGGTGCTCGGCCTGGTGATGCTGCTGCGCGGTTTCGCCGACGCGATCATGATGCGCCTGCACCAGGCGATGGCCTTCGGCGACAACACGGGCTTCCTGCCGCCGAACCACTACGACCAGATATTCACCGCGCACGGCGTGATCATGATCTTCTTCGTGGCCATGCCGCTGGTCACCGGCCTGATGAACTACCTGGTGCCGCTGCAGATCGGCGCGCGCGACGTGGCGTTCCCGTTCCTCAACAACTTCAGTTTCTGGATGACCACCGCCGGCGCGGTGCTGGTCATGCTGTCGCTGTTCCTGGGCGAGTTTTCGACGTCGGGGTGGCTGGCCCTGTCCAACCTGGGCAACCAGGATGCCGGGGTGGGGTTGGACTACTACATCTGGGCGTTGCAGATCGCCGGCGTCGGCACGTTGTTATCAGGCGTCAACCTGCTGGTGACCATCCTGAAGATGCGCGCGCCCGGCATGGGCATGATGAAGATGCCGGTGTTCACGTGGACGGCGCTGTGCACCAACGTGCTGATCGTGGTCTCGTTCCCGGTGCTGACCGCCGTGCTGGTGCTGATGACGCTGGACCGCTACGTCGGTACCAATTTCTTCACCACCGACCTTGGCGGCAACGCCATGCTGTACGTCAACCTGATCTGGATCTGGGGCCACCCGGAGGTCTACATCCTGATCCTGCCGCTGTTCGGCGTGTTCTCCGAGATCGTGTCCACCTATTCGGGCAAGCGCCTGTTCGGTTACTCGTCGATGGTCTACGCCACGGTCTGCATCACCGTGCTGTCGTACCTGGTGTGGCTGCACCACTTCTTCACCATGGGCTCGGGTGCCAGCGTCAACTCGTTCTTCGGCATCACCACGATGATCATCTCGATCCCGACCGGCGCGAAGATCTTCAACTGGCTGTTCACCATGTACCGCGGCCGAATCCGCTTCGAAGTGCCGATGCTGTGGACGATGGGCTTCATGGTCACCTTCGTCGTGGGCGGCATGACCGGCGTGCTGCTGGCGGTGCCGCCTGCGGATTTCGTGCTGCACAACAGCCTGTTCCTGGTGGCGCACTTCCACAACGTCATCATCGGCGGCGTGGTGTTCGGCCTGTTCGCGGCGATGACGCACTGGTTCCCGAAAGCCTTCGGCTTCAGGCTCGACGACTTCTGGGGCAAGGTCGCGTTCTGGTTCTGGCTGGCCGGCTACTGGTTCGCGTTCACGCCGCTGTACGTGCTGGGCCTGATGGGCGTGACGCGCCGCATGAGCCATTTCGACGATCCGTCGCTGCAGATCTGGTTCCAGATCGCCGCGTTCGGCGCGGTGCTGGTGGCCATCGGCATCGCCGCGTTCCTGTTCTGCATCTACATCAGCTTCCGTCGCCGTGAGCAGTTGCGCGACCACACCGGCGACCCGTGGGATGGCCGGACCCTGGAGTGGTCCACCTCATCGCCACCGCCGGACTACAACTTCGCCTTCACCCCGGTCGTGCACGACACCGATGCCTGGACGGACATGAAGCAGCGCGGCTTCGAACGACCGCAGGATGGCTTCAAGGCGATCCACATGCCGCGCAACACCGGTGCCGGCGTCATCCTGTCCGTGCTGAGCACGCTGTGCGGGTTCGCGTTGATCTGGCATGTCTGGTGGTTGGCGGGCGTGTCGCTGCTGGCGACGATCGTCTATGCGATCTGGCACAGCTTCGACCGCGATCGCGACTATTACATCCCCGTCGACGAGGTCGAGGAGACCGAACTCGCGCGTACCCGACAGCTGGAGCGCGTCCATGTCTGAGTCTATCGCCCTGACCCGTCCCGACGGTTCGCCGGTGTTCCTGGACACCGAAGGCAAGCATCATCCCGAGAACGGCACGCTGCTGGGGTTCTGGATCTACCTGCTCAGCGACCTGATGATCTTCGGCAGTCTGTTCGCCACGTTCGGCGTTTTCTCGGGCAGCTACGCCGCGGGGCCGTCCGGCCGCGACCTGTTCTTCCCCAACCTCCACCTGATCGCGATCAACACCGCGATCCTGCTGGTCTCCTCGATCACCTACGGCTTCGCCATGCTGGCGATGTTCAAGCGCAACGTGCGCGCGACCATCGGCTGGCTGCTGGTGACCGGCCTACTGGGCCTGGCCTTCCTGTCGATCGAGGTGTACGAGTTCTACCACCTGATCCACCTCGGGGCGGGTCCACAGCGCAGCGCGTTCCTGTCGGCGTTCTTCACGCTGGTCGGCACGCATGGCCTGCACGTGCTGTTCGGCGTCGTCTGGCTGGTCGTGCTGTGCTTCCAGGTGCGCAAGTGGGGGCTCAACCGGACCACCACGCGCCGCATCGCCTGCCTGTCGATGTTCTGGCACTTCCTGGACGTCGTCTGGATCGGCGTCTTCACCTTCGTCTACCTGATGGGCGTGCAGTGATGAGCAATCCTTCTTCCCATGACGACGACTTCCTCGAGGACGGTATCCCGCACGTCAACGTGAAGGAGTACGTGACGGGCTTCGTGCTGTCGGTGATCCTCACCGCGATTCCGTTCTGGCTGGTGATGGGCAAGGTGCTGCCCACGCCCACGATCACCACGCTGGTGATCCTGGCGTTCGCCATGGTCCAGGTGGTCGTGCACATGGTCTACTTCCTGCACATGAATCCGAAGTCGGAAGGCGGCTGGAACCTGTTCGCGCTGATCTTCACCACGGTCCTGCTGGTGATCGTGCTGATCGGTACGCTGTGGGTCATGCACAACATGAACACCAACATGATGCCCGGCACGCACGACATGCGTCAGATGCAGGAAGCGGCCCAGAGCCTGCCGTGACCGATCCGGCCGCCGCGTTTCCGGCCGCGTCGCGCGTGCCGCGCAGGCGGTGGCTGGTCGCGTTCGGCGGGCTGCTGGTCATCGCCTGCGCGGGTTTCATCGCGCTGGGCGTCTGGCAGCTGCAGCGGATGGCGTGGAAGCACGACCTGATCGCCCGTGTCGATGCGCGCATCCATGCGGTCGCCATGCCCTCGCCATCGCGCACGCGATGGCCCTCGATCGCCGATGCGACCGACAGCTATCGGCGTGTATCGGTTACCGGGCGCTTCGTGCCTGGAGCCGGAACGCGCACGCAGGCGGTCACCGAACTCGGTGGCGGCTTCTGGGTGCTGCAGCCTTTGCAGGCCGATGACGGCGACTACGTACTGGTGAACCGTGGCTTCGTGCCGATCAGTGGCACGGCATCGCCTGCGCCGGAGGGCCGGGTGGCGGTGGAAGGGCTGCTGCGCATCAGTGAGCCGGAGGGCGGTTTCCTGCGCCGCAACGCGCCGGAACAGGACCGCTGGTATTCGCGCGATGTCGCCGCCATCGCACGAAAGCAGGGACTGACTGCGGGACAGGTCGCGCCGTTCTTCATCGATGCCGACCGCGATCCGGCGTCGCGCGATTGGCCGCGCGGTGGCATGACCGTGGTGAAGTTCCGCGATTCGCATCTGTCCTATGCGCTCACGTGGTTCGGCATGGCGTTGCTGACGCTGGTAGCTGGCGGGTATCTGGTCGCGTCGGAACGCCGATTGCGCCATGATCGGTGGCGGAACGACTCGCGCCCCGATCATGCACGCACCCACGAGCCAGGATGAGGCCGGCACCGTACGCAGGACGTCTGCCGTGAGCAGCTCCCGCGACAGGGCGGGGCTGCGGAACATGCAGCAGCTGATCCAGTTGCGCTGGATCGCCGTGGTCGGGCAGGTGGCCACCATCCTGGCGGTGCACTACGGGTTGGGCATCGCGTTGCCACTCGGGTTGATGTGCGGCGTATTGGCCGCGTTGGCCGTGTTCAACCTGGTCAGCCAGCTGTGGTGCCGGCGACGCGAGCACGTGTCGAGCATCGCGTTGCTGGTGGGCCTGCTGGTCGACGTGGCCTCGCTGACGATCCAGCTGTACCTGTCCGGCGGCATCACCAATCCGTTCGTCTTCCTGTACCTGCTGCAGGTCGTGCTGGGCACGGTGCTGTTGCGCGCACCGCTGAGCTGGGTGATCGCGGCGGCCGCCGCACTGTGCGTGACCGGCCTGACGCTGGTACGCACGCCGCTGGAACTGACGGTCGAGCCCGCGCGCGGCCTGGCCGACCACTACGTGCAGGGCCTGTTGATCTGTTTCCTGCTGATCGCCGGTCTGCTGGTGGTGTTCATCACCCGCATCGGCCGCATCCTGCGCGAGCGCGATGCGCGCCTGGCGGAACTGCGCCAGCGCGCCGCCGAGGAAGACCATATCGTCCGCATGGGCCTGCTGGCCTCGGGCGCGGCGCACGAACTGGGCACGCCGCTGTCCACGCTGTCGGTGATCCTCGGCGACTGGCAACACCTGCCGACGATGGCCTCCGACGGGGAACTGCACAACGACGTGCTGGAAATGCAGGCGCAAGTGGCGCGCTGCAAATCGATCGTCACCAACATCCTGCTCGCCGCGGGCGGACCCCGCGCCGAGGCGCCGACCGAAACCACGCTGCACGCCATGCTGGACGAGCTGGCGAACGAATGGCGCGAGGCACGCAATCCAGCATCCTTCCGCTACCACAATCGTTGCGACGTGGACCCGGACATCGTCTCCGACGTCGGCCTGCGGCAGATGGTCTTCAACGTGCTCGACAATGCGCTGGAGTCGTCGCCGCAATGGGTGGCGATGGAGGCGCGCTGCGACGGCGACACGCTGGTGATCGAGATCGGCGATGCCGGCACCGGGTTCGTGCCGGACGTCCTGCAACGGCTGGGCACGCCCTACAACACCAGCAAGGGCCGGCCGGGCGGCGGACTGGGCCTGTTCCTGTCGGTGAATGTCGCGCGCACGCTGGGTGGTAGCCTGACGGCGAAGAACCGGCCGCAGGGCGGGGCCGTGGTCACGCTGGCGCTGCCGCTCGCCGCCATCGCCATCGAGGAGGACGACGATGATGAGCAAGAGTGATCGCCGTCTGCTGATCGTCGAGGACGATGCGGCGTTCGCGCGCACGCTGGTCCGATCGTTCGAACGCCGTGGCTACCAGGTGCGCCATCTCGCCGGCGAGGAGGGCATGCCCGCACTGCTGCAAGACTTCGCGCCGACGCATGCGGTCGTCGACCTGAAGCTCGCCGGTGGCGCGTCCGGCCTGTCCAGCGTGAAGCACCTGCATGCCTTCGATGCGGAGATGGTCATCATCGTGCTGACCGGCTACGCGAGCATCGCCACTGCGGTGGAAGCGATCAAGCTGGGCGCCCGCCATTACCTGGCCAAGCCGTCCAACACCGACGACATCGAGGCCGCCTTCCAGCGCGCCGCCGGCGATACCGACGTGGAGCTCACCGAGCGCACCACGTCGATCAAGACGCTGGAGTGGGAGCACATCCACGAAGCGCTGGCGGCCAGCGACTTCAACATCTCCGAGGCCGCCCGCCGGCTGGGGCTGCACCGGCGCACGCTGGCGCGCAAGCTCGAGAAGCGCCGGGTCAAGTAGCGGCGCCACCACCACCCTGGATTCGGCCCGTCCCGCGGGGGACGGCGACCTTGCCTGGTGGCCTGAGGTCCGGGTGACTACTGGCACATTCGCTATATCAAAGTTCGCAATAGCATCGTCTCCAACCTAGCGGGGGTCCCGCAGAGGGGGAAGCGATGAACGAGCCCGACATCCACCTGAAGAAGTTCCAGAAAGAGCTCAGCGCCGGCACCGTGTCGCTGGCGCTGCTGGCGGTGCTGGCCCGCGCCGGGGAGCCTCTTTACGGCTACCTGATCGCCAAGCAGCTGGAGCGCGTCGGCGACGGCGTGCTCAGCGGCAAGCAGAGCGCGCTGTACCCGGTGCTGCGCAACCTGGAGGGCGGCGGGCTGCTGGACAGCTTCGTCGAACCCTCCGTCGCCGGGCCGCCGCGCCGCTACTACCGCATCACCGAGGCAGGGCGGCAGACCCTGCAGTCCTGGGCCGCCGCCTGGCGCGCCACCCGCGATTCCGTCGATTCCGTGCTTGAGGGGATTCCTGCATGAACACCACCACCGTCCCGGGCAGCCGCCTGCCCACCACCATCCCCGAATACCTGGACCAGCTGCGCGCGGCATTGACCGGCGCCGACAAGGCGATGATCCAGGACGCCGTCTACGACGCGGAGGAATACCTGCGCTCCGAAATGGCCGAGAACCCGGGCAGGTCGGAAGCCGAGGTGATCGCCTCGGTCGCCGGCAGCTACGGCGCGCCGGACGAAGTCGCCGACATCTACCGCGAAACCGAGGTCACGGTCGCCAGGGCGCTGCGTCCGCCGGTACCGCCGAAGCGCACGTCGGCGCTGGGCCGGTTCTTCGGTGTCGTCGCGGATCCGCGGGCATACGGCGCACTGTTCTACATGCTGCTGTCGCTGATCACCGGCATCTTCTATTCCGTATGGGCCTTGATGGGATTCAGCACGTCGACAGGCCTGCTGACGGTCATCATCGGCATCCCGTTGCTGCTGCTGTTCCTCATGTCGATACGCCTGTTGTCGCTGGCCGAGGGTCGCGTGGTGGAAGTGCTGCTCGGCGTGCGTATGCCGCGCCGCCCGCTCTACACGCAGCGCGACAAACCCTGGATGACGCGGTTGAAGGAACTGTTCACGGATGGCCGCACGTGGACCGCGTTGATGTACATGGTGCTGATGCTTCCGCTGGGCATCCTGTACTTCTGTGTGGCGATCGCGCTGCTGTCGACGTCATTGGGATTGATCGCGTCGCCGCTGGCGCTCTTCGTGGGCCAAGGCTATGTGTTCACCTTCGGGAACTGGAACCTGGTCACGGAAGCGCCCTGGTTGCTGCCGCTGTTTTCCGTCATCGGCTTCATCCTGCTGTTCGCCACCCTGCATCTGGCACGCGCGGTCGGCCTGTTCCACGGCTGGCTGGCCAAGCATCTGCTGGTGCGTACGCCGGTGGTCTGACGCCGCAGGACTGGAAACGAAGAAAGCCGCCCGCGGGCGGCTTTCCTTTTCCTGCACTGGCACGGAGTCAGTCGGCGTATTTGGCGATGAAGTCGCGCACCTGCGGATACACCTGTTCGCGCCAGCGGCGGCCGCTGAAGATGCCGTAGTGGCCGGCGCCCTCGACGGTCAGGTGCCTGTGGTGCGCCTTCGCGATGCCGGTGCACAGGTCGTGTGCGGCGGCGGTCTGGCCCTGGCCGGAGATGTCATCGAGTTCGCCCTCGATGCTCATCAGCGCGGTTTTCTTGATCGCGGCCGGCTTCACCAGTTCGCCGTTGACCTTCCACTGGCCGCGCGGCAGCAGGAACTCCTGGAACACGGTACGGATGGTGTCCAGGTAGTACTCGGCCGGCATGTCGAGCACGGCGTTGTATTCGTCGTAGAACTTGCGGTGCGACTCGGCATCCTGCTGGTCGCCCTTGACCAGGTCGGCATAGAAATCCCAGTGCGACATGAAGTGACGGCTGGGATTCATGGCAATGAAACCGGCGTGCTGCAGGAAGCCCGGATATACGCGTCGACCTTCGCCGGGGTAAGGCGTCGGTACCGTGTGGATGACGTTGTTCTCGAACCACGACAGCGGATTGCGCGTGGCCAGGCTGTTAACCTCGGTGGGGCTGCGGCGCGCATCGATCGGGCCGCCCATCATCACCAGCGAGCGCGGCGTGGCTTCACCGCGCGCGGCCATCAGCGACACGGCGGCCAGCACCGGCACCGTCGGCTGGCAGACGCTGATCACGTGCAGGTTGTCCGCGCCGATGTGGCGGATGAACTCCTCCACGTAGGCGACGTAGTCGTCGAGGCTGAAGGCGCCTTCGGCCTCCGGCACCATGCGCGCGTCGACCCAGTCGGTCACGTAGACCTTGTGGTCGCGCAGCAGCGTGCGCACGGTATCACGCAGCAACGTGGCGTGGTGGCCGGAGAGCGGCGCGACCACCAGCACGACCGGGTCGTCTTTCAGCGTGGTGATCGTCCCGGCGTCGTCGGTGTAGCGCTTGAAGCGCAGCAGCCGGCAGAACGGCTTCTTGACGATCTCCTGCTCCACGACGGGAACGGTGCGGCCTTCGACCTCGACCTCGTGGATCTCCCACGCCGGTTTCTCGTAATCCTTGCCGATCCGGTAGATCAGTTCGTTGCCGGCGGCGATGCGCTCGGCGCCCGGCACGTTGGACAGCCAACTGGTCGGGGCGGAGAAGATGCGCGCGTTCGCTTCGGCCATGTAGGCCAGCGGCGCCATCCATGCGCGTCCGAGTTCGTGCAGTTGGTACAAGGTCATGGCGGTCCTGAATCCCACTTTTGGTGCGCGGTGCTGCGCCGCAGCATACCCCAAAGGCAGGGTCACCGCGCGTGGCCTGTTCAGGTTATCGGCCGATAATCCGCCGCCTCCAGTACCGCCACGTCGCCCGCCAGCCGTGGCCCCAGCCAGCAATGGTTGCCGATGGACTGGAAACCCTCGCCGTTGAAGGCCTGCCGATACCACGCCGCCTTGCGCGGTACGAAGCCCTCGTGGTCGCCTTCGAACTCGTCTTCCTTCGCGAAGGTCTCCAGGAACGCCACGCCACCGCACAGTTCGGCCAGGCCGGGCAGTCCTCGCTTCAGGTCGCGCGTTGGCACGTAGTGCAGCACGTCCGAGCACACCAGCAGATCGACGGGTTCGCAGGGACGCAGGTATTCGAAATCTTCGAAGCACGCATAGTGCACATTGCGCGTGCGCCCGAATCGCCGGACCGCGTACTCGCTGCCGTCGAAGCCGAGGTACTGCAGTTTCGGCCGCAGCTTCAGCAGCGGCGCGCGCCACGCGCCTTCGCCGCAGCCGATGTCGAGCACGGTGCGGATCGGACGCTCCAGGTGGTACTCGGCTACCGCCACGGCCAGCGCGATCTTGCGCGCGAGGCGCGGCGCGCCGCCGATGTCGCCGTCGCGGTACCAGCGCTGGAAGTAATCGGCGTCGTACTGCTTGGTCATGCGGGCATCCGGGAACAGGAAGGCGGGAAGCTTACGTGATGTGGCGCGCTATCCTATGCGCCATCCAATCCCGTGCCGCCAGCCGGAGCCAGCCGCATGTACCTGTGGGTCAAGACCTTCCATCTCGTCTTCGTCATCGCCTGGATGGCGACGGTGTTCTACCTGCCGCGCATCCTGGTCAACCTGGCCGAGACGACCGGGCAGGCCGACGTGCAGGCGCGCCTGCTGCTGATGGGGCGCCGGCTGTACGGCTTCGGCCACAGCATGTTCGGTATCGCCGTGATCCTGGGTCTGGTGCTGTGGCTGGGCTACCGGGTGATTCCGGATTTCCAGACGATGGTCGGCCCCGGCACGGGATGGCTGCACGCCAAGCTGACGCTGGTCGCACTGATGTTCGCGCACTTCATCGTCGCGGGCCGCTGGCTGAAGGGCGTGGCGAAGGGCAAGTCGCTGCCTTCGCCGACGGCGCTGAAGTGGTTCAACGAACTTCCGCTGTTCGCGTTGATCGCGGTCATCTGGCTCGTGCTGGCCAAGCCGTTCTGACGCACCTGCTCCGGCAACCGCCGGAGCAGGTCGTTCACTACTTCTGGAAATCCACTGGCTTCGGCAGCTCGACCGGCACGCCGTTGGCATCGCAGGTGTTGGCGGCACACAGGCGGGCACGCAACGCGGGCGTCGCCTGCACGACGACGTGGTAGATCGTGTTCTGCTCGACGGTGCCGCGCACGGCATCGCTGCCGGGGCCGCTGGCCCAGATGCCGACGTCTTCGCCGCCGTGCGATTCCGATTTCAGTGGCACCAGCGCTTCCTGCAGGTAGTCGGGATGCTCGGTGTCGACCTGGCTCAGGTCCGGACGGCCTTCCGACGTTTCCACGCTGCTCGGTGCATGCAGGAAATGCTTCGGGCCGGCGGGCTGGCGGTTGCTGGCGCCGGTGTAGCCGGGGCCGTTGGCATAGGTCAGCGTGGTGAAGGTCAGGCCGTTCTGGTCGCGAGCGAGGTCGCCCGGTGTGTCGTCTTCGCCGCCCTGGCCGCGCACCTTGCCGAGGATCGGGTTGCCGCGCACCGGATAGCCGACGAAATTGAGCGTGTGCGAATGATCGGCGGTGACCAGGATCAGCGTGTCGTCCTGCGACGTCGCATCCACCGCGGCCTGCACGGCATCCGACATCGCCACGGTCTCGCCGAGCGCGCGATAGGCATTGCCGTAGTGGTTGGCGTGGTCGATGCGCGCGCCTTCCACCAGCAGCACGAAGCCATCGCGTTTGCGCGACAGGGTGCGGATGGCGACGCGTGTCAGGTCGGCCAGCGAAGGCTCGCCCTGGGCATCCTTGCGGCGGTCGTGTTCGAACTGCATGTGGTCATACTCGAACAGGCCGAGCAGTTGCGGTGCGTCGGCCGCGGCGTCCAGCTGCTGCGTGTTGGTGACGTAGGCACCCTGTGGGTGGGCCTGCTTCCATTCGTCGACGAGGTTGCGGCCGTCCAGGCGCTGGCCGACCTTGTCGTCCTCCTCGGGATCGCGCACGTCGATCGGCAGGAACTCGCCGCGACCGCCGCCCAGCGCCACCGTCGGGCCATGGCCGAAACGCGCGGCGGCCATCAACTGCTGCGCGATGTCCTTGCAGCCCGCTTCGACCGCTTCCGGCGGCAGGTCGGTGTCGTTCTCCCAGTCGCGATGCGACACATGCGCATACGTCGCCGCGGGCGTCGCATGCGTGATGCGGGCCGTGGTGACGATGCCGGTGGCCAACCCGGCGCTGTCGGCCAGCATCAGCCAGCTGAGCAGGTCCTTGCTGCCGTCGGGCGTGCATTCGCCCTTGCGGCCCGCGGAGACGCCGATCGCGCCCATGTGCGTTTTCACGCCGGTGGCGACGGCGGTCATGGTGCCGGCGGAGTCGGGCGTCTGCGAATCGGTGTTGTAGGTCTTGCTGAAGGCGGTATGCGGGAAGCGCTCCCAGCTCAGCAGGTTTTCCTCGCCCGGCGTGCCCTTGCGCTGGCCTTCGAAGATGCGTGCGGCCGCGACCGTGGTCAGGCTCATGCCGTCGCCGAGGAACACGATGACGTTCTTCGCGCGCCCCTGCATCGCACCGTTCGCGGCGGCCTTCGCCGCACCATTCCGATACCACCACTGCGGCGTCTCGCCCTGCGGGTGCGCGACCGTCGGAACGTCGACGTGGAGGGCGGAGGAGGACGACTGCGAGGTGCTGGCGCAGCCCGCCAGTGCGGTGAGCAGGGTCATGCCGACGAGTGGCGAGACGAAAGCGCGGGGGAGCATGGCGAACCGGAAAATGATGGACGCATCATTATGCCGTCCGGGCAGTGTCCTGTTCGTGACACCGGGCATTCCGCGTGCAGGGTCGCCCGGCACAGGGCCTTGGGCTAAGGTGTCGCGTCCGTTTCTGTGAGTCATCTGGATGAAGCTGGTCTCGGCCTGGTTGAAGATCCCGTTCTGGCAGCGCGTCGTCGCCGGCTTCGTGCTGGGCGCCCTGGTGGGTTGGCTGATGGGGCCCGCAGCGGAGATCTGGCTCAAGCCGCTCGGCGATCTCTACGTCACCCTGATCAAGATGATCGCGGTGCCGCTGGTGTTCTTCGCGGTGATCAATGCCGTGTCCAGCCTGCACGGACAGAAATCGGTCGCCGCACTCGGCGGACGCACCTTCCTGTGGTTCGCGATCACCGCTGCGCTCGCGGTGTGCGTGGGCCTGGCGGTGGGCTGGATCGTGCAGCCGGGCAAGGGTCTCACGGGTCTGATGACGGCACCCGACTACCAGGTGCGCGACGTCCCCACGCCGGTGCAGGTACTGCTGGACATCGTGCCGGCCAATCCGTTCAAGGCGCTGACCGATGGCAAGATCCTGCAGGTCATCTTCTTCGCCGGCCTGCTCGGCTTCGCGCTGGTCAAGCTGGGCGAGCGCAGCGCGGGCCTGCGCAAGCTGGCCGGCGAGGCCAGCGACACCATGGTGCAGGTCACGCGCTTCGTGCTGGAAATGACGCCGATCGGCACGTTCGGCTTGATCGGCAGCCTGGTCGGCACCTACGGTTTCGAGAAGCTGCTGCCGTTGGGCAGCTACATCGGTGCGCTCTACGTAGCGTGTGCGCTGCACATCGTCGTGGTCTACGGCAGCCTGCTGCTGGCGCATGGCCTGAATCCATGGAAGTTCTTCCGCGGCGCCGCGCCCGGCATGCAGGTGGCGTTCGCCAGTTCGTCCAGTTTCGCGTCGATGCCGGTGGCGCTGCGCAGCGTCACCCACAACCTCGGCGTGGACAAGGATTACGCGGCGTTCGCCGTTCCGCTGGGCGCCAGTATCAAGATGGACGGCTGCGGCGCGATCTATCCGGCGCTGACGTCGGTCTTCGTGGCGCAGTACTTCGGCCTGGACCTGTCGGTCAACCAGTACTTCCTGATCCTGCTGGCCTCGGTGCTGGGCAGCTTCGGCACCGCCGGCGTGCCCGGCACGGCGACGGTGATGGTCACCGTGGTACTGAGTGCGGCCAACCTGCCACTGGAAGGCATCGGCCTGCTGGTGGCGATCGACCGCATCCTCGACATGATGCGCACGATGACCAACGTCACCGGCCAGATGCTGGTGCCGGTGCTGGTGGCGAAGGAAACCGGACTGCTGGACCGCGGGATATACGAAGCTGCTTCGACCAACCTGGGCTTGGAAGCAGGCGACCCCCGGGAAGGTTGAGTCGCGGCGCGCACCTCAGGCAAGCGTCGCCTTGTCGCGCGACACCCACCAGGCGAATACCGCCGCGGTGACGAACATCAGCAGGCTGTAGACGGCCGCCGGGACCGAGACGGTGGGGTTCTGCAGCACGTTGAGCGCGATGAAGATCGCCAGCGTGCCGTTGTGGATGCCGATTTCCATCGCGATGGCGATGGCCTGCTTCTTGGGCAGCCGCAGCGCCAGCGGCGCTGCGTAGCCGACGCCCATGCTGGCGAGGTTGAACAGCAGGCAGGCCAGGCCGACGATGGCGAAGTAGGTGGTCAGCGTCTTCCATTCCTGCGCGACCGCCGCGACCACCAGCAGGGCGAGCACCAGTACCGACAGCAGGCGGATCGGCTTTTCGGCGCGCGCGGCGAAGCCGGACGCCTTCGCACGCAGCAGCATGCCGATGGCGACGGGGAGCAGGATGATGGCGGCGACTTCGACCACCTTCTTGGTCGGTGGCGGCACGTACTGTCCTGCGCCGAGGAAGTGCTCCAGCGACAGGTTGAGGATCACCGGCAGTGTCAGCAGGCAGAGCAGGCTGTTGATGGCTGTCAGCGTGATGTTCAGGGCCACGTCGCCACGGGCGAGATGGCTGTAGATGTTGGCGGTGGCACCGCCGGGCGAGGCGGCCAGCAGCATCAGGCCGACCGCGAGTTCCGCCGGCAGACCGAACCCGATTGCCAGACCGAATGCGACCCAGGGCAGTACGAGTATCTGCAGGGCCAGGCCGATCAGCACGGCGCGTGGATAGCGCGCGACGCGGCGGAAATCCTCCAGCGTCAGTCCCAGCCCAAGGCCGAGCATGATGATGCCCAAGGCCAATGGCAGCAGCAGATTGGTCAACAGTGATGCCTGCATCGCGTACGACTCCCCTTCGGCGCAACGGACAGGTGGTGCGCGATGATCGACGCGCCACTGGAGGATCGCCGCAATCCGTCGTGCGACGCAAGTTGCGGCGCACCGCGATCGCCGGAAAGCACGAAGGCCGCACGAGGCGGCCTTCCGAAATGCTCACGAGTCGCGGCGCGCGTTACATCGCGACGCGGCGGCCGCTCAGGTAGCGGTTGGCCCAGTAGCCGGTGATCAGGCTGTCCACGCGCACGTCCTTGCCGCTGCTCGGTGAATGCAGGAAGCGGCCTTCGCCGACATAGATGCCGACATGGTTGATGCGGCCCTTCAGCCCGAAGAACACCAGGTCGCCCTGGCGCAGTTCTTCGCGTGCGCCGACCGGTTCGGCATCGGTCTTGGAGGCCATGTCGCGGGAGACGCGCGGCAGTTCGATGCCCAGCGCGGTGCGGAAGACGTAACCGACCAGGCCACTGCAGTCGAAGCCGCTGTCGGGCGAGGTGCCGCCCCACCGGTACGGTGTGCCCATCAGCGCAAGCGCGCGCTGCAGCACTACTTGGATCTTGCCGCCCGGCTGTTCCTGTGCAACGACGCCGTCCTTGCTGAGGTCATAGGCGGCGAGCAACTTGCTGATGTCGCCTGCGACCATCGCCGAACGATCGACCAGCGGCAGCGTGTCGCTGGCGGCCAGGCGCGGGAGCAGGGCGGAGAGTGTGGCGGTGGCGGCCTCGGCGGCCCGGTCCTTGACGCTGGCCGTAACGGATTTGGTGGCCTGCGGCTGGATGGTCGCGTCGGTCGACGCCCGGCTTGACGCTGTATCCACATCGGACGGCGCAGTCTGCGCCTGTACCACGGACGCCATGGCGCACAGGCCAAGGCTGATGAGGAGTCGGGAAACCCTCCGCGGCAGGCGGTGGGTGGCGGCTGGCTGGCCTGTCGGCAGGTCGTCGGTCGTCACGCGCGGTCGGGGTTTAACAAGTCAGGGGCGATAATGCCGCCTGATCGGCCCGATTTGGTTCAAATATCGTTATTTATTCGTTACGCGTGAACGTTCCGCGTCACAGAGTTGACCGAATCCTAACGAAGCACGCGTTTCGCGCCGCTGTAATGGTCCCGCCAGTAGGGACCGTCCAGACGGTCCAGTCGGACCGTCCCGCCGGTGCTGGGCGCATGCACGAACCGGCCTTCGCCCACATAGATGCCCACGTGTGTGACGTTGCCCTTGCTGCCGAAGAACACCAGATCGGCGCCAGGCGGCGCGGCTCGATCTTCGGTCCCTGCACCTGCGCCAGCTCGCGCGAGGTGCGCGGCAGGCGCAGGTCCAGCATGTCGCGGTAGACGTAGGTCACCAGGCCGCTGCAGTCGAAGCCCGCTTCCGGCGTGTTGCCGCCGTAGCGGTAGGGTGTGCCGACCAGGCCGATCGCACGCATCAGCACCGAGTTGGCGGCCGCGGGGTCGTCGGCCTCGACCATGGGCCACGCATGCTGGGCGGGTGGAGGCGAGGGCTTGCGGGCCTGCGGCTTGGAGCCGCCGCAGCCAGCCAGTGCGAGCAGGGCAATGCAGAGCATCAGCAAGGCCCGCGGCCGAAGTGGCGCGGGCAGGGGCAAGCCGGGATAATGTCGGGCCTTCATCGCGGCGCATCTTCGCCGCATTCCCTTGCGGCCGACAAGCCGCTCCCGTCCTGCCGGCCGGCAGGCCCCGCCCAGAGTCCCGCATGAAAATCGCAAAAGACAGCGTCGTCCGTTTCCATTACACCGTGTCCGAAGCCGGCCAGGAGCCGATCGAAAGCTCGAAGGACCGTGAGCCGCTGGCGATCCTGATCGGCCACGGCAACATCATCCCGGGCTTGGAAAACGCCATGCAGGACCGCGAAGCCGGCGAGAGCTTCGGCGTGGACGTGGCGGCGGCCGATGCCTATGGCGAGCGCCGCGACGGCCTGGGCCAGCGCGTGCCCAAGAAGCACTTCGGCAACCAGCGCCTGGTGCCGGGCCAGCAGGTCGTGCTGCAGACCAACTTCGGTCCGCGCGCGGTGACCATCCAGAAGGTCGGCATGAGCGTGGTGGACGTGGACCTCAACCACCCGATGGCCGGCAAGGACCTGCACTTCGATGTCGAAATCGTCGACGTGCGCGAAGCCAGTGCCGAGGAACTCGAGCACGGCCATGTGCACGGTGATGGCGGCCACCACCACTGAGTGGCGCGACACGTGTGATCCGACGGCCCGCGCAAGCGGGCCGTTTTCTTTTGCGGGCCGGATGCAGCGCGGCGCATGGTCTAATCGGCGCGACCAACAAGGGGAAGGGAATGACGGCGACGATCACGGACAACCTGGCGCCGATCGCGGTGACCGAGCGCATCGAAGCGATGGATGTGCTGCGCGGCTTCGCGCTGCTGGGCATCCTGCTGATGAACCTGGAAGGATTCGTGGGGCCGGTGATGGCCTCGGGTACGGGCCTGGACCCGAAGCTCGTGGGGATGGACCGCACCGTCGATCTGCTGGTGTACGTGCTGGTGCAGGGCAAGTTCTACACCCTGTTTTCGCTGCTGTTCGGGATGGGCTTCGCGGTCATGTCGCAGCGCGCCGAGCAGGCGGGCCGGCCGTTCGCCGGCGTGTACTGGCGGCGCGGCCTGGTGCTGCTGGCGCTCGGCGTGGTCCATGCGCTCTTCATCTGGGCCGGCGACATCCTGATGATGTACGCGCTGTGCTCGTTCCTCCTGCTCGCCTTCCGCCCGCTGCCGACCCGCTGGTTCATCTGGCTGGGGTTGGCTGCGTACGTGATGCCCGTGGGTTTCATGTTCCTCATGGGCGGCATGGGCTCGCTGCTCAATGGCACCGACGGGTGGGACAAGGCCATGGGCGGGATCGGCGAACAGATGCGGGTGCTGATCGAAAGCGAACGCGCGGCGTACGGCAGCGGCAGTTATGCCGACGCCACGTGGCAGCGGCTGAAGAGTGCAGGCATGGCGCTCAGCAACATCACGATGTTCGGCTTTATCGTGTTCGGCATGTTCCTGCTGGGCGCGTGGTTCGTGCGTAGCGGTGCGATTGCGCGGCCGCGTGAGTTTCCGCGCCTGTACGCCGGCCTGCGTTGGGTGGCCTTGCCGGTAGGGCTGTTGGCGATGCTGGGATCGGTGGCGCTGGAGCCGACGATGGACTTCGCCACGTTCGATCTGCGCATCTCCGCCGCGTTCGCATTGCAGATGCTGGCCAACCTGCTGATGTGCCTGGGTTATGTCGCCTGGGTGCTGCGTGCGCTGGCGTCGCCACTGTGGCAAAGGCCACTCGGCTGGCTGGTGCCGGTCGGACGCATGGCGCTGACCAACTACCTGATGCAGTCGCTGGTGTGCACGTGGATTTTCTACGGTTACGGCCTCGGCTACTTCGAACAGTTGCCGCGTGCGTGGCACCCGGTGTTCGCGCTGGCGTTGTTCGGCCTGCAGGTACTTGTCAGCCACCTGTGGCTGTCGCGGTTCCGGTTCGGCCCGATGGAGTGGCTGTGGCGGTCGGCGACGTACCTGAAACCGCAGCCGCTAAGGCTTCGCGCCCGCTGATTCCGACTAGACTGTGGGGGTGACTTCCCCCCACGACGACGTCCTCATCATCGGCGGCGGTGCCATCGGCCTGGCGACCGCGTTGGCGCTGCTCGACGCCGGCCGCGGCGTTCGCATCCTTGATGCGGGCACCGTGGGCGGTGGTGCATCGCACGGCAATTGCGGCACCATCACGCCCAGCCACGCGCCACCCCTTGCGGCGCCCGGCGTGGTCGCACAGGCGCTGCGCTGGATGTTCACCCCGGACGCACCGCTCTATCTCAAGCCGCGCGTCGATCCCGCGCTATGGCACTGGCTGCTGCGGTTCGCTGCGCGCTGCAACGTGCGCGACTGGCGGCAGAGCACGCAGTCGCGGGCGGCGCTGCTCAACGATGCACGCACGCGGCTGGCCGACTGGGTCGGCCGCTATCGGCTGCAGTGCGAGTTCGAGGAAGAAGGGCTGGACTACGTCTTCCGCGATCCACGCAAGTTCCAGCAATACGTGGACGAGGCGGCGGTGCTGGCAGAGTTCGGCATCGCGACCGAGGTGTTCGATGGGACCGCTTACGAACGCGACGAGCCCGCGATGCTGCCGGGCGTCAGGGGCGCGATCCGCTTTCCCGGCGATGGACGCCTGCGTCCGGACCGCTATGTGGCCGAACTCGCGCGCGTGGTGCGCGAGCGCGGCGGCCTGATCGAGGAGCACTGCCGTGCAGAGCGGCTGGAAGCGACGGCATCGGGCGTGCGCCTGGCGACATCGCAGGGTGAGCGAAAGGGGCGCGATGCGGTCATCGCGCTCGGCGCCTGGACGCCCGCGTTCGCCCACACGCTGGGACTGAAGGCGCCCATCCAGCCGGGCAAGGGCTACTCGATCACCTACTCGCGTCCGAACCTCGTGCCGCGCCACCCGATGGTGCTGAAGGACCGCTCCGTCTGCGTGACCGTGTGGGACAGCGGTTTCCGCCTCGGCAGCACGATGGAGTTTTCCGGCCTCGACGACACCCTCAACGCGACGCGTCTGGCGGCGCTGGAGCGCGGCGCGCGCGAGTTCCTGCGCGAACCTGTCGGTACCGAGGTGCATGAGCGCTGGTGCGGCTGGCGGCCGATGACCTGGGACGACCTGCCGCTGCTGGGGCGCGCGCCGGGTTACGAACGCGTCTGGATGGCGGCCGGCCACGGCATGCTCGGCATCAGCATGAGCACCGCGACCGGCCAGCTGATGGCCGACCTGATGACGGGTCGCACGCCGGCCTTCGACCCTTCACCTTACCGACCGGAGCGATTCGCATGAAACCGCAGGCGTTCGACCTGATCGTGATCGGGGGCGGTTCCGGTGGCCTCGCGGGCGCCTTCCGCGCGGCATCGCATGGGGCCAGGGTGGCCCTGCTGGAACCGAAGGAACTGGGCGGCACCTGCGTCAACGTGGGCTGCGTGCCGAAGAAGGCGATGTGGCTGGCCGCCGAGCTGTCGCAGAAGATCGCGCTGGCGTCGTCGCTCGGCTTCGATGCGATTCCGCCGACGCTGGACTGGAAGGAGTTCATCGTCCATCGCCAGCGCTACATCGCCGGCATCCATGCCAGCTACATGAAGCGGCTCGATGAAAGCGGCGTGGTGCTGATGCCGTGCCGCGGCCGCCTGCTGGACGCGAACACGGTGGTCAACGCCGATGGCGTGCAGCTCAGCGCGAAGCATCTGCTGATCGCGACCGGTGGCCACCCGGTACGCCCGGGCATACCGGGTGTAGAACTGGGCAAGATTTCCGATGACTTCTTCAGCCTGTGCGCAGCGCCCGCGCGCGTCGCCATCGTCGGCGGTGGCTATGTGGCGGTCGAGCTGGCGGGCGTGCTGCAGGCGCTCGGCAGCCAGGTGGAAATGTTCGTGCGCGGGCCGCGCCTGCTGGACGGTTTCGACACCCAGATCACCGACGAACTGGCCGCCGATATACGCCAGCACGGCGTGCGCCTGCACTTCGGGCACGCGGTCGCGGCGCTGGAGCGTGCGGCGGAGGATGGCGTGGTGCTGCTGGCCGAGGATGGCACGCGCACGGCGAAGTTCGACGAGGTGATTTTCGCGACGGGCCGCCGCGCGACCACGCAGGACATGGGGCTGGACACCATCGGCGTGACGCTCTATGCCGATGGCTTCGTGCAGGCGGACGAGCGCCAGGATACGAACATCCCCGGCATCCACGCCGTCGGCGATGTCACCGGGCAGACGGCGCTGACGCCGGTCGCCATCGCGGCGGCGCGCAGGCTGATGGACCGCCTGTTCGGCGGACAGCCCGACGCACGACTGGATTACGCGCTGATTCCGACCGTGGTGTTCTCGCACCCGCCCGTGGGTCAGGTGGGCCTGACCGAAGCCGAGGCGCGCGAGCAGCACGGCGACGAGGTGACGGTGCTGACGACCCGTTTTCGCCCGATGCTGCACGCGCTGGCCGATTCGCCGCAGCGCAGCCTGTTCAAGCTGGTCCTGGTGGGCGCGGAAAAGCGTGTCGTCGGGCTGCATCTGCTGGGTGAAGGCGCGGACGAAATGCTGCAGGGTTTCGCAGTGGCGCTGAAGAAGGGCATCACCCTGGCCGACCTGCACGATACCGTCGCCATCCATCCCACCAGCGCCGAGGAAGTGGTGCTGATGCGGTGAGCCGGGCCCGCGGGGCACGGCGATACAATGCGGACATGGATACTTTCACGCTCCACCGCGGAACCGCACCGCTGTTCATCAGCCTGCCGCACAACGGCACGACGCTTCCCGACGACATCGCCGGACGCCTGACGCCCGATGCGCGACGCGTCCCGGACACGGACTGGCATGTCGACACGCTTTACGCCTTCGCCCGCGAGCTGGGCGCCTCGATCATCGTGCCGTCGTATTCGCGCTACGTGGTCGATCTCAACCGTCCGGACGACGATGTATCGCTGTACCCGGGCCAGAACACCACCGGTCTGTGCCCGATCGTGCGCTTCAGCGGCGATCCCGTGTACCTGCCGGAGCAGCATCCCACGCCGGACGAGATCGCCTCGCGGGTCGATACCTACTGGCGCCCCTACCATCAGGCGCTGGAGCAGGAACTCGCACGCATCCGCGCCGCGCATGGCCGCGTGGTGCTGTGGGAGGGACATTCGATCCGCAGCGTGGTGCCGTTCCTGTTCGATGGGCGCCTGCCGGACTTCAACCTGGGCACGGCCGGCGGCACGAGTTGCTCGCCCGCCCTGCAGCGGGCGCTGGAAACCGAACTGGCCGCGCAGTCGGACTACAGCTTCATCGTCAACGGGCGATTCCGCGGCGGTTACATCACCCGCCATTACGCCGACGTCGCCAACGGCATCCAGACGGTGCAGCTCGAGCTCGCGCAGCTGAACTACATGGACGAAGACACGTTCGCCTATCTGCCCGAACGTGCGTCGCGCACCCAGGCCCTGATCCGTCGCCTGCTGGAGCGCACGCTGGCGTGAGGCGGTCGCGATGACACCGCCGAAGGCGGAAGACGAGCTGGCGCAACCGCTCGACGTGGCGCCGGCCGAAGCGCTGGCGGCGCCGCATCCGCGGCCGGGCCTGCATGCGGTCAGCCGCTCCGGCCTGGTGCTCGCGGCGCTGGGCGCCATCGCGTTCTCGGGCAAGGCAATCATCGTCAAGCTGGGTTACCGCTATGGCGCGGACGCGGTGACGCTGCTCGCGTTGCGCATGCTGGTGGCATTCCCGTTCTTCCTGATGATGGGATTCTGGGCGGCACGCCGTAGCGCGTCGCTGTCGGGTGCGGATCGCCTGAGGATCGTGCTGCTCGGTTTCCTGGGCTATTACCTGGCCAGCTTTCTCGATTTCGCCGGCCTGGCCTACATCACCGCCACGCTGGAGCGACTGATCCTGTACCTGACCCCGACGCTGGTCGCACTGATCGGCTGGCTGGCGTTCGGCAAGCGGATCTCGCGGCGGCAGGCGCTGGCGCTGCTGGTCAGTTATGCAGGCGTGGCGCTGGCGTTCGGCCACGACCTGCAGGCCGGCGGTTCCAACATCATGCTGGGCGGTGCGCTGGTGTTCGGCAGCGCGCTGGCCTATGCGCTCTACCTCGTGGGAAGCGGCGAACTGGTCGCGCGCGTCGGTGCGGTACGCCTGACCGCCTACGCCAGCAGCGTGGCCAGTGTGCTGTGCCTGCTGCAGTTCGTCCTGCTGCGCCCGCTGCAGGCCATGGTGCTGCCGTGGGAGGTGTACGCACTGTCGCTGGTCAACGGCACGCTGTGCACGGTGCTGCCCGTGCTCGCAGTGATGATGGCGGTGGCGCGCATCGGCTCCGCGCTGGCCGCGCAGGTCGGCATGGTCGGGCCGGTATCGACCATCGTGCTGAGCCTGCTGCTGCTCGGCGAACCCATGGGGCCCTGGCAGGTCGCGGGTACGGTGCTGGTGATGGCGGGCGTATTCGTGGTCTCGCAGCAGAAGACCGTCGCGCGCTGATCTTGCGCGTTAGGCGGGAACGCTCACGTCGGCCAGCCACTGCACCACGTGCGCGAGCGCTTCCGCGTGGGAGTCGCCGGCCAGCCTGCGGTCGCGGAAGCGCTGCAGCTGGCGGTGCGCGCTGGTGCCGTCCTCGAGGATGCGCCACACCCGATCGACCTGCGCCATGCAGCCGAGATGGCGGATATCGTCGTCGAGCGCCCGCAGCGTACTTTCCAGCATCTCGCGCACCGGAACGAGACGCTGGCTGCCCAGGTCGATCAGTCCCGCGTCGAAGCCGTGGCGTTGCGCACGCCACAGGTTCTCCGCGATCACCGCCTGGTCGCTTGCATGCAGGTCGGCATGCAACGCGGGGTGGCGTTCGAGGTGCCTGACGAGGCAACGGAACAGCTGTGCGATCGCCAGCGCATCGCGCGGGTCGGTGCAGGCATCGGTGACACGCAGCTCCAGCGTGGGGAAGGCGAGGGAGGGACGCACGGCCCACCACAGGAAACTCGCATCCTGGATCGCACGGCCATCAACCATGCGCTGCACGTACTGGTCGTACTCCGTCTGGTCGCGGAACAGCGGAGGCAGGCCGGTGCGCGGAATCTCCTGGTAGGCGGTCTGCCTGTATCCCATCAGGCCGGTGTCGTGGCCCATCCAGAACGGGGACGATGTACTGAGTGCGAGCAGGAGGGGAAGGAAGGGCTGCACCCGCGCCATCAACGGGATGCGCCGGTCGGGCGCGGCCGGCTGCACGTGCACGTGCAGCCCGCACAACAGGTTGCGGTGCCCCAGCATCTGCAACTCGTCCATCACGCGGTCGTAGTGGGGTTTGTCCGTGCTGCGCTGGCCGCGCCATTGCGCCGTCGGATGGGTGCCGGCCGCGATTATTCCGAGCCCGTGTCCGCCCGCGATGCGGCCGACGGTGCCGCGCAGGGCGAGCAGTTCGGCTTCCGCCGCGGGTGCGTCGTCATGGACGCCTGTCTGCACCTCGACCTGTGTCTGCAGCATCTCGCTGCCGAAACGGCCGCCCAAAGCCGTGCGGCACGCATCGAAGAAGCGTCGCGGCATGTGCCGCAACCGGCGGCCATTCCGGCGCACGAGGAAATACTCTTCCTCGATGCCGAAGGTGTAGGGATGCGCGTCGCGCTGTGCTGCGTTCGCCATGTCCGGGTTATCGCACCGGGCAAGTGAACGGCATGTTCAACCGCGCGCAGCGGTCGTACCCCAGGCCTGCCAAGGAGGTGGCGTCGCGACGCCACACCTGCGATCGCTTGCTGCGATCAGGCTTCCAGGGAAGCCAGGTCGCCCTTCGTCTCCAGCCACGCCTTGCGGTCCGACGCACGCTTCTTCGCCAGCAGCATGTCCATCAGGCCACGTGTCTGCGGCTCGTCGTCCACAGTCAACTGCACCAGGCGTCGGGTATCCGGATGGATGGTCGATTCGCGCAACTGGGACGGGTTCATTTCACCCAGGCCCTTGAAGCGGGTGACGTTGACCTGGCCACGGATCTTCTCGCGCTCGATCTTCTCAAGCAGAAGGCGCTTCTCTTCCTCGTCCAGTGCGTAGAACACCTGCTTGCCCACGTCGACGCGGAACAGCGGCGGCATCGCGACGAACACGTGGCCCGCGTTCACCAGCGCCGGGAAGTGGCGCAGGAACAGCGCCGTCAGCAGCGTGGCGATATGCAGGCCGTCGGAGTCCGCGTCGGCGAGGATGACCACCTTGCCGTAGCGCAGCCCGCTGATGTCGTCCTTGCCCGGATCGCAGCCGATGGCGATGGCGAGGTTGTGCACTTCATCGGAGGCGAGCACCGAGGTGCTGGCGACTTCCCAGGTGTTGAGGATCTTGCCGCGCAGCGGCAGGATCGCCTGGAAATCCTTGTCGCGTGCCTGCTTGGCCGAGCCGCCGGCCGAGTCGCCTTCCACCAGGAACAACTCGGTGCGCGACAGGTCCTGGCTGATGCAGTCGGCCAGCTTGCCGGGCAGGGCGGGGCCCTGGGTGACCTTCTTGCGGACGACCTGCTTTTCCGTCTTCAGGCGCGCGCTGGCGCGCTCGATGGCGATCTGCGCGATCTTCTCGCCGAGGTCGACATGCTGGTTCAACCACAAGCTGAAAGCATCGTGCGCCGCGCCTTCGATGAAACCGGCGGCCTGGCGCGAGGACAGGCGTTCCTTGGTCTGGCCGCTGAACTGCGGGTCGGTCATCTTCAGCGACAGCACGAAGGTGACGCGATCCCACACGTCTTCCGGTGCCAGCTTCACGCCGCGCGGCAGCAGGTTGCGGAAATCGCAGAACTCGCGCAGCGCGTCGGTCAGGCCGCTGCGCAGGCCGTTCACGTGGGTGCCGTGCTGGGCGGTGGGAATCAGGTTGACGTAGCTTTCCTGCACCAGCTCGCCATCCGGCACCCAGGCCACGGCCCAGTCGACGACTTCGCTGTCCTTCTTCAGCTGGCCGACGAACAGCTCCGGCGGCAACAGCTCGCGGCCGGCCATCTCGCCGCGCAGGTAATCGCGCAGGCCGTCCTCGTAGTGCCAGCGGTCGCGCTCGCCGGTGGCTTCGTCGAACAGGGTGACGTTCAGGCCCGGGCACAGCACGGCCTTGGCGCGCAGCAGGTGCCTGAGCGCGCGCACGTTGAACTTGGGCGTGTCGAAATACTTCGGGTCGGCCCAGAAGCGCACGCGGGTACCGGTGTTCTTCTTGCCGACGCTGCCGACCACTTCCAGCGGCGTGGCGCGGTCGCCGTTGCGGAAGGTGATGCGGTGTTCGCTGCCTTCGCGCTTGATGTGCACTTCCACCAGCGTGGACAGCGCGTTGACCACGCTGACGCCCACGCCGTGCAGGCCGCCGGAGAACGTGTAGTTCTTGTTGCTGAACTTGCCGCCGGCATGCAGGCGGGTGAGGATCAGTTCCACGCCCGGGATCTTTTCCTCGGGATGGATGTCGACCGGCATGCCGCGTCCGTCGTCGCTGACTTCGCAGCTGCCATCCTTGTACAGCGTGACCTCGATGCTGCCGGCGTGCCCGGCCAGCGCCTCGTCCACCGCGTTGTCGATGACTTCCTGCGCCAGATGGTTCGGGCGCGCGGTGTCGGTGTACATGCCGGGCCGGCGCTTGACGGGGTCAAGGCCGGAAAGGACTTCGATGTCGGCGGCGTTGTAGCGACTGCTCATGGGTCTTCACGTTCTCGATACGGCGGCGCAGCGCCTGGGCGCCGCAGGATGACGAAGGGCAGGGACAGTGGGCCACGGGGCCGTCGCAGGGTGCGCGACGCGACGGGCGTTCCATCCGGACTTTCGGACCGGGCCGCAGTGTGCGGCCAGTGCGGCTTTTTTTCCATGTTCAGTCGAGGGCCGGGCAGCGGGCGCTAGGCTTGCGCCGTGGACATGGACGCCCTTGGGAACGCCATCCGGCGCCCCCAGATTCCCGCCATCCACGAGGAGCATTGCCATGAAGTCCCGCAACCTGTTGCTGCTGTCCGCCGCTGCCATCGGCGCGCTGTTCGCGGTCCAGGCGTTTGCCCAGTCCCGTACCGCCGCGGACGCCGACAAGCCGAAGCAGGACCAGTCCCAGACCAGTGATCCGTCCGATCCGGAAGCGAAGGCGCGCCGTCGCGCCGCCAACGAGGCCGCCGCCAAGCGCAAGGCCGCCGAAGGCCAGCAGAAGAAGGCTGGCGAAGAAGACGAAGAGCGCAAGCCCTGATCCTTGCCGTCGTGCCATGACCCTTGCGGCGCAAGCGTTTCAGGCACGGAAATGACGCACTGACACCCCGCTTCGGCGGGGTGTCACGCTTCCGGGCGACACGCGTTGCCTGTAGACTATGGCTTTCCGGAGCCCCGCCCATGACTCCCCTGATTTTCGTTACCGGCGGCGTTGTGTCCTCGCTAGGCAAGGGCATCGCCGCCGCTTCGCTTGCGTCCATTCTCGAAGCACGTGGCTTGCGGGTCACGATGATGAAACTGGACCCCTACATCAACGTCGACCCGGGCACCATGAGCCCGTTCCAGCACGGCGAGGTGTACGTCACCGACGACGGCGCCGAAACCGACCTGGACCTGGGCCATTACGAGCGCTTCGTCCGCACGCGCCTGAGCCGCAAGAATTCCGTCACCACCGGCCGCATCTACGAGAACGTGATCCGCAAGGAGCGTCGTGGCGACTATCTCGGCGCCACGGTGCAGGTGATCCCGCATATCACCGACGAAATCCGCCGCTGCATCGACGAAGCCACCGAAGGCTTCGACGTGGCGCTGGTGGAGATCGGCGGTACGGTCGGTGACATCGAGTCGCTGCCGTTCCTTGAAGCCATCCGCCAGATCCGCACCGAACGTGGCCCCGAGAAGGCGCTGTTCATGCACCTGACGCTGGTGCCGTACGTCGCCGCCGCGGGCGAACTGAAGACCAAGCCCACGCAGCACTCGGTGAAGGAGCTACGCTCCATCGGTATCCAGCCGGACGTGCTGCTGTGCCGTTCCGAGCAGCCGATTCCGGATTCCGAACGCCGCAAGATTTCGCTGTTCACCAACGTTCCTGAGCGCGCGGTCATCAGCGTGCCGGACGTCGATGTGCTGTACCGCATCCCGATGGGCCTGCGAGGCCAGGGCCTGGACGAGATCGTCATGCGCCAGTTCCGCGTCGAGAACGCCCAGGCGGCGGACCTGTCCGAGTGGGAAGCCGCCGTCGATGCGACGCTCAACCCGCTGGACGAAGTGACTATCGCCGTCGTCGGCAAGTATGTCGACCACCAGGACGCCTACAAGTCGGTCGGTGAAGCACTCAAGCATGGCGGCCTGCGCCAGCGCACGCGCGTCAACCTGAAGTGGATCGAAGCGCAGGAGCTGGAGAATACGGACATGGCCCTGCTGCAGGGCGTGGACGGCATCCTGGTGCCGGGAGGCTTCGGCGACCGTGGTTTCGAGGGCAAGGTGCTGACCTCGCGCTTCGCACGCGAGCAGCGGGTGCCGTATTTCGGTATCTGCTACGGCATGCAGGCGGCGGTGGTCGATTATGCACGCCACGTGGCGGGTCTGGACGACGCCAACAGCACCGAGAACGACAAGCAGTCGCCGCATCCGGTGATCGGCCTGATCACCGAGTGGCGCACGGCCACCGGCGATGTCGAGAAGCGCGATGAGCGCTCCGACCTCGGCGGCACCATGCGCCTCGGCCTGCAGGAGCAGCGGCTGAAGCCCGGCACGCTGGCGCGCGATCTCTACGGCAAGGACGTGGTCGCCGAGCGCCACCGCCACCGCTACGAGTTCAACAACCGCTACCGCACGCAACTGGAAGACGCCGGCCTGGTAATCGCCGCCAAGTCGATGGACGACCTGCTGGTGGAAATGGTGGAGCTGCCGCGCACCGTGCATCCGTGGTTCCTGGCCTGCCAGGCGCACCCGGAATTCCTGTCCACCCCGCGCGACGGGCATCCGCTGTTCGTCGGCTTCATCCGCGCCGCGCGCGAGAAGAAGGCCGGCGGCAAGCTGTTGAAGGAAGCCCGCGCTTAACTGTCCTGCATCGGTGCCGCCCCGTGCGGCGCCTGCAACGAAGGAGTGGTGAATGAAACTCTGTGGATTCGACGTCGGCCTGGACCAGCCCCTGTTCCTGATCGCCGGCCCCTGCGTGATCGAGTCGATGCAGTTGCAGATCGATGTCGCCGGCCGCCTGAAGGAGATCACCGGCAAGCTGGGGATGAACTTCATCTTCAAGTCCAGCTTCGACAAGGCCAACCGCACGTCCGGCACCAGCTTCCGCGGCCCGGGTATGGATGAGGGCCTGAAGGTGCTGGACGCGGTGAAGAAGCAGGTCGGCGTCCCCGTCCTCACCGATGTGCACGAATACACGCCGATGGATGAGGTCGCCGCCGTCGTCGACGTGCTGCAGACGCCGGCGTTCCTGGTGCGCCAGACCGACTTCATCAAGAAGGTCTGCTCGGCCGGCAAGCCGGTCAACATCAAGAAGGGCCAGTTCCTGTCGCCGTGGGACATGAAGCCCGTCGTCGAGAAGGCCAAGGCCACCGGCAACCAGGACATCATGGTCTGCGAGCGCGGCGCATCGTTCGGCTACAACAACTTGGTCAGCGACATGCGCTCGCTGAGCGTGATGCGCGATACCGGCTGCCCGGTGGTGTTCGACGCGACGCATTCGGTGCAGTTGCCGGGCGGGCAGGGCAGCAGTTCGGGCGGCCAGCGCGAGTTCGTGCCGGTGCTGGCGCGCGCCGCCGTCGCGGTCGGTGTGGCCGGCCTGTTCGCCGAGACGCATCCGGATCCGTCCAAGGCGCTGTCCGATGGCCCGAACGCGTGGCCGCTGGACAAGATGGAAGCGCTGCTCGAGACGCTGCTGGCGCTGGACTCGATCACCAAGAAGAACGGATTTTTGGAGAGTTCGGTCTGATGGGACCGACCGGCGGTCCGTCCTGGGCGGCGCAGGCGGTATCCGCCTGCATCTTGCTCGCGTCGGCATGGTTTCCGCTACGCGCGGAGGCCTGCAGGACGAGTCCGCCAATGCGCGCTCCGCCGATCGCCGAACTGGTGCAGACCTCGGGCGTGATCGCCATCGTCCACGTCGATCGCATCCATCCGTTAACGGCTGAAGAGGCCGCATTCTCCGAGCGCATGTTCAGTGATCCGCCGTTGAATGTACCGATCCGCCTGCCTACCCAAACCGCCGATGTCACCCTCGTGCGCAGCCTGAAGGGAGCGCTTCCAGAAGGCGCACGCATCGACAGTGGGATCACCAGCTGCGATGTCGTGCTGATGGAAGGGCGCGAGTACCTTATCTTTGCCCAGGCGGCGGTCGAGCCAAGCGACAAGATCGCCCCCCGGTACGGCACGTTTATGATCGACTCGAGTCCGAGAAGCGTTGCGGCTCTGGCCGAAGTGGAACACTCCCTTTCCTCCAACCCGACCCCACCATGACCAACATCGCCAAGATCCACGCCCGCGAAATCCTCGATTCCCGCGGCAATCCGACCCTCGAAGCCGAGGTCACGCTGGAAGACGGTTCCTTCGGTCGTGCCATGGTGCCGTCCGGCGCCTCGACCGGGACCAAGGAAGCGGTCGAACTGCGCGACGGCGACAAGACCCGCTACCTGGGCAAGGGCGTGCGCAAGGCGGTGGAGAACGTCAACACCACGATCGCCACGGCACTGAAGGGCTTCGATGCGGCCGACCAGGAAGGCCTCGACCGTCGCCTGATCGACCTGGACGGCACCGAAAACAAGGGCCGCCTGGGCGCCAACGCGCTGCTCGGCGTGTCGATGGCGAATGCGCATGCGGTGGCGGCATCGAAGAAAGTCCCGCTGTGGCAGCACCTGGCCAACGGCAATGACGTCACCCTGCCGGTGCCGATGATGAACATCATCAACGGTGGCGCGCATGCCGACAACAACGTGGATTTCCAGGAGTTCATGGTGCTGCCGGTCGGCTTCGATTCGTTCGCCGAATCGCTGCGTGCCGGTACCGAAATCTTCCATTCGCTTAAGTCGGTGCTGAAGGGCCACGGCCTGAGCACGGCGGTCGGCGACGAGGGCGGTTTCGCTCCCGACTTCCGTAGCAACGTCGAGGCGCTGGACACCATCCTGGAAGCCATCGGCAAGGCCGGCTACACCGCTGGCGAAGACGTATTGCTGGGTCTGGACGTGGCGTCCAGCGAGTTCTTCGACAACGGCAAGTACCACCTGGTCGGCGAGAACAAGCGCCTGACCAGCGATCAGTTCGTCGACTTCCTCGCCGACTGGGCCGCGCAGTACCCGATCATCACGATCGAAGATGGCCTGGCCGAGGACGACTGGGCCGGCTGGAAGCTGTTGACCGATCGCATCGGCAGCAAGGTGCAGCTGGTCGGTGACGATCTGTTCGTCACCAACCCGAAGATCTTCAAGGAAGGCATCGAGTCCGGCACCGCCAACGCCATCCTGATCAAGGTCAACCAGATCGGTACGCTGACCGAGACGCTGGAAGCCATCGCGATGGCCGCCAAGGCGAACTACGCGGCCGTCGTGTCGCATCGTTCGGGCGAGACCGAGGACACCACCATCGCCGACATCGCCGTCGCCACCACGGCGACGCAGATCAAGACCGGTTCGCTGTGCCGCAGCGACCGCGTGGCCAAGTACAACCAGCTGCTGCGCATCGAAGAGGCGCTGGGGAGCAAGGCGCGCTACGCCGGTCGCAACGCCTTCGTGTCGCTGAAGCAGTAATCCATGCGCAAGGCGCCCTGGCTGCTGCTGGTACTGGTACTGCTGCTGGGATGGCTGCAGTACAAGTTCTGGTTTGGCGTCGGCAGCTCCGGCCAGGTCGTCGCGCTGGAGCAGCAGGTCGATGTGCAGAAGCGCGAGAACGGTGGCCTGCAGGAGCGCAATGATGCGCTCGCTGCCGAAGTCGAGGACCTCAAGTCCGGTGAATCGGCGGTGGAGGAGCGCGCGCGCAGCGAGCTGGGCATGATCAAGCCTGGCGAAAAGTTCTACCGCGTGGTCGAACCGGTCCCGCCATCGCCCGAAGCCAATGCAGACGGCGGTGCCGACACCACGGAGCCGACGCCCTGATGGCTCGCATCTGGGCCGTCGTGCCAGCGGCCGGACGTGGCACCCGCTTCGGCGCCGAGCTTCCCAAGCAGTATCTCGAAGTGGACGGCGCACCGTTGATCGCGCACACGCTGACGGCGCTGTTCGCGCACGAGGCGGTCGAAGGCGCGGTGGTGCCGGTGTCGGAAAACGATCCCGACTGGCCGCGCTGGACGGAATTCGCCGGCAAGCCGGTGCACGCCTGCGTCGGCGGTGCGAGCCGCGCCGCGTCCGTGCTGGCGGGGTTGCGCGCGCTGCCTGATGAGGTGCGCGCTGACGACTTCGTGCTGGTGCACGATGCCGCACGCCCCAACCTGTCGCTCGCCGACCTGTCGCAGTTGCTGGAACGGGGACGCAACGATCCGGTCGGCGCGATCCTCGCCGCGCCGGTACGGGATACGTTGAAGCGCGCGGGCGACGATGGCGGCATCGATGGCACTGAATCCCGTGAGCGTCTCTGGCGCGCATTCACGCCGCAGTTGTTCCGCCGCCTGCAGTTGACGCGGGCGTTGGAGTCCGCCCTGGCGGATGGCGTCGACGTCACCGACGAAGCGATGGCGATGGAGCGTCTGGGTTTGCGTCCCTTGCTGGTGGAAGGCTCCGAAAGCAATTTCAAGATCACCACGCCGGCGGACCTGGACCGGTTCGCCTTCGAACTGGCGCAGCGGAACTGCTGACGCAGCCACGGGATTTCCATGTCGACCTCCTTGAACATCCGCATCGGCCAGGGCTTCGATGTGCACGCCTTCGGCGACGGCGACCACGTCATGCTGGGCGGCGTGCGCGTGCCGCACGATCGCGGCGTGCTGGCGCACAGCGATGGCGACGTCGTGTTGCACGCGCTGTGCGACGCGATGCTCGGCGCCCTGGCGCTGGGCGACATCGGCAGGCACTTCCCGCCATCGGACGATCGCTGGAAAGGGGCCGACAGCCGCGCCTTCGTCCGTCACTGCAAGACGCTGGTCGGCTGGCAGGGCTGGCAGGTCGGCAATGTCGACATCACCGTGATCTGCGAGCTGCCGAAAGTGGGGCCGCATGCCGACGCGATGCGCGCCTGCGTCGCGGAAGACCTGGGCCTGGACATCGGGGCGGTCAGCATCAAGGCGACCACGACGGAAAAACTGGGTTTCACCGGGCGCGGCGAAGGCATCGCGGCACAGGCCGTGGTGTTGCTGGTGCACGCATGAGCGAAGCGTTGCCTCGCGCGTTCGGCGCGCCGGTGCTGTCGGCGCGCATCCGCAGCACCCCGGAAGATTTCTTCGTCGAGGAACAACCTGGCTTTGAACCGTCGGGCGAAGGCGAGCACCTGCTGCTGACGATCGAGAAGCGGGGCATGAATACGGCGTTCGCGGCCAAGCGCATCGCTGCGTGGGCCGGGATTGCCGACATGGGCGTCGGCTATGCGGGGATGAAGGACCGGAATGCGGTCACGCGCCAGCGTTTCAGTGTGCACCTGCCGCGCAAGGTCGCCCCCGATCTGGCAGGACTGGGGTCCGATGATCTCAGGGTGATCGACTCGGCGTGGCACTCTCGCAAGCTGCCTCGCGGCGCGCTTGCAGGCAACCGATTCGAATTGGTTTTGCGTGACGTCACCGGGGACACGGAGGCCATCGAAGCGCGACTACGGGACATGGCCGCGCATGGCTTGCCGAACTGGTTCGGCGAGCAACGCTTCGGTCGTGATGGAGGTAACGTCGCCGCGGCGCTGGCGATGTTCGGCGGCCGACGCGTACGGCGTGAACAGTGCTCGATCCTGATATCGGCCGCGCGCTCCGAACTGTTCAACCGTGTATTGGCCGCTCGCCTGGCAGACGGCAGTTGGAACCGGGGCTTGGAGGGGGAGGTCTGGATGCTGGCGGGCAGCCGCAGCGTGTTCGGGCCGGAACCATGGACCGAGGCGCTTGCGCAGCGACTGGCCGGTTTCGATATCCATCCGACTGGTCCGTTGTGGGGGCAGGGCGAAACGCGCGTGCAGGCTGCGGCATTGCAGTGCGAAGCCGAAGCGCTGCGGGATGACGAGTCGATGGCGTTGCGAAGCGGCTTGGAAGCCGAGGGGCTGCGCCAGGAGCGCCGTGCGCTGCGGCTGAGGCCGGAGGGCTTTGCGTGGTCATGGCGGTCGACGGATGTGCTGCGGCTGGCCTTCGCGCTGCCGCCAGGCAGTTACGCCACCGCTGTCCTGCATGAGCTGGGCGAAGCGCTCGATGCGGGAAGCGACCGTCTGTCGGAGCGCGTCTGACGGCACTGGAAGTCATCTGTCGCCGGCGTATAAGCGGAGTGGGCGCGCCGCGCCGCATCATGCGTCAGGTGGCGTAGGCGAGACCGGACACGTTTCCTGCTCTGGAGAATCGCCATGAACGCCATGATCCAACGTGCGCTTGTCCTGATTGCCTGCGTATTGCTGGCTGCCTGCGCCAGCGCCGGCAAGACCGCAACTTCGCCCCCGCAAGAGCAGCGCGCGCTCACCGCCGAACAGCAGTACATCGCGTATGTCGAGCGGGTTGCGCGGCGGCGCGGCATCCAGGTGACCTGGGTCAACCCGCCCCACCTCAGGGAAAAGGTCGACAGCAAGCATTGACGTGCTTGCCGGACGCGCCGCTCGCGCTTTTGACGTAGTCAGCACCGGTTCGCTCAGCGGCGACGGTGGGCCAGCAACACCAGCACCGCGCCGGTGCCGCCCTGTGTGGGCGGCGCCGAGTGGAAGGCCATCACGTCAGCGCGCTGGCGCAGTACACGATCAACAAGATTCTTGAGCACCGGCGCGTCGCCGTCTGATCGCTGGCCTTTGCCGTGGATGACGCGTACGCAGCCATGGTCGTGTGCGTGCGCATCTACAAGGAACCTGCGCAGCAGTCCTTCCGCCTGCGATGCCGTGGCCCCATGCAGGTCCAGTTCGTCCTGCACCGAGAACTGTCCGCGCTTGAGGCGCTGGAAGGCGCGCGGCGACAGCGCCTCGCGGCGGTAGCTCAGGACATCGCCCGCTGCATGCAGGTCCAGTGTCTCCAGGCCACGCTGGAATTCGCTGCGGGCATCGTGCTCATCGCGCTCGGCCATGCGTGCGGTAGGCCTTGGCGGTGCCTTGCGCGGTGGCGGTGGCGCGTCCTGCAGTCGGCGCACGTCGCCGATCGCATCGCGGAACAGCGCGGCGTCGTCCTCGTCGGGCGGTGTGGAGTGGGGCATGACGCCAGCGTAGCGGCAACACGAGATGACGCAAGCGCGGGAAGCAGGGGCGCGGTTCCGGTATCATGGGGCCGTTCCCGAGGAAACCCATGCGCGTACTGGTCAGCAACGACGACGGCGTCGACGCCCCCGGCATCCGAATCCTGGCAGAAGGCCTGCGTGGTGCGGGTCATGAGGTGTACGTGGTCGCGCCCGACCGCGACCGCTCCGGTGCCAGCAATTCGCTGACGCTCGATCTGCCGATCCGGCTCAAACGCATCGATCACTACACCTGCAGCATCGCCGGCACGCCGACCGATTGCGTGCATCTGGCATTGACCGGGATGCTGGAGTTCGAGCCCGACATCGTGGTGTCGGGCATCAACAACACCGCGAACCTCGGCGACGACGTCATCTATTCCGGAACCGTGTCGGCCGCGATGGAAGGCCGTTTCCTGGGCTTGCCTGCGGTGGCGATGTCGCTGGCCACCAAGAACCACGACGCCAAGCACTACGAAACCGCGGCGCGTGCGGCGGTCGAGATCGTGGCGCGCCTGAAGGCCGATCCACTGCCCGCCGACACCATCCTCAACGTCAACGTGCCGGATTTGGCATGGGCGGACGTGCGTGGGTTCGAGGTCACCCGCCTCGGCAACCGCCACCGATCGGAGGCTTGCGTGCCGCAGCCCGATCCCCGTGGGCACACCGTGTACTGGATCGGCCCTGCCGGCCGTGAGCAGGATGCCGGTGCCGGAACTGACTTCCATGCGGTACGTACCGGCCATATTTCCATCACGCCGATCCATGTCGATCTGACCCGCTACCAGGCGCTCGAGAAAGTGGCCAGCTGGGTCGGCGGCCTCACGGCGTCACTCGAGGACCCCGCATGACGCCGCGCCTGCGGCTTCAGCCCGAAGCGGTCGGCATGGGCATGACGTCGCAACGGGTGCGCGACCGCCTGGTCGAGCGGCTACGTGAATCGGGTATCGCCGACGAGCGCGTGCTCAACGCGATCCGCACGCTGCCCCGCCACCTGTTCGTCGATGAGGCGCTGGCGACGCGCGCCTACGAAGATACCGCGCTCCCGATCGGCCACAGCCAGACCATCTCGCAGCCTTGGGTCGTGGCGCGGATGACGGAAGTGCTGCTGGAAACCGAACCGAAGAAGGTGCTCGAGATCGGTACCGGTTCCGGTTACCAGGCGGCGGTGCTGGCCGTGCTGGGGCTTGAGGTCTACACCGTCGAGCGCATCGGCGACCTGCTGCGGCAGGCGCGCAAGCGCCTGCGCCAGATGGGCTTCAACGTACGCAGCAAGCACGACGACGGCCGCATCGGCTGGGTCGAACACGGGCCGTACGACGCCATCATCGTGACGGCCGCAGCGCCTGCGCTGGTACCCGTACTGGTCGAGCAACTGGCCGTGGGTGGGCAACTCGTCGCACCGGTGGGCGGCACGGGGACGCAGTCGCTGGTACGGCTGGTGAAGCGCGCCGACGGCAGTGTCGATGAGACCACCCTGGCGCCGGTGGTGTTCGTACCGCTGCTGTCGGGCACGCTGGATTGAACCGAATGACAGATCCGCAGAACGCTCCCGAGACTCCCGATGCGTCCGCCTCGCTGGGCGAACAGCTGACCGACATCATCGCGCGCCTGCCGCCCGGCACCCTGAGCCTGGGGGAACTGCTGGATGTCTTCAGCGACGAAGGCTTGCTGCTGCTGACCGTCCTCCTGACGCTCGTGTTCCTGATTCCCGTGTCCATTCCGGGCGTGAGCACTGTCTTCGGGGCTGCCATCCTGCTGGTCGGCGTCAGTCGCCTGATCAACCGGCCGCTGTGGTTGCCGCAACGTATCAAGCACAAGGCATTGCCGACGGATCGCCTGCGTCCCGGGCTCACCGCGGGGCTGGTGTGGGTGCGCCGCATGGAAAAGATCAGCCGGCCGCACCGCTTGCGCTTTTTCGTCGAAGGCCCCGGGCAGGGTGTCATCAACAACCTGGCTTTCATCCTGGCGGCGCTGTTGCTGATGGCGCCATTTGGACTCGTGCCATTCAGCAACACCCTGCCAGCCTTGGCCCTGCTGCTGTACGCCATCGGTTTCATCCAGCGTGACGGCGGCGCGATCCTGCTGGGTCATCTGGCCAATATCGGCACGATCATCTACTTCAGCGTATTGATTGGCGGTGGCGGGGTTGCCGTCCGCGAACTGTTCCAGCGATTGACCGGCTGAGCCACGCGGCTCCCGCCTTGAGGAAATGATCGACCGCATGACCACGAAGCTACGCTCCGGCAATCGAATGACACGCGCTTTCCTGATCGGCATCGCCGTGGCCATGCTTGGCGCCTGCTCATCGACGGTGGTGCGCGAGCCCTCCGCCTCGTCGCCATCGCGGCAGACCTCGCAAGGCAAGCCCGGCGCCACGGTGCGCGTGCAGCGCGGCGATACGCTGTACGGCATCGCGTTCCGCAACGGTGTGGACGTCAACGACCTGGCCCGCTGGAACAGCCTTGCGGCGCCGTACACCATCTATCCCGGCCAGTCGCTGAAACTGTTTGCCGGCAGTGGCGGCAGCCGTCCCCCGGCGGCGACCACCACACCGACAAGGCCCGCCACCACCGGCACGACGACGCGGCCCGTACCACCGCCCACGACCGTCACCCGGCCCACGACGCCCGCGCCAGCGAACAGCGGTTTCTCCTGGCGCTGGCCCGCCGACGGTCATCTGATCGGTCGTTTCGTTGCGGGCGATGCCACCAAGCAGGGCATCGACATCGCCGGCAGCGGCGGACAGTCAGTGCGTGCGGCGGCGGACGGCGTGGTGGTCTACTCCGGTGCGGGGCTGGTGGGTTACGGGGAGCTGATCATCGTCAAGCACAGCGAGGCTTGGCTCTCGGCGTACGGACACAACCGCAAGCGGTTGGTGAACGAAGGCCAGAGCATCAAGGCCGGGCAGCAGATCGCGGAAATGGGCAGCAGCGGCGCGTCGCGCGAGATGCTGCACTTCGAGATCCGCCACAACGGCAAGCCGGTCGATCCGCTCCAGTATCTGCCGGCGCGTTGAGTGCGCTGAGCATGCGCCTGCATGCAGGGGCGAAGCGCGTTATCGCAGCGCTGGGGTTGGTCACGGTGCTTGCATCGGGTGCATGCCAACGCCCGCGTGGCGCGCCGGCGTCGTCGTCCCTCGACGTCGTCACCCTGAACCTCTGGCACGACAAGCAGGACTGGCCGCATCGGCAGGACCTGATCGTCGCCGAACTGGAGGCGCTGTCGCCCGAGGTCATCGTGCTGCAGGAGGTGCTGCAGCACGCCGCGCTGCCCAACCAGGCAGAGGTATTGGCCTCGCGCCTGGGATACCAGTACCGTTTTTTCTCCGCCGACGCGCCAGACCAGGCGCGTCGTTACGGCAACGCGATCCTGGTGAGGGGTGCGATCGAACAGTCACGCGAGATCAGGCTGGCACCACTGGATGACTACCGCAATGCGGGCTGGGTACGTGCGAGGATCGATGGCCGGTCGTTGAACGTCTACGCGACCCACCTGCATTACAAGCCCGATGGCGCTGCCATCCGCGCCCAGCAGGTGACGGGTCTGCTCGCGCTGATCGATGAAACCCGTGGTGACGTGCCTTCGATCATCGGCGGTGATTTCAATACGCGCTCGGACGCGCCGGAACTTGCATCGCTGCGCGAGCGCTTCGTTGAAGCCTACGGGCAGGCGCACGAAGGGCAGGACGCCAACACGCCGATGCACTCCACGCTCAACATGCATCTTGGTCACCCACCGATCCGCATCGACCACATCTTCGCGCAGCGTGGTGCGTTCCGTGTGGCCGACGCCCGGCTGATCCTCAACCGCGCGGACGCGACGGGCGCATGGCCGTCGGATCACTATGGCGTCCGGGTGCGACTGGTGCGCGCCTCGGATTGAGGGGCGACGCTGAGGCACAGCGATGTTCCGCGGCGGTAGTCCTTGCCCCACGTGCGATAGCCGGCGGTGTCGAGGTGGATCTTCGTCGGCGTGTAGAAGCCGAGCCCCATGTCCAACGATTGACCTTGGGCGCGCCAGAATTCGCACAGTGCGTCCACCCGGCGACCATCGGCCAGGTCGAAATCCAGCGCATTGTTGAGTACGTGGCGGCTGCGGGAACTTCCACCCGCGCAGTGGTTCGCTTCGGCGGACCGGTAGCCCGACCGCACGTTCTCGCCGTCGACGATGCCCATCGCCTGCAGCCGGGCGACCAGGCGCAAGGTGGGCACGATGGCAGCGGCGCGATCGGATGGCGGAAGCTGGAACTCCGGCATATCGCACGCTCGCCAGCGCCGGCTGGAACGAAGGAGGGAGGACATGGGTACGACGTCGCCAACACCGGCGTCGGCCAGCACCTGACCATACGCGGTCACGCCCTGCGCGTTTGCGCCCTGTCGCCAGGCTTCATAGCGTTCTGCGGCATCGGGTGCTTGCGGACGACATGCGGCAGCGGAGAGGATGAGCAGCAGCCCGAAAAGCCGCTGCTTCCCCGAGGCCACGTCAGCGAGGCGCCAGCAGGAATCCGGCCACGACCTTGCGCGATTCGCTGGCCAGCACGTTGAACGTGCGGGCGGCAGCGGCGTTCGTCATGACCTCCAGGCCTACGCCCTGGCGCAGGCAGGTGGCCATCACGGCCGCCGCCGGAAACACCTGGCGCTCGCCGGTGCCCAACAGGATCACCTCCGGCTGCAATGCCAGCAGGGGTACCAGGTCATCGGGTGTCATCGCGGCGCTGTCGCGTACCGACCAGTCTTCGACCAGTTGCTGCGGCGACAGGATGAAGCTGGACGAGAGCGTGCGGTCGTTCACGCGCGCGGTGGTGCCGTCGGCGGACCGCAGGGTGAACGCGTAATCGGGGAGTTCGTGGCTCAGCTGCATGGCAGGCGACGCGCGCCGGGCTCAGCCGCGCGGCAGCACGATATGCCGGCGTTCCTTGCTCGGACGGTAGAGGACGGCGGTATGGCCGATGCGCTGGACCAGCGCGGCCTCGGTCCTGTCCGCCAGGTCAGCGATCATCGCGTCGCGCGCGTCGCGGTCCTCGCCGAAAACCTTGACCTTGACCAGTTCGTGCTGCTCCAGCACGGCATCCAGCTCGGCGATGAAGGCCGTCGTGACGCCCTTGTTGCCGATCTGCAGCAGCGCCTTGAGGTCATGGGCCTGGCCGCGCAGGAAACGGGACTGGGCGGCGGTCAGGGCTGCAGGCATGCGGCACGGTACGGGTCGAAAAGGGGGATCAGGGTATCATGGCGACCCCCACGAACGGCTCCGGCGGCTCCCGTCGCAGCGTGCCCGGAGACCTCGCCGACATGGCCACCCGCAGCAAGAGCAGCCAGCGCTGGCTGAAGGAACACTTCTCCGATCCCTACGTGAAGAAGGCGCAGGCCGAGGGCCTGCGCTCGCGTGCCGCCTATAAGCTGGAAGAGCTGCTGGAGCGCGACCGCCTGCTGAAACCCGGCATGGTGGTGGTCGATCTGGGGGCCGCCCCCGGCGGCTGGTCGCAGTTTGTCCGCCAGGCGCTGGGGGACACTGGACGGGTGGTCGCCATGGACATCCTGGAGATGCCGCCGCTGGCCGGGGTTGAGTTCCTTCATGGGGATTTCAGGGAAGACAGCGTCCTATCCCAATTGGAAACCATGCTCGATGGTGCACCGGTGGACCTTGTGCTGTCGGATATGGCCCCCAATAAGAGTGGTGTGGATGCGGTGGACCAGCCGCGGATGATGCATCTGGCGGAGTTGGCGATGGAGTTCGCCGACGGCCACCTGAAGCCGGGCGGGGCGTTCCTGATCAAGCTGTTCCAGGGCGCCGGGTCCGACGACTACATCCGTGAGCTTCGCCGCCGCTATGACAAGGTGGCGATCCGCAAGCCGGACGCGTCCCGCAAGCGCTCGCCCGAGGTGTATGCCCTGGGACAGGGCAAGCGGGTCCAGATCAAGTAAGGTGGCCTAACGTGCGTATGAGCAAAGAGGAACAGCGGAGCCGATGCGGATGAACGACCTGACCAAGAATCTGCTGCTGTGGGTAGTCGTCGCCGTCGTGCTGATGGTCGTCTTCCAGAGTTTTTCGCCCAAGGGCGGCAACACCGCGGCCATGGCCGGAGGCACCACGTACTCCACGTTCCTCGACCAGGTGGATAGCGGCAACGTCCAGCGTGTCGAGTTCGGCGGCGATGCCCGCAGCGGCGTCGGCGAGATCACCTACACGCTCCGCAACGGTGAGAGCAAGACGATCAACGCGCCGTTCGACCGCGACTTGATCAGCGACCTGCGCCTCAAGAAGGTCGAGATGACCCAGAAGGAGCCGCCGAGCGGCCTCAGTCTCACGACCATCCTGCTGAACTTCCTGCCGGTGCTGCTGATCATCGGCTTCTGGATCTTCATCATGCGGCAGATGCAGGGCGGTGGCGGCGGTGCGAAGGGCGCGATGTCCTTTGGCAAGTCGCGCGCCAAGCTGCAGGGCGAGGACCAGGTGAAGGTGACCTTCGCCGACGTCGCCGGCTGCGACGAAGCGAAGGAAGAAGTCGGCGAACTCGTCGAATTCCTGCGCGACCCCGGCAAGTTCCAGAAGCTGGGCGGCAAGATCCCGCGCGGCGTGCTGATGGTCGGCCAGCCCGGCACCGGCAAGACGCTGCTGGCCAAGGCCATCGCCGGCGAAGCCAAGGTGCCGTTCTTCAGCATCTCCGGTTCCGACTTCGTCGAGATGTTCGTCGGTGTCGGCGCCAGCCGCGTGCGCGACATGTTCGAGCAGGCCAAGAAGCACGCGCCCTGCATCATCTTCATCGACGAGATCGACGCCGTCGGCCGCCATCGCGGTGCCGGCCTAGGTGGCGGACACGATGAGCGCGAACAGACCCTCAACCAGCTGCTGGTCGAGATGGATGGCTTCGAGGGCGGCGAAGGCGTCATCGTGATCGCCGCGACCAACCGTCCCGACGTGCTGGATCCGGCGCTGCTGCGTCCGGGCCGCTTCGACCGCCAGGTCGTGGTAGGCCTGCCCGACGTGAAGGGCCGCGAGCAGATCCTGCGCGTGCACATGCGCAAACTGCCGCTGGCCGATGACGTCGAGCCGATGGTCATCGCCCGCGGCACGCCGGGCTTCAGTGGCGCCGACCTGGCGAACCTCGCCAACGAAGCCGCGCTGTTCGCGGCGCGCGAGAATGCGAAGGAAGTCCGCATGGACCACTTCGACCGCGCCCGCGACAAGATCCTGATGGGCGCCGAGCGCCGTTCGATGGCGATGAGCGAAGACGAGAAGACGCTGACCGCCTACCACGAAGCCGGCCATGCCATCGTCGGCCGCCTGGTCCCGGAGCACGACCCGGTCTACAAGGTCACCATCATCCCGCGTGGCCGCGCGCTGGGCGTGACGATGTACCTGCCGGAAGGCGACAAGTACTCGCTGAACCGCGTGGCGATCGAGTCGCAGCTGTGCTCGCTGTACGGCGGACGCGTGGCGGAAGAACTGATCTTCGGTGCCGACAAGGTCACCACGGGCGCATCCAACGATATCGAGCGCGCCACCAAGATGGCCCGCAACATGGTCACCAAGTGGGGCCTGAGCGACGAGATGGGTCCGATCGCCTACGGCGAGGAAGAGGATGAGGTCTTCCTCGGTCGCTCGGTCACCCAGCACAAGAACGTCTCCAACGAGACCGCGCGCAAGATCGACGAAGTCGTGCGCCTCATCCTGGACCGGGCCTATGGCCGGACCAAGACGATCCTGACGGAGAACATGGACAAGCTGCACGCCATGTCGCAGTTGCTGCTGCAGTACGAAACCATCGACGCACCGCAGATCGACGCCATCATGGAAGGCCGCGAGCCGCCGCCGCCGATGGGCTGGGGCAAGAGCGGCAAGGACGATGACAAGCCGGAGTCGCGCCCGCTGCCGCCGATCGGTGGCCCCGCCGCTCAGACCTGAGGCGCGTTGCCAGCGTGATGACGAAAGGCCAGACTCGCGTCTGGCCTTTTTCTTTACGCGGGATTCCATGGCAGGCAACGACAAGCGTCCAAGGCACCCCCTGTTGCCGGTCGGCATCGGCGCGGGCATCGCGATCGGCGTCGCCATCGGCATGGCGATGGACAACATCGGTGCAGGCATCGCCATCGGGATTGCATTGGGTGTTGCGTTTGGTGCCGGTGGGGGCCACATCTCCCGCGACAAGGATCAGGACGGACGCCAGTGATGTTCGACACCACGCCCACGCTCGACTGCGCCGGCCGCATCCTGCGGCTCGACCGCCCGCAGGTCATGGGCATCGTCAACGTGACGCCCGATTCGTTCTCCGACGGCGGTGAGCACGACACCCTCGACGCTGCCGTCGCGCATGCGCTGCGATTGGTGGAGGAGGGCGCGGACCTGCTCGATATCGGCGGGGAATCCACGCGTCCCGGCGCTGACGAGGTGCCGCTGGAAGAGGAACTGCGGCGCGTGGTCCCGGTAATCGAGCGGCTGGCTGCACAGGCGTCAGTGCCCATCAGCATCGACACGTCCAAGCCGGAGGTGATGCGCGCTGCCGTACAAGCCGGTGCGGGCATGATCAACGATGTGTACGGGCTGCGACGCGAAGGTGCGCTGGACGCGGCGGCCGCGCTCGGCGTGCCCGTCGTGCTGATGCACATGCAGGGCGAGCCACGCTCGATGCAGGCTGCGCCCGACTACGACGATGTCGTGGCTGACGTGCACCGCTTCCTCGCCGAACGCATCTTCGTTGCGGAGATGGCGGGCATCCCGAAGCGGCACATCGTGATCGATCCCGGCTTTGGCTTCGGCAAGGACACGACGCACAACCTGCAATTGCTGGCGCGACTCGACCGTTTCGTTGAACTGGGCGTGCCGGTGTTGGCCGGCCTGTCGCGCAAGCGCAGCATCGGCCAGCTGACCGGACGCGATGCGCCCGCAGAACGCATCTTCGGTTCCGTAGCGGCGCACCTGATCGCCGCGCAGCATGGCGCCATGATCGTGCGCGTGCACGACGTGGCGGCCACGGTGGATGCATTGAAGGTCTGGAACGCCATCGCCGCCATTCCGCCGCCGCGCCAGGCGACGGGCACACCGACGATCCGCTGGCCCGACGACGATTGAGGCCGAAATGAAAAGGCCCGCCTGGAGGCGGGCCTTTCGGCTTGCGTTGGGATCTTGTTCGATCCGTCAGCGCTCTGCCACGCTGCGCGTCAACGTGGAGATGACACGGCGCGGCACCGCGGGCCTGCTCCGCTCGATCAAGGCCGATGTCAGCGCGGCGTTCCCGCTGGCAGTGGTCGTTTGCGGTGAGGCGCCGGCCGTGGTCGGCTGCGAGGCCGACGTGGTGCTGCGGGTAGGCGTCAGCGGCTGCGAGCCGTTGACGAGAATCGGGCCTCCTCCCGTCGCCTGCTTCCACTGCCGCAACAGGGCGCGCAACGCCTCCGGCTTGTTCGCGGCTTCGGCCGCGTTGACCTGGTTGCGGCTGTTCTCACCATGGCAGCCGGCACAGGTGCGGATCTCGCCGGGCTGCATGGTCACCCATACGCGCTCGCGCACCACGGGTTCGCCGCTGGCATCGGTGGTCTGCCAGGCAAGTGCCCGGTTGGCGGGGACGAACACCGCGGTGGAGCCGTCGGCGGCGATCTTGGTACTGCCGGCCGGGCCGCTCGGATTGGCGACGTTGTGCTGGCTGGCGGCCATCGGCTGGGCGAGCACGCGGCGGCCTGCCTCGACGCCGGGATAGCCGCGCACCTGGTTGCCCTGGAGGATCTGGTAGTGGCTGACCTGGTAGACCTTGCCGGTCGCCTTGGCCGTCTTCACGCCACCGGGGACTTCCAGGTTGAACGGCTGTTGCAGGTCGCCGCGATCGCGACTGGTCTGGTTGCGGGTAACGATCAGCGACAGATTGTTCGTTCTCAGCCAGGCACGCAACGCGGTCTCGTCGACCTGCTCTTCGGCCAGTACGGCGCGCTCGGGGGCCTCCAGCGTCCAGCTGCCGGCGGTCGGGCGCTGGCGCGCAAGCACTTCCACAGGCTCGACTTCCCACAACACGCCATCGAAAGTCTTGAGGGTGTCGGGACTCCACCAGGAGATCGACTTGCGAACGCCGGTCGTCAGGGCACTGCTGGCCACCAGCATGTTCGTCGCATCGGTCCGCAACTGGTACAGGCGGAATTGCGTGGACGTCTCCACCATCGGGCTGGTGGTGTAGCTCGCCAGCAACTGCCCGGTGCTGATCGGCAGCGGATTGCGGAAGCGTCCCGCCGAGAGGCTGTTGCTGACGGCGGCAGGCGAGGCGTCCTCGAAGACCATCTGCTCCGCGTTGAGCGTCGGCGCGCCGGTGAAGCGCACGATCTGGTCGCTGGTCATCGAGCCGAATTCGCGCGCATAGATGCCGAAGTACGTGCCGGGCGTGCGAGGATCCTCGCGGATCTGGAAGATGCCACCGTCGTTGCGGATGTATTTCTTGTTGGCGATGATCGAGGTGTTGGTGTAATCCGCCATCGCCGTGTCGGTGGCGAACGAACGCTCGATGTAGCCGAACATCAGCTCCTGTCGGCCGATGTGGTTGAGCGTCAGCTCCTCGGTGCCGTCCTGGTTCATCTGCCAGGGCGTGAACAGGTTGAAGGTGAAGGCATTGACCCGGCCATACGCCGTGGAGGTCTGGCCCAGGCGAGATTCCGGGAAGTTCTCCGCCTGGCGCCCGATATTGGCGGCGCCCGCCGCTTCGCTGGCGTAGTTGGTGGCCCCGAACGTGCCTGCGTCGGCCTGCTGGTCGCGCTGCAGGTGGTCCCAGCGGGTGAAGATCACCCGGCCGTAGCTGTCGATGGTCGGCGAGAAGGCGCCGCTCGGGGTGTGGTTGAGCAGGCGAAGTTCGCCCGTGGAGGGAGTGAGGCTGTACAGGCCGACCAGCGTCGGGGTGCTCTCGTACTCGTCGAGTTGCGGGTACAGGTGCGCCTCGCCCGTGCGTGGGCGGTCCGAGGAGAACAGGATGCGGTCGTCGCTGGCGTAGAGTGGAGACAGGTTGTTGTACGACGTCGGCTGGCCGGCGACCTTGGTGACCACCGCCGTCTGACCCTGGGCCAGATTGGTGACTTCGTAAAGCTGCCACCGGGTGTTGATGCTTTCGTACTGCTTGGTCGGCGCGCCGACCAGCATGCTGAAGACGGCTTTGTTGCCGTCCCAGTGGACCGTGGGTTCGCGCACCGCGATCGCGTTCGCGCCCTGCCGGCCTTCCATGCCGAAGCCCGCTTCCTTGGTGAGGTTGCGCAACGAGCCATCGGGGTAGCGGATCATCAGGTCGCCACCGCGCGGTACCGAGCCCATGTCGGTCATGTGGTTGGCGAATGCCGAGAGCCGTCCAGCGAAGATGTCGCCGGCCGTGGGCACCTGGGTCACGAACATGATCGGGGTGGTGGGCGCACCCGTGGCGACGGCAGCCGCACTGGCCATCACGCGCGCATCGGATGCCTGCGCGGTGGCCTGGGCCGGGGCACTGACGGCCGCTGCCGTTTCTTCTGGAAGGGATTCGGCGCCGGTGCAGGCAGTCAGCAGAGTGCCGAGGGCCAGGATCACGGCGGGGGTGCGCAGGGCAACGAGCGTGTTTCGGATCATGCGAGCGAGTAATTCGATACGGGGTGGCGTGCACACCCTGGGCACCGGAGGTCCGTTGTCACGGAGCCCAGGGCGCCCGAAGCGGGTGCGGGTCTACGCTTCAGTCCGTCTTGCATCCACGAATGGAAGCCCCCGTCGGACCCGATGAGCCCAGAAAATGCAGGCCATCACGCGCCATCGCAGAATATAGGGCTTTCTTTAAATAGCCAGTGCTGGTTTTCCATTACGCGGACTGCGCCACAAATAACCGGAATGCCGTCGCTGCTTTGTGGTGTGCATCCCGCTTGCCGAGTGCGCGGCATGCGTTATTCGTGCGCCGAAGTCATATGACGTAAAGGCTTTTCACGGCCCTTTCATATGCAATCGTGATAGCCGGTGGCGTCGCGTCATGTTGGCCGCGTCGCCGGAAGGCTGTCCTTCCGCATTCGGGCAGATGCCGACCAAGATCGCGTCGCGTGCCCTTCCGAGCCTCGATGATGGCCTGCATGCGCCACGCAGGTGGGCCGGCGCAGCGCAGTGCGACAATGGCCGCATGTCGCATGATCTCCGTCCCCTCGCCATCGCCATCATGGGCCCGACGGCCTCCGGCAAGACAGCCTTCGCGCTCGACGTGGCCGAGCGCTTCGGTGGCGAAATCGTCAGCGTGGATTCGGCACTGGTCTACCGCGGACTCGACATCGGGGCGGCCAAACCCACGGTCGACGAACAGGCGCGCGTGCCGCATCACCTGCTGGACGTACGCGATCCCTGGCAAACCTGTTCCGCTGCCGAGTTCGCGCTGGACGCACGTCGCGCACTCGACGACATCGTGTCGCGGGGGCGACTGCCTGTATTGGCCGGTGGTACAGGACTGTACTTCCAGGCGCTGCTTGAAGGCTTGGCCGCGATGCCCGCGGCCGATGCCGCACTGCGGGCCGATCTCGCCGCAGAGGCGAAGGCGCGTGGATGGCCGGCACTGCATGCCGATCTCGCGCGCGTCGATCCCGTCGCGGCCGCCCGCATCCACGCCACCGACCCGCAGCGGATCCAACGCGCGCTGGAGGTGTACCGCCTGACCGGCAAGCCGATCAGCACGTGGCAGCAGGAGGCGAGAGGCACGCGCCTGCCGTTCCGGGTGCTGAAGCTGGTGCTCGCACCCGCCGACCGCGCGGTACTGCACGAACGCATCGCGCACCGCTTCGACCTGATGCTCGAACAGGGATTCCTCGAAGAAATGCACCGCCTGCGCAGGCTGCCCGACATGCAGGCCGTGGCATCGCCCCTCGACCTGCCCGCTGTTCGCGCGGTGGGCTATCGGCAGGCCTGGGAATACCTGGACGGGCAGGGGACCGAGGCCGACTTCCGCGAGCGCGCCATCGCCGCTACCCGCCAGCTCGCCAAGCGCCAGCTGACGTGGCTGCGGGGTGAACTGGACGCACGTTGGTTCGATCCCGCCACCGACCGTGCGCGGCTGGAGCAGGCACTGGCGCTGTTTCTGCCGACATCGTGATCCGTTCGGGCCACCTTGGCCGGAATTGGGACCTGTTGCCTGACTTGGCAACGCCCCGCCGGGCCGATGTTGTGTAACATCGGGGCTTCCGGGCGGCAGGGGAGCTGGTCGCCGGCCCGGTACGACAGCACAACCTAACTATAAGAACGCAAGGCGGGAGTACGTCATGTCCAAGGGGCAATCCCTGCAGGATCCTTTCCTGAATGCACTGCGGCGCGAGCGCGTCCCGGTGTCGGTCTACCTGGTCAACGGCATCAAGCTGCAGGGCACCATCGAATCCTTCGACCAGTTCGTGGTCCTGCTGCGCAACACGGTCAGCCAGATGGTCTACAAGCACGCGATCTCCACCGTGGTGCCGGCGCGCAACGTGCGCGTGGGTCCGGGGGGCGGCTACGTGCAGCAGGGCGACGAGGACGCGGAAGGCGGCGACGACGAAACCGCGTGATAATGCGTGCCTCGCTTGAAGAGGCACGACCCCATTGTTTGAAAGATCCCGCAAGGGCGAGCATGCGCTGCTGATCCAGCCGTATGCCGGCGGCCGTCCCGACGACGGCCTCACCGAAGAATTCAGCGACCTCGCACGCTCGGCCGGCGCCACCGTCGCCGCGCTGCTCACCGCGCGCATCGACCGGCCCAATCCCTCGACCCTGATCGGCAGCGGCAAGCTGGAGGAAGTGAAGGCCGCCGCCGATGCCACCGGCGCCGACCTGATCCTGGTCAATTTCCCGCTGTCGCCGGGCCAGGAACGCAACCTGGAAAAACTCCTGCAGCGGCGCGTGCTGGACCGCACCGGACTGATCCTCGACATCTTCGCCCAGCGTGCGCGCAGCCACGAAGGCAAGCTGCAGGTGGAACTGGCGCAGCTGCGCCACATGGCCACGCGCCTGGTCCGTGGCTGGACCCATCTGGAGCGCCAGCGCGGCGGTTCGATCGGCCTGCGCGGCCCCGGCGAAACCCAGCTGGAAACCGACCGTCGCCTGCTGCAGAAGCGCGTCGAGCAGTTGCAGAAGCGGCTGGAAAAAGTCGAAGTGCAGCGCACGCAGATGCGCCGCGCCCGCGTGCGCAGCGAACTGCCGCGCGTGGCCCTGGTCGGCTACACCAATGCCGGCAAGTCCACGCTGTTCAACGTGCTGACCGGCGCCGAGGCCTACGCGGCCGACCAGCTGTTCGCCACGCTGGACCCGACCGTGCGCCGCATCGACCTGCCCGGTGGTGCGGTGGTGCTGGCCGATACGGTCGGCTTCGTGCGCGACCTGCCGCACGAACTGGTCGCCGCGTTCCGCTCCACCCTGAGCGAGGCGCGCGAGGCCGACCTGCTGCTGCACGTCATCGACGCCGCCGATCCGCACCGCGAGGAGCGCATCGCGCAGGTGGATGAAGTGCTGCAGGAAATCGGCGCCGGCGACCTGCCGCAGATGCTGGTGTTCAACAAGATCGACCGCATCGAAGGCGCCGCACCGCGCCACGACCAACCCGACCCGGGCGTCGACGAGGGCGAAGCGCCCAGCGCCGGCATGGGACGCGAAGGCGTGTGGCTGTCCGCGCGCGATGGCATCGGCATCGACCTGTTGAAGGGTGCGCTGGCGCAGCGCCTCGGCTTCCAGCGTGTGCGCGGCGAACTGCACCTGCCGGCCAACTCCGCACGGCTGCGCTCGCGCCTGCACGCGCTGGGTGCGGTACTGGCCGAGGATTTCGAGGAAAACGGCTGGCGCGCCACGGTCGATCTCGCCCTGGCCGATGCCCAGCGCCTGGCTTCGCAGGCCGGCGGGCATCCGTTGGAAGCGCTGCTGCCGCAGGCGGAACGGGAAGACTGGCAGTAGGGCGCCGGCGGCTTGGGGTGCTGTGGGAGCGACGCAAGTCGCGAACCGGGTATGCATGAAGCCAGGCAGGGCCGGTGGGTCATCGCGACTTGCGTCGCTCCCACGACAGGTTGCGCGCCCCATGACCATCCGGCCTTGCCTCCCGGCCAGGCCGCCCCTATCTAGTAGAATCGAAACCTGCGCAGGCCCCGGCCGCGCGAATCTTTCAGAATGGAGTGGGCATGGCCTGGAACACCCCTGGCAGCGGCAGCGGCGGATCTGGCAACAACGGCAACCGGAACAACAGTTGGAAGCCGCGCAACCCGCAGGGAGGCGGCGGCATCGGTGACGTCATCGAACGTCTGCGCAGCCTGTTCGGCGGTGTCGGCGGCGGTGGCAATCCGCTGCGCTGGGTACTGCTCGGCATCGGCCTGCTGGTGCTGTTCTCCAGCTTCCAGCTGATCGGCGAACAGGACCGCGGCGTCGTGCTGCGCTTCGGCCAGTACGCGCGCACCATGCAGCCGGGCCCGAACTTCAAGTTCCCCTGGCCGATCGAAAGCGTCACCAAGGTCAACGCCACCGGCGTGCGCACCTTCAGCAACAGCCTGCCGGTGCTGACCCGCGACGAGAACATCATCACCGTGTCGTTCAACGTGCAGTACCGCGTCGGCGACCCCAAGCTGTTCCTGTTCGGTACCACCGACGCCACCCGCGTGCTGGAGCAGACCGCCCAGAGCGCCGTGCGCGAAGTGATCGGCCGCTCCGACCTGGACGCCGCACTGAACAACCGTGGCCCGCTGTCCGCCACCGCCGGCACCGCGCTGCAGGCCTCGCTGGAGGCCTACCGCACCGGCCTGGTGGTCACCGAACTCAGTCTGCAGGACGCGCGTCCGCCGGAAGCCGTCAAGCCGGCCTTCGACGAGGTCAACAGCGCGCAGCAGGAAAACGAGCGCCTGGTGTCTCAGGCGCGTGCCGTCGCGGCCCGCATCGTGCCCGAGGCGCGCGGCGACGCGCAGCAGATCCGCACCCAGGCCGAAGGCTACAAGACTGCGTCCATCGCCAAGGCGACCGGTGACGCCACCCGCTTCAGCCTGCTGCTGGACGAGTACCGCAACGCCCCCGAGGTCACCCGCAAGCGCCTGTGGCTGGATACCGTACAGCAGGTGCTGGCCGGCAACCGCAAGGTGGTCGGCGGCGACAGCCGCCAGCTGATCTACGTGCCGATGGGCAACGCGCCGGCGACGGCGCAGCCGCCGGCCGGTGTCATCCCCACCGAAGTGCTGCCGCAGGTCGAAAGCACGCCATCCAGTTCCCGCAATTCGGCGCGTAGTCCACGCCCGGCCGGCCGTGAGGAGGCGCAGCCATGAGGAATTCCCTGATCGTCGGTATCCTCGTGGCCGTGCTGCTGGGCCTGATGGGCTCGGTGTACGTCGTGCGCGAAGGGCAGGTGGGGCTGGTGCTCAACCTCGGCCGCGTGGTGCGCAGCGAGATCGGCCCCGGCCTGCATTTCAAGCTGCCGCTGGTGGAAACCGCGCGCGTCTTCGACCGCCGCTTCACCGCCAACGAGTTCCCGCCGGAGCGTTCGCTGACCTCCGAACGCAAGGACGTCAGCGTCGACTTCATCGCCATCGGCTTCATCGTCAATGCGGCGGATTTCTACCGCGCGACCGGCGGCCAGTCCGAGCTGGCCACCGAGCGCCTGGCGCCGATCATCAAGGAATCGCTGCGCAACGAGATCAACTCGCGCACGCTGACCCAGCTGGTGTCGGGCAACCGCAACGAGCTGATCGAGAAGCAGCTGCCGGGTATCAATGCCGGCGCCAAGAACCTGGGCATGCAGGTGGTCGATATCCGCTTCAAGCAGATCGACCTGCCGACCGACAGCGAAGTCATCGACCAGGTCTACAACCGCATGCGCGCCGAACGCACGCAGGTGGCCAGCGCATTGCGCGCGCAGGGCGCGGAGCAGGCGCGGATCGTCGAGGCGCAGGCCAACCGCGATGTCGCGGTGCTGCTGGCCGAGGCCGAGCGCGATGCGCAGAAGCTGCGCGGTGAAGGCGATGCCGAAGCCGCCCGCATCTACGGTGCCGCCGCCAACCGCGACGCGTCGTTCTACGCCTTCCAGCGCAGCCTCGAGGCCTACCGCACCTCGTTCAAGGACGGGCAGGGCGTGATCGTGCTGGACAAGGACGATCCGTTCCTCCAGTACATGCGTAGCGACCGCTGAGTGATTCCTTCCGGCCGCCCAAGGGCGGCCGGTTCCGTTGCAGCCCGACCTTTTCAGCGTTGCGGTCTCCGCCGTGGCGCAGGATTCCCCGCCATGTCCGAACTCTGGTCCGCCCTCTGCCTGGTCGCCATCCTGGAAGGCCTGGTGCTGTTCGCCATCCCGGCCAGCTGGAAGCGCGCCGTCGTGCAGTTGTTGCGGATGTCCGACGGCCAAGTGCGCGCGGTAGGCGGGTTCATCCTGATCTTCGGGCTGACGTTTCTTTGGGTGTTGAAGCGCTGAAGCGCTGAAACAGCGCGCGGGTCGGGCGCCTTGGTCGAGCGGACCTTTGCCTTGTGGGCTGACGTGTCGGAGGCCTTTCCGTCAGCGGACGTAAAAGCGCCCCTCATCCGCCCTCCGGGCACCTTCTCCCCGCTCCGCAGGGAGAAGGGAAGAGCCGGCGCTGGCTTTTCCTTCTCCCCGTGCCAACGGGGAGAAGGTGCCCGGAGGGCGGATGAGGGGCGCTTTCCTATCCGCGTCCACGCCCTTTCCCGATCCCATCGACGATATCCGCCGCCGACGCTGTCTCCATCCCCTCGGAGACCTTCCATGCGCAGCCAGCTGGACCACGAACGCGAGCATCGCCTGCGTCGCGAGCAGACCGAAGCCGAACGGACACTCTGGCGGGAGCTGAGGAATCGTCGTCTGCTGGGATGGAAGTTCCGGCGGCAGCACAGGATCGGGCCCTACTTTGCTGACTTCGTCTGCCTGGAGGCCGGACTGGTGATCGAACTGGATGGGAGCCAGCACCTTGCTGGCGTCGCCTACGACGCGGTGCGTACGGCTCGGCTGCGGCGCGAAGGCTTCGGGGTTCTGCGGTTCTGGAACGACCTGGTGTTGCGCGAGACGAATGCCGTGCTGGCTGCGATCACCATCGCGCTCGCCCCTCATCCGCCTTCGGCACCTTCTCCCCGTTGAAACGGGGAGAAGGAAACGCCAGGCGCGCGCCTTCCCTTCGCCCTGCGAAGCGGGGGAGAACGTGCCCGCAAAGCCTGCCCCGTACTTGATACGGAGGCGAATGAGGGTCGCGCTTCACGCCATTCCTGAACACGCCAGCGTGTCCCGCAGGGTAGCCCCCGTCCCCATAAACCCGGATAATGCACAAAAGCCGGACGGGCTCCCTGCGTGGGAAGACCGCCGGCTTTTTCCGTGTCTGGGCCCGGCGCGGCGGGCGGCTCCCCGATGGAGCCTGCCGGCATCGGTGGCGCCATGGTCCGGCACGACCCTTCCGGCGGCCCCGATGGCCGCCAACAATCGAGGAGTTACCCGTCATGGGTCAGTCAGTCGTCGTTCTCGGCGCCCAGTGGGGCGATGAAGGCAAGGGCAAGATCGTGGATCTGCTCACCGAGGAAATCGGTGCCGTCGTCCGCTTCCAGGGCGGCCACAATGCCGGCCACACGCTGGTCATCGGTGGCAAGAAGACCGTGCTCCACCTGATTCCCTCCGGCATCCTGCGCCCGGACGCGCTGTGCCTGATCGGCAACGGCGTGGTGCTGTCGCCGGCCGCGCTGATGAAGGAAATCGCCGAGCTGGAAACCGCCGGCGTGGAAGTGCGTTCGCGCCTGAAGATCTCGCCGGCCACGCCGCTGATCATGCCGTACCACATCGCCCTCGATCAGGCCCGCGAAAAGGCCGCCGGCGGCAAGGCCATCGGCACTACCGGCCGCGGCATCGGCCCGGCGTACGAAGACAAGGTGGCGCGCCGCGGCATCCGCGTGGCCGACCTGCATTACCCCAAGCAGCTGGAAGAACTGCTGCGCACGGCGCTGGATTACCACAACTTCGTGCTGACCAAATACCTCAACGTCGATGCGGTCGATTTCCAGAAGACCTACGACGAAGCGCTCGCCTTCGGCGACTACGTGCAGCCGATGAAGTCCGACGTCGCCGGCATCCTGCACGACCTGCGCAAGCAGGGTAAGCGCGTGCTGTTCGAAGGCGCGCAGGGTGCGCTGCTCGACATCGACCACGGCACCTATCCCTACGTCACCAGCTCCAACACGACGGTCGGCGGCGCGTTCGCCGGCACCGGCGTCGGTGCGGACGCGATCGACTACGTGCTGGGCATCTGCAAGGCCTACGCCACGCGCGTCGGCGGCGGCCCGTTCCCGACCGAGCTGGACGACGCGATCGGCCAGGGCATCCGCGACCGTGGCCAGGAATACGGCGCGTCCACCGGCCGTCCGCGCCGCTGCGGCTGGATGGACATCGTCGCGCTGAAGCGTGCCGTCGCCATCAACGGCATCTCCGGCCTGTGCATCACCAAGCTCGACGTGCTGGACGGCATGGAGAAGCTGAAGATCTGCATCGCGTACGAGTACCGCGGCAAGCGCACCGAGTACGCACCGCTGGATGCGGGCGGCTGGGAAGAATGCACGCCGGTGTACCTGGAATTCCCGGGCTGGGAAGAGAACACCCACGGCGTCACCGAGTGGGACAAGCTGCCGCCGGCCGCGCGTGCCTACCTGCGTGCGCTGGAAGAACTGTCGGGTTGCCCGCTGGCCATCGTCAGCACCGGTCCGGACCGCGACCACACGATGGTGCTGCAGGATCCGTTCGCATAACCCGACGAACGTTCGGGCACGGGCTGTCCTGTCATCGCATGGCAGCCCGACAAGAATGAGGGTGCAGGGATTGCACGCCGCAGTGAAAGGAAACCCCGCGAATGCGGGGTTTTTCATGCGGTCACGGCAGGCCGGATGTTTCGCGCATCGCCGTGATGAATACCTCTTTTTCTGATCGTGCCTGCGTCGGCCGCCTTGTGCCGACGGCATGCGCGTGCCCACCGTTTTCCCGGAGTTGCCCTGCATGCATGACCACATCGATCCGGCGCACGATGCGCTGGCCGCGGAAGGCCACGAGCCGCCGCCCTACATCATCGACCGTCGCGAACCCCAGCCGTCGGTGGATCCCGTCGAACTGCGTTCCGGCCTGACGCGTGCCCAGCTCGACACCCTGGACACGATGGAGAGCTTCCGCTGGCGCCTGGGCTTCGTGCGCTGGCCGGTGTTCAAGGCCCCCATCCCGGTGCTGTTCAACCGCGACGGCTCGCGCTACGTGGTGATCAACGAAGACGGCAGCATCGACGAACAGCCCACGCTGACGCTGCGCGATTGACCGCCGCCGCCGGTTCCGCGCGTACTCCTGCCGGATCCTGCGCGTATCGCCCGGCCGGGGCGGGTGGCCGCTTCGGGGGTCGGGCCTCGCGTTCCGTTCCGGCACGCGCCTTGCATGGTCATCACGACCCTAAATAGCGGCGGCGTGCGGCCGCTACGCATAACAGGTGTCGCTCGTAATCCGTGGAGTCTCCCCCGATGTACCGCAATGCTGCCCGTGCCGCCGTCATCACTGGCCCCTGGCCTTCACCCGCGCCGGCGAAGGTGCCCGAGCGCCGCACGCCCGGTGCCGTGCAGGATGCCGAATCGCTGCGCGTCGGCCTCACGCCGGCGCAGCTGATGACGCTGGAGGCGTTGGAAATCTTCCACTGGCGCCTCGCGTTCGTGCGCCGCCCGCTGTTCCGGGCGCCCATCCCCGTGCTGTTCGACCGCGGCGACACGCGGTATGTCGTCATCGAGGAAGACGGCACGCTCGACGAGCAGCCGACCCTGCAGCTGCGGGTATGACACACCGTTCCCGCACAGCACCGGGAACGCGGATCGGCAGCAGCGTCGTTGTCGCGCACCGATGAACCCCAGCTGGACGCGACAGGTGCGTCCTCACGTTTTGTTCCTGCCGGTCGATACAGGGTGTGACCCTGCGCGTGCCGATGGCACGCCTGTACTTCCACGCCATCAGGAGCCTTTCACCGGATGACGGACCCGCATCGCACCCGCGATCCCGCCGGCCCAGACCTCGCCGGCACCGCCCCCCGCAGTCCCGAGCGCCGCAAGGATGCGCCGGACGCGGAACAGGCCGCGCTGCTCGCCGGGCTCACACCCGAGCAGCAAGCCACCGTGCAGACCATGGAAGCCTTCCATTGGCGCCTGAAATTCGTCCGCCGTCCGCTGTTCAAGACGCCGATCCCCGTGCTGTTCAACCGCGAGGGCGACCGCTACGTCGTCGTGCTCGAGGACGGCGCCATCGATGAACACCCGACGCTGAAGCTGCGCGACTGAGCCAGCGCCGCGTCGCCACGCGCGACATTCCGACGACATCCGCGCTCCATCATCCGCCGCACACACGCTCTCCCGCGTGCTGTCGCGGCGCGCCGATGCGTGCCGCGGAATCCGAGTCCGAGGAATTCGTCCCCCATGAAGCGCGGTCGCATCGCTCTTGTCCTGGCCGGCGTCGCCGTGGTCGCCGTCCTGCTGACCGGCGTGGCCGGCGGCGATGACCCGGTGGAGGCATCGGCATCGGCATCGGCATCGCCGGCGGCGGTGCTGTCGGTCACCGTCACCCGCCCGCAGCTCGCAACGCTGCCGATCCGCGTGCCGGCCACCGGCAACATCAGCGCGTGGCAGGAAGCCAGCGTCGGTGCCGAGGCCGACGGTTTGCGCCTGACCGAAGTGCGCGTCAATGTCGGCGACAGCGTGCAGCGCGGACAGATCCTCGCCACGTTCGACGCCGCGCTCATCGATGCCGACCTGGCCCAGGCGCGCGCGGCCGTCGCACTCGCCGCGGCCGAAGCGAAGGACGCGCAGGCCAATGCGCAGCGCGCGCGTGAACTGGACGGCACCGGCGCGATGTCGGCGCAGCAGATCAGCCAGTACTTCGCCGCGGCCGATGCCGCGCAGGCGCGCCTCGACGGTGCGCGCGCGACCGAGCAACGCCAGCGGCTGCGCCGCGCGCAGACCCGCGTGCTCGCCTCCAGCGACGGCGTCATCATCGCGCGCGCGGCGACCGTCGGTGCGGTGGTGCCGGCGGGACAGGAACTGTTCCGCATGATCAAGGACGGACGGCTGGAATGGCGCGCGGCCGTCGCCGTCGCCGATCTCGATGCGCTCGCCCCCGGCCAGGCCGCGCAGATCAGCCTGCCCGGGCATCCGCCCGTCCGCGGTGCGCTGCGCATGGTCGCGCCCGACATCAACACGCAGACCCATAGTGGCCTGGTCTACGTCGACCTGCCGCGCGACGATGCCCTGCGCGCCGGCACCTTCGTCACCGGCCATGTCGAAGTGGGCGAGGCGCCGACGCTGACCGTGCCGCAGGGCGCCGTGCTGCTGCGCGACGGCTTCCACTACGTCATGCACGTGGGCGCCTCATCGGACGTCATCGCGAAGAAGGTCGCGGTCGGCCGGCGCATCGGCGACCGCATCGAGATCACCTCGGGGCTCGCCGCCTCGGAAACGGTCATCGCCTCCGGCCTCGGTTTCCTCAGTGAAGGCGACACCGTGCGCGTCGTGGAGGCGACGGCGACCGATCCCGCCCGCTCGAATACCGAGGCGCTGGCCCGGAGCGCACCGTGAACCTCAACGTTTCCACCTGGTCGATCCACAACCCGGTCGCCACCACGCTGCTGTTCCTGCTGCTGACGCTGGCCGGCATCGGCGGCTTCCTGGCGATGAAGGTGCAGAACTTCCCCGACATCGACTTCCCGGTCATCACCGTGACCGCCGCGCTGCCGGGCGCATCGCCCGCGCAGCTGGAGAACGACATCGCAAGGAAGATCGAGGATTCGCTGGCCAACGTGCAGGGCCTCAAGCACATCATCACCACGTTGACCGATGGCACGGCCACCATCACCGCCGAGTTCCGCGTCGGCAAGCCGGTGCAGGAGGCGATGGACGATGTGCGCGATGCCGTCTCCGCGACGCGCGCCACGCTGCCCGCCGACCTGCAGGATCCGGTCATCACCAGGATGAACCTGGCCGGCACGCCGGTGCTGACCTATGCCGTGTCCTCGACCACGCGCGACGACGAGGCGCTGTCGTGGTTCGTCGACAGCCGGGTCAGCAAGCAACTGCTCGCCGTGCCCGGGGTGGGCGCGGTATCGCGCGTGGGGGGCGTGGACCGCGAGGTGCGCGTGGAACTCGATCCGGCCCGCCTGCTGGCGCTCAACGCCACCGCGGCCGACCTCTCGCGGCAGGTGCGTAAGCTGCAGCAGGAAGCCTCGGGCGGACGCGTCGACGTCGGTGGCGCCGAGCAGTCCGTGCGCACGATCGCGACGGTCGCCGCGGCGGCGGACATCGCGCGGCTGGATGTTTCGCTCAGCGACGGTCGTCGCCTGCGGCTGGACCAGGTCGCCCGTATCCGCGACACCACGGCACAGCCGCGTTCGCTGGCCCTGATGGACGGGCGCCCCGTGGTGGCCTTCGACGTGATGCGGGCGCGTGGCGCCGGCGAGCTGGAGGTCGCCGATGCCACGCGCGCGGTGATCGCCGCATTGCGTGCCTCGCACCCGGACATCGCCATTACCGAGGCGGTGAGCCACGTCGATCCGGTCGCCGAGAACTACCACGGCTCGATGATGCTGCTGTACGAAGGCGCCGCGTTGGCGGTGCTGGTGGTGTTCTGCTTCCTGCGCGACTGGCGCGCCACGCTGATCGCCGCCGTCGCGCTGCCGCTGTCGGCCATCCCGACCTTCGCGGTGATGCACCTGATGGGCTTCAGCCTCAACACGGTGTCGCTGCTGTCGCTGTCGCTGGTGATCGGCGTGCTGGTGGACGATGCCATCGTCGAGATCGAGAACATCGAGCGCCACCTGCTGATGGGCAAGGCACCGTTGCGCGCCGCCACCGAGGCGGCCAACGAGATCGGATTGGCGGTGGTGGCCACCACGTTCACCCTGATCGCGGTGTTCCTGCCGACCTCGCTGATGGGCGGCACCGTCGGCCAGTATTTCGTGCAGTTCGGCTGGACCGCGGCGGTGGCGGTGTTCTTCTCGCTGGTCGTCGCACGCATGCTGACGCCGATGATGGCCGCCTACCTGCTGAAGGCGCCAAGGCATGCGCACAAGCCGCCGCGCTGGCTGCTGCGCTATCTGCACGTCGTACGCGCGTGCCTGCGGCACCGCGCACTGACCGCGGGCGCGGCCGTGCTGCTGATCGTCGCCGGCCTCGGCATCGCGTCGCTGCTGCCGGGCGAATTCATCCCGCCGGACGACGGCAACCAGACCCAGGTGACGCTGACGCTGCCGCCCGGCAGCACGCTGCAGGACACCCGCGCGCTGGCCGAACGGGCGCGCACCATGCTGCGCGCGCAGCCGCAGGTCGTGTCGGTCTACACCGCCATCGGCGCGGCCAGCGGGGGCGGCGATCCGGACGAAGGCGCCCCGGTCGCCAGCATCACCCGCGCCGTGCTGACCGCCAACCTGGCGCCGCGCGGCGAACGCGATGGTCTGAACCGGCAGCAGATCGAAGCGCAGTTGCGCGAGCGCCTGGTGCAGTTGCCGGGCGCACGTATCGGCGTCGGCGGCGGCGACAGCGATGGCTACGAAGTCGTGCTCGCGTCCGAAGACGGGGCATTGCTCGCACGCCACGCCGGCGTGGTCGAGCGCGAACTGCGCGGTCTGCCCGGCATCGGCGCGGTGGTGTCGTCGGCCAGCCTGGTGCGGCCGGAACTGGTGGTGCGTCCCGACTTCGCGCGCGCCGCCGACCTCGGCGTGACCTCGGCGGCCATCGCCGAAACCCTGCGCATCGCCACCGCCGGCGACTACCGCCAGGCGCTGGCCAAGTTGAACCTCAGCGAGCGGCAGGTGCCGGTGGTGGTGCGCCTGGCCGACCAGGGCCGCGACGATCTCGCTACGCTGCGTCGCCTGCCCGTGCCGGGCGCGCGGGGCCCGGTGCCGCTGGAAGCCGTCGCCGACCTGCACCTGCTCAGCGGTCCGTCGGAACTGACGCGCTACGACCGCATGCGCAACGTCAACCTCACCGTCGAACTCAATGGCCAGCCGCTGGGCGATGTCGAAAGCGCCGCCGCCGCGCTGCCCAGCCTGCGCACGCTGCCGCCGGGCGTGGTGCAGGCCGCCGCCGGCGAGGCCGAGGCGATGGGCGAACTGATCGCCGGCTTCGGCGTGGCGATGCTCGCCGGCATCCTCTGCGTGTATGCGGTACTCGTGCTGCTGCTGAAGGACTTCGCGCAGCCGCTGACGGTGCTGGTGGCGCTGGTGCTGTCGATCCCCGGTGCGTTCCTCGCGCTGTTCCTCACCGGCGCAACGCTCTCCATGCCGTCGATGATCGGCCTGATCATGCTGATGGGCATCACCACCAAGAACGCCATCCTGCTGGTCGACTACATCGTCATCGCGCGCCGCGACCATGGCATGGAGCGCCAGCGCGCCATCGTCGATGCCTGCCGCAAGCGCGCGCGTCCCATCGTCATGACCACCATCGCGATGGGCGCCGGCATGTTGCCGGTGGCGCTGGGCATCGGTGCGGACCCGAGCTTCCGCGCGCCGATGGCCATCGTCGTCATCGGCGGCCTGATCACCTCCACCGTGCTGTGCCTGCTGGTGGTCCCGGTGGTCTACAGCGCGGTGGACGATGCGGTCCGCCACGCGCGCGTCGGATTCGGTGCGCGGGGCCAGGCGACCGCCACCGGCGACGACGTGGTGCGTGCATGAAGCCCTTTCTTTCCTGCGCGGCGATGGCATGGCAAGGCCTGTCGTCCGCGCCTTTTTCTTCCGCCGGTGCCGCATGAGCCCCGGCACGCTCGCGCTCGGCGTCATCGGCCTGTACGCCGCCGCGAGCGTCGCCTACCTCTACTTCTACCTCTACGTCTACCGCAGGCGCGGCCGGCGGCGCGATGCAGGCTTCGGCGAATACCTGCGCGCGCGCACGCGCGGGCCGCGCATCCGCGACGAGGCGCTGGCGCTGGCGCTGCATCGCAACGGCGACATCGCCGCGACCGGCCAGCCGGAGTCGGCGGGCTACCGCGGCCCCGGTTTTCGTGCCTCCTGCACGCGCGGCTGGAAGACGCGCTCCCTGCGCTGGCACGGCGACCCGCATGCGCCCGCGTTCGGCCACCCTCCCGGCCTGTCCACGCCGAACGACGACGCACGCAGCCTGGCGACCCGCGTGTTCGCCGCCGTCGCACCGTGGCGCACGCGCGCACGGGTGCCGAGATCGCCGCGCCGCGGCGTCGACGTGCTGGTGACGTACGTGGTCAACACGCTGTTCCTGCTGCTCGCCTTCCTGCCCGTTTATGCCGTGCTACAGTGGATCAGGCGCGCGGGCATCGCCGCGGTGTACTGAGCCATGCGCCCGCCGGCATCGCCCCTTCCTTTCGTCGCCCATCACGAGGCGCACGCGCCATGAGCCCGGACTCCCTCTCGATCCTGATCATCGAGGACAACGCGCAACTCGCCGCCAACCTCTACGACTACCTGGAAGGCTGTGGCCACCAGCTCGATGCCGCGCCCGATGGTCTGTCCGGCCTGCACCTGGCGGCGTCGAAGGACTACGACGCCATCGTGCTGGACTGGAACCTGCCGCGGCTCGACGGCCTGACGGTGTTGCGGCGGCTGCGTGGCGAGGCGAAGAAGAAGGTGCCGGTGATCATGCTGACCGCGCGCGACCAGGTGTCCGACAAGATCGACGGCTTCGAGTCGGGCCTCGATGATTACCTGGTCAAGCCCGTCGCGCTGCCCGAGATCGAAGTACGCCTGCGTTCGCTGGTCGCGCGCCTGCGCCAGTCGGCCGTGCCCGACGACGTGCTCCGCGTGGGCGACCTGACGTTCCACATGGGCACGATGGAAATCCACCGCGGTGCGCGCCGCATCGTGCTGACGCGCACCGGCCGCCGCCTGCTGGAACTGCTGATGCGGGAAAGCCCGCAGGTGGTGTCGCGGGCGAAGCTGGAACGCGCCGCATGGGGCGAGGGCGTGCCGGGCATCGACCTGCTGCGCTCGCACATGTACGTGTTGCGCCGCGCACTGGAGCAGCCGTCGGAGACGACGTTGCTGCACACCGTGCCCGGCACCGGCTACCGGTTGTGCGAGCGTGAATAGACTCCGCGCCCTCATCAGCAAGCCGCGCGGCGTGCACGGCGGCATCATCGTGGCGCTGGTCGTGTTCGGCCTGATCATGATGTCGTCGCTGACGTTCCAGAACTTCAGCAGCCAGGGCCTGATCGAACACCGGTACTGGGCCGACCTGCTGCGCGAGGTGTCGGCCGACCACGCCGCGCGGGTGCGCGCGGGCGAGGGCGCGGTGTTGCCGCAGCACGGCTTGGTACGTTCGTGGTACATCGCGCCCGGCGTGCCCACGTCGGCGCCACCGTACCTGGCGACGTTGCTGCCGGGCGACTACTCCACCGAGAACGGCTTCCGCAATTTCGCCGAACTGGACGGCTTCGACGGCCGCGGCAGTTTCCACGTCGTGGTGGTCGACCTGCCGCCGGGCCGGCTGGTCACCGCGCTCGACATCGCCCCGATCGAGGACCAGCAGAACCGCACCTCGCGGTGGAGCTTGGTGTGGGCGCTCTCGTTCGTGCTGATGATCTGCGCGGTCATCGCCTGGCTGCACGCCAACCTGGTGCGGCCGGTGCGCGATGTGGCCGAGCGCATGCAGGCCATCGATCCGCGCGACGGCACCGCGCGCCTGCCCACGACCTATGCGCGCGAGGAAATCCAGATGATCGCGCAGGCCAGCAACGTGCACCTGGAGCGGGTGGGGCAGTTCATCGAACGCGAGCGCAGCCTGCTCGACCAGGCCAGCCACGAATTCCGCACGCCCATCGCCGTCATCGCCGGTGCGGTCGACGTGCTCCGGCAGCTGCAGCTGCCCGATACCTCGCAGCCGGCGCTCGCACGCATCGAACACGCGGTCGAAGGCCTGTCGGAAACCATGGTCGCGCTGCTGTACCTGGCGCGCGAACCGGACGCCGGCAGCGAGCCCGCCGACGTCACCGCGCTGCACGACTGCCTGCCGCAGCTGGTGCGCGACCACGAGCACCTGCTGCGCAGCCGCACCGCGCAGCTGCGCCTCGGCGAGCTGCAACCCACCTTCCTCGCCGCACCCGAGGCGATCGTGCGCATCGCGGTCAGCAACCTGATCCGCAATGCGATCGAGAATACCGAGGTCGGCCACATCGACGTCAGCCTCGCGCACGGCGTCGTCGCGGTCGTCGATTCCGGCAGCGGCTTCAATCCGGTCGAAGCCGCGCGCCGTTACCGCGACAGCCTGCGCCAGGCGGCGCCGGTGCGCGGGCAGGGCATGGGCCTGTTCCTGATCGGCCGCATCTGCGACCGCTTCCAGTGGACGCTGGACATCGCCTCCGATGGCATCACCGGCACGCGCGTGCAGCTCGACGTATCGGCCAGCGTCATTCCGCTGTAACGCCCGCCGTCCGCGCGACAGCGGGCATTCAGCGCGGCGCCGCCGCGCACGACAAAGCAGCGACATCGCCTCGCCATCCTGAGATGGACGTTCGCCGCACCGCGCATGCACGCGGCGCGCAGCGCGAACGCGATATCCCATCCCCGACGAGGCCCCACCTGCCATGAACAAACTCCTCCTGTCCGTGCTGCTCTCCAGCCTGCCCTTCACCGCGTTCGCCAAAGGGGACGATGGCGATGGTCCTTCCGGTGGTCCGCCGCGCTGGGGTGTCGGCCTCGGCGCGATGATCAAGGACAGTCCGTATGCGGGCGAGGGCACCTCCGTGCAGCCGATCCCGCTGGTGTCCTACGAAGGAGACCGGTTCTATTTCCGCGGCATCACCGCCGGCTGGCGCTTCATCGACACGGATTCGTTCGAGCTGGGCGCGATGGGCAAGCTCCGCTTCGACGGCTTCAAGGTCGATGACCTGGGGCGCGTGGAACTGGCGCGCAACGGCATCGATTACCGCCTGCTGGAAGACCGCGACATGGGCATCGACCTGGGCCTGGGCATGAAGTGGAAGGGCCGTGGCGGCGAACTGGAAATGGAACTGCTGGCCGACGCCACCGGCACCAGCAAGGGCCAGTCGCTGTCGCTGGAGTACGGCTATCCGATCACGCTCGGCAAGGGCCAGCTGACGCCGAAGGTGGGCGTGACGTGGCAGTCGAAGGACCTGACCAACTACTACTACGGCACGCTGCCCGAGGAAATCGCGCGCGGCGTGGTCAACTACAAACCGGATGCGGTGACCATCCCGCACGTGGGCGTCAGCTACTTCCGCCCGCTCGGCGAGAAGTGGTCGGTCATCAGCTTCGCAAGCTACAGCAGCCTGCCCGACGAGATCACCGACAGTCCATTGCTGAAGCCGGACACCGACGGCAGGGCCTCGGTCTTCATCGGCTTCTCGCGGGGGTTCTGAGCCGCGCAACGGCTATTGGCAGCGGGCGAGTCCCGCGTTCCCTTCTCCCCGTGCAGCGGGGAGAAGGTGCCGAAGGCGGATGAGGGGCGCTTTTGCTTCAGTCCTGTTGATCGGGCCGCTTTAGTTCGTCTTCGATCTAGGCAGTGCCGCACTGACTTCACGGAACGAGAGCAGCGCTGCCTCGAGGTGGTCAATGATTTCCTGCGCGAGGATGTCTGGCGCCGGCAGGTTATCAAGATCATCCAGGCTGTCGTCCTTCAGCCAGAAGATGTCGAGACTCGCCTTGTCTCGCGCGACAAGCGATTGGTAATCGAAATGCTTGAAGCGCTCCGATTCCTTTCGCTTGTTGCGATTTTCAGGCTTGTAGGCCTCCACGAACTCCTGCAGGTCTTCGCGACGCAGCGGCTTGGTCTTCAGGGTGAAATGCTTGTTGGTGCGCAGGTCGTAGATCCATACCCCTTTGGTGTGGACCTTGCCATCCGTGGGCTTGGCGTCGAAGAACAACACGTTCGCCTTTACACCCTGCGCATAGAAGATGCCGGTGGGCAGGCGGAGCAGGGTGTGGACGTCGCAGGTTTCCAATAGCTTGCGGCGGATCTTCTCGCCGGCGCCACCCTCGAACAGCACGTTGTCGGGCAACACCACGGCAGCCTGGCCGGTGACCTTGAGCATCGAGACGATGTGCTGCAGGAAGTTGAGCTGCTTGTTCGAGGTGGTCTGCCAGAAGTCCTGGCGTTCGTAGGTCAGCGCGTCGCGGTCTTCCTCACCGTCCTCGTTGGTGATGGTCATGCTGCTCTTCTTGCCGAAGGGCGGATTGGCCAGCACGTAGTCGACTTTCTGCTTCGGCTCCGAGATCAGGGCGTCGGCACGTTCCACCGTCGGCTCTCCGTCCAGATCGCCGATGTTGTGCAGGAACAGGTTCATCAGGCACAGGCGGCGGGTGGATGCGACGATCTCGTTGCCGAAGAACGTCTTGTAGCGCAGGAACCGCTTCTGGTTCTTGTCCAGTTGCACGCCTTCCCGGTTCAGCCAGTCGTAGGCGCCGAGGAAGAAGCCGCCGGTGCCGCACGCCGGGTCGGCGATGGTCTTGCCGGGTTCGGGCTGTACGCACTCCACCATCGCCTGGATCAGCACGCGCGGGGTGAAGTACTGGCCGGCGCCGCTCTTGGTGTCTTCCGCATTCTTCTGCAGCAGACCCTCGTACATGTCGCCCTTGACGTCGGTTTCCAGGCTCAGCCAGTTCTCCGCGTCGATCATCTGCACCAGCCGGGACAGCTTGGCCGGGTCGTGGATCTTGTTCTGTGCCTTGAAGAAGATGGCGCCGAGCACGCCGGGCTTCTCGCCCAGCTTCTGCAGGATGTCGAGGTAGTGGGTTTCGAGATTGGCCCCGGTCTTGTCCCGCAAGGTTGCCCAACCGTACTTCTTCGGGATGGGTAGTTCACGTGAGTGTGGCGGTTGCGAATACTCGTGTGCCAGCTTCAGGAACAGCAGCGAGGTCAGCTGTTCCAGATAGTCGCCATAGCCCACGCCGTCGTCGCGCAGGGTGTTGCAGAAGTTCCAGATCTTCTGGACGAGGGTGCTGGTGTTCATTCATTCTCCTGGCGACCAACCTGCAATTCACGCTTACAGACTGGCCATCTCTAATCGCGGGAACGGTCAAGGTTTACTTGACCGTTCGTTCAGGTTCTTGGACGGGTTGACCTGGCCCGTGGGTGGCAATAGAATTCGCCCCAACACGGCCCCCGCCACTACATCGAAAGATGCACGCGGGGGTTCTTTTTTGTCCGCGATTCACCACCAGTCCTCCCATGACGGTGGTGTGCCCATATCCACCACCGATCTGGGCCGAGCGACCTGCTGCTCGGGGAACGTGCGCAGGTGGTCGCGGACGCGCAGGTGCCACGCTGTATTGGGACAAATTACCTGCGTCATGTGGCGACAGATGGCCAACAAGAGGAAGGGCTTGGTCAGTAGATCATCGCGGCCTGAAAAGGCGTCGCACCAACTGATCTCTCCAGCCTTAGGCAGTTTGGGCTGGGATACCACGTTGCGGTTCCAGAGGCGGCTGTGGTGCGCGACGAGATTACGCAGGTAACTGAGTGATCGGAGCCAGGACTGGAACACCTTCCAGTCGGTGACGCCGTACTTGTTGGCGATGCGCTGCTGATCCGCCACTTTCATCATGGCGAATAGCTGCGACATGGCGCCGAATTCCCAGACCTCCACGGCCACCCATATAGGAATGCGCGGTCCGTACGTGTCCAAGTAATGCTTAACGAAGTCCTCGCGAGAGCGGGCGACCAATTGCTCATGGCGTTCGCACCAGACTTGATGCGTGGTTCGCCCGTCGGACTGGGTCTTCCCCGCGAAGCCGGGATGCAACTCGCTGGCCTCCAGGTGAGCGAAGGTGTGGCGTTCGCCAAGCAGGTAGGCGATGTCCACGCGCAGTGCGACTTCGATGCGCTCCAGCGCATCCAGCACCATCAGGCGAAGGTGTTTGTCGAACAGGTACAGGTTGACGGCATCGAGGAAGCGGGTGCCTTCTGCGAATTGATCCGTGCGCTTATGGGTAATGGCACGGGTGGTGACATCCTGTTGCATGGTCCAGATGCGAAAGGGGTACCAGTAGGCGCTGAGCCGGTAGTAGCCGACACGCTCCAGGTAGCGTAAGGCGGCGGCCTCGTCGCTCACCTCCATGCCACGCGCCTTCAGTTGCTCCAGTTGGTCCGCGAAGCTCATCCATGGCCGTGCGTAGCTCACGTCTTCTCCTTGGCCTTGCGGCCGCGCTTCTTTGCAGTAGTCGTGGCGCCAGACTCGCGTGCGGCCCGAATGCGGGCCAGCAGGGCGCTGGCGGGTTCGTCGTTGGGGTCTTGCGGGACCAGTTGGCCGGAGAAGGCGGCTTTGAGGAGGCTCTTGCGTTGAGCGAAGGCTTGCTTAGTGCCGCGATCAATCATCGTTGCCTGATGTGCGCCGTTCTGACGCTGCTCTGACAGTATTTGATTGATCCGCTCTTGCTCTTCGAAGGGTGCAAGCGGGACCGCAAGCCCAGCGAGCTTTGTGCCGTTGACATTTGCTTGGCCCACCTGCTGCGTAACAACAGACTTGATCCACTTTCGACCATGGGCGGAGTTGATGAAGGCGGCAACCAGCTCAGGAATCACTCTCTCTGAAAGCTTAACGACTATGAGATATGACGCATATGAGCATGGCGTGACTTCTGATCTGTAGATGGCAGTCTTCCCAACCAGCTCCGGACTGTTGGTCCTATTGAATAGAAGATCTCCGTCTTCGAGTAAAAGGGCAGGGAATTCGGAATGATCGGTCGGCAAGTACTTAAGCGACTTTAGATCAATCTCTCCGTTCTGGATGTTGCCCATGCGCAGCACAGGAACTCCGTTGCTGTCCTCACTGGTCTTTGAGGATGAGCCATATTTCTGTTCAATCGATAGCTGATCGACACTCGCCCATGTCCATCCACCCGGCAGCGGCGGCAAATCGGTGAGATTGGGAGCGATAGGCTCTACGTACTTTGCTTGCCAATCTCTCGGAGGCACCTTGCCTTGCTCGGCGAACTTGGCAAGCTGCTTCTTCTCCCAGCGCTCGCGTCGTTCTTTCAGGATGCGTTGCAGCAGTTCCGCGCCGGACTCCTTCGACTTGCCCTGGATAGCACGCCAGTCGGCGGTCAGCGTGCCTTCCACTGCCGCCTTCAGCAGCGATTGGCGGTACTGCGCCAGCTTGCGTTGCGCGGCCTTCAGCTCAGCCACGCCGGCATCGAGGTCGGACAACAGTTCTTCCAGCTTCTCGACGATTCGACTCTGTTCGGCTCGAGGGGGTACTGGTACGCCCGCCAACGAGAGCCATTTCGCTGGAACGCGGAGCTGTCCCGCTGTTCCCGTCATGTTTTGGCGCGCAACGTGGCGGAAATCTGGTTGTGAGAGATAGTAGGCAAGCCATTTCTCGGAGATGGCGTCGCCTGGCCGCAAGACATGGAATTCGGTTGATCCAAATGCATAGTCATGTGAGAGCTTCGGGACGACCGCCCCTTTTCCGTTCTCCATGCAAGGCGTGATCTTTGCAAATAGAACGTCGCCTTCCTCGAACGCGGTATAGCCCTTCCGGACATCTCGGAGCGGACGAAGCTGCGATGCATCAAGACCGCCGAAGTCTTCCGCCACGGCGGCCATAGGGACAAAGTGGACTGAGCGATCGTCGTCCTCGTTGGAAACATCTACCTTGGGGCTGATCTCGGCTACCTCTTGGATGGCTGCAGTAGCCCAAGAGCATGGAAGCGCCGCGCCATAATCAACTGCAAGCTGCGTCAAGCCACCAACTCCTCATTCATCTCCGCCAGCAGCTCATCCAGCTGGCCATCAAATACGGTCCACGCTTTTTGCAGCCCGCCCTTGCCGGCCAGCTGCGCGTAATCGAAATCGTCGCGCTCGATCCGGCAGCTGCTGGCGATATGGTCCTTGACCAGTCGCAGCCACTCCATCTGCTCCGGCGTGAACGCCGTGGCGCGGCGTGCATTATGACGGAACACCCAGTCCGCGAACCGCTTGTCCACGCTGTCCGCAAATGGCCGCAACTCGTCCTCCATGCCCAGCGCGAAGCGGATCAGCGATACCAGGTCTGTCAACTGCCGGCGCACCCCGCTGCCCCGCACCTGGCTCTCCTGCACACGCGCGTAGGCCGACCACAGCTTTTCCGTGGTCAGCATCAACGGCGGGCGCTGCAACGTCTCATGCAACTCCTCGATCATCTCGAAGGTCAGCGCCCGCCGGCTGTACGGCTGGGCGTAGAAGAACCCCAGCGCCGCGATCTCGTCCCGGTGTGTCTCCAGGAACTCCCGGAACCGGCCCACGGCCGCCTCGGCATTGGCCTGCGCCTGCGCCGCGAACTCGCTGCGCGTCACCGCATCCAGGTTCACGTGGTCGATCAACTGCTCACGCTCGCGCCGCGCGGACTCGATCAGTTCGCGCAGGGCAGGGGCATCGAACGGTGCGCAGGCGGCATCTGCCCGCTGCCGCCGCGCCGCCTCCAACTCATCCGCGGTCAACGTCTCCACGCTGCGGGTGATGCCCGCAGCGGCCGCGGTATCCAGTGCATCGGCCGCGATGCGATCCGGATCCAGCGCCTGCACCAGCCCGCGGGCGAGATCCTGCAGCCCGATGCCGCCGCTGGCCTGCTTGATCCGGGCCAGTGCCTTGTCATCCAGTTGCTTGGCCAGACGTACCAGACGATTGCCCAGGGTCAGTACGGTGTCGTCATCGCGTGCGCCAACCGCCACACCCTTCAGTAGGCTATCCAGGCTGAGTCCAGGCTTGCGCTCCAGCGGGCGGCTCTCCGTCTTCAGCGACTTCTCCACGCCCACCGCATCGATCAGCACGAAGTGGGTCTTCGCGCCCTCTGCCGAGTTGCTGACTTTCTTCAGCGTTTCCGCGTCCAGGCTGCGCACACCGCGGCCCTTCATCTGCTCGTAGTAGCCCTTGCTGCGCACGTCGCGCATGAACAGCAACACTTCCAGCGGCTTCACGTCGGTGCCCGTGGCGATCATGTCCACGGTGACGGCGATGCGCGGGTGGTAGTCGTTGCGGAAGCTGGCCAGCACGCTGTCGGCATCGTCCCCCGGCACCGGTTTGCCGGTCTCCGCATCCGTGCCGGCACGGTACGTAACCTTCTTGCAGAACGCATTGCCCTCGCCATAGACCTCGCGAACCATCCGGATGATGTCGTCGGCATGGCTGTCCGTCTTGGCAAAGATGAGCGTCTTCGGCGTCTCCTTGCGCTGCGGGAAGATGGTGGTCTCGACCGCCGACTTCATCGCCTGGACGACGTTGCGGATCTGGCTGGGATTGACCACGGACTTGTCGAGCTCGGTCGAACCGTAGGCGGTGTCTTCCTCGGTCTGCGCCCAGCGCTTGGCGCGGGTCTCGCGGTGACGATGATCCACCCATTCCTTCGCCTTCAGCTCGGCGCCCTTGGCGGTGATCTCCGTCTCGATCTCGTAGACGTCGTAGCCCACGTTCACGCCATCCACCACCGACTGCTCGTAGCTGTACTCGGCCACCACGTTCTCGTTGAAGAAGCCGTAGGTGCGCTTGTCCGGCGTCGCCGTCAGGCCGATCAGGAAGGCATCGAAGTAGTCCAGCACCTGCTTCCACAGGTTGTAGATGCTGCGGTGACACTCGTCGATGACGATGAAATCGAACGTCTCGATGGGCACCTGCGGGTTGTACTGCACCAGCTTGGCCTGTGCATCCGTCTGGCCAAGTTCGTTGAGCGAGATGTCCTCACCGGCTTCGGCCAGCTCGGTGCCCGACAGGATCGAGTACATGCGCTGGATGGTGCTGATGCAGACCTGCGCGTGCGGGTCGACATGGCTGGAGGACAGCCGCTGCACGTTGTACAGCTCGGTGAACTTGCGCCCGTCATCAGGCGGCGTGTAGGCCATGAACTCCTGGTGCGCCTGTTTGCCCAGGTTGCGCGTGTCCACCAGGAACAGGATGCGCTTGGCGCCGCCGAACCTGAGCAGGCGGTAGACCGAGGTGATGGCAGTGAACGTCTTGCCCGCGCCGGTGGCCATGTGCACCAGCGCGCGCGGCTTGTTCTTCGCCAAGGAGGCTTCCAGTCCGGTGACCGCGCTGACCTGGCAGTCACGCAGGTTGCGCTCCGGCAGGGGCGGCATGCAGGTCAGGCGGCGGCGCAGGGTGTCGGGCTGCGCCGCCCATTCGGCCAATGCCTGCGGCCGGAAGAAGTGGAACAGCTCACGCGCACGCGGTGCAGGGTCGGCACCGTCCGTGAAGAAGATGATCCGCCCGGTGCTCTCGTAGAGGAACCGCAGCGGCTGATTACCTTTGCGCCATTTCAGTGTGGCGTTGGCGTAGCGTTCGGTCTGCGTCTCGTGAGCGCTCAGCTTGGACCCTTCCTCCTCGCGCTTGGCTTCGATCACCGCCACCGGCTCACGGTTGACGAACAGCACGTAGTCCGCGATCCCGGGTCCCGCCGAGAGGTTGAGTTGTTTGGTGTCCTGGACCACCCAGCCTGCCGCTTCAAGCTTGGCATCAATGCGTTGGCGGGCTTTGGCTTCGGGGGTCATCCGGGATCCTCGAGGGGGCGGGCCAATCGGGCGCGGCGGGGCTAGCGCTAGGATAGTCTCAAATGGAGAGGCCCTCACCGTCTGGGCAAAGCAACCATTCCGGAGGAAGAAACCATGGAAGGAAAGAGTGCCGCCATCGTCGGTTTCATCGCGAACCTGACGCCGCTTTACGACGGCGAGAGAGTAGGGGCAGCGTGGGCCGCGCGCTCCCTGCAGGACGGCACACTTCTGCTGCCGGTCGACGAGTCGGAGTGGGACGAGGAACGCGGCACGGTGCTGGTGCGGTGGCAGGGTGATCCCATGCGTGAGCAGCAGGTCGAAGGGACCTACTTGGCCACGCTTGCCGTGGTTCGGTATGTGGAGCTGCATCACTTGGGGCAGCCTGCGGAACACGTGGCCGCCGTGCTGCAGCACCTTTCGCAGCACTTCCAGTTCAAGACGGGCTGCGATTTGTATCTTCCCGAGACGGGAACGTCGCCGGATCTGGTGGATGCGGTGAGCGGGGCGGTGCGCAGGCTGGGAGCGGATGCTGTATCCAACCTTCTGCTCAGGACGGTAGGTCTCTGATCGGTACGACGGGCTTGAGTCCGCCCGCTGCCGCGGAAGCCGAAGAGACCGGAAGCGGGGCCAGAACGCCCCGCCTTCGCCACGCCCCTCAAGGACGACCATGCCCACCTTCCACGACCCCCATCTCAAGTTCTCCCTCGACATCCCCGACCACTGGTACTTCATGCCGGCAGCATGGTCGCCGCTGGAGCAGGCCAAGCGCAGTCCCGATCCGGAGGATGCCTGGGTGCGGTTCGCCAACAAGCCGTTCTGCTGCGCGATGGCGCACCACGATACGGAGGGGAAGATGCAGCCGACGCTGCAGGTGTCCGCGCGACCGTCGCGGATTCCGGGCGACGCGGAGGCCAGGGCGGCGCTGGCATTCCAGCTGGAACTGCTGAAGGACGAACCCGAAAACTTCATCGTCGAGCAGGCGACGCACGAAGCCAACGTCGCCGGACACCGTGCCAACTTCATCCAGGTCACGTCCACCGCGCGGGCGGAGGCCGAGGACGTGGTCATCGAGATCGGCGTGCGGAACCGTCTCTACCAGGTGTTCACGCCGGGTGTCCTGCTGACCCTCAGTCTGGCCAGCAGCGACGATTCCGCGTTCTACGACGAGGCCGACTTCGCCGCGATCATCGAGTCCGTGAGGGTAGGGCGCTGAAGCGAGCGGCCCCTCTCCTCACACAAACATCCATCGTTGGATGTTTTCCGCTCTCCGTTCTCTCATTTCGATCGAACGCCGGATCTTTTCGATCCGACGTTGCATCGTTTTCACTCGTCCATCTATCGCTGACATCCAGCGCTCCATCGTTTCGATCCATCGCTGCATCTTTTTCATCGGCTCATCTAACACGAAGACGCAGCGCTGCATCTTTTCGATGGAACGTTGCATCGTTTCGATCCAACGCCCGATCTTTTCGATCCAGCGCCCGATGGTTTCGATCCAATCGGGCAGGGGAGTGTGAGAAGTACTCCATTAGCAAACGTGACAGATTGCACGCGGTGCCGCGGCGTTAGATTGCGGGTGCCGGCCGGACCCGGCCGGTACCACCCGAATGGACGCAAGCACATGACACAGAACCGCATCGCCATGACCTTCCAGACCGACCGGCTTGAGCGCATCGACGGCTCCCTCATCGCCCTGGAAGCCGACCTCGACCTGCTGATCGCCCTCACCCCGGAAGAACGCCTGGAACTGCTGAAGATGGGCGACAAATCGCGCGCCTTCTGCGAAAAAGCCCTCGAGGTCGCCGGACAGCACGCCGGCCTGATGCCCCGCGACTTCGACATCGAGGCCTTCCGCCAGGACCACCTCGCCCTCGCGGCCCTGCGGCCGCGCCTCGCCCGCATGGCCTATCTCATGCAGCGCATGGAAGACACCGAACGGGCCCTCGGCAGCGACATCATGGCCGCCGCCCTCGAGGTCTACGGCGTGCTGAAAGTGGCTGGCAAGGACCAGGGCGTGGACGAAGCCCGCAATGCCTTGGCCGAGCGCTTCAGCCGTCGCCGCCCGGCCGGCGAGGGACAGCCACCACCGAAGGTCTGACCACAGTTCCACCACCCCAGGGCCCCGCATCGCGGGGCCTTTCTTATTCCCGCCCCGTAAGGGCTACTGACAGGCCGTTAGCACGGCGAAACAGCGGAAATCCAGCGGTTTGTCACGGTTATGCGGATACGTGCGTGGTGGGCGCACGGCACCCTCAAGCCGGCGGGTGGAGGGCCGTTATGCAAGTGCGGTGCGATCAATGTGAGAGCACCGGCGCAGCGTTGGCCGCCCCGCGATCCGGCAGGGCACGCCACCGCGCACACACCCGCAAGGAGCCTCCATGACCACTGCCGCCGCCCTCTCGCCCGACGCCACCCCGTCCGCCTTCGAGTGGGGCGCGTGGGCCGCCCGCCTGGTGGGGGCCCGCCCCCGTGTCTCGGCGAAGGAAGCACAGCGGCGCGCGTGCCTGGCCGAACTGCAGGCGCAGGTGGAGGCGCTGCACAAGGTGCAGGCCGTCATCGAGTTCGACCTGGCCGGCAACATCCTGACCGCCAATGCCAACTTCCTCGGCGCACTGGGCTACACGCTGCCGGAGATCGTCGGCAGGCACCACCGCATGTTCGTCGACGGCGACTACGCGGCGAGCGCGGAGTACCGCGACTTCTGGGCGCGGCTGGGGCGCGGCGAATTCGACGAAGGCCAGTACCGGCGCCTCGGCAAAGGCGGGCGCGAAGTCTGGATCCAGGCCTCGTACAACCCCGTCTTCGATCCGAACGGCAAACCGTACAAGGTCATCAAGTTCGCCACCGACATCACCCGGCAGACGCTGCAGGCGGCGGACTACGCCGGCCAGCTGGCGGCGATCGGCAAGTCGCAGGCGGTGATCGAATTCGACCTGACCGGCACCATCCTGTCGGCCAACCAGAACTTCCTCGATGCGATGGGTTACACGCTGGAGGAGGTGCAGGGCCGGCACCACTCGATGTTCGCCGATGCCGCGTACCGCGACAGCACCGAGTACCGCGCGTTCTGGCAGAAGCTGGGCCGCGGCGAATACGACGCCGGCCAGTACCTGCGCCATGGCAAGGGCGGGCGCGAGATCTGGATCCAGGCCTCGTACAACCCGATCTTCGATGCCTCCGGGCGCCCGGTGAAGGTGGTCAAGTACGCCACCGACGTGACCGCGCAGGTGCGTGCCACGCTGGCCATGGAGGCCGCATTGGCGCAGAGCCGGCAGGTGGTGCAGGCGGCGCAGTCGGGCGACCTGACCGCGCGCGTGCCGACCCGCGACAAGGATGGCGCGGTGGCCGAGCTGTGCCAGGGCATCAATGCGCTGGTGGAGATGATGGGCAGCCTGGTGGGCGACATCCAGGGCGCGGCCGAAGTCGTCAATGCCGGCGTGCGCGACATCGCCGCGGGCAACAGCGACCTGTCGGTGCGCACCGAACAGCAGGCCGCGTCGGTGGAGGAAACCGCCTCGTCGGTGGCCGAGCTGAGCGCGACCGTGCGCCACACCGCCGACAACGCCCGCATGGCCGCCGACCTGGCGGTGGGTGCGACCGATGTCGCCGCGCGCGGCGGGCAGGTGGTGCATGGCGTGGTGGACACCATGTCGCAGATCAACGCCTCGTCGCGGCGCATCGCCGACATCATCGGCGTGATCGACGGCATCGCCTTCCAGACCAATATCCTGGCGCTCAACGCGGCCGTCGAAGCGGCGCGTGCGGGCGAGCAGGGCCGCGGCTTCGCGGTGGTGGCGAGCGAAGTGCGCTCGCTGGCCCAGCGCTGCGGCGGCGCGGCACGCGAGATCAAGCAGCTGATCGGCGATTCGCTGGCGCGGGTGGAAGAAGGCAGCCGGCAGGTGGAACATGCCGGCGCCAACATGGAAGAGATCGTCGCCAGCGTGGTGCGCGTGAGCACGCTGATCGGCCAGATCAGCCTGGCCTCGCAGGAACAGAGCCTCGCGCTGGACCAGGTCAACCAGACCATCACCCACATCGACCACAACACCCAGCAGAACGCCGCGCTGGTGGAAGAAGCCTCGGCCGCCGCGCACAGCCTGCAGGACCAGGCCGCGCAGCTGCTGGAGGCGGTGGAGCGGTTCCACGCGTAAGGGGGCGCGTCGGCCGTCGCGCATGGCGCGCACGCTGTCGCTCACGCGATAGGATGCGAGCATGAAGATCGTGGGCTTCCTGCTGATTCCCCTGTCGCTTCTGGCGATGTCGGTCGCCGTGGCCTTGCGGATCGTGCTGATCGGTGAGCTGGAGGGCCGGTGGCGTGCCCTCGGCATGAAGCGTCCGCCCCTGCTGCTGATGGGCGATGGCTTCGCGTGGCGCTTGCTGCGCGCGGGTCCTGGCCTGCTGACGCCGGCCGAATGGATGCGGGTAAAAGGATTCTTCGCCGCCTGGCTGGCGTCTCCGATCCTGCTGGTGGTGAGCGTCCTGATGGTGGCGTTGCCGCCTTGAGCGGCGCGTGCGGCGTGCATCCGGCCCGCCCGTCGTGAACGGCGTCGCATCGCATTCGTAGGGCGGGCCTTGGCCCGCCGTCGTGGTGTGTGC
>NZ_LSIF01000058.1 GCF_001556105.1 Pseudoxanthomonas mexicana | reverse complement strand
GTTTACCAGCCCGGCCCGCCGCGCCCGGCGGACGCCACGCAGGCTGCTAAGATGCGGCGCTCACTGGTCCATTGGGCACCTGCATGATCCGCAGCATGACGGCGTTCGCCACCGGCGAACGCGCCACCGAAGGCGGCACGCTGGGGGCCGAACTGCGCGCGGTCAACCACCGTTTCCTGGAACTGGGCGTTCGCCTGCCGGATGAACTGCGCGTGCTGGAGCCGGCGCTGCGCGAGCGCGTCGCTTCGCGCGTGTCGCGCGGCAAGCTCGACCTGACGCTGCGCCTGCGCGCGCCCGAGGGTGACGGTGCGCTGCAGCTGAATCCGCGCGTGGTCGCGCAGCTGTCCGAACTGGCCCAGGATCTTGCCGCGCGCCTGCCCAACCTGCGCACCGAGCTGACCGACCTGCTGCAGTTCCCCGGCGTACTGCAGACCAAGGGCGTGGACATGGACGCGCTGCAGGCCGAGGCACTGGCGCTGCTGGATGCGGTGCTGGACCAGTTCGTGGCCGCGCGCGAACGCGAGGGCGGCAAGCTGGTCGCGGCGATCCTCGAACGCGTGGACGGTATTGCCGCGCTTGCCGTGGAAGTCCGTGCGCTGATCCCGCTGATCCGCGCCGGCCAGCGGCAGAAGCTGGAAGCCCGGATGGCGGACGTTGCGCAGAACATGGAACAGGGCCGGCTGGAGCAGGAACTCGTGCTCTGGCTGCAGAAGCTCGACGTGGATGAAGAGCTCGACCGCCTCGACAGCCACGTCAAGGAGATCCGCCGCGTCTTCACCCAGAAGGAGCCGCAGGGTCGCCGGCTGGATTTCCTGCTGCAGGAATTCAACCGCGAAGCCAACACGCTCGGCTCCAAGTCCGTCGACATCCGTACCACCAATATCGCGGTGGAGTTGAAGGTGCTGATCGACCAGATCCGCGAACAGTCGCAGAACATCGAATGAAGCGCGGAACCCTCTACATCGTCGCGGCGCCGTCGGGTGCGGGGAAAAGCAGCATCGTCAACGCGGTGCTGGCGCGTGACGCCGACATCGCCCTGTCGATCTCGTTCACCTCGCGCGCCGCCCGCCCGGGTGAGCGGCATGCGCAGCATTACCACTTCATCAGCGCCGACGAGTTCAAGGCGATGATCCGCGCCGGTGATTTCTTCGAGTACGCCGAGGTGCATGGCGACTGGAAGGGCACGGCGCGGCAGTCGGTCGAGCCGCAGCTCGATGCCGGCAAGGACGTGCTGCTGGAGATCGACTGGCAAGGGGCGCGCCAGGTGCGCGAGAAGGTGCCGGATGCCGTCAGCGTGTTCATCCTGCCGCCGTCACGCGACGCGCTGGAGCAGCGCATGCGCGCCCGCGGGCAGGACAGCGAAGAGGTGATCCAGCGCCGACTGGCCGCCGCCCGCGAGGAGATGTCGCACTACAGCGAATTCGACTACGTCATCGTCAATGACGTGTTCGATGAGGCGGTGGCGCAGATGCACGCCATCTTCACCGCCAGCCGCTTGCGCCGGGAGGCGCAGGACGTGCGGCATGCCGGGCTGATCGCCGCGCTGCTGGCGGAGTAACCCGGCGCGGGGGTTCTGGCGCACCCTTCAAGGGCTGGGAGCCTGCTTAACTGGTTGATTTTCAAGGAAAGACTTGCAATGCCGTGCCCGGCTGCCTACAATCCCGGCCCCTTTCCGTATTCACTGGGCGGCCAGCCGGTCGCCGGGAGCCCGCATGGCCCGCATTACCGTCGAAGATTGCCTGGAAGTCGTAGATAACCGTTTCGATCTGGTCACGATGGCCGCCAAGCGCGCTCGCCAGCTGGCGAACGGCGTGGAGCCGCAGATCGACAACAACGAAGCCCAGGACAAGCCCACCGTGCTGGCGCTGCGCGAAATCGCCGCCCGCAAAATCGACAACGCGTTGATCGACCGCGTCGAGAAGTCCGAGCGCGAGCGCGCCGAGCGCGAGGCGCTGGAATGGGCCGCCGCTGAAGTGGTGGCCGACGACGACCTGTCCAAGGGCGACGACTGAGATCCACCCCATCTAACGTTTCCATCGAAACGGACGATCACCGGAAGGCCCGCGCAAGCGGGCTTTTCGCGTTGTTGCAGCATCGTATTGCGTTGCCGTTCCCGCGCGACTGGCATAGGCTGGCGACATGACCCCAGGCCGCACCGCCAAGGCACTTCGCAGCCCCGCTTCGTCACGCGACGAGAGCGTGCCGGAGTACGTCGCGCAGCTCGAGAAGACGGCTTCCTACCTGCCCGCCGAACAGTTGCCGTTGCTGCGCCGGGCCTGGGAAGTAGGCGCTGCCGCGCACGTCGGCCAGACGCGGAAATCCGGCGAGCCCTATATCACCCATCCGGTGGCCGTGGCGGGTGTGCTGGCCGAACTGGGCATGGATGCCGAGACGCTGATCGCGGCGATCCTGCACGACACCATCGAGGACACGCCGCTGACTGGCGCCGACATTGCCGCCGAATTCGGCGAATCGGTCGCGGAACTGGTGGAAGGCGTCACCAAGCTGGACAAGCTGAAGTTCCGCGATCGCCAGGAAGCGGCGGCGGAGAGCTTCCGCAAGATGCTGCTCGCCATGTCGCGCGACCTGCGCGTGATCATGATCAAGCTGGCCGACCGCCTGCACAACATGCGCACGCTGGGCGCCCAGAGCGCCGAGGCGCGCGGACGCATCGCCCGCGAAACGCTGGAGATCTACGCGCCCATCGCACAGCGGCTGGGCATGAACCTGGTCAAGTCGGAACTGCAGGACCTGGGATTCCGCGCGCTGCACCCGTGGCGCCACGCGGTGATCGACAAGCACATCCGCAGCCAGCCGGTGATGCGCCGCGAATCGATGGCGCAGATCGAGGCGCACCTGTCGCAGCGACTGGCGAAGGAAGGCATCGAGCATCGCCTGGTCAGCCGGGTGAAGACGCCCTGGAGCATCTACAACAAGATGCACGGCGAAGGTAAGAGTTTCGACCGGGTGATGGACGTGTTCGGCTTCCGTGTCGTGGTCGACTCGGTGCCGTCGTGTTACCACGCACTCGGCGCGGTGCATGCGCAGTACAAACCGCTGGATGGCCGGTTCCGCGACTTCATCGCCATCCCCAAGGCCAACGGTTACCAATCGCTGCATACGGTGCTGTTCGGTCCCTATGGTTCGCCCATCGAAGTGCAGATACGCACCATCGAAATGGACCTGATCGCGGAGCGCGGCATCGCCGCGCACTGGACCTACAAGTACGGCACCGATTCGCCCAACAGCGCGCAGAACCGTGCGCATGCGTGGATCGTGGAACTGATCGACAACCAGCGCGCCGCGGGTTCGTCGCTGGAGTTCCTGGACAACGTGAAGGTCGACCTGTTCCCCGACGAGGTCTACCTGTTCACCCCGAAGGGTAAGATCCTGTCGCTGCCGCGCAATGCCACGGCACTGGATTTCGCCTATGCGGTGCATACCGACGTCGGCAACCAGGCCGTGGCCTCGCGCGTGGACAAGAAGCTGGTGCCGCTGCGCACCAAGCTCGTCAGCGGGCAGAGCATCGAGATCATCACGGCCAAGTCCGCCGCGCCGAAGCCGCAATGGCTGGAATTCGTCGTCACCAGCAAAGCGCGCACCGCGATCCGCCACCAACTCAAGCAGCTGGAGCACGAGGATGCCGTGCAGCTCGGCCACCGCATGCTGGACCGCGCGCTGGAAGACCTGGACAGTTCGCTCGAGCGGTTGCCGCAGCAACGCCTCGAAGCCTTCCTGACCGAGCACAAGTACCCGCGCCTGGAAGCGTTCCTCGCCGACGTGGCGCTGGGCAACTGGATGCCGGCGCAGGCGGCGCAGGCGCTCACCGCATTCGCCGAACTGCGTGCGGGCGGCCATTCGAAGCATTCGCAGGAGAAGATCCTGATCACCGGCGGCGAGCGCGGCGTGGTCAGCTTCGCGCAGTGCTGCCAGCCGATCCCCGGTGACGAGATCATGGGCTACCACACCGCCGGCAAGGGCATCGTGGTGCATCGCCTCGACTGTCCGAACGTCGCCGAATTCCGCAAGTCACCGGAGCGCTGGGTGCCGATCGCCTGGGATGCGAAGGTCACCGGCGATTACGACGCCGCCTTGCTGATCGATGTGGAAAACCGCCCTGGCGTGCTGGCGCAGGTGGCCGCCGCGGTCGCCAAGAGCCAGTCGAACATCGAGCGCGTGGAATACCTCGAGCGCGACATCAACGCTGCCGTCCTGCGTTTCTCGATCCAGGTCCGCGACCGCAACCACCTGGCGGAAGTGATGCGCCGGCTGCGGCGCCTCAACGTCGTGCACGGGGTTCGCCGGCAATGACGCCGGGCGGGCCTCGCCCGCCGTTGCGATGCCCCTGGTTGGCGATGGCGCCGATGCGGACCCATCGCGTTCTTCGATCGTTGCTGTCGCGCCCGGATCGCGTGCGATGGCGGGCCTGGGCCCGCCCTACGTAGAATCCGGATACCCACACAGGAGTTGCGCATGACCAGGCAGATCATCCACACCGAGCAGGCGCCCGCCGCCATCGGCCCGTATTCGCAGGCCGTGCGTGCCGGCAACACGGTGTACTTCTCCGGGCAGATTCCACTCGATCCGGCCACCGGCAACCTAGTCGATGGCGACATCGCCGCGCAGGCGCGCCGTGCCTTCGACAATCTCAAGGCGGTGGCCGAAGCCGCGGGCGGTTCGCTCGACCGCATCGTGCGCCTCGGGCTGTACCTGACCGACTTGTCGCAGTTCGCCGCGGTCAATGCGGTGATGCAGGACTATTTCGCGTCGCCGTATCCCGCGCGTTCGACGATCGAGGTCTCGGGCCTGCCGAAAGGCGCGGCCTTCGAGGTCGATGCGGTGATGGTGCTCGACTGATCCACGCCTTGCCTTGGGCGGTTTCAGACCGCCTGGCGGGATGAGACCGGCAACCGGGTTTCGCTTGGCGTGTGCCCGGTCCAGCGCTTGAACGCGCGACGGAATTCGCGCACGTCGTTGAAGCCGATCAGGCCGCCGACCGCGGCGATGGTCAGCTCTGCTTCCTGCAGCAGGTCGAGCGCGCGCTCCGTGCGCACGCGGTCGTGTACCGCACTGAAGCTGGTGCCTTCTTCGGCGAGTTGGCGGCGCAACGTGCGTTCGCTCAGGTGCAGTGCCGTGGCGACATCCGTCATCTGCGGGTTCTCGCGCAGGCGCGGGCGCAGCTGGCGTTCGACGGCGGCGGTCGTTTCGCCCCGCAGCGACATCGCCGCGAGTTGCGCCTGGCACAGCGCCAGGGCCTGCCGCGACGTTACCGGGTTGTAACTGGCGAATGGCATCTCCAGCCAGCGGCGATCGACGACGAGCGCGTGCTGCGCCTGGTTGAAGCGCACCTCGCAGGCGAACAGGTCGTCGTAACGCGCGGCGTAGCGGGGCGCCGGATAGCCGAGTTCCAGCCGCAGCGGATGGAACTCCGGACCTGCCAGTTCGCGCGCCAGCATCAGCGTGCTGGCGAACATCTCTTCGCACAGGAACGGGAGCAGGTCGGCGGCTTCCTCTGGCGCGGTGGCGACCACGGCCAGCGACCCGTCGTCGCGGTCCTGCAGGTTCAGGTCCATCAGCGGACCGAGGTTGCGCTGGTACGCCAGCCCGATCAGGACGGCGTCACCGAACGTGGGTGCGGTCTTCATCGCCAGGCCGAGCACGCCGAAATTGCCGCCATTCTGCTTCTCGCCCATGGCCAGGCCGACCCCATCGATCGGCAAGGTTGGCAGGGCGCGACGGATGATCTCGCTGGCCTGGCGGTAGGACACGCGCGCCTGCGGGTCGTGGATCTCCTGCACGTTCAGCCGCATGCCGGAGAACCAGCCTTCGGCATTGACGCCGAATTCCCCGGCCAGCAGCACGAGGCCGCACAGCATGTTGGTAGGCAGGTTCGCAATCGACAGGCGATTGCCGAGTCCGGTTTTCCAGCGCATCGAAGCCCCTCCAGCTTGTCCGCTTTGCCCCCCGTAGTATGCCGCTCCCGCCCTCCGTGTCACATGGGCCGCCGCACCAGACTGCGGAGCACTACGCAGGCGTATGGGAGGGGAGACTCATGCAGCGCACCAAGTCCTTGGCCGTGGCGACGACCGTGGCGCTGATGGCCGCCGGCTGCCAGCCGAAAGCGCCGGAAACCGCACCGGTCGCGCCGGCGGATGTTGCCTTCGCCACCACCCTGCAGGAGCGCCTGCTGGATGCGAAGCCGGGCGACGTGATCGAGATTCCGGCCGGCCGCCACGCCTTCGACCGCGGCCTGAGCCTGCGCGCCAACGGCGTGACGATCCGCGGCGCCGGCATGGACAAGAGCGTGCTGAGCTTCAAGGGGCAGAAGGCCGGCGCCGAGGGCCTGCTGGTCAACGGCGACGACTTCATCATCGAGAACCTCACCATCGAGGACTCCAGGGGCGACGGCCTGAAGATCAGCGAGTCGTCGAACATCACCATCCGTGGCGTGAAGGTCCAGTGGACCGGTGGGCCGAGCACGAAGAACGGTGCCTACGGCATTTACCCGGTGCTGACGAAGAACGTGCTGATCGAAGACACGGTGTCCATCGGCGCTTCCGACGCCGGCATCTACGTGGGCCAGTCGGACGGCGTGATCGTGCGCCGCAGCCGTGCCGAACAGAACGTGGCCGGTATCGAGATCGAGAACACCATCAACGCCGACGTCTACGAGAACGTGGCGACCGGGAACACCGGCGGCATCCTCGTCTTCAATATGCCCGGGTTGTCGCAGCAGGGCGGCAACATCCGCGTCTACGCGAACAAGGTGGTCGCCAACAACCACGAGAACTTCGGCGCCAAGGGTACGCCGGTGGCCAGCGTGCCGGCGGGGTCGGGCATCGTCATCAATTCGAACGATGACATCGAGGTGTTCGGCAACGAGATCCGCGACAACGCGACCGCCAACATCATCGTCTCCAGCGTCTACTCCACCGGCTACAAGGACAGCAGCGCGTCGCCGAACTTCGATCCGTACCCGGAGCGCATCCATATCCACGGAAACACGCTGTCGGGTGGCGGCGACTCGCCGGACGGGTTCGACCTGAAGGCGTTGAAGGTGGCCACCTACGGCTTGCGCGGCAGCTTCCCCGACGTGCTGTGGGACGGCTACTTCAATCAGGACCGGGTGGTGGACGGGAAGAAGGTCGGGCCGCAGATCTGCCTGCGCGGTGTCAGCGGCGTCATCAACGCGGACGGCCCCGGCGGCTACAAGAACCCGAGCAAGGACGCGAAGCGCCACGACTGCGAACTGCCGCGCCTGCCGGCAGTCGACCTGAAACGCGGTTGAGAACACGCGTGCGGAATCGCATGGCAGCGATCCTGGTGGCGGCTACAGCCAGCATGGCGCTGCCCGCCTGCCGACCGGCGCCGGAAGTGCATTTCTTCGCCGAAGGCCAGCCGGCGACGCTGGGCGAATGGGGCGTGCTGCGGATCGAAGCAGGGCGCCTTCGCCTCAACGAAGGCGTGGTGCCGTACGACCTCAACACGCCGTTGTTCAGCGACTACGCACACAAGCTGCGCACCGTATGGATGCCGACGGGCACCTCGGCGACGTACCAGGCCGAACGGAGTTTCGATTTCCCCGTCGGCACTATCCTCAGCAAGACGTTCTACTACCCGCTGCCGCAAGGGCAGGCGTGGGACGGAACGTCCGTCGCGCGTACGCCGGCATCAACGTCTTCGCTGGAAGGCGAGACACTGGACCTGGCCAAGGTGCGTCTGATCGAAACCCGGTTGCTCGTGCATCGTACCGACGGCTGGGTAGCGCTGCCTTACGTGTGGAACGAGGCGCAGACGGAAGCAACGCTGAAGCGCACCGGCGAGCTGGTCGCGCTTGAACTTGTCGATGCGCAGGGCAAGCGCGAGGCCGCCGACTATCAGGTGCCGGACCAGAACCAGTGCGGCGGCTGCCACATCACCGACAACAAGTCGCGCAAGCTGTTGCCGATCGGGCCGAAGGCGCGTCACCTCAATCGCGAGTTCGATTACGCCGGCGGCAGGGAAAACCAGCTGGCGCATCTGGTGCGCGTCGGTTATCTGGCCGGGGTGCCGGCGTCGCCGCCACGACTGGCCGGCGCGATGGACGAGCAGGCGCCGCTCGATGCGCGTGCGCGCGCCTACCTCGACGTGAACTGCGGTCATTGCCACAGCGCGACGGGTCCTGCGATCACCTCGGGCCTGTGGCTGGATGCTCGTACGCAGGATCGCCTGAAGCTGGGCTTCTGCAAGCAGCCCATCGCGGCGGGCAAGGGCACCGGCAACCGGCGATACGACATCGTGCCGGGGCATGCGGCCGATTCCATCTTCGATTACCGGTTGGACAGCGACGACCCCGCGATCATGATGCCGGAGCTGGGGCGCTCGGTCGTGCATCGGGAAGGCGTCGAACTGATCCGGGCATGGATCAACGCGCAGACAGGCAGTTGCGACACCGCGACAGGTACGGGCAGTGAACCACCGCCGGCCACCTGAGGCCGGTTTCCGCACAACGCTTCCGGGAGGGCATGATGAGAGTGATGCAACGGAATCTGGTCGTGGGACTTCGGCGCGCGCTGTTCGGCAGTTGCGTGGTGCTGGGGGCGAGCGGGACGACCTGGGCGCAGGCGACGCCCGAAGGCGAACGGCAGGCCACCAACCTCGACACCATCACCGTGACCGCACAGAGTCGCCAGCAGGAACTGCAGGACGTGCCGATCGCGCTGCAGGTCGTCGACCAGAAGCTGCTCGATGACGTCGCGGCGGAGAACCTCGGCGACATCGATGCCTTCGTGCCGGGCCTGGTGGTGGACGCTGTCCAGCCGACCCAGCCGTCGTTCCGCCTGCGTGGCGTGGAGACCAACGACTTCGGCATCGGCACCGATCCGGCGGTGGGCATCTTCGTTGATGGCGTGTACGGCGGTCGGGGAGGTGGCGTGTTGCTGCCGTTCCTTGATGTCGAACGCATCGAAGTGCTGAAGGGGCCGCAGGGCACGCTGTTCGGACGCAATACCGCCGCGGGCGCGATCTCGCTGGTGACGCGGCGGCCGCAGGATGAAACCGAGGCGAGGCTGCGCCTTCGGCTCGGCAACTATGGCAAACAGTACGCCGACGCGATGTGGAACATCCCGACCGGCGAGAACTCGGCCCTGCGCGTCAACGCGCTGTTCAACAACAGCGATGGCTGGTTCCAGGATGGTGCGACCGGCAAGGACCTGGGGGGCGAGAACGTGTGGGCCGCGCGTGCGGCCTGGCAAGTGCGGCTGGGCGACAACACCACCGCGCTGCTGAGCTGGGACCACGAGAGCCTGGACCAGAAGGGCCGCGTCACCACCGGCATCGTGCCGTTGCCGGCGTATCCGCAGCGGCCATCGGTACCGGTCGACACGGCCGACTACGTGGATCCGCGCAAGGTCCGGACCTACAGCGACGCGGCGAGCGCCGAGTGGCGCACGTTCGATGGCGTCACCCTGATCCTCGATCATGCCTTCGCCTGGGGCAACCTGACGTCGACGTCGTCATACCGCCAGTACGACTCGCTGAACCAGACCGAGGAGGACGGCACCAATCGCGCCGACCTGTACATCGACTCGGTCAACACCGAGAGCAACGAGACTTTCTACCAGGAGTTCAAATTCGCCGGCAGCAACGCGCAGCTGGACTGGGTGGCGGGCGCGAGCTTCTTCAAGGAGGACGCCAAGCAGACCAGCGAGGTGAACACGAATACCGAAGCGGTGGACAACATCGTGCGCAACCTCGGCATCGCGCCGACGCCGGATGGCAGTCTGTTCGGGTTCACCTCGATGCTGGCGCAAATGAATGGCATTCCCGTCTCGCTGGTGGGTGACCGCTGGAACGAGCGCTTCAACAACACGCTGTCGACCACCGCGTATGCGGCGTTCGGAGATGTCATCTGGCGCGCGACCGACAGGCTCAACCTGACCTTCGGCCTGCGCTACACCCGCGACGAGAAGGATTTCACCTGGCTCAACACGCCGCGCAACGCGCCCGAGCTGGAAGCCAAGCTGGCGCTGCTGGAGTCGATGGGCTTCTTCGGCGCACTGGGGCAGATGGGCATTCCGATCACGCGCCAGTTGCTGACCTTCGACATGGCCTTCATCGACCCGCCGGCGATGGTCAACAAGGGCATGCTGGTGCGCGACAAGCGAAGCTGGAGCGATATCAGCCCGCGCTTCGTCGTGGATTACCGCCTGGATGAGAGGACCATGGTGTTCGGTTCGTTGGCCAAGGGGTACAAGGCCGGTGGTTTCAACGCGTTGCAGATCGGACCGGCGTTCGAGAACGAGGATGTCTGGAATCTGGAGGTCGGCATCAAGCAATCGTTCGGGCGCTTCGCGTGGAACGCCTCGCTGTTCCATTACCGCTACGACAACCGCCAGTCCGTGCGCCTGATCGATCCCGATCCCAACAACCCCGTCGACATTCCCCGTTTCGTGTTCGACACCGGCGATCTCGCAGCCACCGGCCTGGATGTCGACATGCGCTGGAAGGTGACTGATGCGTTCACGCTGGACGCGCAGGCCGAGTGGATCGATTCCAAGTACAAGGACTACGTGACACCGGAGGGCGTGGATCTGGACGGCGAGCCCACCGGGGAGCCGCGCTTCAGTGCTTCGCTCGGTGCGGCTTACCAGGTGGACCTGGCCGGGCATGGCGAGCTGCGTTTCTCGGCACGCCACGCCTATCGCGGTCGCAGCCGCTGCAATGCCGGCTCGGACCTGCAAGGCGACTGCGGCATCAATGCGCTGCTCGACATCGGCGAAGCGCGTGAACGCACCGATATGCGCATCGGCTGGACCGCACCGAAGGGATACTGGAGCTGGGCGATCTACGGCAACAACGTGTTCGACAACCAGTACGTGAAAGGCCTGAATACCTACGGTCGCGGTCCGCTCGGCGTGGTGGGCGCCACCATCACCGAGCCGCGCACGTACGGCATGGAAGTGGCCGTCAAGTTCTGATCCGCGCGGTGACGCGTCGGGCGTGGGCCCCGGCATCGCGAGATACCGGGGTTTTTGTTTGGTGCCGTTCCCGGCATCCTTGTGCCATGCCCGCACGTCGCGACACGCCGTCCATCGACCTTTCCGCCGAACCCCTGAGCCGCCTGCCCGGCGTCGGTCCACGCGTTGCGGAAAAGCTGGCAGCGCGCGGATTGCTGACGATGCAGGACCTGTGGCTGCACCTGCCGCTGCGCTACGAAGACCGCACGGCGATCACGCCGATCCGCCTGCTGCAGCCAGGCGTACCGGCGCAAGTGGAGGGTCGGGTGGACGCAGTGGAGCGCGGCTTTCGCTATCGGCCGGTGTTGCGGGTCGCGCTCAGCGATGATTCCCGTGGCACGCTGGTGATGCGCTTCTTCCATTTCCGTGCCGCGCAGGTCGCGCAGTTCGCCGTGGGTACGCGCATTCGTTGTTATGGCACGCCCAAGCCTGGTCAGCACGGGCTGGAGATCGTGCACCCCAGCTATCGCGTGCTGGGCGAGGACGATGACGCGGCGCTCGGCGATGCTCTGGACCCGATCTATCCCGCCGTGGAGGGTTTGGGACCGGCAAGCATCCGCAAGCTGGTCGGCCAGGCACTGGAGCGCTTGCCGGACAACGATCGTTTGGAGTTGCTTCCCGCCACGTTGCTGGACGGACTACGCCTGCCGTCGCTGCGACAGGCGCTGCTGACCATGCATCGGCCACCCCGTGATGCCGATGTCGCAGCGCTTGCCCTGGGCACCCACCCGGCACAGCGCAGGCTCGCCATAGAGGAACTGCTGGCCCATCACCTGAGCCTGCGACGGCAGCGGTTGGCGCTGCAGCGGCATGGAGCGCCTGTGTTGAAGGGCAAGGGCGCCCTGGTGAAGGCGCTGGTCAAGGCGCTGCCGTTCACGCTGACAGGGGCGCAGCAGCGCGTCTTCGCGCAGATCCGCGAGGACATCGGCAAACCCTCGCCGATGCTGCGGCTGGTGCAGGGCGATGTCGGCAGCGGCAAGACCGTGGTGGCTGCACTGGCGGGCATGCTGGCGGTGGAGGCGGGCAAGCAGGTGGCACTCGCCGCGCCCACCGAGTTGCTGGCCGAGCAGCATCTGGCCAACCTCCGCGCCTGGCTGGAACCGCTGGGCGTGCGTGTGGCGTGGCTGGCCGGCAAGGTCACCGGCAAGGCGCGCGCCACGGTGCTCGCGCAGGTCGCGTCGGGCGAAGCACAGGTGGTGGTGGGCACGCATGCGCTGATGCAGGAGACCGTGACCTTCCATGACCTCGGTCTTGCCATCGTCGACGAGCAGCATCGATTCGGCGTGCACCAGCGGCTGGCCTTGCGCGACAAGGGCGCAGGCACGAATTGCGTGCCGCATCAGTTGGTGATGACGGCGACGCCCATTCCGCGCACATTGGCGATGGCGGCGTACGCGGACCTGGATGTGTCGGCCATTGACGAGCTACCGCCCGGGCGCACGCCCGTGCAGACGGTGGCGCTGAGCGCAGAGCGGCGACCGGAACTGGTCGAGCGCATCCGCACCGCCTGCGCGGAGGGGCGGCAGGCGTACTGGGTCTGTACCCTGATCGACGATAGCGATGAAGTCGTTGCGCAGGCCGCGCAGACCACGTTCGAAGCCCTGTCCGCATCGCTGCCTGATGCACGCGTTGCGCTGGTGCACGGCCGCATGAAGGCAGCCGACAAGCAGTCCACGATGCGCCGGTTCAAGGAGGGCGAGGTCGATCTGCTCGTGGCGACGACGGTGATCGAAGTCGGGGTCGATGTGCCCAACGCCTCGCTGATGATCATCGAGAACGCGGAGCGATTGGGTCTCGCCCAGCTGCACCAGCTGCGCGGGCGTGTCGGGCGTGGCGCCACCGCATCGACCTGCGTGCTGATGTACCAGCCGCCGCTCTCCATGATGGCCAAGCACCGGCTGGCGACGATGCGGCAAACCAACGACGGCTTCGTCATCGCCGAAAAGGATCTCGAACTGCGCGGGCCGGGCGAACTGCTGGGTACGCGCCAGACGGGCCTTGCGGCCTTCCGCGTCGCCGACCTGGCGCGTGATGCGGGCTTGCTGCCGCAGGTACATGCACTGGCGGAACGGCTGCTCGCCGATGATCCGGCAGTGGCGGACCGCGTGATCCAGCGATGGGTCGGTGGTGCGGCGCGGTACGCCTCGGCGTGATGCGCTGCGGCTTCCGCTGGCCCGGCATCGGTGACAGACTCGCGGACCAATAGACGAAGCGAAGAACGATGACGGACAAGATTCCCCTGCTGATCGACACCGATCCCGGCGTCGACGACGCGCTGGCGTTGTTGATGGCCTTCAACGATACGCGCCACGACATTGTTGGCCTGACCATCGCCGCCGGCAACGTGGGCCTGCAGCACACCGTGCGCAATGCGTTGAAGCTGTGCGAAGTGGCAGGACGCGACGACATTCCGGTGTTCGCCGGCGCACCGGCGCCGCTGCTGCATCCGTCGCCCGATGCGGGTTACGTGCACGGACAGGATGGCTTTGGTGACGTCGGATTTCCGCCCGCCGCCCGCCAGGCGGAGGCCGAACATGCAGCGCTGGCGATCCTGCGGCTGTCGCACGAACATGCGGGGCGGCTGGTGCTGGTCGCGCTGGGGCCGTTGACCAACGTCGCGCTGGCGCTGAAGCTGGACCCGACACTGCCGAAGCGGATCGCGCGCTTCGTGGTGATGGGCGGTGCGGTAACCTGCCACGGCAACATCACGCCGGCTGCGGAGTTCAATTTCTACTTCGATCCGGAGGCCGCTCACTTGGTGCTCGAGGCCTTCGAGCGCTACGACCTCGCCGACTGGGAGGCCACCATCGCCCACGGCCTGCATCACGAGCGTGTCGCGGAATGGCTGCGGGCCGATTCGGACCGTGCCCGCTTCTACGACCGCATCTCCGAGAAGACCCGCTCCTGGTCCGCCGATCGCCGCGGTGACCACTGGTTCGCGGCTGACGCTTTGGCCATGGCCTTCGTGCTGGCGCCGGACGGGTCCGTGGAACTGGCCGAGCGGCCGCTGGCGATCGAACTTCAGGGCGCCCACGCCCGGGGCGCCTCGGTCGTGGACTGGCGCCGGGAAGGGGGGCAGCCGGACAAGGCCAATATCCTGCTGCGCTACGACCAGACCCGTTTCGAGACCCTGATCGAGTCGGCGCTGGCCGCCGGCTGACGGCAGGGTTGCGCCGGGTGGGAGGGGCGGTCTACAATGCCGCTCTTCCATTCCCGCTACACGGTGTTACCGCCATGAAGGCCGACATCCACCCGAATTACCGCGAAGTCGTCTTCCACGACGTGACCTCCGATTTCAAGTTCCTGACGCGCTCCACGCTGGGCAGCAAGGAAACGATGAAGTGGGAAGACGGCAATGACTACCCGCTGATCAAGGTCGAAATTTCCTCGGCTTCGCACCCGTTCTACACGGGCAAGCACAAGGTCATCGACACCAGCGGTCGCATCGACAAGTTCCAGAAGCGCTACGCGCGCTGATCGAACCGTCGTTCGCCTGTTCCGCCTGCGGCCGCGCCTTGTGCGCGGCCGTTCGCGTTTGTGCGCACGCGATCATGTGCCGTGCCGGAACGCAGGGTTGCGCAGGCAGCCTTATTCTTTGGTCTGACGTTCGTGCGGTATCGAGCGACGGCTCCAAACCCGCTATGCGATAATTCGGCCCATCCAAGGTTCACTCCCTGGACTCCCGTCACACGCCGACAGGACCTCTGCCGGCGTTACCCCACGAAGGAGCGCACACTGTGTCCGAACTTGACCAGGTCACGCTGAATGCCGGCGACAAATCCGTCGTCCTGCCAGTCCTGAAACCCACGCTTGGCAACGACTGCGTCGATATTTCCAAGCTGACCAAGGAAACGGGTCTTTTCACCTACGACTCCGGTTTCACCGCCACCGCCAGCTGCAAGTCGGCCATCACCTACATCGATGGCGACAACGGCGTGCTGCTGTACCGCGGCTACCCCATCGAGCAGCTGGCCCAGCACTCCAATTTCCTGGAAGTGTCGTACCTGCTGATGAATGGCGAGCTGCCGACGGCGGCTGAATTCCAGAAGTTCGAACACGAGGTCACGCATCACACGATGATGCATGAGTCACTGAAGAACTTCCTGCACGGCTTCCATTACGACGCGCACCCGATGGCCATGCTGGCCGGTACCGTCGCTTCGCTCTCGGCGTTCTACCACGACACGCTGGACCTGGAAGATCCCGAGCAGCGCCGCCTGGCCGCCATCCGCCTGCTGGCGAAGATGCCGACGCTGGCTGCCGCCGCGTATCGCTATTCGATCGGCTGGCCGATCCGGTACCCGCGCAACAACCTGGAATACGTCGACCGCTTCCTGCACATGATGTTCGAAGTGCCGAGCGAGCCGCTGGAAGTGAACCCGGTCGTCGCCAAGGCGCTCGACCTGCTGTTCATCCTGCACGCCGACCACGAGCAGAACGCCTCGACTTCGACGGTGCGGCTGGTGGGTTCGACGGGCGCCAATCCGTACGCGTCGGTCGCTGCCGGCATCACCGCCCTGTGGGGTCCCGCACACGGTGGCGCCAACGAAGCCGTGCTGAAGATGCTGGAAGAGATCGGTACCCCCGACAAGGTGGAGACCGCGATCGCCAAGGCCAAGGACAAGGAATCGGGCTTCCGTCTGATGGGCTTCGGCCACCGCGTCTACAAGAACTTCGACCCGCGCGCCAAGATCATCCGCGAGATGACCCACAAGGTGCTGGGCGAACTCGGCGTCGACGATCCGATGCTGGAAGTGGCGATGAAGCTGGAAGAGGCCGCGCTGAAGGACGAGTACTTCATCCAGCGCAAGCTGTATCCGAACGTCGATTTCTACAGCGGCATCATCTACAAGGCGCTGAAGATCCCGACCGAGATGTTCACCGTCATGTTCGCGATCGGCCGCACCGCTGGCTGGGTGTCGCACTGGCTGGAGCAGCAGGTGGATCCGGAAGCGAAGATCGGCCGTCCCCGTCAGATCTACACCGGCTACGCGCCGCGTGACTACGTGGCGCCCGGCAAGCGCTGAGCGTTGCGGGAATTGCAATGAAAAAGGCCCCTCGCGGGGCCTTTCTCGTTTCGGCTCGCGTCGCCGCGAAAGGAGTGTTCACCGAACGCTGGCGGCACCCTCATAGCCGGAGATCTCTTCTTCCGCCAACAGCAGTCGCAGTTGTGCGGCGGAAGCACGCTTCATCGGTTTTTCGTCGACGCTCGAGAGCGGCGCCTGGCGTAGCGCGTCGTGCGGCAATACGGTCAAGTCGAAGCTCAGGTCTTCGGCACTGAACACCCAGACCGGAAGGTCGGCGACGCGCTCGCGATCGATGCGCAGCCGACGATCGCGCGGCTCGGCCGGGATGCGGTGTTCTTCGAGAAAGCGGGTGACCGCGTCGGGGTCATCGCTGTGGACGTGCACGTGGACGGGCGTGTTGGCGTCGGCCGTGCCCTCGAGGACCGGCCCGACGAGCCGTGGCGAAAAGCCCGACAGAAACTCCATCGCACGCAGTGCGGCCTCGCGTCGGCGGCGAAGTCCCGCCGCGTGCGCCTCGCCTGCGAACAGGCGCTGATACTCGCGCAGGGCATCCTCGATCTCCCGGTTGCGCGGCAGGGAGGCGTCGTCGTGGATGCCGAGCCGGCTGGCGGCTTTCAGCTTGGCCTGGTGGAAGTCGCGGATGCCGCCTTCGGCCATCAGACGGGCGGCTTCGTGCGCCAGGCGCTGGCGACGCTCGCGGGTGCGCGTTTCGGCGTGCTGACGGGCGTGGTGCATGGCAGGCCTCCGCGTCGAACCTGCACGCGAATGTACACCATGTCGCTGACGTGTCCATGACGGCGGCGGGCGCCGTCATGCGACCTTCATCGCAACACCGCGATCAGAAGATGTCGAAGGCTTCCTCGTCGGGCACGGCGTCCTCGGGCCCGTAGAGGTCGTAGTCCTGGATGCGCTCCATGTCCTCGACCTTCACCCACTCGGTTACGCCGTTGAGCGTGGCCTGCACCATGCCCTCGGGCGGATCGTTCGCCGCCACTGGCGTGTCCTTCAGCGCCACGCGCATGTAGTCGATCCAGATCGGCAGGGCGGCCTTGCCACCGTACTCGCGGTAGCCCAGCGACTGGAAGTTGTCGCGACCGACCCACACGACCGTGGCGTAGGTACCGCCGAAGCCACCGAACCAGGCATCGCGGTGGTCGTTGGTCGAGCCGGTCTTGCCGCCGACGTCCTCGCGGCCCAGCACCTTGGCTGCCGTGCCGGTGCCGCGCTGGACGACGTCCCGCATCATCGACACCATCTGGTAGGCGGTGCGTTCGTCGATGGCGCGCGGTGCGGTGACTGCGTTGGGGTCGGCGGGCTTTTCTTCGACCTTCGGCCTCTGCGTGGTAGTGGTCGCTGCCTTCGGTGCATCGGCAGGACCGAAATTGAAGCCGTCCACGACCTGCGACGCCGGGGTGCCGGTACCGTGTTGCCCCGCGCCGCAGCCGCGGCAGGCGACGGCAGGATTCTCCTTGAACACCACGTTGCCTTCGCGGTCCTTCACCTGGTCGATGAACCAGGGCGTCACGCGCGAACCGCCGTTGGCGAACACGGCATAGCCGCGCGCGACCGACAGTGGTGTCAGAGAGGCCGTACCCAGCGACATCGACAGGTTGGGTGGCAATTCGGCCTCCTCGAAGCCGAACTGGCTGATGTAGGTGCGCGCGAACGGCACACCGATGCCGTCGAGCAGGCGTACCGACACGAGGTTGCGCGACTGCACCAGCGCTTCGCGCAGGCGCATCGGGCCGCGGAAGCCGCCGCCGTCGTTCTGCGGACGCCACATGTGGCCGCGCCGGTCGCGGAACACGACCGGCGCATCCAGCACGATCGAGGCCGGGTTGAAGCCCTTTTCGAACGAGGCGGCGTACAGGAACGGCTTGAAGCTGGAGCCGGGTTGGCGGCGTGCCTGCGTGGCGCGATTGAACTTGTTGCCGGCGAAGCTGTAGCCGCCGACCAGCGCGCGTACGGCACCGTTGTTCGCATCGAGGGATACCAGCGCGGCCTGCGCGCGCGGAATCTGGTCGACCACGTAGCTGCCTTCGTCCTTGCCCGCCTTGATGCGGGTCAGGTCGCCACGCTTGAGCAGCTTGGCCGGCGAGCGTCCGGTCCACTTGCTCGCGCTGACCGGCAGAACGACCTCCTTGCCGTCGGCCAGCACCACCGTCGCGCTGCCGTCGTCCGCAACGCGGGCCACGACGACCGGCAGCAGGCCGTTCTGTGCGGGAATCCCCCGCAGGTGGACGGCCAATGCCTTGGCGTCCGCGTCGGCCGCCACGTCGAAATGCTGCTCGACCCCGTTCCAGCCGTGGCGGTGGTCGTACAGTCCCAGGCCGTCGCGTACGGCGTCGTTGGCGGCGCCCTGCGCCGCAGCGTCCAGCGTGGTGGTGACGTGGTAGCCCTTGGTCAGTGCCTCCGGCCCGAAGCGCGCGATCATCTCCTGGCGCACCATCTCGGCCACGTAGGGGGCATAGACCTCGATCGGCCGCTCGTGCGGCGTGGCATGCATCGGCTCGGCCTTGGCCTGTGCGGCTTCAGCGGCAGTGATGTAGCCGTCCTCACGCATGCGCTCGACGACGTAGGCGCTGCGCTGCTGGTTGCGGCCGGGATTGCTGATGGGGTTGCCGCTGGAGGGGAACTTCAGCGCGCTGACCAGCGTGGCGGTCTCGGCCAGGGTCAGCTGGTCCAGCGTCTTGCCGTAGTAGTACTCGGCCGCGGCGGCGACGCCGTAGGACCGGTTCCCGAAGAAGCTCTTGTTGAGATAGAGCTCCAGGATCTCGTCCTTGGTCAGCATGTTCTCGATGCGCATCGCCAGCATCATTTCGACCAGCTTGCGGGTGTAGCTGTACTCCGAGCTGAGGAACCACTGCCGGGCGACCTGCTGGGTGATCGTGCTGCCGCCGGCCACGCGACCTTCCTTGCGGCTGACGATCTGCCAGACGGCACGGGCGATGCCGGTGGGGTCGATGCCGTTGTGCTCGTAGAACTTGCTGTCCTCGGCCGCCACGAAGGCCTGCTTGACCCGGGCCGGAACCTTGTCGATCTGCACCGGATAGCGGCGGATCTCGCCGTACAGGCCCATCAGGCGGCCGTCGCTGGCGTAGATGTAGAGGGGTTCCTGCAGTTCGACGTTCCGCAGGGACTGGACGTCCGGGACCTTGGCCGAGACCGTGTAATACAGAACCCCCAGGCCGACGGCGCCGGCCAGGGCAAGTATCAGGAACGTGATGAGGGTCCAACGGAGAAGACGACGGAACCGGGACATCCAGTGCTTTCCGATTGCAGAATTCGTAACGGCAGAGTATAGATGACCGCCGGGATCGCCACAGGTGATTCCATGGGGAACAGGGACTTGGGGAACAACCCTCGTGAAACGTGACAAGCCGCACAGCCACGTCATCGGCGGTTGCCAAGCGTAAAAAGTTGGTTATAAATGGCGGCGCACGTTGTGCGCCCAGTGCCCGTCGGAAGGGGAAAGACCGTGGGGCTAATCCCAAAAAGCCAGTCGCCGCTGATCGGCGTCGACATCAGTTCGACTGCGGTAAAGCTGCTGCAGCTGTCGCGCGTGGGCAACCGATACCGGGTTGAACACTACGCCGTCGAGCCGCTGCCGCCGAATGCCGTGGTCGAGAAGAACATCGTCGAGGTCGAGGCGGTCGGCGAAGCCATCCGTCGCGCGGTCAATCGCGCAGGCAGCAAGGTGAAGTACGCCGCGGCCGCCGTGGCCGGCTCGGCAGTGATCACCAAGATCATCCCGATGCCTGCCGATCTGGACGAGAGCGACCTTGAAGCCCAGGTCGAGCTCGAGGCGGTCAACTACATTCCGTATCCCATCGAGGAAGTGAACATCGACTTCGAGGTGCTGGGCGCCATGCCCAACAATCCGGAGATGGTGCAGGTACTCCTCGCCGCGTCGCGTTCCGAGAACGTGGAGTTGCGCCAGTCCGCGCTGGAGCTTGGCGGCCTGACCGCACGGGTCATGGACGTGGAAGCCTTCGCGGTGGAGAACGCCTTCGCCCTGATGGCCACGGACCTGCCGATTCCGCAGGACGGCGTGGTCGCGCTGGTCGACATCGGCGCCACGATGACCACGCTCAACGTCCTGCGTCGCGGCCGCAGCCTCTACAGCCGCGAGCAGGTGTTCGGCGGCAAGCAGCTCACCGACGAAGTGATGCGCCGTTATGGCCTGACCTACGAAGAGGCTGGCTTGGCCAAGCGCCAGGGCGGGCTGCCGGAAAGCTACGAAGTCGAAGTGCTTGAGCCGTTCAAGGAAGCCACCGTCCAGCAGATCAGTCGCCTGCTGCAGTTCTTCTACGCCGGCAGCGAGTTCAATCGTGTCGACCAGATCGTGCTCGCAGGCGGATGCGCCGCACTGCCGGGCCTGCCGGAGATGGTGGAAGAGCAACTGGGCGTGCCCACCGTGGTTGCCAATCCGCTGGCACAGATGACCCTCGGACCGCGCGTACAGGCGCATGCGCTGGCGCAGGATGCCCCCGCGCTGATGATCGCCACCGGCCTGGCTTTGAGGAGCTTCGACTGATGGCAAGAATCAACCTACTCCCATGGCGTGCCGAACGCCGTGTGCAGCGCCAGCGCGAGTTCTACGTCATGCTGGGCGCCGCCGCCATCGCTGGCCTGTTGCTGTCCTTCCTGCTGTGGTTCCACTACGACCGCCAGGTGTCAGGGCAAACCGAGCGCAACGATTTCCTGAAGGACGAGATCGCCAAGGTCCAGGCGCAGAACAAGGAAATCGAGAAGCTCGACGAGCAGAAACGCCGCTTGCTGGCCCGCAAGGAGGTCATCGAGAAATTGCAGGCCAACCGCTCGCAGATGGTCCACCTGTTCGACTCGCTGGTCCGCACCATCCCCGATGGCGTGATGCTGGCCAACATCAAGCAGGAAGGCGAAGTGCTGACGCTGCAGGGGCGCGCCCAGTCCAATGCCCGCGTCAGTGCCTACATGCGCAACCTGGAAACGTCGGGCTGGATGACCAAGCCCGAGCTGTCGATCATCGAAGCCAAGCCGGAAGAGGTCAAAACACTGACCAATACCGGTGCCGGTAGTGCGCTGCCCTACGTGTTTACGCTACAGGTGAGGTTGGCGAACCCCACTGCAGAACAGCAAGCCGAATCCGCCGCCGCTGGTCCCAATGCGCCGGCTGCCACGCCTGCGGCGACACCAGCACCAGCACCCCTTGAGGGCCAGCCTGCCGCCCCGGCGCCCGCGGCACCTGCACCGACGCCGCCCGCCGGCGGCACCACACCGACTTCCGGGAGCAACTCATGAGCCAGAAGACATCGCTCAAGAACCTGGACATCAACAACATCGGTGCCTGGCCGCAGAACGCCAAGGTGGGCTTCTGCGTCGTGCTCGCGATCTTCATCCTGGTGCTGTCCTACTTCCTCGTCGTGAGGGGCAAGACCCAGACGCTGGATTCGCTGGAGCAGGAAGAAGTACGCCTTCGCCAGGATTTCGAGAAGGAACAGGCCAAGGCTGCCAACCTCGAGCCGTTGAAGCAGCAACTCGCGCAGATGGAGCAGGTGTTGCAGCAGATGCTGCGTCAGCTGCCCAGCAAGACCGAGATGCCGGACCTCATCATCGACATCTCGCAGACGGCACTGTCGAGCGGCCTGACCAACGAGCTGTTCCAGCCGCAGCCGGAAACGCTGAAGGAGTTCTACGCCGAGAAGCCGATCCAACTGCGCATGGTGGGCAACTACCACCAGTTCGGTGCCTTCGTCAGCGGCGTGGCCTCATTGCCGCGCGTGGTCATCCTGACCATGCACGACATCTCCTTGCAGCCCAAGGAAGGCAAGGGCGGCATCAACCGGGGTGCGCTGGAATTGTCCGGCACGGTCAAGACCTATCGTTACCTCGATGAAACCGAGGTGGCGGAGCAGGAGGCGGCTGCGGCGGACGCGGCCAAGGCCGGCGGGGCAAGTGCGCCTGCATCGGGAGGAGCACCATGATGCGCAGCAAATGGCATTGGATGGTCCTCGCTGGCGTCGTCGTGACGTCTGGTTGTGCACGCGGTATCACCAGCACGCCTGGCGATGCCCCCAACCTCGAGAAATGGGTGGAGGACGTGCGTGCCCGTCCCGCGCCACCACTGGAACCGCTGCCCGTGATGCAGCAGTTCGAGACCTTCGAATACGCCGCGCAGACACTCCGGGATCCCTTCAGCAACGCCTGGAGCAATGCCGATGCAGGTGGGCTCCGGCCTGACCCGAACCGGCGCAAGGAAACACTGGAGCAGTACCCGCTGGACAGCCTGGACATGGTCGGTACGATCGGCAAGGGGGCAGGTCTGGTGGCACTGGTGATGGGACCCGACAAGGTCACCTACCGGGTACGTCCGGGGAACTACCTGGGCCAGAGCGACGGCCGGGTTACCTCGGTCCGCGAAGATGGCGTCGAACTTGTCGAACTAGTGCCGGATGGCGCGGGCGGCTGGCTGGAACGGCCGGCGTCGCTCTCGCTTGAAGATCAATGATTGGGGGATACACGATGACCGCTACGAATGCCTACCGCCTGCGGCCGTCCCGGCGCCTGGCTACTTTCCGGCTCTGCTCTCTGGGGTTGGCCATCGGCCTGCTTGCTGCGGCCAGCGCCGCAGGCGCCGTATCGCCGGCGGCACAGGCGACGTCTCCCGCTGCCGCGAGCCAGTCGGCCACCGCCGTGTCGGTGTCTAACATCGACTTCCGTCGCGGTGAAGACGGTGCCGGTCGTCTGGTCATCAAGTTCGATGGCCAGGGCGCGACGCCCGACCTGCGCAACCAGGGCGACAGTGTCGTGGTGAACGTCGGCAACGCCGTGTTGCCTGCTTCCCTGCAGCGCCCGCTCAATGTGGTCGACTTCGCCACGCCGGTGCAGCGCGTCGATGCGCAGAGCAAGGGCGGCGGCACAGAGCTGGTGCTCAGCACGCGTGGCGACTTCGAATCGCTGGCCTACCAGTCCGGCAACGAATACGTGGTCGAGATCGTGCCGCGCGCGGGCCAGAAGGCCGTGGGCGGGGCGAGTGCGACATCCGGCACCAGTGCCTCGGCTGTAGTCGCCGCCGCGCAGAAAGTCGCGTCCGAAGCACGCCGCTACAGCGGCCGCCCGGTGACGTTCAACTTCCAGGACGTGCCGGTGCGCACGGTGCTGCAGCTGATCGCGGAAGAGTCGAACCTCAATATCGTCGCTTCGGACACGGTCCAGGGCAATGTCACGCTGCGCCTGGTCAACGTGCCGTGGGACCAGGCGCTCGACATCGTGTTGCGCGCCAAGGGTCTGGACAAGCGCCGTGACGGCGCGGTCGTCTGGGTCGCACCGCAGCCCGAACTGGCCAAATTCGAGCAGGACAAGGAAGACGCCCGCATCGCGATCGAGAATCGCGAGGAGATGGTCACTGACTATGTCCAGATCAACTATCACAGCGCCGCGGCGATTTTCAAGGCGCTGACCGAAGCCAAGGGTATCGGCAACCAGAGCGGCGCAGGCGGTGGTGGCGGAGGCGGTGGTGGCTCCCAGGGCCAGTATGAGAACGGCTTCCTGTCCCTGCGCGGCCGTATCGTTGCTGACGAACGCACCAACATGCTGATGATCAGCGACATCCCGAAGAGGGTCGCGCGAATGCGCGAGCTGATCTCGATGATCGACAAACCGGTAGACCAGGTGCTGATCGAAGGCCGCATCGTCATCGCCACGGACACGTTCGCGCGCGACCTCGGTGCCCGCTTCGGCGTGCAGGGTCGTCGCTTCGGCGATCGCAGCCAGGGTATCGGTGGCTCGCTGGGTGGCAATGCCGGCAATATCGCCAATCCCACCCGACCGATCACGCCGGGGGCCCTGAACGTGAATCTGCCGGCTGATACGTTCACCGATGCAGCCGCGGGTGCTCTGGCCTACACACTGCTTGGCCGCAACTTCTCGATCGACCTTGAACTGTCCGCGATGCAGGAAGAGGGCCGGGGCGAGGTGATCTCGAACCCGCGCATCGTGACCGCCAACCAGCGTGAGGGCGTGATCCGCCAAGGCAAGGAGATCGGTTACGTCACGATCACGGCGGGCCAGGGCGGTGTCGCCACGCCGAACGTGCAATTCAAGGAAGCGTTGCTTGAGCTGAAGGTGATGCCAACGATCACCAATGACGATCGCGTCTTCCTGAACCTCAACGTCAAGAAGGACGAAGTGGCCGAATACATCACGCTGCCAAACTACGGCAGCGTGCCCACCATCGACAAGCGCGAGATCAACACCGCCGTGCTGGTCGAAGATGGTCAGACCGTCGTGATCGGTGGCGTGTACGAGTTCACCGATCGCAGCAGCGTGGCCAAGGTGCCGTTCCTCGGCGACATTCCTTTCCTGGGCAACCTGTTCAAGAAGAAGGGTCGCAGCAAGGACAAGGCCGAGTTGCTGATCTTCATCACCCCGAAGGTGTTGTCGGTCAACAAGCGCTGATCGACATCGCACAAGTGCGTCAAGAGACGGGCCGCTTCTGCGGCCCGTCTCCGTTTTGAGGGTAGGCGACGGGAATTGACACTGAACCCCTGCCGTTCCGCACGGGAATGACGGGAACCTGCGTGGCACACTGGCGGTCCGACGCGCATCCCGCATTGCCCGGAAGCCCATGGATCGTCAACCGACAGAAGCCCGCCTGTTCGACCGCTTCGTTTCCTTGCGAGAAGACCTCTCGCAGACCATCGTCGGTCAGGCGGCGTTGGTCGAGCGCCTGTTGATTGCTTTGCTGGCCGATGGGCACCTGCTCGTCGAAGGCGCGCCGGGTCTGGCGAAAACCATGGCCATCCGCACCCTGGCATCGCGCCTGCAGGCGGATTTCGCGCGCGTGCAGTTCACGCCGGACCTGTTGCCGGCCGATCTCACCGGCACGGAAATATGGCGACCCCAGGACGGCCGCTTCGAATTCCAGGCCGGGCCGATCTTCCATCCGCTGTTGCTGGCCGACGAGATCAACCGGGCGCCGGCCAAGGTCCAGTCGGCGTTGCTGGAAGCGATGGGCGAGCGGCAGGTGACGGTGGGTCGACATACGTATCCATTGCCGGCCCTCTTCCTGGTCATGGCCACGCAGAACCCGATCGAGCAGGAGGGCACCTTCCCGTTGCCGGAAGCGCAGCTCGACCGGTTCCTGATGCACGTGAAGATCGGATACCCCGAAGCTGCTGCTGAAACCGACATCCTGCGGTTGGCCCGTGAGCGCGCGCGGGAGCAGATGCAGCCTGTTGCGGGTGCGGTCGCGCGCATGCCGCCGGAAGATGTCTTCGCCGCACGTACCCAGGTGCTCGATCTGCACCTGGCGCCTGCACTGGAACGCTACCTGATCGAACTGGTGCTTGCCTCGCGCGACGCCTCGCGTTACGACGCCGCGCTCGCGCGGCGCATTGCCTGGGGCGCGAGTCCCCGCGGCTCGATTGCGCTGGAGCGATGCGCGCGCGCGCGCGCCTGGCTGGCGGGACGCGACTACGTCACGCCCGATGACATCCGGGCCATCGCCCCCGACGTGCTACGCCACCGCGTCCTGCCCAGTTACGAGGCGACGGCAGAAGGCTGGGATGGTGACCGGCTGGTGCAGGCGTTGCTCGACGTGGTTCCGTTGCCCTGAGCGCGGGTAGCGCCGGTCCATGAGCGAAGGCATCACGCCCACCCTGTCCGAGCTGATCGCGCTGCGCGCCAGCGCGCAGCGGCGACCGCCTGCGCGTCGTGGTCGGCATTCCGTCACCGGTCCTTCCGCGTCGCCACTTCGGGGCCGCGGTATGGAATACGCGGAATCGCGCGAGTACGTGGCCGGCGACGATGTCCGCCACATCGACTGGCGGGTGACCGCGCGCAGTGGTCGCACGCATACCAAGTTGTTCCAGGCCGAACGCGAACGACTGACGCTGGTCGTTGCCGACACGTCGCCGCTGCTCTATTTCGGCACGCGCACGCGCTTCAAGTCGGTGCAGGCCGCACGTGCCGGGGCCGTCGCCGCATGGCAGGCGGTGCGCGAAGGTGATCGCCTGGCCATCCTGCGTGGCAGCATGGCGGAAGCGCCTGTTCCACCTGCTGCCGGAACACGTGGTGCATTGCGCGTGCTGGATGCGCTGGTGCGCTGGTATGCCACGCCGCTGCCGGACGATCTTGGCTTGGCGTTCGCACTCGATCATGCAGCAAGGCTGCTGCGGCCCGGATCCCGCTTACTGGTGCTGGCCGATCCGCATAGCCTCGCGTCCATTCCGGAATCGCGCTGGCCGGCACTGGCGGCGCATCACGATGTCGTCGTCCTCCTGCTCACCGATCCACTGGAAACCGCGCCGCCTTCGCAGCGGTTGCCGTTCGTCGTGGGAAGCCAGCGGGTTGAGCTGGACTTGGCCGGTGATGCGCAGCGCGAAGCGTGGCGCATCGAGTTCCAGCAACCCCTCGAGCGAGCACTTGATCGCCTGCCTGCGCGCGGCGTGCAGGTGCGCACGCTGTCGACCGATGCCGCCAGCGACGCGTGGCTGGTCGCGTTGGGTCGCGCGCAGCCGCAGGTGGCGTGAGCATGGGCATGGGCACGCTGGTGTTGCGCGATGTGCACGTGCCGGCGTCACCGTCGTGGTGGCCGCTTGCGCCAGGCTGGTGGTTGGTAGTGGCCGCGGTGTTGCTGGTGGCGATCGTTGTCGGTGCATGGCGCATATACCGTCATCGCAGGCGACAGGCGTGGCAGCGCTGGTTCGACGCGACGAGCGATGGGCGCTTGCCTGCGGAGCAGGTGGCGGCGATGTCCGATCGGCTGCGCCGGGCTGCACGCGTGCTTGATCCTTCGGCGGACCGGCTCGAAGGCGACGCCTGGCTCGCGTTCCTGGATGGCAAGCGCGGCGGTCATGCGTTCTCGCAGGGAGCAGGACGGCTGCTGCTGGACGGTGCCTATCGTCGCGACGTGTCGCCTGCGGATCTCGCGGCGGCGACCGAAGTCGCGCGTGCTCGCTTCCTCGAACTGATGGCGGGCGAGCGGTGAGCCTGTCGTTTCCGGCGCTGCACTGGCTGCAGGACGGTTATGCCGGCTTTGCGTGGCCGTGGTTCTGGCTGGCATTCCCGTTGCCGTGGCTGGTGCGCTGGTTGCTGCCGGTCCCGCGTACGCATGACGATGCGATCAGGGTCCCCTACGGACCCGCGATGCAGGCGATTGCGGGGCAGGGCGGACGTGGACTGCCCAAACGCGCGGCTGCGCTGGCGTGGCTCGCGTGGTTCCTGCTGTGCGCGGCAGCTGCGCGGCCGCAGCAGTTCGGCGAAGCGGTGACGCCGCCCGTGAGCGGACGCGATCTGATGCTGGCAATCGACCTGTCGGGCAGCATGACCGAACCCGACATGGAGCTGGGCGGTGCCGTCGTCGATCGGCTGACCGCCGCCAAGGCGGTCTTGGCGGACTTTCTCGACCGGCGCGACGGTGATCGCGTCGGCCTGCTGGTGTTCGGCCAGCGTGCGTATGCGATGACGCCGTTGACGCGCGATCTGCAGACGGTGCGTGAGCAACTGCGGGATGCCGTAGCCGGGTTGGCCGGACGCGAAACCGCCATCGGCGATGCCATCGCGCTTGGCGTGCGTCGCCTGCGCATGCAGCAGGACGGACAGCGCGTGTTGATCCTGCTCACGGACGGCGTCAACTCGGCGGGTGTGCTGACGCCGCAGAAAGCGGCGGAGCTGGCGAAAGAGGAGCGCATACGCATCCACACCATCGCCTTCGGCGGCGATGGCGGGATCAGCGTGTTCGGCGTCCCGCTGCCGATGCCGGCAAGTGCGGCGGAAGCGCTCGACGAAGCGACCCTGCGCGATGTCGCGACGCAGACCGGGGGACGCTTCTACCGTGCGCGCGATACCCGCGAACTGGCCGGGATCTACGCCGAGCTGGATCGGCTGGAACCGGTGGAGCAGCCGGGCAAGGCGGTGCGTCCACGGATCGAACGCTACGCGTGGCCGCTGGCCGCAGCGCTCGCGGTGTCGCTGCTTGCTTTCGTGTTACCACGGAGGCGTCCATGAGCTTGGATTGGACCGCGCTGCACTTCCTGCGCCCCCCGTGGTTGTGGGCATTGGCCGCGTTGCCCGTGCTGGCCTGGGTGTGGCGCGTACAACGGCAACGCCGCAGTGCGTGGCGAGGGCATGTCGATGCGCATCTGCTGCCCCATTTGCTGGTCCGCGGCGGCGCGGGCGCACGCACCGGGATGATCGCTGCGGCCATCGCGTACACGCTTGCAGTGCTGGCGCTGGCCGGGCCGAGTTGGCGCCAGGCCGAGCAGCCGCTCTGGCAGGTCAAGCGCCCGTTGGTCGCGGTGCTCGACCTCTCCGGCCGCATCACCGCGAGCGATCTGCCGCCATCGCGATTGTTGCAGGCACGGGCGAAGCTGGCCCAGGTGATGGACGCTCGCGCAGGCAGCCCGGTCGCGCTGGTCGTTTACGCCGGCGACGCCTTCACCGTCACGCCGCTGACCGACGATACCGCCAACATCCGCCTGTTCCTCGACGACCTCGCACCCGACATCATGCCGATGGAGGGTCAGCGAGCGGATCGCGGCATTGCATGGGCGGCGCGGTTGCTCATGCAGGCCGACGCACGTCGCGGCGACATCCTGCTGCTCACCGACCGCGCAGACAGCGCAGCGGTGGCCGCGGCATCGGAAGCGCGCGCCCAGGGCTATGCTGTCTCTGTAGTGGGCCTGGGCACGTCATCGGGCGCCGCGTACCGCGGTGGTGATGGCGTGATCGGGCATGCATCGCTGGATGCCTCGTCTTTGCAGGGACTGGCATCGGGCGGGGGTGGTCGCTACCACGCGTTGACGGCGGATGACGGCGACCTCGCCGCACTTGGTGTGCGATCTCCCGCCCTGATGGGTGAAAGCACCGCCACGGCGGGCGGCGGCAAGGCCTGGCGCGATGAAGGCTACTGGCTGCTGATCCCTTTGATGGCGCTCGCATTGCTGGGGTTCCGGCGGGGTGCTGCCCTCGTGCTGGTCGGCGTGTTGTGGCTGCCGATGGCGCCGCCTGTGTCGGCTGCCGGCATCGACTGGTGGCAACGCGCCGACCAGGTTGAGCATGCGCGCGTCGTGGAAGGCGCCGATGCGTACCGCCAAGGTGATTTCGCCGCGGCCGAGCAGGCGTTTACCGGCATCGACACCCCCGAAGGCTGGTACAACCTCGGCAATGCGTTGGCGAAACAGCAGCGCTACGACGACGCCATCGCCGCGTACGACCGCGCCCTGCGCGCAAAGCCCGGGATGCCGGATGCGGTGGCGAACCGCGCCGCGGTCGATGCCGCACGCAAGCGACCGCCATCGTCGGGTGAGGGCCAGGGCAAGCCGGGACAGCAAGGCGACGGCAAGCAGGCATCCAAGGGTTCGCAGGGCGATGCGAAGCCCGAACCCGGTAGCCAGAAGCCTGCATCGCCTTCGCCGGCTGACAACACGCCCGCGTCGCAAAGTGCGGGGAAGACACCGCCTGCAACGAACTCGTCTTCCCGCACGCCGCCATCTTCTCCACCGGATGCCGCCGCGCAGTCCGCCGCCGATGCCGCGCAGCGTGAGCGCATGCGCGAGGCCATGGCGCGCGATGCCGGACAGGGCGCCGACCAAGCCAAGCAAGGCGCACCCGTCGTGCAGGCGGAAACCGCAGAACAGCGCGAGCGCCGCCAGGCGGTCGACGCGTGGCTGAAACGCGTGCCCGACGAGCCGGGCTCGCTGCTGAAGGCGAAGTTCCGGCTCGAACAGGAACGGCGGCAGAGGGAAGGACGATGAAACATCGGGCGTGGTGGTTGCTGTGTCTGCTGGCGGCGTGGCCGCTGTCGTCGCTGGCGGCGACCCGCGCGTGGCTCGAACAGGCGCAGGTGACGCTCGGCCAGGCGGTGACGTTGAACGTCGAAACCGACGCGGTGTCCGCCACGCCCGACCTCACGCCGCTGATGCGCGATTTCGAGGTGGAAGGACAGGCCGACAGTCGCAGCGTGCAACTGGTCAACGGGCGCATGAGCAGCCGCATGACGTTCGCGCTGACCCTGCGTCCCCGTCGCGCAGGAACGCTGGCGATTCCCGCCCTGCAGGTGGGGAGCGAGCGTACCGTGCCGCTGGTGCTGGAGGTCGCCGCGACCGCCACGGCGAGCGCCGCGTCCAACGGCCTGGTGTTCGTGGAGACCGAGGTCGACGATGCCCGTCCTTACGTGCAGCAATCGGTCGGCATCACCGTGCGGTTGTTCTACGCGACGCCACTGGTATCCGGTCAACTCGACCTGGATCCGCCGGATGGCGCCTTGCTGCAGCGGGTCGGCGAGATCGTGCAGTCGAGTCGCGAGATCGACGGGCGTCGCTACAACACCGCCGAGCGCCGTTTCCTGCTCGTGCCCGAACGCAGCGGTCCATTGACCTTGCCGGGCGCCCGCTTCAGCGGACGCGGGGCGGGGGGATGGATGGACGACCTGCTCGGCGGCAACAGCCGCGAGGTCAACATCACCGGCACGCCACGCACATTGCAGGTCCGGCCGCAGCCGGCGAATGCGCCGCAACCCTGGCTGCCGGTGCGTGACCTGCGCCTGCGCTACACCGCCGTTCCGGAGCAGCTGCGTACCGGCGAAGCGGCCACGCTCGCGATCGAAACCACGGTCGTCGGCGCGACACAGGCGCAACTGCCGGAACTGCCGACGCCCACGATCCCGGGCGCGCAGGTGTTCGCGGAACCTCCGCAGTACGACGAGACCTTCGTCGGCGGCACGCCGCAGGTGAAGCTGACGCGACGCTATTCGATCGTGCCCTCCCAGTCCGGCACGCTCGCCGTGCCCGGCGTCGCGATGGCGTGGTGGGACGTGCGTGGTGGGTCGGCGAAGCGCGCGACGCTGCAGGACCTGGCGATACCGGTCGTGATGGGCAGTGGACAGGCGTCGCGACCGCCGGCACCGGAGGGTGCAACGCCGGCATCCCAGGGCGCGACGGATGATGGCGTCATTGCGCTGGCCGGCGAACGGCGCGTGCCCGCGCACCTGTGGCCATGGCTGGCCGCCGGCTTTGCCCTGCTCTGGTTGGCGACGCTGGTATGGGGGCTGTCACGGCGCCAGGGCGTCGTGGGCACGTCCCGCAAGCGCGCATCGCTCGCCGAGACCGCCACCGTGGTGGATACGCCGGCGACCCATACCGCTGCCGACCTAAGACGCGTGCTGGATGCCGGCGACCTCGACGATATCGAGATCGTGTTGTGCGGCATGGCGCGTCCGATGGCGGTCGATCTCGACGACCTGCAGCGTCGCCTCGACGCACCCGCACAACGCGCGGCGGTGGACCTGCTGCGCCGTGCCCGCTGGGCCGGCGGTGATCCCGCGCAGGCACGCCTCGCATTGCGCGAGGCCTTCCGTGGCGGTCCCCAGTGGCGAGCCAGGGATGCCGGCGTGACGGACGAACCGCTGCCGCCGCTATACCCGCGATAAGGGAAACCGGGCCGACGTTCGTCCTCCTTCAACCGCGGGGACGCTGCCCGCAGCCGCCCTGATGCGCCCTGTCCTGCACGGACGGGACGTCATGCCGGGTTTGCTAAGCTCCCGATCTTGTCTCCGCAGGACCCGCCGATGACCGACGCCACGCCCGCTCCCCGCACCAAGCTGCCGCTGCACTGGAAGATGGCCATCGGCTTCGGCGTCGGCCTGCTCGTAGGCCTGATCGTGCATGCGACCGGCCAGGGCGATGCGGGATGGGTGCAGGACGTCACCAGGTACGTCACCACCCCCTTCAGCAAGATCTTCCTCAACCTGATCTTCATGCTGATCGTGCCGCTGCTGTTCTCGGCGCTGGTCTGCGGCATCGCCGAGATGGGGGATATCCGCGCACTGGGCCGGATCGGCTGGAAGACGCTGGCCTACACCATCGTGCTGTCGGCGGTCGCCGTGTTGATCGGCCTGGTGCTGGTCAACCTGCTGAAGCCGGGCGTCGGTGTCGATCCGGCGATGGCGCAGCAGCTGATCGCCGAGAACGCCGAGCGCACCAAGGAGATCGTCGCCAGCGTGGGCACGCAGGCCACCGGCATGGACATGCTGCTGTCGATCGTGCCGGACAACGTCATCGGCGCGGCCTCCAGCAATGCGGCCATCCTGTCGCTGATGTTCTTCGCGGTGATGTTCGGCATCGGCCTGGTGCTGACCCCGTCGGAGAACACCAGCATCCTCAAGCGTGGCATCGAAGGCGTGTTCGAGATCTCGATGACGCTGATCGGCCTGGTCATCCGCCTGGCGCCGTACGCGGTGGCGTGCTTCATGTTCAACCTGGCCGCGATCTTCGGCTTCGACCTGCTGGTGCGGCTGGGCCAGTACGTGTTCGTGGTGGTGCTGGCGCTGGCGCTGCACCAGTTCGTCAGCTATTCGGTGGCGCTGAAGCTGGCCGGCTACTCGCCGCTCAAGTTCTTCCGCGGCGCGCAGGAAGCGATGGTGATGGCGTTCTCCACTGCCTCCAGCAACGCCACCCTGCCGACCGCGCTGCGCGTGGCCGACGAGAAGCTGGGCCTGCCGCGCACGGTGTCGCGCTTCGTGCTGACCGTGGGCGCCACCGCCAACCAGAACGGCACGGCGCTGTTCGAGGGCGTCACGGTCATCTTCCTGGCCCAGTTCTTCGGCGTGGACCTGTCGCTGGGCCAGCAGTTCATGGTGATGCTGGTGTGCATCCTGGGCGGCATCGGCACGGCCGGCGTGCCGTCGGGCTCGTTGCCGGTGGTGGCGCTGATCTGCGCGATGGTGGGCGTGAACCCGATCGGCATCGGCCTGATCCTGGGCGTGAACCACTTCCTCGATATGTGTCGCACCACGCTCAATGTCACCGGCGACCTGACGTTGGCCTCACTGGTGGCCAAGGGCGAAACGGGTGACGTGAAGCTGCCCGGAAACCCCGGCTAACACCCCGGC
>NZ_LSIF01000057.1 GCF_001556105.1 Pseudoxanthomonas mexicana | reverse complement strand
GGCAATGGCCGCATAGCTCCACTTCTGGTGTCCGCTAAAAGCGGGGGGATTACCCGATGATGTCGGCCTTGGTTTCGAAGTGCAGGATCACGCCGCGGGCGCTGAGTCCGGTTTCCTCGCCCAGGTCCATCAGCGTGGTCTGGTCGAACCCCTTGGTGAAGAACAGCCTGTGCGCAGCAGCGAGCACTGCCTCCCGCGTTTCATGACTGGTGCGTCGCTTGTGGGTAGGACTGTGGCTCACAGGCAATCTCCGGTTCGCAGAGGAAGCATTCCTGCATCGGGCTGGATCCGATCCAGTCCGTGCGCTCGCGTATGTTGTTGCTCCCTGGTTCCCATTCTGCACAAATTCATGCATTTAGTGGAACACACGACGCAAATAGGATGTGAAACCTGTGCGCGATGCCCGTCAACTGTGCGTTTCGACACCGTTTCGTTGGCGTAATCAGTGTTTCGTCAGGCGGTGATTTGTCGCGCCGCATCAAACGAGACATCGAAGACCCGCTGCACCGGCGGCCCGAGTTCGCCCGCCAGCAGGGCCAGCAGGAACAGCCCCAGCAGCAATGCGGTAGGCAGGCCGAGCTGGATGGGATTCAGTGCCGGCGCGGCGCGGCCCAGCACGCCGAAGGCGAGGTTCACGGCCAGCATCGCCACCATCACCGGCAGCGCCAAACCGATCGCTGCACGCAGGATGTGGGTGAACAGCATGGGCGCGACTTCGAGCATCTGCTGCACATCCGGCAATGCCGTGCCGATCGGCAACGAGCGGTAGCTGTCGACCAGCAGTGAGACCAGTGCAAGGTGGCCATTGGCGGTGAAGAACAACAGGCCGAAGGCGAGGTAGAACCATTGGCCGACGACGCCGGAGTTTACGCCGCGCAGCGGATCGGACATCTGCGCGAACGCCAGGCCGGTGCCCTGCGAGATGAGTTCGCCCGCCATCGCGCCTGCCTCGAACGCCAGCCGCAGCATGAAGCCCATGCTGGCGCCGACCGCCAGTTCGCGCGCCACGTTGAGTACGGTGCTGGCATCGAAGGCGATGCGGTCGGGCGTTCCCGGGAGCAGCGGGGCCAGCGCCATCGCCAGCGCGCCGGCGATGATGACGCGTACCCGCACCGACACGGCGCGCGTGCCGATCAACGGTGCCGCCATCAGCAGCGCGCCGGTGCGCAGCATCGTCCACAGGATGGCATTGATCATGCCGAAGGCCTGCTGGCCGTCGATCACCATCTGGGTAGCGGTATCCATCGCGGTGCGCCTGCGGCGTCAGCCGATCAAGTGGGGCAAGCGCTGGAACAGCATGGTGGTGTATTCCACGAGTACGCCGAGCAGATAGCTGCCGGTGGCGAACAGCGCAGCCGTCAATGCGATGGCCTTCGCCACGAAGGCGATGGTCGGCTCATTGAGCTGCGTGGCGGCCTGGATGACACCGATGACGACACCGACGATCAGTACCACCAGCAGCAGCGGACCTCCGACCCACAGCGCTACCTCGAGGCCACCGCGCAGTTCGGTGAGGGCGGTTTCAGGACTCATGCCGGTCTCCTCAGACGCCGTTGAAGCTGGCGGCCAGCGAGCCGACGATCAGCACCCAGCCGTCCACCAGCACGAACAGCAGGATCTTGAACGGCGCGGACACCAGCATCGGCGACAGCATCATCATGCCCATCGACATCAGCACGCTGGCGACCACCAGGTCGATGATCACGAACGGGATGAAGATCAGGAAGCCGATCTCGAACGCGGTCTTCAGTTCGCTGGTGATGAACGAGGCGACCACGATCGGGAACGGCACGGCATCCGGGCTTGCGTAGCTGCCATGCCCGGCGAGGCCGGCGAAGGTCATCAGGTCGGTCTCGCGGACCTGCGCCAGCATGAAATCGCGCAGCGGACCGGTGGTCAGCGTCCACGCGGTGGAGAAGTCGATCTGGCCGTTGAGGTAGGGCGCCATGCCTTCGGCCCAGGCCTTTTCGCCGACCGGCATCATCACCAGCATGGTGAGGAACAGCGCCAGGCCCACCAGCACCTGGTTCGACGGCGTCTGGCCCGTGCCGAGCGCCTGCCGCAACAGGCCCAGCACGATGATGATGCGGGTGAACGCGGTCATCGCCAGCAGCGCCGACGGGATCAGCGTGATCGCCGTCATCAGCAGCAAGGTCTGCAACGGCAGGCTGACGGTGTTGTCGCCGACCTGGCCCACGTTGACCTTGGGCAGCGTGGGCAAGGCAGGCGCAGACGGTGCAGGTGCGGCCGCCGGTGCGGCGGCAGCTGTGGTCGCGGCCTGCGCGAACGCCACCGTTGGTGCGGCCAGCCACAGCAGGCAGATCAGGGAAAGGATGAAGCGACGCATCTCAGGGCTCTTTGCGCAGGCGCTTGGCCAGCAGTTCGGCGAAATTGGGCATCGTCGGCGCGGGCGCGACGACCAGGGGTTCGGGCAGGGTGTGCAGGGCGGTGATGCCGCCGGCGGTTACGCCGATCAGCAGCTGTTCCTTGCCCACTTCGATCACCAGTACGCGCTCCTTGGCACCGACCGACAGCATCGACACCACGCGCAGCTGTTCGCTCGGACGGATGCCGAGGCCGGCACCGGGCATGCGCTTCAGCAACCAGGCCAGGCCCAGGATCAGGCCGAGCACCAGGATCAGGCCGACCAGCGCACCGCCGATGCCGGGCGTGGACGGCGCATGCTGGCCGATCTTCTGGGCGGGCGCCGCGGCGGTGGCGAGCAGGGCGAAGGCGTGCATGGCGTCCGGCTCAGCGCAGGCGGCGGATGCGTTCGCTGGGGCTGACCACGTCGGTCAGCCGTACGCCGAAGCGGTCGTTCACCACCACCACTTCGCCATGCGCGATCAGCGTGCCGTTGACGAACACGTCCAGCGGTTCGCCGGCGCCACGCTCCAGTTCCACCACCGAGCCCTGGTTGAGCTGCAACAGGTTGCGGATCGGCATGCGCGTGCGGCCGACTTCCAGCGACAGCGTCACCGGCACGTCGAGGATGACATCCAGGCTCATGTCCACGTCGTGGCTGGCATGGGCGTCGCCGCTGGCGAGCTCGGTATGGCCGAAGGCGGTGGCGATGGCTTCTTCGTTTTCGGGAATCATGGCGTGGCGTCCTGGAAGGCGACGGGTGCAAGGGTCTGGCGGGCGATGGCGGAGGGCTGGTGGCGTCCGCCGGGAGGATGATGGGCGGTGATCTTCACCGCGTTCTGGCCGTTGGAAATGCCGAACTCGCCGGTGAATACCGGCACCTGTTCGACACACACCGGCACCGATTTCGGCACGTCGATCGGCAGGATGTCGCCGACCTTCAGGCGGGTCAGTTCGCGCAGGTTGATGCGCTTCTCCGCCAGCACGCTGGAGACGGTCACTTCCGCCGTGCGCAGCTGCTCGTGCATGGTCACGCGGAAGCTGTCGTCGTCGTGCACGCGGTCGGACTGGATGCCGGCGTCGAGCAGTTCCCGGATGGGTTCCAGCATCGAGTAGGGCAGGGTCACGTGCAGATCGCCGCCGCCGCCGTCCAGCTCCACGTGGAAGCGGCTGACGACCACGTACTCGCGCGGGCTGACGATGTTGGCGAAGTGCGGATTGACTTCGCTGGTGATGTATTCGAATTCCACCGGCATCACCGGCGCCCAGGCGTCGACCAGGTCGGAGAAGGTCTGCTTCAGCAGCAACTGGATCACGCGCATCTCGGTGGCGGTGAACTCGCGCCCCTCGATCTTGGCCGGGTAGCGGCCATCACCGCCGAAGAAGTTGTCCACCATGGTGAACACCAGCTTGGGTTCGAACACGATCAGGCCCACGCCGCGCAGCGGCTTGAACTTGACCAGATTGAGGTTGGTGGGCACGTACAGCGAATGCAGGTAGTCGCTGAACTTCACCGTCTCGATGCCGCGCACGGACAGGTCGGCGGAGCGCCGCAGCATGTTGAACAGGCCGATCCGCCACGTGCGCACGAAGCGCTCGTTGATCATTTCCAGCGTCGGCAGCCGGCCGCGCACGATGCGGTCCTGGCTGGCGAAATCGTAGGTCCGCGCCACGGTGGGATCGTGTGGCGGTTCCTCGGTTTCGATCGCGCCGGTGTCGACACCGTTGAGCAGGGCGTCGATCTCGTCTTGCGACAGCAGGTCACTGGTCATCATGGCGGCGGGGTTCCGTCACTGCATCACGAAGCTGGTGAACAGGAGCGATTCGGCGGCGGGCTTGCCGGTCTCGGCGGTGAGCAGCGACTTCACCTCGCCCAAGGCGGCGCTCTGCAGGCGTTCCTTGCCTTCGCGGGTCATCAGGCCGGCGGCATCCTGCTGGGCGAACAGCATCAGCAGGCGTGCCCGGATCGCGGGCGCGTGCAACTGGATGGCCGCCAGCGATTCGGGCTCGCGCGTCATCAGCTGCACTTCCACCTGCAGGTAGCGGGCGCCACCGGTTTCACCGACGAGGTTGACGACGAAGGGCGGCTCCAGTGCGAAGTACTGTGCCGGCGCGGGCACTTCGCCGGGCTTCTTGGCTTTGGGCGCGTCGGCCTTGTCTTCCTTGCCGCCATGGCTGGTGAAATACCAGGCGCCGCCGCCGGCAGCGCCGGCCGCAATCACGGCGACCAGCCCGATGGTCAGCATCGACTTGCCGCCCTTGGGCTTGTCGCCCTTGTCGGTCTTGGACTTGCTTGCGTTCTTGTCGGCGGCTGCCACGGCGATGGATCTCCTGAGGGGTCAGCCCAGGTGATGCAAGCGGCATGCCGTCGTGGTGCCAGAGTCCCGTCGGGGTTTTGACGGGGAGTACCCGGGACATGCCGACGTGGGAGCGACGTAAGTCGCGATATCGAAGCCGGGATGCCTGGCCGTGGAGGGCGTTCCAACGCCGACAGTGGGCTTTCGCGACTTACGTCGCTCCCACACGTGCAGGTTCGGCCGGTCAGGCGTACGCGTCGACCAGTCCGCGTGCGGTCATGCGGACGGTGCGTGGCGCGTCGGCGAAGGGTTCGCCGGTCTCGCCGTTGCCTTCGCCGCCGCTTTGCGTCCCGCCGCCCTGCGACGGGGGTGGCTGTTGCTGGCCGACATCGGCATGGGCGAGCTGGAAGCCATGCTGGCCCAGCATGTCGCGCAGGCGCGGCAGGCTGCTTTCCAGTGCCTGGCGCACCTCGGCCTGGGCGCTGGAGAAGTCGGCGTGCACGCGATCACCGTCCAGGCGCAGGCGGATCTCGACGGTGCCGAGGTCGTTGGGGGTGACCTTGATGTTGGCGTAGCCGATCTTCTGGTCGGCTATCCAGCGCACGGCTTCGCCGATGTCATCATCGAAATGGCCACCACGCAGATCGGCACTCGGTGCGTCCATCGCGTTGACGGTTTCGGTGCGCGGCAGGCCCAGCGCCTGGTTCGAGGCGCCGACGCCGGCCAGCAGGTTGCCGGTCGGCAGGGTGGCGTCGCCGTCCTCGCTGCGGAATGCCTCGATGAGGTCACGCCCCAGATTGATCGCGTCCGGCACTGCGGCGGCCACTTGCCCGGTCGCCAGGTGCGCGGCGAAGGACAGCAGGTTCTGCAGCGGGGCCTTGGTATCGGTCGTGGTGGCCGCAGCCGGCAGCGACAAGGGCGCCGTGTCTGCGCTGGCGGCCTGGTCGCCGCTGCCGGCTGTATCGACCGCCACGCTCATCGCGAGCGCGCCGGGCGGCAGGACCGGGATCGCGGCGCGACCGCCAGCCAGCAAGGCATCGGGGGGAATGGGCGTGGCTGCGGATTGGGCGCCAGCGAGCAAGGGGTTGCCGAGTGGATCGGTCGGTACGATCGCCGTGGCATCCGCGGGCAGCGTCGCCTGGAGCGGAGCCAGTTCCGTCAGGACCGGCGGCATGGCGGAAGCCAACGGCGCCTCTTCGGGTGTGTCGTCCTCGGCGGACGCCCGCGCAGCCTCATCCTGCTTGCCGGCGGCCGCCTTGTCCGGGCGTTCCCGCACGGGCTCTTTCGCTTCGCCCGTGCGTGCGTGCGTGCGCGATGCGTCCTCGCGCTTCGCGGGGCGACGGACCATGTCGTCGAATGCGGGCTTCTGCGCGGCATCCGCGCTTGCGTACGCACCGCCGCCCGGTGCGGTCGACGCGGGCGGTGCCTTGATGGCGAAGTTCAGCGCGGACGTCGCTGGTGACATCAGGCGTCCTCGTTCTCGCGGGCGGTGGCGGCCAGGCGGGCGCGACGTGCGCCGACGTCGTCCATTTCGCGCTGGTCGCGGCGGTCGACGATCAGTTTTTCCTGCACGCGGTAGCTGGCGGCCAGTTGTTCCAGCACCTGCTTGTCGCGGCTGGCCAGCAGCAGGCGGTCGCGTTCGATGTCCACGCTGGCGCGGCTGCGGTCGACGTTCTGCAACTGCTGCTTGAGCGCCTGGTCGATGCGATCGAGGAACGCGCGCCGGTTGGCCAGTTGCGCCGGACTGGTCGCGGCCATCTGGCTGTTGGCGTAGTCCTCGGCGTACTGCCGCAGTTCCTCCAGTCGCGACTCGTGCTGCACCAGCGTGTTCTGCCGCTCGGCCAGGTCGCGGGCAACGGAATCCTCGTGCTCCTGGGCGCGGCGCAGCAGCGGATCGATTCGGCGGGACTGCATCATGACGGGGGGTCCTTGGCGTTACTGCAGGCCGGTCGGCAGCGGGATGCCGACGGCGGCGTTGCGTTGGATCAGGGCTTCCAGGGCGGCGCGGCTGCTGGGCAGGTCGGCGGCATGCGCCACGTCCTGGCCCAGGAACTCGACGATTTCCGGCCAGCGTTCCAGCGCCTCGTCCACGGTCGGATCGTTGCCGCGCTGGTAGGCGCCGATCGCGATCAGGTCGCGGTTGCTGGTGTAGGCGGACAGCAGGCGCTTGAGTTTGCGGATGCGGTCGCGCCAGGTTTCGTCGGCGATCTCGGTGACCACGCGGCTAACCGACGATTCCACGTCGATCGCCGGGTACAGGCCGCTGTCGGCGACGCGGCGCGACAGCAGGATGTGGCCATCCAGGATGGCCCGCGCGGCATCGGCGATCGGATCCTGCGGATCGTCGCCTTCGGTGAGCACGGTGTAGAACGCGGTGATCGAGCCGCGTCCCTTCGCGCCGTTGCCGGCGCGTTCGACCAGCGCGGGCAGGCGCGCGAACACCGACGGCGGATAGCCGCGCGTGGTCGGTGGCTCGCCGACCGACAGGCCGATCTCGCGCTGTGCCTGGGCGAAGCGGGTCAGCGAATCCATCAGCAGCAGGACGTTCAAGCCCTGGTCGCGGAACCATTCGGCGATGGCGGTCGCGCGGTAGGCGCCCTGCAGGCGCGCCAGCGGCGGACGGTCGGCGGGGCTGGCGACGACGACGGCGCGCGCCAGGCCGGCCGGGCCCAGCGTGGTCTCGACGAAATCGCGCACTTCGCGGCCACGTTCGCCGATCAGGCCGACGACGATCACGTCGGCGGCGGTGTACTTGGTCATCATGCCGAGCAGCGTGGACTTGCCGACGCCGGAGCCGGCGAACAGGCCGACGCGCTGGCCGCGGCCGATCGGCAGCAGGGCATTGATCGCGCGCACGCCGACATCGAGCGGCTGGGTGATGGGTTCGCGCGACAACGGGTTGATCGCCATGCCGGCGAGGCTGACGGTACCTTCGGCGCGGATCGGCCCGCGGCCGTCGAGCGGCACGCCGTCGCTGTCGATCACGCGCCCCAGCAGGCCTTCGCCGACCTCCACGCCGCCACGGCGGCGAGAGGGCACCACGCGGGCATTCGGCAGCAGGCCATGCAGTTCCGCGCTGGGCATCAGGTAGGTACGTTCGCCGGAGAAGCCGACCACTTCGGCATCGACCCAGCCACCATCGACCACCTCGACCTTGCAGGTCGCGCCCATCGGCGCTTCGCAGCCGATGGCTTCCAGGGTGAGCCCGACGGCGCGTCGCAGGATGCCTTCGCGGATCAGGCCGCGGCCGCCGAGTTCGGGATTGATCTGCGACAGCCGCGCGGACAGGCGCAGGTCGCGTGCGGTCAGCCATTCCAGTGGCTGTGCGCTCATGCGCGCGCTCCGCGGTTGAGGACGGTGTCCAGCGCGCCGCGCAGGCGTGCTTCCAGCGTGCCGTCGATGCGCACGCTCTCGGCATGCACGCGCAGGTCGCCGCGGCTCAGCGAGGTGTCGGCGGTAAGCCGGGTGTGCGCGGTCATCGCCAGCACCGGGGTCAGGGCGGCGATATCGTCGGGATGCAGGCGCAGTTCGACCTCGCGTTGCGAACCGCCGACGGCATCCAGCGCGGAGGTGGCCAGTTCCTGCAGCAGGATGGGATCGCTCTGGTACGCGCGCCCGACCAGTGCGCCGGCGATGCGCACGGCGAGCTCCGACAGGGCGGCGACGACCTCGTTCTCCAGCCGGTCCAGCGGGCGCGAGAAGTTGTCGAGGATGCCTTCCATCTGGGCGGCGAGCCGACGCACGTCGGCCTGGCCTTGCGAGAAGCCTTCGTGATGGCCTTCGGCGAGACCGCGTTCCAGCCCTTCGCGGTAGGCGGCGTCCTGGATGGCCTGGATGTCCTCGATCGTCGGTGGAACGAGCGGCGGCGCGTCCTGCTCGAACGCCTTGTCGCCGACCATCACGTCGAGCGGCGCGGGCATCCAGCGCAAGGGGGCGGGGGTGCTCATACCATCTCCTCGGCGCTGGCGGTGAGCGCGATGACGCCCTGGTCAGCGAGGCGTCGCACGATCGCGAGGATTTCCTTCTGCGCGCCTTCGACATCGGACAGGCGCACGGGGCCGCGGGCTTCCATGTCTTCCAGCAGGATCTGCGCGGCGCGTTGCGACATGTTGCGGGTGATCTTTTCGCGCACCTTGGCGTCGGCACCGCGCAGCGCCAGGCCCAGGCGGTCGTTGGGGACTTCGCGCAGCAGCGCCTGCAGTTCGCGGTCGCCCAGGTCGGCCAGGTTGTCGAACACGAACATCAGGTCCTGGATGCGCGCGCCCAGGTCGGCATCGACCTGGGTGATGCTGCCCAGGATCATCTGGTCCTGGCCGGAATCCATGAAGTTGAGGATGTTCGCCGCGACCTTGATGCCGCCGATGCTCGAGGCCTTCATGTTCTGGTTGCCGGCGAACTGGCGCTCCATGATCTCGTTGAGCTCGTTCAGCGCGTTCGGCGGAATGCCGTCCAGTGTGGCGATGCGCAGCAGCACGTCGGTGCGGGTGCGCTCGGCCAGCAACTTGAGCGTGTCGGCGGCCTGGTCGCTGTCGAGATGCGCCAGCACGATGGCGATGATCTGCGGGTGTTCGTTGCGCACCAGGTCGGCGATCGCGCGCGGGTCCATCCACTTCAGCGTGTCCAGGCCGGTGGTGTTGCGGCCCAGCAGGATGCGGTCGATCAGGCTGCCGGCCTTGTCTTCGCCCAGCGCCTGCACCAGCACCTTGCGCACGTAGTCGTCGGCGCCCATGCCCAGCGACGTCTGCTTGTCCAGCGCTTCGCCGAAGTTGGACATGACCTGCATCACCTGCTCGCGGCTGATGCCGGAGATGGTGGCCATGGCGATGCCGAGCTTCTGCACCTCCTTGGCATTCATGTGCTTGAGTACCTCGGCGGCGTCTTCCTCGCCCAGCGAGAGCAGCAGCACGGCGGCGCGCTGGACGCCGGTCAGGACGGTTTCCGGTGCGTTATTCATCGCTGGACACCCAGTCCTTGACCACCTGCGCGACCTGCTTGGAGTCGGTCTTCACCGCGTCGCGCGCCTGGCGCAGGCGGTCTTCGTAGGCATCGGAGGGCAGGGCGCGCAGCGGCGGCGCATGGTCGTGCGACAGCGTGGCGACCACGCCCCTGTCGTCGTCGCCATCGTCGATGACGTTGACGTCGATGCCGTCATCGTCCTGCTGCTTGTGCCTGGCGCCGGGGTGGATGATCTGGCGCATCGCGGGGCGCAGCACGCCGAACAGCAGCGCGATGACCACCAGGGCGCCCAGGCCGTAGCGCGCGATGTCGCGCACCATCGGGTTGTGCAGCCACGGGCTTTCCCAGAACGGCACGTCCACCGGCGCCTCGGTTTCGCGCACGAACGGGGCGTTCATCACCGACACCGAATCGCCACGCGCGGTATCGAAGCCGACGGCTTCCTTCACCAGGGCTTCGATGCGGGTCAGGGTGGCGGCATCGAGCGCCGTCATGACGACCTTGCCGTTCTCGCCGGTACGCGGCACATGGTCGACCAGCACGGCGGCGGTGACGCGGCGCACGCGGCCGGCCGGCTGGCGCGTGTGCTGCAGCGTGCGGTCCATCTCGAAGTTGCGCGTCGCGCTGCTGGAGGTTTCCACCGGCGCGGCGGGGTTCGGCGCGGCCGCGGCGGCGTTCGGGCCGGGCGGCGTGTTGCTGGTGGCGCCGGGCACGCCCTCGGGACCGGTGCCGGCGCTGGTGGTGTTCGCACTGACCTGCTCGCTGCGGATCTTGGCCGGGTCGTTGGCGAAGGTTTCGCGCGCTTCCTCGGTGACGGAGAAGTCCATGTCGACGGCGACTTCGGCGTTGACGCGGCCGGGACCGGTCAGTGGTTCCAGCAGTTCGCGGATGCGGTCGTTGAACGAGGTTTCCAGCTTGCGCACGCGCTCGAACTGCGCGGCGTTGAGCGCGGCCTCGCTGTTCGGGTCGCTGATGGTCAGCATGCGGCCGCTCTGGTCGACCACGGTGACGCGTTCGGGGGCCAGGTCGGGGATCGACGACGACACCAGGTGCACGATGGCATCCACCTGGTTGCGTTCCAGCATCGCGCCGGAGCGCAGGTCGAGCACGACCGAGGCGCTGGCGACTTCGCGCTGGCGGGTGAAGGCGCTGGGCTTGGGAATGGCCAGGTGCACGCGCGCATCGCGGACCGGGCGCAGCGTGGTGATGGTGCGGACCAGTTCGGTTTCCAGCGCGTGCTGGTAGCGCGCGTTCTCGACGAACTGGCTGACGCCGAAGCCGGGGTCGCGCTCCATCATCTCGAAGCCGAGGCGGCCGCTTTCCGCCAGGCCGGCGCCGGCCAGTTTCAGGCGGGCATCGTGCAGGTTTTCTTCCGGCACGGAGATCGCGCCCGAGGCCTGGTCCAGCTGGAACGGGATCTGCGCGGCGCGCAGCATGTCGGTGGCTTCGGCGGTCGCCTTCGCGTCCAGGCCGGTGTAGAGCGGGGTGTAGGCCGGCTTCTGCGACCAGAAGAACACCATCATGCCGACCGCAACGGCGCCGGCGATCAGCAGCAGCGTGCCCATCTGCTTGAACACGCGCGCGTCCTGCATCTTGGTCAGCGCCGCGCCGGCCTTGTCGGCGGTCAGCGATTCCTTCAGGGCTTCCTTGGACAGCGTGAGGGCCATGGCGACGGGTCGGTTCTGGGAAAGTGGAGGGAAGTAACGGTGCCGCTTACAGCGGCATGTTCATGACGTCCTGGTAGGCCTGCACCAGGCGGTTGCGCACTTCCACGGTGGCGCGGAAGGCGACCTGCGACTGCTGTCCGGCCACCATCACCCGCGCCAGGTCCGCGCGCGGATCCCCCAGTTCGAAGGCCCGTGCCAGTGCACCGGAGGTCTTCTGGGCGTTGTTCACGCCTTCCAGCGCGTTCTGCAGCGTGTCGCCGAAGCTCGGCGCCTTGACGCCCGGCTGCTCCAGTCCTACCCGGTTCGGGGTGAAGGCACCCGCGTTCGGCATCGGCTCGAGCGCGCGGGTACCGACCTGGTGCTGGTAGCTGCGGATCTGCGAGAGGATGGAAGTGACGTCGGACATGGGCGGGTGCTTCGGTCGTCGGAGTGTCTTGCGTGATCAGTTGCAAGACCCGTGCCGGAAACCGCGCCCGTGGCCAGTCAGTTTTCCGTCGCCAGCGCGACTTCCTCGCGCTCGATGCCGTACTTGCGCAGCTTTTCCACCAGTGTGGTGCGGCGCAGGCCCAGCAGTTGCGCGGCATGGGCGACCACGCCGCCGGCGCGGTCCAGCGCATCGCGGATCAGGTTCAGCTCGATCTGGGCGATGTGCTCACGCAGGTCGATGCCGGCTTCCGGCAGGCGATCGGCTGGCGTCACCGCGGCCGCCACGATGGCGCTCGGCAGTGGTGACGCGACGGCCGGCGTGCTGGCGACCGGTGCCGGCGCGTCGACCACCGTCGCTTCCACGCCTTCCGGCTGGTAGCGCTTCGGCAGGTCGGCCACGCGGACCAGGCCGCCCGGATGCAGCACGGCGAGGCGCTCGACCAGGTTGGTCAGTTCGCGCACGTTGCCCGGCCAGGCGTACGAACGCAGTGCCTGCAGGGTGTCGCTGGCGAAACGCACTTCGCCGCGGCCGGTGCGGGACAGCTGCGCCGCGATGGTCATCACCAGGTCGGGCAGGTCGTCGGCGCGCTCGCGCAGCGCCGGCATTTCGATCGGGAACACATTGAGGCGGTAGAACAGGTCTTCGCGGAAGTGGCCATCGGCGATGCGCGCTTCCAGGTTGCGGTGGGTGGCGGCGATCACGCGCACGTTGCAGCGGATGGTCTGGTTGCCGCCGACGCGCTCGAAGCTGCGCTCCTGCAGCACGCGCAGCAGCTTGACCTGCATCGGCAGGCTCATGTCGCCGATCTCGTCCAGCAGCAGGGTGCCGCCCTCGGCCATTTCGAAACGGCCCTTGCGCGCCGTCAGTGCGCCGGTGAAGGCGCCCTTCTCGTGGCCGAACAGTTCGCTCTCCAGCAGGTCCGGCGGGATCGCGCCGCAGTTGATGGCGACGAACGGGCCGTCGCGGCGCGGCGACTGGTCGTGGATGGCGCGCGAGACGACTTCCTTGCCGGTACCGGATTCGCCCAGCACCAGCACGGTGGTGTCGAAGCTGGCGACCTGTTCGATCATGCGGCGCAGGCGGACGACGGCCGGGCTGTTGCCGGTCGGGCCACTGGTGGTGACTTGCTGCGCCTGGTGTTCGGTGTCGAGCCGCTTCAGGCTGGCGCGGCGCAGGCACGCTTCCAGCTGCGCGTGGCGGATCGGGCTTTCCAGCGCCCACACGCCGGCTTCGTGCAGGCCATGCCTGGTGGCGAACGTCGCGGTGTCGCCTTCCAGCAACAGCACCGGCGGCGGCAGCTGGGCCTTGCCCAGCCAGGCGAAGAACGCATCGGCGGCCTTCTGGTCGTCGAGCGAGCCGACCACCACCGCCAGCCAGTCGTGCGGGCGCTGGCGGCGGACATCCACGTCACCGGCGCTGGCGCACCAGCGGGGTGTCAGGTCCATGAATTCGAGCAGTCCGGCCAGGCGTTCGGCACGCGGGGCGTCGGCGTCGATGACGAGGATGCGGGATTCACTCATGGCGGCGGTCTTTGAATTTTTCGAGGATGGGCAAGACTTCCTGGATGTAGGAAAGCTTGCTGACGAAGTCGTCGGCGCCGGCGCGCATCGCGTGTTCGCGGTGTTCGGCGTCGTCGAAGTGGCTGGCGATCACGATGAAGGGCGGTGCGTCCTGGGTCTTGATCAGGCGGGTGGCCTGCAGGCCGCCCATCTCCGGCATGGCCAGGTCCATCAGCACCACGTCCGGACGCAGGGTCTCGGAACGCTCGATGGCTTCCAGGCCATTGCTGGCACGGCCCACGATGTCCAGCCAGTCCACCTTGCGCAGGTGGCGCAGGGCGGCATTGATGAAACCTTCGTGGTCGTCCACCAGCAGTACGGTGATCTTGCTCATTGCGGTCGTGCTCCGTTATCCGGCTTTGGCCAAGACGGATACGGTAGCGCGTCGGCGTTCACGGGCGGGAGCGATATCGAGCTGTTCCCGGTACTTCGCCACGGTCCGGCGGGCGATATGGATGCCCTGGCGGGCCAGCAGGCCGGCGATGGCCTCGTCGGCCAGCGGCTTGCCGGCCGGTTCGGAGTCGATCAGGCGGCGCACCATGGCGCGCACGGCCGGGCCGGACACATTGGCGCCTTCCAGCCGTACGGCGAAGAAATGCTTCAGTTCGAAGGTGCCGCGCGGGGTCTGCATGTACTTGCCGGTGGTGATGCGCGAGATGGTGGACTCGTGCATGCCGATGGCGTCGGCGACTTCCTTCAGCGTCAGCGGGGCCATCGCTTCGTCGCCGTGGGCGAGGAAACCGGCCTGGCGTTCGACGATGGCGCGCGCGGTGCGCAGCAGGGTGTCGTAGCGGATGGACAGGCCGCGGGTCAGCCAGCGCGCTTCCTGCAGCAGTTCGCGCAGCTTGCCGGCGCCTTCGGACGGCCCGGCCTGGTCGAGGGCACGCTCCTGCATGGCATTGACGCGGATACGCGGGGTGGTGGCCGGGTTCAGCGCCACGCGCCAGGCGCAGTCGGCGTGCCAGGCGACCACGTCGGGGACGATGTAGCCGGTCGCGGCCGGGGCCAGCGAGGCCCCCGGGCGGGCATCCAGCGACAGCACCAGGCGGACGCCTTCCATCACCTGGTCGGCCTCGAGGTCCAGCAGGCGGGCGAGGGCGTCGTATTCGTGGGCGGCCAGCAGCGCCATGCCGTCGGCGATGATGCGGCGGGCGACATGGCGGCCCGGCACGCGGCCCTGCAGGCAATCCAGCTGCACCAGCAGGCATTCGCGCACGTCGGCGGCCGCCAGGCCCGGGAATTCGCCGCGCAGCAGGCGCTCGCGCAGGGCGAGCGCGGCGTCGGTGGTCAGGTCGAAGCGGGCCGAGGCCAGCAGCGCCAGGGTGTCGGGCGCCTGTTCCAGGTAGCCGGCGTCGTTGGTGTGTTCCAGCCAGAAGGCGACCACGTCGAGCGCGCGGTCGTCCAGTTCCAGGGCCAGGCGGTCCAGCACGCGCACGTGCGGATCGCTGGACTCGCCCGCTTCGACGCGCTGCATGCGGTCGTCGTCGCCGTCCTGCCAGCCGGCACCGGGGACATCCCACAGGCTCGACTCCGGAAGTTCATCGAACGCGGCGGTTTCCAGCGTGGCGACGTCCTGCGCCGGCAGTACGTCGATCTCGGCGCTCTGATCGGCGTCGTGGGCTTCCTCGACTTCCAGCAGCGGATTCAGGTCCAGCGCGCGGCGCACTTCCATTTCCAGCTGCAGGCCATCCAGTTGCAGCAGCCGGATCGACTGCAGCAACTGCGGCGTCAGGTGGAGTTGCTGCCCGAGCTGGGTGGAAAGTCCCGTCTTCATTCCCGTGATCCCCGATTCGATGGCGTGCCGAGGTCGGCTTCACATCGTGTTGACACTTTGCGGGGCGGGTGACGGAAAAAAAATCAGGGCGTTTCTGGTCCTGCTGCGGGCACGCCCCACGCGCCGTCAGGGTTTCCCCTACGACGTCGGTGCAATGGCGGGAATGGGTGCCCGGCGGGGCGCTGCAATCACGGAAATCCGTCACGGACAGGGCGTCGCCCCGGTGCTACTGCAAGGCTCAGGCCAGTTCGTTCTGGTGGCGTGCGGCGAGCAGCAGCAGATCGTTGGCGCGGCGGCAGCCCAGCGACTCCATCATGCGTGCACGATGCGTTTCCACCGTCTTGACGCTGATGCCGAGCTGCGCGGCGATTTCCTTGCTGCTCATGCCACTGCCCAGTTGGCGCAGGATTTCGCGCTGGCGCGGCGACAATGCGGCGATGCCGGTGGGACGCTGCGGATTGAGCAGCGGCGCCAGCATTTTCGAGGAGACCTGCGGGCTCAGGAACACCTGGCCACTGGCGGCGGCGCGCAGGGCCAGCTCCAGTTCCATCGGCGCGGCTTCCTTCACCACGAAGCCCGCGCAGCCGCGATCGAGTGCCACGCGCACCTGGGTGGGGTCGTTGTGCATCGACATCATCACCACGCGCGTCTGCGGCAGCGAATCGCGCAGCAGCGGCAACAGATCCAGGCCGCTGCGGTCGGGCAGCGACAGATCGAGCAGGATCAGGTCGGGACGATGGATCGCGGCCATGTCCAGTGCCTGCTGCGCATTGCAGGCTTCGGCCACGACATCGACATCGGGCAGCGCCTGCAGCAGGCGTCCGATGCCGGCGCGGACCAGGGTGTGGTCGTCGACGATGAGTACACGCACGGGATAAACCGATTCTTGTAGCGGTAACGAGTCGACTCACGATAGCCGCGCGCGGCGATATCGCCAATTCACAAACGCGACGGTGATGTGAAACCCCGACATGGATCACAGTTGATGGCGGGTTCGCCCGCTGAAAACCACGAAATACGCAAGATGCACGTGTGATGTCCGCTCGAGACATGTGGTGGATGCGGGGGTCTCTGCGCGAAACACGTTTACGTGCGGGTGGTGTGTTGCATCTGACGCGCTTCAGCGACCTGGCGTCGATGCAGGCGGAACAGGTGGCGATCCATCGCTTCTGCAAGACCGGCATTCAGGCCTTCGAACTGCAACCACAGATGGTGCAGGCCCTGCGAGCCCTGCACATGGTCCAGGACGGTCGCGGGCAACTCGATCTGGTCGCTCAGCCAAGTCGCGGGCTGGAGCGTCACGATGCCGGACGTACCCGCTGCAATCGCCGTCGCCGACACCGCATCAAGCCGCAGCCCGCGATGCGACCAGCGCAATGCGGTGACGGGCAGGGCATCTTCGTGCCGACGGGCCAGACGACCCAACAGCGACAGCACCAGGTCGAGCTTCGCTTCGATGCGCTGCTGCGACGGGGTGGCTTCCTTGCGCTCCTCCGGATCGTCGCCGCGTACGTCTTCGGCGATGGCCAGGCCTTTCAACAGGGCTTCCGAGGGCGCCTGCATCACCGCGCGCTGTCCGGGGTCGAAACGCGCCGGCAGCACCACGTCGCAGGTGAGCGCACCATCGAACAGGGCGTGCTCGGCCGGATGCTCCACCAGGACGATCGTGCTCATGGGTTACCCCTCGACGACGGACAGGTAGGCGCGTGCAGCGCGGTCCGCGCGCTGGGTGGCATGCATGCGGACGCGGGCCTGTTCCCGTGCGTCCTGCATGGTCCGCTGGAGCTCAAGCTGGACGCGCAGCAGCAGCGCCAGTGCATCGTAGCCGGCGGCCTTGCCGCCCTCCGCGTGCAGGAAGGCACGCACGTCATGGTCGTGGCGATTCAGCAGGCGCTCCACGTCTTCCAACTCACCGGCATGCAGCGCATCGCGCATGCCGTCCAGCTGGGCGAACAGGTCGTCGAGGGCCGGCGCCGTGCTCATTGCGCCACGGCCATCGCCGGAACCTGGCGTTGCTCGCTGGGAATGGCATTCCACGCCGATTCGATCTCGCCGAGCAGCTCCAGCGATTCGCGCAGGGCGGCGGGGTCGTTGTGCAGGTTGGCCTCGATCAGCCGCGTCTGCATGTAGTCGTACAGCGCCGACAGGCTGCTGGCGATCTCGCCGCCGGCCTCGTGGTCGAGCGAGCCGTTGAGGTGGCCGATGATGGCGCTGACTTCGCCGATCGCCTTGCCCTTGCGTGCCAGGTCGCCGCGCACCACGCAGGCTTCCGCCAGGCGCAGGCGCTCGCAGGCGCCGGACAGCAGCAGGGCGACCAGGCGGTGCGGATCCGCTTCCATCACGGCGCTGCTGAGGCCGGTGTTGCGGTACTGCGCGGCATAGGACTGAAGTGACATTCCATTTTCTCCTGGGGGCCGGTGCGGAGTGCGCCACGGACCCACCGTGTTATCCGGACTGGTTGGCGAGTGCGGCCAGTTGCTGGGACAGGTAACTGCTGGTGGTGCTCATCTGGCCGACCAAGGCATCCATCGCGACGAACTGCGCCTTGTAGCGGTTGCCGACGGCATCCATGCGGGCATCGAGCGCCGTGCGCTGGGTGGCCACATCCTTGATCTGCGCGTTCAGTCCGTTGGTGCGCAGGGTGAACGCGCCCTCGCTGCCGACATAGCTGCTGACGGCCTTCTGCAGCCTGCCGGCAAACGCCGTGTCGCCGGTGAGCGCGGTGCGGATCTTCTCCGGATCCGCGTTCAACGCCGTCGTGAACTTGCTGCTGTCGAACACCAGCGTGCCGTCCGAGGTCGGATAGCCCTTTGTCTGCAGGCCGAGTGTCTTGGCGTCCAGACCCTGTGCGGCCAGCCCCCCGAGCAGGTCGCCCATCAGGTTGCGCAACTGGCCTGACGCGCTGCGCATCTGCGCGTCGCCGGTGAGGGCGGAAGGCTCGTTATTCTCGGCGTTGTACTTGGTGCTGGCATTGATCGAGGTGATGGCGGCGTTGTACGCCGTCACGAAGTCCTGGATCAGCTTGCTGGCGGCGCCGGTGTCGGTGGACACGGTGACCGTGCTGGTGCCCTTGGTCTTCAGGTCCAGGGTCAGGCCAGGCACGGCTTCGGTGATCTTGTTGGTAGTGGCGGTGACCGTCAGCCCGTCGATGACGACCTTGGCGTCGGCGGCCGGCACGCGCTCCTGCAGGCTGCTGGCGAGCGATTGCAGGTCGCTGCCGCCGGAGGCGAAGGCGAGGGTGATGCCGTTGGCGGCACCCGTCTTGTCCGACGACAGCGACAGGTACTGGCCGTCGTTGGAGGTCAGCACGCTGGCCTGCACGCCCTTGCTGCGCGCGACGTCGTTGATGGCACTGCGCACATCCTGCAGCGTCGCGCCCTCGGCGATGTCGATGGCGAGCGATTCGCCACCGACGGTCAGCGTCAATTGACCGGCACCGAAGGCCTGGGTGGTGGCCACCGGTGTGTTGGTGATCCATTTGTTGGCGGTGGCCAGATCGACCACCTCCACGTTGTAGATGCCGTTGGGGGTGCCATTGGAGACGCTGGCGCCGGCGACGGTGTCGGTGCCGGACTTGACCGTGCGCACGTCGAAGGCGGTAGGCGCCTTCAGCGCCTTGAGTGCCGTATCCAGCGTGCTGAAGGCAGAGCTGACCGTGCCAATGGCCGACAGTTTGAACTTGGCCTGGCTCTCGATGCGGTTCAGGCGGTTGTCGGCGGGCTTGCGATCGGCCGCGACCAGCTGCTCGACCATGCCGGTGATGTTCATCCCGGAACCGACGCCGCCGTAACCCAATGAATAATCTGCCATCGCCTTGTCTCCTGTCTGGCCCTTTCCGCAAAAAAGGGAGGCCGGGCGGGCCGCCATCCCATCAGGAAGGGGACCCGCCCATGCAGTACCAATAACGGCTCGGGTGAGCCGTTCTTTAGCCGCATTTCTCCGTCTCCCACCGCCGCCGTGGGTCCGGCGTGCTGGTAAGAAATGCAGGCGCAAGAGGGCATGCAGGGTTTGTGCCAGCGCCCGCGGCCGTGATCCGGCGGCGAGGCAAAAAATACCCCCGCCGTTGCCGGCAGGGGCTGGGGTACTGCCAAACGGAGGGAGACGAATCCGTCCGTGACGACAGGGAACTTGGCGAGGACGGAGCGGCATGCCGCGCTTAGCGGAGCAGCGACATCACGTTCTGCGGCACCTGGTTGGCCTGGGCCAGCATGGCCGTACCGGCCTGCTGCAGGATCTGGGTGCGGGTCAGTTCGGCGGTTTCCTTGGCGAAGTCGGTATCGCGGATGCGGCTGCGCGAGGCGGCCAGGTTCTCCGAGCTGGTCTGCAGGTTGGCGACCACCGAGGTGAAGCGGTTCTGCACCGCACCCAG
>NZ_LSIF01000056.1 GCF_001556105.1 Pseudoxanthomonas mexicana | reverse complement strand
GGCGCTGGATGGTGGTGGCGAGCGAAGCGCCGCTGGTGCTCAGGTTGCGCTGAGCATTCAACGACATCGTATTGGTATTGATGACTTGTGCCACGGGAGATTCCTCAAGGTGTGGGGACGGGAAGCGCCGCTGGACCCGGGCGGAGGGAGAGAGTCATCCGCCCGGGTGGTTCTCCGCTTAGCGGAGCAGCGACATCACGTTCTGCGGCACCTGGTTGGCCTGGGCCAGCATGGCCGTGCCGGCCTGCTGCAGGATCTGGGTGCGGGTCAGTTCGGCGGTTTCCTTGGCGAAGTCGGTGTCGCGGATGCGGCTGCGCGAGGCGGCCAGGTTTTCCGAGCTGGTCTGCAGGTTGGCGACGACCGAGGTGAAGCGGTTCTGCACCGCACCCAGGTCGGC
>NZ_LSIF01000055.1 GCF_001556105.1 Pseudoxanthomonas mexicana | reverse complement strand
GCGGCAGCGTCGAGATCGGCTCGATCGGTTCGGGTGGCGCAGCACTGCGCGACATCACCGGCAACGTCGTCGTCGGCTCGATCGGCTCGGGCGGCGTGGAGGTGCGCAACGTCAGCGGCGGCCTGACCGTCCGTTCGGTGGGCAGCGGCGACGTCGACCACGATGGCGTGAAAGGCCGGATCGACATCCCCAAGCGCCGCTGATTCCAAGGACACCATCATGATCCGAACGTTCGTATTCGCCCTGTCGACCGCTCTATTGCTCGTCGCCTGCTCGAAAGGCGGTGATGCCAATGGCGATGCCACCAAGTCCAGCGCCCTCTGGGGCCAGAACCTCAAGCTCAACGCCACCGGTCATCCCAAGGCCGAGGTATCGGCGAAGGGCGACTTCATCGTCGGCGGCAAGCCGGTGCCGGTAACCGATGCGCAGCGCGCGCTGCTGGTCACCTATCACCGCGAACTCGGTGGCATCGCCGATGCCGGCATCGCCACCGGCAAGGAAGGCGCCAAGCTCGCCGGCAAGGCGGTCGGCGCCGCAGTGAAGGGCATCTTCAGCGGCAATCCCGACCAGATCGACAAGGAAATGGAAGCCGAGGCCAAGAAAGTTGAAGCGGAAGCGATGAAGATCTGCGACCGCCTGCCCGGCCTGTACAAGGCACAGCAGGATCTCGCGGTGGCCTTGCCGGCGTTCCAGCCCTACGCGGGCATGGAACTGGACGATATCCAGGAATGCCGTAGCTCGCACGACGATAGCTATGAAGCCGGCAAGGACGTGGGACGCGTCGTCGGTCAGGCGGTGAAGGCCACGCAAGCCAATGCAGCGCAGGAAGCCGATGCCGCCGCAGCGGAACCGGCGCCCGCTCCCACTCCCTGAGCTTCAGGCGCGGAGCTTCTCCGTCAGCCGCCGCCACCGCCCGGCTTGCCATGGATGCCGCCCTTCGCCAGCACGGCCGGATCGAGCAGCGGCTTGAGCGTCTTCTCCGGTAGTCCGGTCACCTCGCGCGCCACATCCAGCACGGGCCGGTTCTGCTTGTACGCCTGCTTGGCGATGGCGGCGCCCTTCTCGTAACCGATCACCGGGTTGAGCGCGGTCACCAGGATCGGGTTGCGGTCCAGCGCTTCCTGCACGCGCCCGGTGCGTACCGTGAGGCCGGCGATACAGTCGTCGGCGAGCAGACGCGACACGTTCGACAGCAACTGGATGCCGTCCAGCAGATTGTTCGCGATCAGTGGCAGCGTGACGTTGAGCTGGAAATTGCCGGTCTGCCCGGCGACCGTCACCGCCGTGTGGTAGCCCATCACCTGCGCGCACACCATCACCGTGGCTTCCGGGATCACCGGATTGACCTTGCCCGGCATGATCGAGCTGCCGGGCTGCAGTGCGGGAAGTTCCACTTCGCCCAGCCCCGCCAGCGGCCCGGAGTTCATCCAGCGCAGGTCGTTGGCGATCTTGGTCAGCGCGACGGCAAGTGCACTGAGCTGGCCGGACAGTTCGACCGCGTCGTCCTGCGCGGCCAGGCCTTCGAACTTGTTGGCGGCGCTTTCGAAACGGGTCTTGGTGCTCGTTGACAATGCCTTCGCGACACGTGCGCCGAAGCGCGGATCGGCATTGATGCCGGTGCCGATGGCGGTGCCGCCCAGCGGCAGGCGGCGCACGCGCTTCAGTGTGTCGTCGATGCGGGCCTGCGCCGACGAGAGCTGCGCCGACCAGGCCGAGAACTCCTGGCCGAACGTCAGCGGCATGGCGTCCATCAGGTGCGTGCGCCCGGTCTTCACCACCTTGCCCAGCGCCTTGCCGCGCGCATCGATGGTCTTGCGCAGGTGCTTGATGGCAGGCAGCAGGTCTTCCACCACCGCCAGCTGTGCGGCCACGCGCAGGGCGGTCGGGATGACGTCGTTGGAACTCTGGCCGAGGTTGACGTGGTCGTTCGGGTGCACGCTGGCCTTGCCGGCGCCGTCCTTGAACGAGCGTGAAGCGAGCGTGGCGACCACCTCGTTGGCATTCATGTTGGACGAGGTGCCCGAGCCGGTCTGGTAGACGTCGATGGGGAAATGCGCGTCGTGCGCGCCGGACGCCACTTCGTCTGCAGCCGCCCGCACCGCGGCCGAAATTCCTTTCGGCAGCAGGCCCAGACCAGCGTTGACCTCGGCCGCCGCGCCCTTGACGAGGCCCAGCGCGCGGATGAACCCGCGCGGCATTGGCCGGCCGGAAATCGGGAAGTTCTGTACGGCGCGCTGCGTCTGTGCGCCCCACAGCGCATCGGCGGGCACCTTCAGCTCGCCCATGCTGTCGTGTTCGATACGGGTACGTGCGGCGCGGGGCTTGCCCGCGGACTTCTTGCTGGTCATCAACCGTCTCCTGGAGGGATTCACGGCTTGCGCGCCGGCACGGGGCCGGTGGCTGGCGGGGGGCCACAGGATACGCCAGGCCGGATGGCCGCCTTCCCAGGGTAAAATGGAACGCTCCCTTTCAGCCCCCCGCCCGTGCCCATGTCGGATTCGTCCCTGCTCGCCCTCTCCCCGCTCGATGGTCGCTATGCCGGCAAGGTCGACGCCCTGCGCCCGATCTTCTCCGAGTACGGCCTGATCCGCGCCCGCGTGAAGGTCGAGGTGGAATGGCTGCTGGCACTGGCCGCCGAGCCGGGCATCACCGAGCTGCCCGCGTTCTCCGCGGCCCAGCAGACGAAGCTGCGCGCCTTGGCCGACGGTTTCAGCGTCGCGAACGCCGCCCGCGTGAAGGAGATCGAACGCACCACCAACCATGACGTCAAGGCGGTGGAGTACTTCATCAAGGAACAGCTGAAGGACGATGCCGAACTCGCGCCGGCGCTGGAGTTCGTCCACTTCGCCTGCACCAGCGAGGACATCAACAACCTGTCCTACGGCCTGATGCTGGAACAGGCGCGCCATGAGGTGCTGCTGCCGACGCTCGACGGCGTGACCGCCACGCTGCGCGCACTGGCGCATGCGCAGGCCGCGCAGCCGATGCTGTCGCGCACGCACGGCCAGACCGCGTCGCCGACCACGCTGGGCAAGGAGATCGCGAACGTCGTGGCGCGCATCGAGCGCCAGCGCGCGCAGATCGCGGCGGTGGAACTGACCGGCAAGATCAACGGTGCCGTCGGCAACTACAACGCGCACGTCGCCAGCTACCCCGATGTCGACTGGCCGGTATTCGCACAGCGCTTCGTCGAAGGCCTGGGTCTGGTCTTCAACCCGTACACCACGCAGATCGAGCCGCACGACAACATCGCCGAGATCGGCGATGCCGCGCGCCGCGCCAACACCATCCTGATCGACCTGGCCCGCGACATCTGGGGCTACGTCTCGCTGGGTTACTTCAAGCAGCGTCTGAAGGAAGGCGAAGTCGGTTCGTCGACGATGCCCCACAAGGTCAACCCGATCGACTTCGAGAACGCCGAGGGCAACTTCGGCATCGCCAATGCGCTGTTCGAACACTTCAGCGCCAAGCTGCCGATCAGCCGCTGGCAGCGCGACCTCACCGATTCCACCGTGCTGCGCGCGCTGGGCACCGCGTTTGGCCACACGCAGGTCGCACTGGACTCGCTGTCCAAGGGCCTGGGCAAGCTGGAAGTGAATCCGCAGCGCCTCGACGCCGATCTCGATGCCGCCTGGGAAGTGCTGGCCGAAGCCGTGCAGACCGTCATGCGCCGCCACGGCCTGCCGAACCCCTACGAGCAACTGAAGGCGCTGACCCGCGGCCAGGGCATCACCGCCGATTCGATGCGCACCTTCATCGAATCGCTCGACCTGCCCGCCGACGACAAGCAGCGCCTGCGCGACATGACGCCGGGCAGCTACACCGGCCTCGCCGAGCGGCTCGCACGGAACATCTGACGCCCGGGACGCGAGGGAACGGCGATGCACCTGCTGATCAACATCGACGTTCCCGACCTGCCCGCCGCGGAGACGCTGTACACGCAAGCCTTCGGCCTGACCGCTGCGCGCCGCTTCGGCGACGGTGGTGTCGAACTGCTCGGCGCGCAGGCGCCGATCTACCTGCTGCAGAACCCTGCCGGGTCGATCGCCGCTGCCGACGCGCGCCGCGACTACGCCCGCCACTGGACGCCCGTCCACCTGGACGTGGTGGTGGAAGCCCTTGAACCTGCCCTCGACCGCGCCCTGCAGGCCGGGCTGGTGCAGGAAACCGACATACGCGACGCGAACTGGGGCCGCATCGTGCGCCTGGCCGATCCCTGGGGTCATGGCTGGTGCCTGCTGCAGTTCGTCGATCGCGGTTACGACGAGATCGCCACATGACGCTCCGCTCCGCCCTGCTTTCCGCTCTGGTCGCACTCGCGCTTCCTTCCGCCGCGCTCGCTGCCGACGCACCCGCTGCCAAGGCCTGTGCCGATGATGCCGGCTGGAACGACCCGGCCACGCCGCTGCACGTCTACGGCAACACTTGGTACGTCGGCACCTGCGGTATCAGTGCGCTGCTGGTGACCTCCGATGCAGGCCACATTCTGATCGACGCCGCCACACCGCAGGCGGGCCCACAAATCCTGGCGAACATCCGCGCGCTCGGCTTCAAGCCCGAGGACGTGCGCGCCATCGTGTTCTCGCACGAGCACTTCGATCACGCCGGCAGCCTGGCCGAGTTGCAGAAGGCCACGGGTGCGCCGGTGTACGCGCGTGCGCCTGCCCTGGGCACGTTGAAGCGCGGCATGCCGGACCGCAACGACCCGCAGCTCGAGGTGGCGGAACCCATCGCGCCGGTCGAGCACATCGTCACGCTCGCCGACGACGGCGTGGTGCGCGTCGGGCCGCTGGCCCTGCAGGCGGTCGCGTCGCCCGGACATACTCCCGGCGGCACCAGCTGGACCTGGCGCGCCTGCGACGGCGATGACTGTCGCCAGATGGTCTACGCCGACAGCCTGACGGCGATTTCCGACGACGTGTACCGCTACACCGACGAAGCCGCACACCCCGGCTATACGGCCGCGTTCCGCGACACACTGGCGCGGGTGGCCGCGCTCGACTGCGACCTCCTGATCACGCCGCATCCATCCGCCAGCCGACTGTGGACGCGGATCGGACCCACGGCCAATGCGCCTTTGGCGGACCGTGGTGCTTGCCGTGCCTATGCGCAGAAAGCCTCCGAGCGGCTGGACAAGCGGCTGGCCGACGAAGCCGCGAAGGCATCCGCGCCGACGCCTTGATCGGACGCAATGACGACCGCCCTCCCACGATGAATGCTGCCGCCCTTCCTTTCTATTGAACGCCCCCTGTCGATGACCACCAAGACCACCCGCCGCTCCAAGGACCTGCCTTTCGAGGTGGACGCCACGCAGCACCAGCCGCTGGGCATGCCCGCCGAACGTTTCCTGCGCGACTACTGGCACAAGCGCCCGCTGCTGATCCGCAACGCTTTCCCCGATTTCGAAACGCCTGTGCAGCCCGAAGACCTCGCCGGCCTGGCCTGCGAAGAGGGCGTGCTGGCGCGCATGATCAGCCTGGACAAGGCAACGGGCGTCTGGGACGTGCGCACGGGCCCGTTCCAGGAGGAAGACTTCCCCGGCCTGCCCGACCACGACTGGACCCTGCTCGTGCAGGACGTGGACAAGTGGGACGCCGATGTCCGCCAGCTGCTCGAACAGTTCCGCTTCCTGCCGCGCTGGCGCGTGGACGACATCATGATCAGCTTCGCCGCCACCGGCGGCTCGGTGGGTGCGCACGTGGACCACTACGATGTGTTCCTGCTGCAGGCGCAGGGCGAGCGGCGCTGGATGATCGATGCCAGTGTCGCGATGGGGAAGCCGGCACCGGATCTCGCCTTCCAGGACGACGTGGCGATCAAGCTGCTGCGCCGCTTCGACCCAACCCACGAATGGGTGCTGTCGCCCGGCGACATGCTGTACCTGCCGCCGCTGGTCCCCCATCACGGCGTCGCCGAGAACGCCTGCCTGACCTTCTCGGTGGGCATGCGCGCACCGTCGTCGGCGGAACTGATCGGCGACTACCTGGACACGCTGATCGCCGAGGCAGACGACGCCATCCGTTACCACGACGAGGACCTGGTAGCACCGCAGGACCCCAACGAGATCGACGCCCGGGCGATGGAACGCGTGGTCGAGGCCTTGAACGCGCTGCGGATGAACGATCCGGACCTGGTCGGCGACTGGTTCGGCCGCTTCATCACCACCTACCGTGCCTCAGGCGATGTGATGCCAGCGCCCGACGCACCGTCGCGCATCGAGATGGAGTGGGACCTGCAGCAAGGCGCCCAGCTGCTGCGCCACCCGTTCTCGCGCGTCGCGTGGCGTCGGCGCCGCAAGGGCGCGACCCTGTTCTGCAATGGCGTGGACTACACCCTGCCGGTCAAGGAGGCCCAGCAGCTCGCGGCATTGGAAGGCCTGGACGGCACCACCTACGCGGCGCTCAGCGAGGCCGGACGAGATGCAGTGATGGCGCTGGCGGCGCAGGGCCACTATCAGCTGGCCCTGCCCGGTGACGATCAGGGTAGCGAAGACGCATGACCGCGCCTCGCGACTACCACGTCGACGCCGTCGACTACGCCGCGGACGCGGACTGGGTCCACGCGGTGCGGTACGTGGTGTTCGTGCAGGAACAGCAGGTACCACGCGACCTGGAACGCGATGCGCTGGACCCGCTCAGCCACCACGTGGTCGCCCGTGATGCCTCGGGCACCCCCATCGGGACGGCGCGACTGACGCCCGAGCACCGGATCGGCCGCATGGCCGTGCTGTCGACCTGGCGTGGTCAGGGCGTCGGCGACGCCCTGCTGGCGACCCTGCTGGACGAGGCCCGGCGGCGCCAGTGGCCCGACGTGTCGCTGCATGCGCAGGTCACCGCCGAGACGTTCTATGCGCGCCACGGCTTCCTCCCGGAAGGCGAGCGCTTCTTCGAGGCCGGCATCGAGCACCAGGGCATGCGGCGGCAGCTCATTGGCCCGGCCAGCATCGCCCAGCGCGTCGAGGCCGTGGCCATCACCACCGCAGTGGTGGCCCAGGCGCGGCGCAACCTCGTCATCTACAGCCGAGCCCTGGATCCCGGGCTCTGGGATGCGCCACCGGTCATCGAGTCGCTGCGCCGCTTCGCCACCCGCCAGACCGGGGCGCAGGTCCACGTGCTGCTCCAGGATGCCGGCACACCACAACGGGCACTGGCGCCCCTGATCGGCCTCGGCCAGCGCCTGCCCAGCGTGCTCGCATTCCGCGAAGTGCAGGACCCCGCGGACATGTCATACACCGCAGCCTTCGTCGCCAACGACGATCAGGGCTACTACCACCGGCCGCTCGGCCATCGCCTCGATGGCGAGGCGGGACTGGCGCACGCCGGCCGCGCCCGGCAGCTCCGCAACGAATTCACGCAGATGTGGGAGCGCTCTCGCCCCGTCAGCGAGTATCGAGCACTGGGCATCTAGCATTCTGCATACGGCACCGTTCCGATGCCCGCCGTCGGCCTGCAATCTGCGTCTTTAGTCCAATCCGGTTACGCCCCCTTCCCGCCATGGGGGTATAATTTCATGGTTTTCGTCCCCGTCAGTGCGGTATCGCGCAGCATGGACGCAAGCGCCCCCTCGACTACCCACTGCACGCCATCGCCATCGTGGACAATCTCCTGAAGCAGTTCGCGCAATCCTCGCAGCTCAACGGGGGCAACGCCTCCTACGTCGAAGACCTGTACGAGCAATACCTCGTCGCCCCCGACAGCGTGGGCCCCAAATGGAAGGCTTACTTCGACGGTTTCAAGGGCCACGAGGCCGGCGATGTTCCACACTCGGTGGTCATCCAGCAGATCACCGAGGCGGCACGGCAGGCCGGCAAGGGCGTGGTCGCGACCGGCGGCGGCGACGAACGCGAGCGCAATGTCGGTCGCCTGATCACCGCCTACCGTTCGCGCGGCCACCTGGGCGCCCAGATTGACCCGCTGGGCCTGACCCCGCCGGTCAACCCGCCGGACCTGGACCTGTCCTTCCACGACCTGTCCGATCGCGACCTCGACAGCGAGTTCAGCACCGGCAACGTCGGTGGCAACTCGCGCATGAAGCTGCGTGACCTGCTGGGGCGCCTGAAGGCGACCTACACCGGTCCCATCGGCGTCGAGTTCATGCATATCTCCGAGGTCGAGCAGCGCCAGTGGCTGTACCAGCGCCTCGAGACTGCCGGTGGCCAGTTCGGCCTGTCCGACGACGCCAAGCGCCGCACGCTGGAACGCCTGACGGCCGCCGAGGGCCTCGAGCGCTACCTGCACACCAAGTACGTCGGCCAGAAGCGCTTTTCGCTGGAAGGCGGCGACGCGCTGATCCCGCTGATGGACACCATGATCCGCAACGCGGGCGAAGGCGGGGTCAAGGACATCGTGGTCGGCATGGCCCACCGCGGCCGCCTGAACGTGCTGGTCAACACGCTGGGCAAGAGCCCGCGCAAGCTGTTCGACGAGTTCGAGGGCAAGTTCGAACACGACAACAGCCTGGCCCACGCCGGCGACGTGAAGTACCACATGGGCTTCTCCGCCGACATCGCCACCCCGGGCGGTCCGGTCCACCTGGCGCTGGCGTTCAATCCGTCGCACCTGGAAATCGTCGACCCGGTCGTCGCCGGCAGCGTGCGTTCGCGCCAGGAGCGCCGCAACGACACCGCGCGCCAGAGCGTGCTGCCGATCATCATGCATGGCGATGCCGCGTTCGCCGGCCAGGGCGTGGTGATGGAGCTGTTCCAGATGTCGCAGGCGCGCGGCTTCGCCGTCGGCGGCACCCTGCACATCGTCATCAACAACCAGATCGGTTTCACCACCAGCAACAAGGAAGACTCGCGCTCCACGCTGTACTGCACCGACGTGGCCAAGATGGTCGGCGCCCCGGTCTTCCACGTGAACGGCGACGACCCGGAAGCGGTGGTGTTCGTGGCGCAACTGGCCTACGACTTCCGCCAGCAGTTCAAGAAGGACGTGGTGATCGACCTGGTCTGCTACCGCCGCCATGGCCACAACGAGGCCGACGAGCCCGCAGCCACGCAGCCGGTGATGTACCAGACCATCCGCAAGCACGCGACCACGCGCGAGATGTACGCCGCCAAGCTGGAAGGCGCCGGCGTGATTCCCGCCGAGGGCGGCAAGGCGATGGCCGATGCGTACCGCAACAAGCTGGATTCGGGCGAATACACCACCGAGCTGGCCAAGCAGAAGGGCGACGAACTGGCGATCGACTGGTCGCGCTACCTGTCGGGCAAGCTGAGCGATGCGGTCGACACCAAGGTCAAGCGCAAGGCGCTGGACTCGCTGGCGAAGATCATCACCACGATCCCCGCCGGCGTGGCGCTGCACCCACGCGTGGCGAAGATCTACGAGGATCGCGTGAAAATGGCTGCCGGCGAGCAGTTGGCCGACTGGGGCTTCGCCGAGAACCTCGCCTACGCCACGCTGCTGTCGGAAGGCAACGGCCTGCGCCTGGTCGGCCAGGACGCCGGCCGCGGTACGTTCTTCCACCGCCATGCGATCCTGCACGATCAGAAGACCGACAGCTATTACCTGCCGCTGCGCCAGCTGGTGGAACAGCCGGAACAGGCCACCATCATCGACTCGCTGCTCAGCGAGGAAGCGGTGATGGCGTTCGAGTACGGTTTCTCGACCACCGATCCCAACACGCTATGCATCTGGGAAGCCCAGTTCGGCGACTTCGCCAATGGCGCGCAGGTGGTGATCGACCAGTTCATCGCCGCCGGCGAAGCCAAGTGGGGCCGCATCAGTGGCCTGACCCTGCTGCTGCCGCACGGCTATGAAGGCCAGGGCCCGGAGCACAGCTCCGCGCGCCTTGAGCGCTTCCTGCAGTTGTGCGCGGTCGAGAACATGCTGGTCTGCGTGCCGACCACGCCTGCCCAGTGCTACCACATGCTGCGCCGGCAGATGCGCATGACCACCCGCAAGCCGCTGGTGGTGATGACCCCGAAGTCGCTGCTGCGCCACAAGCTGGCCGTGTCCACGCTGGACGAACTGGCCAACGGCGAGTTCCAGCACCTGATCCCCGATGCCACCGCCGACGCCAAGAAGGTCAAGCGCATCGTCGCCTGCTCGGGCAAGGTCTATTACGACCTGCTGGAGGACGCGCAAAAGCGTGGCCAGGACGACGTGGCCATCCTGCGCGTGGAGCAGCTTTACCCGTTCCCGCGCGAGCAGCTGGCCGCCGAACTCAAGCGCTACGGCAAGGCCACCGAGGTGGTCTGGTGCCAGGAAGAGCCGCAGAACCAGGGTGCGTGGTACCAGATCAAGCACCACCTGCAGGCCTGCCTCACCGACAAGCAGACGCTCGACTATGCGGGCCGCCCGCGTTCGCCCTCGCCCGCCGCCGGCCATTTCGCCGAGCACGTCGAGGAACAGCTCAAGCTGGTCGCCGACGCACTGGTCAACAAGCTCGGCAACGACAACGTCGCCGAATAAGCCCCCACCCCCATTAGAACAAACCACCAGGACGTCCCATCCCATGGCCACTGAAGTCAAAGTTCCGGTTCTTCCCGAATCCGTCTCCGATGCCACCATCGCCGCCTGGCACAAGAAGGTCGGCGACGCGGTCAAGCGCGACGAGAACCTGATGGACCTGGAAACCGACAAGGTCGTGCTGGAAGTGCCCTCGCCCGTCGACGGCGTGCTGAAGGAGATCAAGTTCAAGGAAGGCGACACGGTGACCAGCCAGCAGCTGCTGGCGATCATCGAAGAAGGTGCCGTGGCCGCCGCGGCACCGGCCGCCGAAGCCAAGCAGCCTGCCGCCGGTGCCCAGGAAGTGCAGCCGAAGGCGGAGGCCGCCAAGGCCGATGCCGCCGCCCCGTCCAGCACCAAGCCTGCGCCTGCCGGCGCCGATGCGCTGCCGCCGGGCGCACGCTTCACCGCCATCACCCAGGGCATCGATCCGGCTGGCGTGGAAGGTACCGGCCGCCGTGGCGCCGTGACCAAGGAAGACCTGATCAACTACGCCAGCGGCAAGACCGCCGGCGTGTCCGGTGGCGCACGCCCGGAAGAGCGCGTGCCGATGACCCGCATCCGCACGCGGATCGCCGAGCGCCTGATGCAGTCCAAGAACTCCATCGCCATGCTGACCTCGTTCAACGAAGTCAATCTGGCCAAGGTCATGGAGATGCGCAAGGAGCTGCAGGACGACTTCGTGAAGGCCAACGGCATCAAGCTCGGCTTCATGAGCTTCTTCGCCAAGGCCGCCGCCAACGCGCTGCAGCGCCACCCGATCGTCAACGCCTCGGTCGACGGCAACGACATCATCTACCACGGCTACTCCGACATCTCGATCGCCGTCTCCACCGAGAAGGGCCTGGTCACGCCGGTGCTGCGCAATGTCGAACGCATGGGCTTCGGCGACATCGAGAAGGGCATCGCCGAGTACGCCAAGAAGGCACGCGACGGCAAGCTCGGCCTGGAAGACCTGCAGGGCGGCACCTTCACCATCACCAACGGCGGCACCTTCGGTTCGCTGATGTCCACGCCGATCGTCAACCCGCCGCAGAGCGCCATCCTCGGCATGCACGCGATCAAGGACCGCGCCATCGTCGAGAACGGCCAGGTCGTCGCCGCGCCGATGATGTACATCGCGCTGTCCTACGACCACCGCATCATCGACGGCAAGGACGCGGTGCTGTTCCTGGTCGACATCAAGAACCAGCTGGAAAACCCGCACCGCATGCTCCTGGGCATGTGATGCACTGAGCCCCTCTCCCTTCGGGAGAGGGGTTGGGGTGAGGGGCAACGGAGTCACGCCCTCTGGCCTCGCGATAGAGCGCGGCACCCCCACCTCCGGTTTTGGAGTATCCCACTCCGTCGCCCCTCATCCGCCCTTCGGGCACCTTCTCCCGAGGGGAGAAGGGAAAAGGCAAAGGACACAGAAATGGCTGAACAATTCGACGTCGTCGTCATCGGTGCCGGTCCCGCCGGCTACCACGCCGCCATCCGCGCCGCGCAGCTGGGCATGAAGGTCGCCTGCATCGACGCCGCGCTGGGCAAGGACGGCAAGCCCGCGCTCGGCGGCACCTGCCTGCGCGTCGGCTGCATCCCGTCCAAGGCGCTGCTGGACTCCTCGCACCAGTACCACAACCTGACCCACCAGTTCGAACAGCACGGCATCAGCGTCAAGGACGCGAAGATCGACGTCGGCACCATGGTCGGCCGCAAGGACGCCATCGTGAAGCAGTTCACCGGCGGCATCGCGCAACTGTTCAAGGCCAACAAGGTCACCGCCTACTACGGCTTCGGCCAGTTGCAGCCGGGCAACCTCGTCAAGGTCAAGCAGCACGACGGCAGCGAAGTCGAACTGAAGGGCACCAACATCATCATCGCCGCCGGCTCGGATTCGATCGAACTGCCGTTCGCCAAGTTCGACAACGAATACATCGTCGACAACGTCGGCGCACTGGACTTCACCGAAGTCCCGAAGCGCCTCGCGGTGATCGGCGCAGGCGTGATCGGGTTGGAGCTGGGCAGCGTGTGGAAGCGCCTCGGCGCCGAGGTCACCATCCTCGAAGCCCTGCCCGATTTCCTCGCCGTCGCCGACAGCGAAGTGTCGAAGGTCGCCGCGCGCGAGTTCAAGAAGCAAGGCCTCGACATCCGCCTTGGCGCCAAGGTGTCGAAGACCGAGGTCACCGGCAAGGGCAAGAAGAAGGACGTCGTGGTCACCTACAGCGACGCCGAAGGCGAGAAGACGCTGACCGTGGACAAGCTGCTGGTCGCCGTCGGCCGCCGCGCCGCGAGCAAGGGCCTGCTGGCCGACGGCACCGGGGTCAAGCTCAACGAGCGTGGCCAGGTGGAAGTGGATGCGCATTGCCACACCGGCGTCGATGGCGTCTGGGCGATCGGCGACTGCGTGCGTGGGCCGATGCTGGCGCACAAGGGCTTCGAGGAAGGCATCGCGGTGGCCGAACTGATCGCCGGCCTGCCGGGGCACGTCAACTTCGACACCATTCCGTGGGTCATCTACACCTCGCCCGAGATCGCCTGGGTCGGCAAGACCGAGCAGCAGCTCAAGGCCGAAGGCGTGGCGTACAAGGCCGGCTCCTTCCCGTTCGCCGCGGTGGGCCGCGCCGTGGCGATGGCGGAGCCGACCGGCTTCGTGAAGGTCATCGCAGACGCCGAAACCGATCGCGTGCTGGGCATGCACCTGGTCGGCGCCAACGTGTCCGAACTGGTGCACGAAGGCGTGCTCACCATGGAGTTCAAGGGCTCCGCGGACGACCTGGCCCGCATCTGCCACGCGCACCCGTCGCTGTCCGAAGCGGTGCACGATGCCGCGATGGCCGTGCACAAGCGCGCGATCCACAAGCCCAACTGAGGCCCGCACGGCGGCGCCGTCGCCGCCGTGATCCGCATGCGCCAGGCGATGCCTGGCGTTTTGCGTTTCAGACAACAGGCAACACAGGACATCGACATGAAGAGCATCTGCGTCTACTGCGGCTCCAACGCCGGCAACAAGCCCGCCTACACCGAGCGCGCCATCGCGCTGGGCGACCGCATCGCAAAGGAAGGCCTGCAGCTGGTCTACGGCGGTGGCAACGTCGGCCTGATGGGCGTCGTCGCCGACGCCGTGCTGGCCGCCGGTGGCGAAGTGATCGGCGTGATCCCCGAACAGCTCGTCAACTGGGAAGTCGCGCACAAGGGCCTGACCCGTCTGGATGTGGTCGCCAACATGCACGAACGAAAGAAGCGCATGTTCGACCTGTCCGATGCGTTCGTCGCCCTGCCCGGCGGCTTCGGCACGCTCGACGAGATGTTCGAGATGCTGACCTGGCGCCAGCTCGGCATCGGCAACAAGCCCTGCGCCTTTCTCGACGTGGAAGGCTTCTACACCCCGCTGATGGGCATGATCGACCGCATGGTCGAAGAGCGCTTCCTGCACCCGGAACAGCGCGACGACCTGTGGCATGGCGACGATATCGATGCCATGGTCGACTGGATGCGCGCCTATTCGCCGGCGCAGGCGGACAAGTGGATGGACGAGAAGCGGCGCAAGTCGTTGCGTTGAACCACGCGGCAGCGGCTTAGACCAAAGTCCGGCGTACCCGCCGACGATCCGCGCGCAGAATCAGGGCCATGCCCTTCCCTGCCGTCGACCGTGACGGCATGAACCAGGAAATGTCCATGACCCTGCCCACGACCTTCAACGCCTTCCGCATCCACAACGACGATGCGGGCTACCGCAGCGGTATCGAAACCATCGCGCTGGATGCGCTGAATCCCGGCGAGATCGTCATCAAGACCGCGTACTCGTCGGTCAACTTCAAGGATGCGCTCGCCGGCACGGGCGAAGGCAAGATCCTGCGGCGTTTCCCGCTGGTCGGTGGCATCGACGTCGCCGGCCATGTGGTGGCCTCCACTGATCCTTCTTTCAAGGAGGGCGATGCGGTGCTGGTCACCGGCTCGGGCCTCAGCGAAACGCGGGATGGCGGCTACGCCGAGTACGCGCGGCTTGACGCGAAGTGGGTCATTCCCCTGCCCTCGGGGCTGAGCCTGCGCGAGAGCATGATCCTGGGCACCGCCGGCTTCACTGCCGCGCTGGCGTTGTTCCGCATGCGCGAGAACCGGCAGACGCCGGATCTCGGCCCGCTTGCCGTCACCGGGGCCACCGGTGGCGTCGGCTCGCTCGCCGTCGACATCTTCAGCAAGGCGGGCTTCGAGGTGCATGCCGTCAGCGGCAAACCCGAGAACACCGCGTACCTTACGTCGATCGGCGCCGCCGAGGTGCTGGGGCGCGATGGGCTGGCCACCCTGCGTCCGATGGAGTCGGCACGTTTCGGCGGCGGCCTCGACAACGTCGGCGGCCCCATGCTGGCCAGCCTGCTGGCGCAGACGTCACCCTACGGCAATGTGGCCAGTGCCGGTCTGGCCGCCACTGCCGATCTGCCCATAACTGTGATGCCCTTCATCATTCGGGGCGTGTCGCTGCTCGGCGTCGCCTCCGCAGGCACCGCGCGCGACATCCGCGAGCAGGTCTGGCAGCACCTGGCCAGCGACTGGAAGCCGCGGCACCTTGACACGATCTGTACGCGCGAAACCACGCTGGAAGGCTTGCCTGAGGTGTTCCGCACCATGCTGGACGGGCGCTCGTTCGGGCGCACGCTGGTGCGAATGGGATGAACGGCGCCGGCGGTACGACGGACGTTATCCGTTGGCCGCCCAACCCATTGTGTTGTCACCGGCAAGGTCTAAAATCGGTGACGGGGAACACTGGGGACATCCATGGCAAAGATTCTGATCGTCGACGATTCACCGTCGCAGCTGCTGGGCATCCAGCGCATCGTAGAGAAACTGGGGCACGAATCCATTACGGCCGAGGACGGCGCCGCGGGTGTGGAAGTGGCCAAGCGCGAGCTGCCGGACATGGTGCTGATGGATGTGGTGATGCCGAACCTCAACGGGTTCCAGGCGACACGCACATTGAGCCGCGAGGTCACCACCAAGCACATCCCGGTGATCCTGGTGACCACCAAGGACCAGGACACGGATCGCATGTGGGGCCTGCGCCAGGGCGCGAAGGCCTACCTGACCAAGCCGTTCTCCGAAGACGAGCTGGCCGAGGTGATCGAGCGCATCTTCAACGCACGCGAACTGCCGTCGCCGCCGTCGGCCTGACGCCACCGCACCTCATGAAAAAAAGAGCAGGCCCTGGCCTGCTCTTTTCGTTTCAGATGCTTACCTCCGGAGAGGGCTCGCCACCGTCACCCGTCAGCGGGCGAACAGCGCTGCGTACTCCGCCGCGACATGCGGCAGTACCAGCGCAGCAGGCACGTCCACCGTCTGCGTGCCGTCGGCATAAGGCCCCACCTGGTAGGGCGCGAAGACGAATCGCAATGCCGTGATGCGGCCTGCCGCGTCAAGCACCGGCACGAACTCGCTGAAGTTGTCGGCCTCGGGCTCCGTGCCCTCGTCGATCATCCGGAACGTACTCTTGATCAGTGCCGCCCGGTCCACCGGCGCCAGTTCGTCTTCGTCCGCGCGGGTGACCACGGCGGTATGCAGCTGTTCGCGCACATAGTCGCTGACCGCCTGCCACCCCTTCACGTCGGGAATCAGCGCGTCTGCGGTCAGGCGCGCGTCCTGTTGCGGCAGCCAGACGAAGCGCGCGATCAATGGCTGGCCGTGCGCACCGCCGGTGTAGCGGCTGCCATCGGCGGCCACGGCCACGATCTGCGGCGTGTCCACCACCTGTTCGAACGCCAGCGACAGTTCGTACGGCGCGGAGGGCTTGTCATTGCCAAAGGCCTCGACGGCCTCCATCAACTCGGCGCGTTCCGCCTCGGTATACGCCGACAGCGCCTTGGCCAGCCCAGGATAGCGGTTGACCGTGGACGGATAGCTGATGCCCACGACGTACCGGTCGGTGGTCTCGATGACGTCCTTCAGGTCGACCGGCACGGCGACCGTCCCGGCGGGCGCGACCACGGGGGGCTGCGGCTCGCCGGTCGCGGCGGGCGGCGCGGTGGCTTCGCGCTTGCAGGCGGCCACGGCGAGCACCGTCAACAGGACGAGGCCGGCCTGGCGGGCCGGGTTGCGGGACATGGGGGTGAATGACACGTTCGGGCTCCTTCCGCGTGTGATGGCCGTCATTCTAGGCCGCCCCACCGCAGTCCTCCATCACGATCGCGCATCGATCAGATCGGCATACTCGGGATGCCGCTGGACATAGGCAGCGGAATAGGAACAGGCCGGCACCACGCGCCAGCCCTGCGCACGTGCATGATCCAGCGCGGCCTTGACCAGCGTGGCGGCGACGCCCCGACCGCCGATCGCCTCCGGCACGCCGGTGTGGTCGATGACCATGCGGCCGTCCCGCAGCGAGTACAGGAGTTCGGCGTCATGCCCGTCGAGCCGGGTGGAAAAGCGGCGAGCGGCCGGGTCGTGATGGAGGTCGAGGGAAGGCTGGTCGCCGGTCATGGCGGCTCCGTGGTAGGGGACTCACCTACATTGTGACGCAATGCCCGGCGGGTCCTTTGGCACAACTGGACGCAGCGCGTCACATTCATGCTTGTGAAAGAAATTCGAGCGACGGCGAGCGTGACGGACTTCGCAGTTCGATAGTTGGCACGATTGCTGCGTGATACGGGACATAGACCTGCACACGGAGCTTCGCCATGAGCCTGATCGACGCACTGCCCGATGTCTCGAATGCCAGCGACTTCACCCTGCTGGAAGGCCTGTACCAGCTCACCGTCACCGGCCACACCGACGCGTGGGAGTTCGAAAAACTCAACAACGCGGTGTACGAGCGCCTGATGTCGACCTATTCCGGCAGCGAGACCGCCGGCGTGCACGCCGTGCACTCCTTGATGGACTGATCCACCCGCACGACGCCCACCGGGTGCTCCGGCGCGGCGCAGGGGTCCGCCTTCGGGTGCGACTGCCGCGCCGGAGTCCCGTCCCACCTGCACGCACGGTGCAGGCAGAACGAAATCCCCGTCCTCATCGACAGACACGAACGGCGCGTCCTACTCGCCGCGATGGTCGCGCTTGCCCTGGTTGCGCCGGTCCTGTGTGCCCGCGCTGCCCTGGATCGCTTTCATGCGGCTTTCGGCGGCATGCAGTTCGTGCGCCTTGGCCGGCGCCTCATTCGACACGAAACCCGTACCCGTCGCACCCGGCTGACCGTTCTGGTCCAACTGCTGCCAGGGTGCCGGCTGACGATCGTGTTCGTGCTTCTGTTCCAGCAGCGTGCGTGCCGTCGCCAGCGCCTGTGCCGGAGTGACCTTGCGTGGAGCGCGTTTGCGCGGTGCCGCCTTCTTCGCAGGCGTCTTGCGTGCCGTCGTGCGCTTGGCGACGGCCTTTTTCGCCGCCGACGGTTTTGCCGCGACTTTTTTCGCGACCTTCTTCACCACCTTCCTGGTGGCCTTCTTGACAGCGACTTTCTTGGCGACGGTCTTGCGCGTTGCCTTGGCGCCCTTCGTCGCCGTCTTCTTCGCAGCCTTCTTGACGGGCTTGCGTGATGCGGCCTTCTTGACCGCCTGCTTCGCCACGCGCTTCTTGGTCGTCGCCTTGCTCGCGGTTTTCTTCGTGGCTTTCTTCGCGGTCTTCTTGACCGCCTTGCGTGCCGTGCTCTTCTTGGCCGCGGTCTTCTTCGCGGCTTTCTTGACTGCCTTCTTGGCTGCTGTCTTGCGGGTCGCCATGCGCTTCTCCACGGGTGGGACACGCCACCGGGATATCACGGCCCACCTTCAGTAGAGGTGAGCGAAGGCGCAATGGCGACTTAACCGAAGCTGGGATTGGACAGTGATTCCAGGAAGTGCCCCAGCACACGCGGCTCCATCGCCGCCAGGAACAGGATGCCGTACGCGGCGCCTGCCAGATGGGCGCCGTGGTTGATGTTGTCGCCGCCGCGCCGGTCCATCCAGATGCTGTAGGCGATGTACAGCACGGCGAACACGATGGCCGGCATCGGGATGAAGAACACGCCGATGCGGGCCCACGGATCGATCAGGATGTAGGCGAACAGCACCGCCGACACCGCACCGGACGCGCCCAGGCTGCGGTAGTTGGGATCCTTCTGGTGCTTGAGGTAGGTCGGCAGGATCGAGACCACCAGCGCGGAGAAATAGAACGCGACGTATGTCAGCCGGCTGCCGCTGAGCTGGGTCATCACCTGCTCCATCATCCGACCGAAGAAGAACAGCGTGACCATGTTGAACAGCAGGTGCCAGAAGTCGGCGTGGATAAAGCCGTAGGTCACCAGCCGGTCGTACTGGCGGTGCCGGTCGATCGCCGGCGGCCACAGGATCAGCCGCATCAGTAGCGACGGCGTGCGGAAGGCGATCAGGCTGACCACGCAAGTCACGCCAATCAACAGCAGGGTGATGGGAGCGTCCATCGGTCGTCCTTACGCCGCGGTGCGGTAGTTGTCCTGCATCGGATAGGTCCGCGCGTACAGTGCGAACGCCAGGGCTGCCACGAACGCGAAGCCGGCGAAGAAGAACATCAGGAACGCGTTCTCCGTCCAGCCCTGCGACTGGATCCAGCCGATCACCGCCGGATCGCGGACGCTGGCGTTGGTCAGCAACACCCACAGGCCGCCGAACGTGCTTGTCAGGTACCAGAACGCCATGATCACGCCCTTCATCGCCATCGGCGCCTGGCTGTAGGCGAACTCCAGCGCGGTTGCCGACACCAGCACCTCGCCGAAGGTCAGCAACAGGTACGGCAGCGTCTGCCAGGCCAGCGAAACCTGCTCGCCGTCGTCCATCTGCAGTTGCAGCATGCCCGCGACGATCCACGACAGGGCGGAGATGACGATGCCCCAGCCCATCCGGCGCAGTGCGGTGACGTTGAAACCCATCTTCCGCAACGCCGGGTACAGCACCAGGTTGTTGAACGGGATCAGCAGCATGACCATCAGCGGATTCAGTGCCTGCATCTGGGTGGCGTCCTTCACCAGCCAGCTCGGCCACCACCACAGATCGTGCGGAATCACCATCGCCTTGCCCTGGATGACCCAGGTGGAGGCCTTCTGGTCGAACAGCGACCAGAACGGCGTAACCAGCGCGAATACGATAAGGATGCGCAGCACCGAGCGCACGCCCTCGATCGCGGCATCCGGGTGCAGGCCGCGCGCTCGCTCCAGCTGGATCGATGTACCCAAGCCGACACCCGCGATGATGGCGCCCAGCGCAAGGCAGGCCGTGATGACGAAACCCCACGGCTCGGGCCAGAGGCCGACGCCTGCGAACTTCAACGCCCACAACGCCAGCATCACGACCGCACCGACCATGCCGACGGCAGCGACCAGCGTGCCGAAGCCAAAGCCTTTGACCAGCAGCGCGCTGCGCACGATATTGAGGAACGAGTCCGGATCGTTGCCGCGCGACGGCGGCACGTTGATGTATTTGTCGCGACCCAGCCAGAAGATGAAGGTCGCGATGAACATCAGAATGCCCGGGATGCCGAACGCCCACGCCGGACCCCAGCTGCGCAGCACCAGCGGCATCAGCAACGATGCGAAGAACGAACCGAAGTTGATGATCCAGTAGAACGCATCGAAGACCAGTTTCGCTTTGCTCTTGTTCGACTGGTCGAACTGGTCGCCGCAGAATGTCACCACCAGCGGCTTGATGCCGCCCGACCCCAGGGCGATCAGGAACAGTCCGGTATAGAACCCGGCCGCGTTGCCCTCGAACAACGCAAGGCAGGCATGGCCCGCGCAGTAGATCAGCGAGAACCAGAGGACGGTGTTGTACTTGCCGAAGTAGCGGTCGGACAGCCAGCCGCCCAGCAGCGGGAAGAAGTACACGCCGATGACAAAGCTGTGGAACAGGTCCTTCGCCGCACCTTCTCGCGACGCCTGGTCCGGCAGGTAGGCCAGCAGCACCGAACTGATCAGGAACGGCACCAGGATGTTGCGCATCCCGTAGAAGCTGAACCGCTCGCACGCCTCGTTGCCGATGATGTAGGGAATCTGGCGGGGCATGCGGCCCTGGTTGGCTTCCGCGGTCGTGCTCATCCGATCTTCCGGTGAAAAAGTTCCGGAAGGTTACCGTATCCGCCCTCGGAGGGTCGAACCGCGCGGGTGCCCGATGGGGACTGGGACTGTCCGCGATTGCGCGGCATCATGCGCCCCTGCCCTGTTCAGGAATTTTCCATGCTGCGACCGCTCTGCGTCTCCCTGCTGCTGGCTCTGGTACCGTTGGCGAACGCCCAGCCCGCACTGACCACGGCATCCGAGCGCTCCGGCTTCCTCGAAACCGGCCGCTACGACGAAGTGACCGCTCTGTGCGATGCCTTCGCCCGACAGTATCCGAAGGCGGTGCGCTGCCTCACCTTCGGCACCACACCGGAAGGACGGCCGATGAAGGCGCTGGTCGCCTCCACCAGCGGCGCACTGACGCCGGAACAGGCGCAGCGGCGCGGCCTGCCGATCGTGCTGATCCAGGGCGGCATCCATGCCGGTGAGATCGACGGCAAGGATGCGGGTTTCCTTGCCTTGCGCGAGGTGCTTGAAGGCAAAGCAGCACCAGGCACTCTGGACAAGCTGGTATGGGTGTTCGTGCCGGTGTTCAACGTGGACGGCCACGAGCGCTTCGGTGCATGGAATCGACCGAACCAGCGCGGCCCGAAGGAAATGGGCTGGCGCACCACCGCGCAAAACTACAACCTCAATCGCGACTACCTGAAGGCCGACACGCCCGAGATGCAGGCGATGCTGCAACTGGTGCAGCGCTGGGATCCGCTGGTGACCGTGGACCTGCATGCCACCAACGGCGCGCAGTTCGAGCACGACATCTCGATTCAGGTCGAGCCCGTACATGCCGGCGATGCCGGACTGCGCAAGGCGGGCCTGGCGCTGCGCACGGGCGTCATCGACGACCTGGCGAAGCAGGGTTCGCTGCCCCTGCCCTACTACCCGTCGTTCGTCGTGCAGGACGACCCGACGTCCGGTTTCGAGGACAGTGTGCCGCCGCCGCGCTTCTCGCATGGCTATTACCTGCTGCGCAACCGCATCGCGATGCTGGTCGAAACGCATTCGTGGAAGGCGTATCCGGTCCGTGTGCGCATCACCCGCAACACCGTGGTGTCGGTGCTGGACCACGTCGCGCGCGACGGCGCCGCCTGGCTGGCGGTGGCGAAGCAAGCGGATGTCGCCGCAGCGGAACTGGGCGGCCAGCAGGAACCTGTGACCTATGTCGCGGCACCCAAGGCACGCACCGTGGATTTCCGCGGTTACGCCTACACGCGCACGAAATCTGAGGTGTCTGGCGCGTTGATGACACGCTACGACGAATCCACGCCGCAGATCTGGAAGGTGCCGCTGAAGGACGACATCCGACCGGGCGTGGTTGTCGAAGCGCCCGGCGCGGGTTATCTGGTGCCTGCCGCCGATGCGGCCTGGGTAGCGGCGGTGCTGAAGACGCATGGTGTCGACTACCGTCTGCTGGGCAAGGCATGGAACGGCGATGCGGATGCATTCCGCGCCAGCAAAAGCAGTTTCGGCAGCGGCTCGGTGGAAACCCACCAGCGACTGACGGTCGAAGGCGGTTGGCAGCGCGAGGCGCAGAGCGTGCCGGCGGGCTCACTGTTCGTACCCATCGCGCAGGCGAAGTCGCGCCTGGTGATGGCATTGCTCGAGCCGCTGGCACCGGACTCGCTGCTCGCATGGGGGCGGTTCAACAACGCGTTCGAGCGCAAGGAATACATGGAGGACTATGTCGCCGAAACCGTCGCGCGCGAGATGCTGCGCGATCCGGCGGTGAAGGCGGAGTTCGAGAAGAAGCTGCGCGAGGACAAGGCGTTCGCCGCCGACCCCAACGCACGGTTGGAGTTCTTCTACCGTCGTCACCCCTCGTGGGACGAGCGCTACCAGCTTTATCCGGTGCTGCGCGTCGACGTCGCGCCTTGATCGGACCCGCGCGTCGCCGCTAGCCGAGGCGCCTCAATCCATATCGCGGCGACGCATTGCCGCAGGTCGTATCGGTCAGCGGCGCTCCCATCGCCGCCAGCACAGCGCGCTGTTCCGGCAACGGTGTCCGCAGCATCGCGTCCTCGTACGCCGCCAGCGTGCGGAAGGCAGGCAATGCCCATGCACGTTCGAGTAAGGCCGCCACGCGCGGCCAGCCCGCCGCATCGACCTGGTACCGCACGAACGCGGCATTGCGGAAGAACGCCGCGAGGCTGATGTCGGCGATGGACAGCTCACCGAAGATCCACCCCTGTTCCGGCAGCTGCGCCTCCAGGTAGTCCAGCGCGACCGGCAGTTCCTCCTCGCGCGCCTTGCGCACGACGTCCTCGTCGGTACCTTCGTTGAACAGGAAGCGGCGGATGCCCTTCTGGAAGAACATCCGCCAGACGATGACGTCGCCGAGCTGGGAGTCGGCGTACTCCTCCAGCCAGCGCGCCTTCGCGCGCTGCACGGGATCGGCCGGATACAGCGGGACCTCCGGGAACCGGTCCTGCAGGTACTCGCAGATGACGGTGGAATCGTTGAGCACCAGGTCGCCATCGATCAGCACCGGAATGCGCCGCAGCGGACTGAGGCGGCTGAATTCCTCGTTCCCGACGAAAGGGGCGATCGGATCGATGCGGTACGGGATGCCCTTCAGCTCCAGGCAGACCAGCACCTTGCGCACGTAAGGCGACAGGTGGTTGCCGATGATGGTCAGGGGCTCGCTCATGTGCCGGCTCCGTTCGGGATAGCCGCAGCGTGCGCACCTCGCGACACGCGGTCAACCCAGCGCCATGTCCAGCGCCATCATCAGGCAGAAGCCAAGGGCCAGCCCGAACGACGCCGTGGCGGCGTGTCCGTGACGGTTGGATTCCGGAATCACGCTGTGACCGACCGCGATCAGCATCGCGCCTGCGGCAAACGCCAGCCCCCAGGGCAGCAACAGCGCCGAGATGCCCACTGCCCACGCGCTCAGCACTGCTGCGACCGGCTCGGCCACGCCCGACAACGCGCCGATGAAGACCGCCTTGCTGCGTGCCATGCCGGCTCCGGCAAGAATCAGCGCGACAACCAGACCTTCCGGCACGTCCTGCAGGGAAATGCCCATCGCCAGGCCCTGTGCACCCGCGAGACCACCACCCGCAGCGACACCGACTGCCATCCCTTCGGGGACGTTGTGCAGCACGATGGCCAGTACGAACAGCATCACGCGCGACGGCACCAGATGCCGGTTCGCATCGCGCGGATCGTCCACCGCACTTAGGTCGAAGACGAGCAATGCGGTCGCACCGAGCATCACGCCGGCACTGATCAGTGCGGCGGCGCCCCATGCCGAGTAGCCCGCGCGGCCCGCGGCGTCCAGTCCGGGCAGGACCAGCGAGAATGCTGTCGCCGCCAGCATGACGCCCGCACCGAAACCCAGCAGGCCATCGGCCAATTGTTGTGGCAGGCGCTTGATCACCCATACCGGCATCGCGCCGAATGACGTCGCCAGCGCACACAACGCCCCTCCCCGCACCGCACGGCGGATGCCGCTGGCATCGTCCGCTGGAATCGTGCCGACCAGCCACGATGACACCACCACGATCGACAATACGGCGACCACGAACGGCCACGCGGTGCTCGCACGGGTGTAGGCGAACGGCTGCAGGACGCGATTCATGCGGTTGCTCCATGCCCGGTGCGGCGTCGCGGCCGATACTAGTCCCACGGATGCGCCGACGCCCATCGCAAAACTGAATCTGCACGATCGACGATATCGATCGCCTATTTGGCCTTGGCGTACTTCCAGTTCCGCAGCTTGCCTTCGGCCATCCACTCGACCGCTTGCGCCAGCCGGCGCGCGCGCGTGTCCTCGCGCTTGGCCTCGGTGATCCATTCGAGGTAGCCGCGGCGCGCACTGGGGCTGAAGCCATCGAACGTCGCCTTCGCCCCGGGGTTGCCGGCCAGCGCATCGCGCAGGTCGGCCGGCACCTTCAGCGCGGCGCGCGGTGCGGGTTTCGCGCGTGTCGCCGTCGAGGTCACGCCCTCGTCGATCAGGGCCATCGCCTTGCGCAGCAGCGCCGTCAGTTCGCGCTTCGACGGCACGTCCTTGATCGTCTCCAGCCGTCCCAGGCTGCCCATGCCATCGCGCGCCTTGCCTTCCGTCACCGCCGCGTGCTGCCAGAAACCAAACGACGCGTGCTGCGTGAATGCCGCCATCTGGCAGAGGATGCGACCGCCGTACTGGAACGACGGCATGCCCCACTTGATGTCTTCCTGCACCGAGGGACAAGCCGCATGCACGAGCGCGCGCAGGTGGTCGAGGATGGGACGGGCGAACGGTGACGCCTTCTCGATGTACGCATCCACGCGTGGATCGTGAGCTGACATGTCGGCACTCCCCGGAGTCGCGCCACTGTAGCGCTGTCCTGTGCCAACGTCCGCGCAGGCCCGCTTCCCGCGTTGACGAACCATTACGTCCACCATCGCTAAGCTGGCGGCCCGCCACCGGACCATGAGGAGCGCGTGCGATGTTCCGTCCCCTGCTGATCGCCGCCTGCCTGCTCGCGCTCGCGGCCTGCCAGTCGCCGGCTACCGCGCCGACGCCTGGCGGCGCGTCCGTCGCTCCGCACCCCGCGACCACGATCCAGGGGCGCGCCCTCTATCTCGAGCGGATCGCGCCGCCGCCCGGCGCGGTCCTCAGCGTGCAACTGATCGACAACCAGTTGGCCGATACGCCGGCCGCGGTCATCGCCAGTGCCGACTTTGCCGATATCAAAGGCTCGCCGTTCGTCTTCTCCCTGCCCTACGACGCCGCCAAGCTGCGACCGAACGGGCGGTACGGCCTGCATGCCGGCCTGCGCGATGCGCAGGGCACGCTCTGGTTCGTCACCGACACCCGAGTGCCGGTGACGCCGGGCTCCTCCGCACCGGTGGAGTTCCGCCTGGTGCGCGCCGGTGGCGATCCGGTGGCACCGGTCGCCGGCACGCCGTGGGAGCAGGCCAAGGCGCGCGGCAGCGTGTTCCGCGGCCTCGGCACCGAACCGGGCTGGTCGGTGGAGGTCGGTGGCGGTACGGCGCCTCGCCTGTCCGCCGATCTGGACTATGGCGAGCGCAGGATCGAAGTCGCCCGGGCCAACAAGACCTCGGACGGCTACGTCGGCAGTACGGGCGATGGCCTGGCCGTATCGCTGACGACGAAGAAGGAATCCTGCAGCGACGGCATGAGCGACACCGAGTATCCGGCCTCGGCGATCCTGACCGTCGCCGGCAAGACCTACCGCGGCTGCGGCCGCTTCCTGTCGGAATGATGCCCGCATGAGTCGACGTTCCCGCGCACGCCGCCAGAGCCGCCAACGCCTCCCCCTGTTCGCCATCCTCGCGCTGCTCGTCCTGGGCGCGGGCGCGTGGTGGTGGTCGCAGCGCAGCGATGCGCCCGCCGCACCGGTCGCCACCAGCGAAGCGGCGCCCGATCCGAAACACACCAGCGCCGTGCTGGCACTGCCTCCGGTGGAGCAGACCCGTCCAGGCGAACTCGCCGGCGAGGTACCTGACGTTGCGCCGCTCGCGGCGCCTGCTCCGTCGCGGAGCGCCGACACCCTGCCCGCTTTCCTGCCGGCGGAGGCGCGGCAGACACTGTCGTTGATCCAGCGCGGCGGACCGTTCCCGTATCGCCAGGACGGCGGCGTCTTCCAGAACCGCGAGGGCCGGCTGCCGCGGCAAGCACGTGGCTACTACCGCGAGTACACGGTCGACACGCCGGGCCTTGGTCACCGCGGCGCGCGGCGCATCGTCACCGGCGGCCAGCCACCGCGCGAGTATTACTACACCGACGATCATTACGGGAGTTTCCGCCGGTTCGAGATCGGCGGCGGAGACGCCCCATGAGCGAGTCCGGCTTCGATCCCGGCCTCGCCGATCCCGCGCGCGCAGGCGTGTTCTTCGTCACCGAGGACGACTTGGGTCCGTTGTCCGCGGTCGGTCGCGATGCCGGCCTGCTCGCGCGCCGTATCGACCTGTCCGGTTGCGACAGCAAGTCCGCGCTGCTGCTGCGCATCGCCACCGTGCTGGACTTCCCGCAGACCTCGGGCCGCAACTGGGACGCGCTGTCCGACAGCCTGCGCGATCTGTCCTGGCTGGAGGCATCCGGCTACGTGCTGCTCTTCGAACAGGCCCACGAGCTGCGTGACCGCACCGAAGCTGATTTCGACACCCTGCTCGATATCCTCGACGAGGCCTCGCAGTCGTGGGCCGCGGACGAGGTGCCGTTCTGGGCCTTCATCGCGCTGCCGGACGAGGATTTCCCCGACCTGCAGTAGCCGGTCCGGGCAGCGGCGGCGCCGATCTGCGAAAATGCCGCATGCACGATTTCACTTCTCTCCCGCTGGCGCCCGGCCTGCAGCAGGGCGTCCAGGCGCTCGGCTACACCCGACCCACCCCGATCCAGGCCCACAGCCTGCCCGCCATCCTCGACGGGCGCGACGTCATCGCGCAGGCGCCGACCGGCAGCGGCAAGACCGCCGCGTTCGGCCTGGGCCTGCTGCACAAACTGGACATCGCGACGGTACGCACTCAGGCGCTGGTGCTGTGCCCGACACGCGAACTGGCCGACCAGGTGGCGCAGCAGCTGCGCAAGCTGGCGGTCGGCCTGCCCAACCTGAAGGTGCTGACGCTGTGCGGCGGCATGCCGCTGGAGCCGCAGTTGCGATCGCTGGAGGCGCACGACCCGCACGTGGTGGTCGGCACGCCCGGGCGCATACAGGAACTGCTGCGCAAGAAGGCCTTGCACCTGGGCGGCGTGCGCACGCTGGTGCTGGACGAAGCCGACCGCATGCTCGACATGGGCTTCGAGGAGCCGATCCGCGAGATCACCGGCAGGACCCCGAAGGACCGCCAGAGCCTGCTGTTCTCCGCCACCTTCACCGATGCCATCCGCGCGATCGCCCGCACCACGTTGCACGACCCGCTGGAGGTCACCGTCGACGCACCGCAGGAACAGGCGGTGATCGAACAGCGCTTCCTGCAGGTCGATCCCGCCCGCAAGCAGACCGCACTTGCCGGCCTGCTTGCGCAGCATCGCGTCGAGTCCAGCGTGGTGTTCTGCAACATGCGCAAGGACGTGGACGAAGTCGCCGTCTCGCTGCAGCACTTCGGTTTCTCCGCCCTTGCCCTGCATGGCGACATGGAGCAGCGCGACCGCGACGAGGTACTGGTGCGTTTCGCCAACCGCAGCTGCAACGTGCTGGTCGCCAGCGATGTGGCGGCACGCGGTCTGGACATCGAAGACCTGGCGCTTGTCGTCAACTACGACATGCCCAGCGACGCCGACACCTACGTGCATCGCATCGGCCGCACCGGTCGTGCCGGTCGCGATGGTCTGGCGATCAGCCTGTGCACTCCACGTGAGCTGCCACGCGCCAGCGCGATCGAGGAACGGATGGGCGCGCCCCTGCTATGGGATCGCAGCGCGCCGTCCGCACCCAAGGCGCACGCCGCACCGCCGGCCGCGATGACGACGCTGCGCATCGACGCCGGCAAGACCGACAAGCTGCGGCCCGGCGACGTGCTGGGCGCGCTGACCGGCGACGCCGGCCTGTCGGCGGCGGCCATCGGCAAGATCAACGTCTTCGCCACCCGCACCTACGTGGCCGTCGCCCGTGAGAAGGCCGGCCTCGCGCTGTTGCGCCTCAACGCTGGCAAGATCAAGGGCCGCAGCTTCCGCGTACGTACGCTGTAAGGCGCGCAAACAAAAACGCCGGCGCTTGCGCACCGGCGTTTTCTTGAACCGTCGGGTTCAGCGCTGGATTACAGCGGCTGCACCTGGTCGGCCTGCATGCCCTTCTGGCCCTGCACGGCGACGAAGGAGACCGCCTGGCCTTCCTTCAGCGACTTGAAGCCATTGCCCTGGATCGAGCGGAAGTGCACGAACAGGTCCGGGCCGCTCTGCGGGGTGATGAAGCCGAAGCCCTTGGCGTCGTTGAACCACTTGACGGTACCAGTCTGACGATCTGACATCTTTACTAACTCCTGAAACATGGATGAAAGGACCACAACCCCGGCGATGGCCGGGACGGGACTGGGTTTGCAGGCGTTGGTAAAGCGGGAAGATGTAGCAGATGTATCTACCGCATCAGGCTCACGATTCACGGTGACCCTGGCAAGCACAGTGCCGCGCACTCTACCGGGCTTTTCACGTAAAAGCGAATCCCTTTCACATGAAAGCTGAACAGGGGTCACTGAGGACCATCCTGTAACCGGTTGCAGCGCGCCGCCTGGCCTCCTCGCGCCGCCGGCGTATGATGGCGCCCCTTTTGCCGAACCCCTCGCCATGGCGCTCAAGTCCACTGTCGTCAAAGCCGAACTGCAGATCAGCGACATGGACCGGCATTATTACGGCACGCACGGCCTGACCCTGGCCCAGCACCCCTCGGAAACCGATGAGCGGCTGATGGTCCGCGTACTGGCGTTCGCCCTGTTCGCCGACGACCGCCTGGAATTCGGCAAGGGACTGAGCAATGACGAAGAACCGGACCTGTGGCGCAAGGACTACACGGGACTGATCGAGCAGTGGATCGACCTGGGCCAGCCGGACGAATCCCGCATCCGCAAAGCCTGCGGGCGGGCCAACGAGGTGATCGTCGTCAACTATGGCGGTCGCGCCGCCGACCTCTGGTGGGACAAGAACGGGGCGCTGCTGGCGCGCCACCGCAACCTGACCGTGCTCGACATCGCCCCCGACGCGGTGGACGCGATCACCGCCCTGATGGTGCGCAGCATGCGCTTCAGCGTCATGATCCAGGACGGCGAGATGCAGTGGCTGACCGACGACCAGATGGTCGCCATCGCGCCGACCATCCGCCAGGCAGGTCTCGCCCGGGCCGCCTGATCGCATGCTGCCCACCCATGACGTGCTGGTCATCGGCGGTGGCGCCGCGGGCCTGATGACCGCGCTGACCGCCGGCCAGCGTGGCCTGCGCGTGCTGGTGGTGGAGCACGCCAACAAGGTGGGCAAGAAGATCCTGATGTCCGGTGGCGGGCGCTGCAATTTCACCAATACCGGCACCACGCCCGCCAACTTCCTGTCCGCCAACCCGCATTTCTGCAAATCGGCGCTGGCGCGCTACACGCCCGCGGATTTCACCGAACTGGTCGAGCGCCACCGCATCGCCTACCACGAGAAGGAACTCGGCCAGCTGTTCTGCGATGTCTCGTCCAAGCTCATCGTGAAGCTGCTGGTGGACGAATGCCTGGCCGCCGGCGTGCGTATCGAGACCGGCTGCGGCGTACACAAGGTCGAGCAGGCCGAGGGCGTGTTCCGGCTGGAGACGGCGCTCGGCCGTTTCGCCGCACCCTCGCTCGTCATCGCCACCGGCGGGCTGTCGATTCCCAGCATGGGCGCCACCGGCGTCGGCTACGAGCTGGCGCGCCAGTTCGGCCATGACGTGTTGCCGACGCGCGCCGGTCTGGTGCCGTTGACGCTGAGCGGCAAGCATCAGGAACGGCTGGCGGACCTGAGCGGCGTGGCGCTCCCCGTCGAAGCCCGCTGCGGCAAGGCGCGTTTCCGCAACTTCATGCTGCTGACCCACCGCGGCGTCAGCGGGCCGTCGATCCTGCAGATCTCGTCGTACTGGCAGCCCGGCGACGACCTGCGGCTGGACCTGCTGCCCGACCGCGATGCGCTGGACTGGCTGCAGTCCCAGCAGAAGCAGCGCCCCGATGCCGAACTGAAGACCGTCCTGTCCGACGCACTGCCGCGCCGGTTCGCCCAGCGCCTGTGCGAGGTCTGGCTGCCCAACCGGCCGATGAAACAGTTCAACGCCCCGCAACTGAAGGACGTCGCCGCGCTGCTGGCCGACTGGCCGCTCGTCGCCAGCGGCACCGAGGGTTACCGCACGGCCGAGGTCACGCTGGGCGGCGTGGACACCGACGGCGTGTCGAGCAGCACGATGATGTCGAAGCACATGCCGGGCCTGTTCTTTGTCGGCGAAGTGCTCGACGTCACCGGCTGGCTGGGCGGCTACAACTTCCAGTGGGCCTGGGCCTCCGGCCACGCGGCTGGCATGGCGGCCTGACGCACTGCGGCGTTCCTGCCAGGGCCGCCTTTGCTAGCCTTTGGAAACCGGTGTCATCCGAAGGTGTCCATGACTGCCTCCACCGAAACGTCGCGGCGCCGCTTCCTGCGGCAGCTGGTCGGCACGTCGGCGCTCGCCACCCTGGCGACGGCGCTGCCCGCCACCGCCGCCGCACGCAGCCCGGTTTCCGCGACGACCCGCAGCGGCCGCATTGCCGGCATCGTCGACCGTGGCGTGCACGTCTTCCGCGGCGTGCCTTACGGCGCCGACACCGGCACGCGACGCTTCCAGCGTGCGCTGCGCGAAACCGCCTGGACCGGCGTGCGCGACGCGGTCCGCTTCGGCGCCTCCGCCCCACAGCGCGGCGATGCCGATGGCCAGGCCGTCAGCGAGGACTGCCTGTTCCTCAATGTCTACGCCCCTGCCCTGCGCGATGGCGGCAAGCGACCGATCCTGTTCTACATCCACGGCGGTGGCTACAACAACGGCTCGGGATCGCACCCGCTCTACGACGGCGTGAACCTGTGCCGCCGCGGCGATGTCGTCGTGATCACCGTCAACCACCGGCTCAATGCGTTCGGCTATCTCTACCTGGGAGACACCGGCGACGAACGCCTGCTGGACGCGGGCAACATCGGCCAGCTCGACCTGATCGACGCGCTGCGCTGGGTGCGCGAGCACGCGCACGAGTTCGGCGGCGATGCCGGCAATGTCACCGTGTTCGGTCAATCAGGCGGTGGCGCGAAGATCGCAACCTTGATGGCGATGCCGGAGGCCGACGGCCTGTTCCACAAGGCGATGACGATGAGCGGCCAGCAGGTGACCGCCGCCGGACCGCGCGCGGCGACGCAGCGCAGCACGCTGCTCCTGGCCGAACTCGGTCTTGAACCGAATGCCATCGATGTGTTGCTGAAGATGCCGATGGCGCGTCTGCTCGACGCCACGCGGGTCCGCGATCCGTCGCGCGCGGAGAACACGTCGCTCTACTTCGGTCCTGTGCTGGACTCGCGCAGCCTGCGTCGCCACCCCTTCTACCCGGACGCACCTGCGCAGTCCGCACGCATCCCGATGGTCATCGGCAACACGCGCGACGAAACGCGCGCCTTCCTGGGCAACGACGAAGCGAACTTCATCCTCACGTGGGAGCAACTGCCGCACAAGCTCCGCGAGCAGCAGTATGTGGACCTGTCGCCGGATGTGGTGATCACCGAGTACCGCCGACTGTATCCGGAGTACACCCCGTCGGACGTCTTTTTCGCGGCCACCACCGCGGGGCGCTCGTGGCGCGGCGCCATCATCGAAGCCGAGGAACGCGCACGACAGGGATCGCCCGCATGGGTCTACCAACTCGACTGGCGCTCGCCGGCAGACGGCGGACGGCTGCGCGCCTTCCACACGCTAGACATCCCGCTGGTGTTCGACAACACCGGCGCCGAAGGCTCGAAGACCGGTACCGATGCGCGCGCCCGCACGATGGCGGCGCGTATGAGCAACGCATTGATCGCCCTCGCCCGTCACGGCGACCCGAACCACGCGGCCAGCCCGTCGTGGTCGCCCTACACCCTGCCGCAGCGGCAGACGATGGTGTTCGACGACGACAGCGGCTTGCAGGACGATCCGCGCAGTGGTGAACGCAAACTCTACGAGCGCGTTCCCTTCAGTCAAAGAGGCACTTCGTAGGGTGGGCCTTGGCCCACCATCGTGCCGCATCCGCTCACGCGGTTAATGATCGGGAGACTCGACGCACCGTGTTCCACAGCGTGCGACGGCGGGCCACGGCCCGCCCTACGACCGCATGACGTCGGCGGCAATCTCGAACGAACGCAGGCGCTTGGCGTGGTCGAAGATGTTGGCGGTCAGCATCAGTTCGTCCGGCCGATGCCGCTCGATGAACGCGGCAATGCCCTTGCGCACGGTGTCGGGATTGCCGACAACGGCACAGGCCAGCGCCTGCGCGACGCCCGCTTTCTCGTGCGGCTGCCAGAACGCTTCGATATCGTCGATCGGCGGCGGCACCAGCCCGGCACGGCCGCGACGCAGGTTGACGAAGGCCTGCTGCTGGGTGGTGAACAGATGGCGGGCTTCCTCGTCGGTCTCTGCCGCCACCACGTTCAACGCCAGCATCGCGTGCGGCTTCGCCAACCGTTTCGACGGACGGAAATCGCGGTGGTACAGCAGCAGCGCCTGGTCCATCGCATCAGGCGCGAAGTGCGAGGCGAACGCATACGGCAAACCGAGGGCGGCCGACAGCTGCGCACCGAACAGGCTGGAGCCCAGCAACCACACCGGCACGTCGAGTCCGGCGCCCGGCACGGCGCGCACCGCCTGCCCTTCCTGCACCGGTTCGAAGTAGCGCAGCAACTCCTGCACGTCCTGCGGGAACTGCTCGGAACTGTCGAAGTAGCGGCGCAGCGCGCGCGCCGTGGGCTGGTCGGTGCCGGGCGCGCGGCCCAGACCCAGATCGATGCGACCGGGATACAGCGACGCCAGCGTGCCGAACTGTTCGGCCACCTGCAGCGGTGAATGGTTCGGCAGCATGATGCCGCCGGAACCGACGCGGATGGTCGAGGTCGCGCCTGCGACGTGTCCGATCAGCACCGCGGTCGCCGCACTGGCGATGCCCGGCATGTTGTGGTGCTCGGCCAGCCAGTAGCGCGTGTAACCCCAGCGTTCGGCATGCTGCGCGAGGTCCCGCATGTGGACGAAGGCCTGGGTGGTGTCGCTGCCTTCGCAGACGGGGGCCAGGTCGAGGAGCGAATAGGGAATCATGGGAGTACCGGCGATGACGATGACATCGTCATGGGGACATGGCGCCGTGGATTCCACCGCCCGTCGCGGGACGCTGTATCCCGCTCAGCCCAGCAGGTCGAACGCCCCCCCTTGCTCCAGCGCCCGCTGGTAAGCGGGACGCGCGTGGATATGCGCGAGAAATCCGGCGAGGTTCGGATAGTTCCCGAGTCCCGCGCGGACCGCTGCCGCTTCCACCGGGAAGCTCATCTGGATATCGGCCGCGCTGAACTGCTCGCCCGCGAACCACGCCGCCTTGCCGAGTTCGCGTTCCATGTAGTCCAGGTGCAACCTCACCTGCGGACCGACGAAGGTCTTCATCGCCTTGTCGGCGATGCCGCGCGCGATCGGGCGGGCGAAGAACGGCATGGGCGCCTTCTTCAGGCGCGAGAACACCAGGCTCAGCAGCATCGGCGGCATCGCCGAGCCTTCTGCGTAGTGCAGCCAATAGCGGTAGCGCAGGTGCTCCGCCGTCCCCGGTGACGGCGCGAACCGGCGTGCGGCGTCGTAACGCTCCACGAGGTACTCGAGCACGGCACCGGATTCGGCCAGTACGTGTTCGCCATCGACCATCACCGGCGACTTGCCGAGCGGATGGATCTTCTTCAGCTCCGGCGGCGCCAGCATCGTCTTCGCGTCGCGCTGGTAGCGGACCACCGTGTAGTCCAGGCCCAGTTCCTCCAGCAGCCACAGCACGCGCTGCGAACGGGAGTTGTTGAGGTGGTGGACGGTGATCATGGGCCGGCGCTCCGCAAAAGATGGGACATCCTACCGCTCCCGTCTTGTGGTTGTGGGAGCGACGTCAGTCGCGAACCGGCGCAAAGCGAAACTACGTGCATGTGGGTTACACCTGCACAACAGCTCGCGACTTACGTCGCTCCCACATCCACCATGATGCCGTCAGGAGCTGCAGGACAGCATCGAGCAGCCGGCGCGCTGCCGCGCCCAGTCCGGTCGCCGCTGTGCGAACTGCTCGCTGCCCGGCTGGTCGTCGTACGGCCGGCGCATGACGTCCAACAGGTCGTGGATGCCGGACAAGTCGCCCGCTTCGGCGGCATCGATGGCCTGCTGCGCCAGGTAGTTGCGCAGCACGTAGCGTGGATTGGCCAGGCGCATGCGTTCGCGACGCGAAGCGGCATCGAGGACGTCTTCTTCGAGGCGACGTGCATATGCCGCCATCCAATCGCACAACGCGGGAGCAACGGCGTCGCGCTTTGCCGCGTCGTAGAACGCCCCGTCGAACGCCGACAGCGACGCATCCGACAGGTCCGCATCCACCAGCGCCCGGAAGAACAGCGTCATGTCGATCTCGCCTTCCTGCAGCAGGCCCTGCAGGGCCTCCATGCGGTCGACATCGTCGTCGCGACATTCCGCCAGACCCAGCTTGCGGGCGATTCCGTCGCGATCGGCAATTGCATAGGCATCGGCGAAGCATTGCAGGCCGTCCTGCAGCGCGTCCACGCCAGCGAACAAGGGCGACAGCGCCTGCGCGAAGCGGCTCAGGTTCCAGCCCGCCACCCTCGGCTGCCAACCGAAGCGGTAGCGCCGGCCCTGCGCATCGGTGGTGTTCGGCGTCCAGTCCGGATCGTAGTTGTCGATCCAGCCGTAGGGACCGTAATCGATGGTCAGGCCCAGCACCGACATGTTGTCGGTGTTCATCACGCCATGGACGAAGCCGACACGCATCCAGTGCGCCACCATCACCGCGGTGAGCTTGCAGACCTCGGCGAACCACGCGGCGTACAGCGCCTCGCCTTCACCGGACAGGTGCGGAAAATCGCGTCGGATCGTGAAGTCGACCAGCGTGCGCAGCAGGTCCGTCTCGCCGCGCGACGCCGGCAACTGGTAGTGGCCGAAGCGCAGGAACGACGGCGCCACGCGGCACACGACCGCGCCCGGCTCGGGTATCGGATGGCCGTCGTAGAACATGTCGCGCACCACGGATTCACCGGTGCCGACCAGGCTCAGGGCCCGCGTCGTCGGCACGCCGAGGTGGTGCATCGCCTCGCTGCACAGGAATTCGCGGATCGAGGAACGCAACACCGCGCGACCATCCGCCGTGCGGGAGTACGGCGTCGGGCCCGCGCCTTTCAGCTGCAGCTCCCAACGCTCGCCGTTCGCGTTGATCGCCTCGCCAAGGGAAATGGCACGGCCATCGCCAAGCTGCCCGGCCCAGTTGCCGAACTGGTGACCGCCGTAGTTGCCGGCAAACGGCTGCATGCCCGGCAGCAGCGCATTGCCACCGAACACCTGCGCGAAGGCGGGCGACGCGACATCGGCGTCGTCGAGCCCGAGCAACGCCGCCACCTCGCGCGAATGGGCCAGCAGCGTTGGTGCCGCGACCGGCGTCGGCTCGACCGCCGACCACAGCGCCCCCCTCGCTTCGCGACGACGGAACCCCTGCTCCTCGTCGCCCGGCAGTTCGCGGATGAAGCGATTGTCGAAGCGCAGCGCGTCCAGGCCGCTCATGCGGCGTCCGCAGCCTCGTCCACCAGCGGGCTCAGGTCCGGGCGCAGCGCCACGCGCTCGTCGAACACGAAGCAGGCACCGTCGTAGCCGAACCCGCCCACCTGCTCGAAGTACCCCAGGATGCCGTCGTCCAGCTGCAGCACGTTGTCCATGCCGTCGGCCTGCATCCACAGCGCAGCCTTTTCGCAGCGGATACCGCCGGTGCAGAAGCTGACGATGGTGGCATCCTTCAAGGCATCGCGATGCGGTGCCAGCGCGGCCGGCAGATCGGTGAACTTGTCGATCGGCAGCGTCAGCGCACCGGCGAAGGTGCCGTACTGGATCTCCTGCGCATTGCGCGTGTCCAGCATCACCACGCGGCGACCTGCGTCGTCGTGACCCTGCTCCAGCCAGCGGGCCAGCGTGCGCGGTTCGACGACGGGCGCCCGTGCGTCCTCGGGCGTGGAGCCCGGACGGCGGAAGCTGATGATCTCCGGCTTCACCTTGACCTTGAGCCGTGCGAACGGAATCTGCCGGCTGGTGCTGTATTTCACCCGCAGCCCGGCGAAGCGCGGGTCGGCGCGCAGCGGTGCGAGGAAGGATTCGATGGCATCGGCTTCGCCGGCCAGGAACAGGTTCAGCCCCTCCCCCGCCACCAGCACGGAACCGCGCAGCGAGAGCGCCTCGGCGCGAGCATGCAAGGTCGCCGCGAACTCGGCAGGCGCGTCGATGGACGCGAAGTGGTAGGCGGCGATGTTGGTGACCATAACGCGATTTTACCGTGCCCCGGCCAGATCCGCCTCAGAGCAGCAGCCAGGGCAATGCCAGCGTCAGCACGATGATCGCGACCATCGCCGCCAGCATGCCGATGACGTAGCCCGGCCGCGCCTGCAGCAGCCCCATGAACGTCTCAGCGCGCCCTTCCCGCTCGTCCGCGGCCTGACGCGCACGGGCCTGGTTGCGGCGCGTGGCCTGATAGTCGGCCATCAGGGTCTTCGCGCGCGCCAGTTGGTCTGCGTCCTCGATCCACAGCCCGCCTGCGGAGATTCCCCACGGACTGGGCTGGGTTTCATAGAAGTCGATCGCATTCGTGCGCAGCAGGTCGCGCACCTCGTCGGCTTCGTCACCGGGCACGTTGCGCAGGTTCAGGAAAAGTTTCGCCATGCGCGCAGTGTACCCGGCGTACTGCAGGGTACTCGCGCCGGATGGGTTACCCTGCCCGCCTTTCGTCTACCGGATGACGTCCTCGATGCGTACCCTGCTGCTCGCTGTTTCGTTGACCCTGCTCGCCGCCTGCGCACCCGCCGGCCCGCCCCCGGGCGGCAGCGTCGCCGAACTGGAGCGCATCGACACGCTTGCGGGCACCGGTACCGTGGCCACCAGCGGCAGCGATGTCAGCGTGCACTACACCGGCTGGCTGTACGACGAGAACGCCCCGCAGCAGCGCGGCATGAAGTTCGACAGCTCGGTCGACCGCGGCACGCCGTTCACCTTCCTGCTCGGTGCCGGCCCCGCCGACCTCGGCTACGGCAGCAGCGGCGCCGGCGGCGTCATCCCGCCGAACGCCTCGCTGGTATTCGACGTCGAACTGATCGACGTCAAGCCGCACGAGTGAGGTTGTGCTGTCTGTAGGAGCGACCGCCGTTGTGGGAGCGACGTCAGTCGCGAGCTTCCGGCGGGCCAGGAGGCACGCCGGACGACCAATACACCGCGCTGCTTCCATCGCGACTGACGTCGCTCCCACGTCAGCTATCACGACACCGCTCTACTCCACCGGCGCCAGCCGCAGATCGTGGAAGTCGAAGCTGAAGTCGGTCAGCGGCGAGATCGCCTCCATCCGCGCCTCGCGGATGCCGCCATCCGGCTTCAGCGAATAGGTCAGGAACGCATCCGCGTTGAGCCAGCGCTCGCGCCAGCGGACCACGAAGGTATCGTGCTGCCACGGTTGCAGGTCGCCGACCAGTTCCGGCGTGCGGCTGAAACGCAGGACCAGACCGTTGCCTTCCTGCGTCACCATCACGTCGCCGTACCATGGGTCGCGCAGCGTGCCGGCGTACTTCGCCAGCGGCCGCGAGGGCTTCGCGTCTGCATCGCGCGCGGCCAGCAGCTTCTTCCAGTGTCCGTCGGCGTTGTCCTTGGACTGCGCCACCTGCGCCCGGTAGGCGGCCAGCCAGTCGGTGCCGCTGTTCGCAAGATAGGCATCCAGTACCTTCATCGTCACGGCGTTGAACGCCGCGCCGACTTCCTGGTTGGTCAACACCACGATGCCCAGCTTCTGTTCCGGCACCAGCGTCACCCGCGACACCATGCCCGGCCAGCCGCCGGTATGCCACACCAGTTTGCTCCCCTGGAAGTCGGAGACCATCCAGCCCTCGCCATAGCCGAGGAAATTCGGCTTCGCCGCCTTCAACGCGTCGATCTTCGGCTCGGCAATCGGGATCGGCGTGACCAGCGACCACATCGCCTTCTGCCGCGCCGGCGTGAACAACGCCTGCTCGCGGCCGTTCGCGTCGCGATAGGTTCCGCCGGCGAGTTGCGCGTTCATCCACTTCGCCATGTCCGACACGCTGGAATAGATCCCGCCCGCACCGGCGACATTGCGCCACGTCATCCGTGGTGCTGGCTGCAGCGTGGTGAAATCCGCCTTGGCATGGCCGGTGGCGACGTTGTCCCCTGCTTTCAGCGTATCGCTGTTGTAGCGCGTCTCGCGCATGCCCAGCGGCTGGAAGAAGCGCGTGCGCAGGAACTGGTCGTACGACTGCCCGCTGGCCTGCTCGACGACCAGCTGCGCGACGCCGTACAGGATGTTGTCGTAGGCGTAGCGCTCGCGGAAGCCACCCGTCAGCGGGACATCGCGCAGGCGCTCGGCGACTTCGCGGTTGCTGTAGGTGGTCGTGGGCCAGAACAGCAGGTCGCCCGCGCCCAGGCCCAGGCCGCTGCGGTGGACCAGCAGGTCACGGATGCGCATCTCGCGGGTGACGTAGGGATCGGCCATGCGGAACCACGGCAAGTGGTCGATCACGCGATCCTCCAGCGCCAGCTTGCCCTCGTCGGCCAGCATCGACAGCGACGCGGCGGTGAAGGCCTTGGTGTTGGAGGCGATGGCGAACATGGTGTGCGCGTCGACCCGCGCCGCCTTGCCCATCTCGCGTTCGCCCCAGCCCCTGGCCAGCACCACCTCGCCGTCCTTGACCACCGCCACCGCGATGCCGGGCACGTCGAAGGCTTCACGGACCGATTCGACATACGCGTCGATGTCCTGCAGCGCGGGCGGCGCAGCAGCGTCCTTCGCGGCAGCCGTGGAGGCGAACAGGCAGAGCAGCCAGAGCGCGCGACCCATGGTCGCCGGCAGGTTCGAACGCATCGTGTGTCCCATGTCGTGAGTGCTGCGCGACCATACCGCATGGCAGGCGCACACCGCGCATGCCGGAAGCAGCGGACGGGCGCGGCATACTATGCCGATGCCTGTGCAACACTCCGAATCCCCTGCTCCTGCACGCACCATCGCCGTCATCGGCGGCGGTCCCGCCGGCCTGATGGCGGCCGAAACCCTGCGCGCCGCGGGCCTGCAGGTGGACCTGTACGACGCCAAGGGCTCGGTGGGCCGCAAGTTCCTGATCGCCGGCAAGGGCGGCATGAACCTGACCCACTCCGATCCGTTCGATGTCTTCGTCACCCGCTACCGCGAACGTCGGGACGAGGTCGCCGCGTGGCTGCGCGACTTCGACGCCGATGCCCTGCGCGCGTGGGCGCGCGGCCTCGGTGTGGAGACTTTCGTCGGCACGTCGGGGCGCGTGTTTCCCACCGACCTGAAAGCGGCGCCGCTGCTGCGCGGCTGGGTGAAGCGGCTGCGCGAACAGGGCGTCCGCTTCCATGTCCAGCACCGATGGCGCGGCTGGACGGACGAAGGGGCGCTGCGGTTCGAGGCGCCGGATGGCGATGTCGTCGCGCGACACGACGCGACCGTGCTGGCGATGGGCGGCGGGAGCTGGCCGGAACTGGGGTCCGATGGTCGCTGGGTCGAATCGCTGGAGGCAAAAGGCATCGCCATCGCACCGCTGCAACCGTCGAACTGCGGTTTCGACATCGGCTGGAGCGAGCATCTGGCGACGCGCTTCGCCGGTGAACCGCTCAAGCCGGTCGTCGCGCATTGGATCGATGAACACGGCATGCCGCATCAGCGTCAGGGCGAGTGCGTCGTCACCACCACCGGTATCGAAGGCAGCCTGGTCTACGCACTCTCACCGATGCTGCGCGACGCCATCGCACGCGACGGCCATGCCACGCTGGTGCTGGACCTGCTGCCCGGGCGCGACGAAGACGAGCTCGTGCGTCGTCTCGGCAAGCCGCGCGGCTCGCGCAGCCTCGGCGAACACCTGCGGCGCGAAGCAGGTGTCAGTGGTGTCCGTGTCGCACTGCTCCACGAAGTGCTGGACAAGACGGCGCTCGCGGACACCCTACGCATCGCACGCACGCTGAAACGCTTTCCTTTCCGGTTGCAGCGTCCACGTCCCATCGGCGAAGCGATCAGCAGCGCCGGTGGCGTGCCGATCGAGGCATTGGACCAGCGCCTGATGCTGCGTACCCTGCCAGGCACTTTCGCCGCGGGCGAGATGCTCGACTGGGAAGCGCCTACCGGTGGCTACTTGCTGACGGCCTGCTTCGCCAGTGGCCGACGCGCCGCGCTGGGCGTGATCGACTGGCTGGCGAATCGCAGGGCCTGAATGGTCGTCCGCAGGGGCTGCGGCGCGCACCCCGGGAAGTGCATGCCGCAGCGGCTGCGGAACGTGCGTGCACGATACGCGACGCGTTGTTGAAGTCCGGTTAGCGTTTCAAAGCAGTTTTATTACAGACATTTACGGCGGGATGTGCATGCTTGGCCTCACGCGGCACGCACCGTCATTCTGCTTCGTCGCTCGCCGGTTTTTTTTCGACAGCCTCGCGTCGCGCCTTCGCCGCCACGTGCATGTTGTCGACCAGGTTGGGATAGCGCCGGCCCGCCGCCGCGGCACGGGCACGTGCTTCTTCCACCTGTGCCGGCGTCAGCTTCAGACCGCCACCCCGCCGCTTCGGTGCAGGGCGCTGCCAGGGACCGGACTTGCGCGCGGCCATCGATCAGACCGCGGCGGTCACCACGATCTCGATCAGCCACGCCGGCCGCGCGAGGTTCGCCTGCACGGTCGCGCGCGGCGGCGCATTGCCTTCCGGCACCCAGGCATCCCACACGCGGTTCATCGCCTCGAAATCCTGCAGGTCCTTGATGTAGATCTCGGCACGCAGGATCTTCGACTTGTCGGTGCCTGCACGCGCCAGCAACGCATCGATCTCGCCCAGCACCTGCTGGGTCTGCCCGGCGATGCCCTGCGTCGCGTCTTCGGCGATCTGCCCGGCCAGGTACACCACGCCGTTGTGGATAGCCATCTCGGACAGCCGCGCGCCTACATCGAACCGCTGGATCATGGGATTTCCTCCGTTGTGATGCCCGAAGCTTAGCGCTGCTGCGCGGCCACCGCACGGGAAGACGCACGCCAGAGCCATGCCCCTGCCAGCCCCATGGCGATCACGATCAACGCAATCAGCAGCTTCTGCACCCAGCCCTGTCCCGCAGGCGGCCACAAGGCGTGCAGCCACAACAGGGCATAGCACGCGATGGACCATGTGGCAGCCAGGGGAAAGTAACGTCGCCACGCATCGTCCAGACGGAATCGCCAGGACTGCAGGAGCATGCCGGTGGTGACACACAGGAAGGCCGTGATCGCACACGCGTGATGGGGCGACACCCGCCAGCGCGACGCCGCCGATGCAGAACAGCAGCAGTGGCGCCGCACTGCGTGCCTTCTCGGACAACTGCGCATGCAACCCGAGCGCGAGCACCACGATGGCCGCAGCCAGCATGCAGTAGGTGATGCGCAGCAGCAGCCCCCACGGTCCGAGCAGGTACTGGCTCAGCGTGGCCCGTTGCCAGTCCAGGTCGCCGCGCACCAGTTGCAGCGATCCCGCCACGGCAAGGAACACCGCAGCACCGGTCATCGCCGTCACCGCGGCCAGGCGGGCCGGAACCTGCCGGAAGGTGCGATCAGTGGAAAGCCAGGGCTTGGACATCCAGGGAACGGGCGTGAGGGACCACGGATTATCGTCCAGCGACTCAAGAATCCGTGCCCGCGGCCGCTCTGGCGGACATGGCTCTGCAGCGTGCCCGCCGTCACGCTTTGACCTACACTCCGCCTTCCCCCGGCACCCGGGGATGGCCGCCATGAGCAAGGGGACTCCACGCGCCAATGCCGTCCACTGAACCGCCCTCGGCCGCCGACCCGGCGCGCCACACCCAACGACTGCCGCGCAGGATTCATCATCTGCGCATGCTCGGCATGGGTTTGGCATCGCTGCCGATCGGCATGGTCCTGCTGGAGAACCAGGCGGGGATCGGTCATTGGGCGTTCCTGTTCTTCACCACGGTCTTGTGGCCGCAGCTCGCCCTGTGGCTCGCGCTGCGACACCCCGTGCCATTCCGCGGCGAGATCCGCAACTTGCTGGTCGACTCGATCCTGGCCGGCATGTGGGTTCCCTTGATGGCCTTCAACCTGCTGCCCAGCGTGCTGCTGGTGACGCTGGCCACGGTCGACAAGATCAGCACCGGCATCGATCGTCTCTGGTACTGGTCGCTGCCACTGATGGCCGCGAGCGCGCTGGCCATCGGCGTCGCCACGGGATTCGAGATGCAGCCGGCGACCAGCATGCCGGTGATGGTCGCCTGCCTGCCGATGCTGCTGATCCATTCGATCGCCGTCAGCCAGGCCAGCTACCACCTGGTGCGCAAGGTGAAGCGGCAGAACCGGCAGCTGGACGAACTGAGCCGGCGCGACACGCTGACCGCGCTGGACAGTCGGCGGCACTGGCAGGAACAGGCGGCGCTGCTGCTCGACCAATGCGCGGCGACCGGCGAGCCGGCCACGCTGCTGATGATCGATATCGACCACTTCAAGGCGATCAACGACCGCCACGGCCATGCGGCCGGCGACGACGTACTGCGCGCGACAGCGGACGTGATCCGCCACAGCATCCGTGGTCACGATGCCGCGGGCCGGCTGGGCGGCGACGAGTTCGCGGTGCTGCTGCGCGGCACCGACGTGGAGGCGGCCGGCATCGTGGCGCAGCGTATCCGCGAAGGCGTGCAGACCTTGCAAGTGGGCAGCGCGCCGGGGCTATGCCCCACCGTCAGCCTTGGGTTGGCGAAGGCAACGGGATCGGCGGACGGTTTGCGCGCCTGGCTCGAAGCGGCCGACCGGGCGCTGTATCAGGCCAAGAGCCGGGGCCGCAACCAGTTGGCCATCGACGACAACCTGCGGGCGATCGTCGATACGCCCTGATCCGGCCCCTCAGGCGCCGAGGTGCTCGGCGCGGTCGCGGTGCGGCATCTCCAGCACGTTGCTGGCCACGCGGGCGGCGTCCTGCTCTGTCTCGACAACGCACACACGGTTACGGCCATTGTGCTTGGCGCGGTAGAGCTGCTTGTCGGCGTGCGAAAGCAGCTTCGCCAGGCTGTAACCGGAGTGCTGGCTTGAGGTCACGCCAAAGCTGCCGGTGATGGCGAAGACGTGGCCGGTGTCGCGGGTTTCAATCTGGGCCAGGCGCACGCGGCAGTCTTCAGCGACACGGGCGGCGGCGCGCAGGTCGCAGCCGTACATCAGGATGGCGAACTCTTCGCCGCCGAGGCGGCCCAGCACGTCGATGCGACGGCAGAACCCCTGGCTCGCCTCGGCGACTTCCTTCAGCGCCCAGTCGCCGGTGCCGTGGCCGAAGCGGTCGTTGATGTTCTTGAAGTGGTCCAGGTCGAACATGATCAGCGAGGCCTGTTCGCCATTGCGGGCGCACTCGGCCAGCGCGCGCTCGGCGCGGATGGTGAAGTGGTGGCGGTTGCAGATGCCGGTCAGGGCATCGGTCTCGGCCATCTTCTTCAGCGACAGCTGCACACGCTTGATCTTGAACGCCCAATAGCCTATCGAGGCGACCAGCAGCACCAGTAGGATGACGATCAGGCGGTTGTTGTCCTGTGCCGCCTTGTCTACTTGGCGCTGTAGCTGGAGCACCTGGTTTTCCTGATCCAGGACACTGATCTGCTGAGATTTCTGCAAAGTTTCCTGGCGAACGATCTGGTAAGCCAGCTCTCGCGCCTTGATCTCATTGAGATAGGCCTTGTCGGCTTCCGCGTACTTCCTGAAATAGTTAAGAGCGGACTGCGGATCGCCCTTTCGCTGCGCCAACTCATAAAGCGTATGGTAAGCCGTCACCAGAGGCTGCGAGTAAGCGATATCGGTCGAATACGCTACAGCGGCTGTCGCATGCTGCTCCGCCCCGGCAAAGCTCTCTTCTTCGAGCATGTATTGCGCGAGCAATGCATGGGTTTCGCCGATCAAACGCGGGTAACGCGTGGCCTCAGCGTCTGCGAGATGGTTCTGCAGCAGCGAGATGGCATTCTTACGTTGTCCGTTATCCGCCAGCTGACGGGCCAACAGCTGCCGCCCCAGATTGGATAGGATTGCCTCACGGATCGACGCACAGAACTCCACCACTGCAGCAATGTCGGCACTATCAGTCGACTTGCCCAAGAAAAATTTAGCTTCAGCCTCTGTGTACCGCGCAAAACACTGCTCGCGCTCACTTAAGGTTTGCTGTTGCAGCTTGAGGGCGTAATCAAGGCCATGCTGATACTGGCCGATCAGATTGTAGAGAATGCTGGCCGATACCATCGCATGCACATGCATGCGAGGATCGTTGCTTTCGGGCAACCATTCCAGCGTTCGCTCAAGCTGACGTAGACCCTCGGCGAACTGCCTGGTAGCACCATAACTATTGACGAGCAGCGCGCTCGCGCGTACCCGCAGGTTCTTGTCCGTCGTTGTGGCCAGCAGACTCTTCGTGGCCGCGATTGCATCAGCGAAACGACCGGACGTATTGAGTGCGTAAGCATTCAAATAGTCCATCTGCTCACGCTGAGCCTCGGTGGCCTCAGTGCGCGACTCATTTGCCTCTCGCAAGAATCGCCTGAAAGCCAAAGCATCGGAACTCCGCAGCTCCTCAGCCTTCTCCAGCAATTCACTCACCCGCTCCGGTCCAGCAGCGAAGGCGACAGGACTGGCCTGCATAACGGACACAAACAGAACCGCCGTCCATGCCTGGACGACGGCTCGCCTTATGCCCCTGCCAAAGGACTCAGTTGAGCGGCGCATCCTCGTTCGGAAGATCTTCGCCATCTTGCTGCCCATCTCCATCTTCTCCTTCCTTGAGCGGGCTTTCCTCGGGCGCGAAAATGGCGCAGACCATCTGCGGTCGACCCCCGAGTAGATCATTGATGCGCTGGACGTCACGACCGAGCAGTGCTGACTGCTCAGGCTCCGAGAGCTCCATCGCCCCCACCATAACCACATACTGCTCATGGGTGAGGAATGACACCGATGCGTCGCTCCCCATGCCCTCAAGACACTTCACCATATGATCCGACATATCTTCCCCAATAGAGCACGTCTAGAAAACAGCCATTCGTCGGGTCATCCATCGCCTCCAGGCGACAGCCCCAAGGCCGCCAGAGCCGAGGCGGGCAATGCTTACCCCCTACCTATCCCCGTGCTGAAGATAGCGGGTTTCCGCATGGATCACTACCCCGCGTGATTCTGCCCATTGACCTGGACTGCCACCCAAGGGAAAGCGGGAAGACCTGCCTCGGCCCCACCGGGGGCACCAATCCCAACAGCTCAGGGCACCCTTAACGGAGCCGTGAGGCCCAAACGGCGCGATCCAGCTGCCAATGGACGCTGCGAGGTCCATCTGGAACCTGCTCGAACCCCAGCTTGAGCATCAACCCGACAGATCGTCGATTGGATGCCAGCTGACGACCGAACTGAGCCGCCAATCTCAACTGCGCAAAACCGAAGTCACGCACGCACGACAGTGCTTCATAAGCGAAACCCCGACCCTGGTGCTCCTCCAGGACCATCGCGCCGATCTCGTAGCGGCCCTCCCGCATGACCAACCCGAACAATCCAACCTCTTGACCACCCGTACGATCGCACGCAATCCAGAGCCAAGCGTCGGGCGGCGACTTGGACATCATGCCCAACGTCGCAGAGAACGCTGAAGCGGCGTCAATTTTCCCCATCGGGGAACCAACATGCTCCATGATTTCCGGATCCGTGAACAATGACACGTACCTCGCTTCGTCTAATGCAATCAGAGGACGAAGATAGAGCTTAGACGAGTAAAGATGCGGTATTCCCGACGGCGGCGGCGCCACGATCAAATCTCCAACGTCAGACGACTAAACTTCAGTCGGCAAGCTCGCCAGTCGTTGGAGCACCAATTCATTCCGCTCAAGCGGGCGCGCCGGCGGAATTACTAGCGTAGTACTCAGCCGCAACTCTGCGGACGGCAGATCGGCCAAGGGCAATCGATCCATTCGCGGCTCGGATATGGCAAGCGTCGCTGCTTCGTACGCGATCACTTCATGCGAAGTCGGATAGCCTTCTTCCGCCAGCAGATCCACAAGCACCTCACGGAATGCCGCTCCCGTCGAGAATCTCGCCAGCGTCCTGTCACCTGCTACACCGATCTGCCAAAGGATAAGGTATGCGGAAAGATCGATCTTCCGCTTGTAGAACATGAACTGGCTGGCCTCGTAGTGCTGGCATCCGAACGTGCCAGGATCGATGCCAAGATCGGCGTAAAGGCAATCTTCGGCCGACACTCCAGCCTCCATGACGGCCTCGTATCCCTCTTGCCTTGCCAGGTCAATCGCCCTATGCGGAACGAGCGCGAAGACACCCGGATGACCGTAGAACGCGCCGCATACCCGTCGACCGGCTCGCACCTCATCCATCATCGCAGCAACCATCTGACGGTAGGTCTCGGTCCTGGGCTTCCCCTCTTCATAGAATGGCTGAAGGCTGCGGACATCCTTGTTCATTCCCTGGACCCACAGCTCCACCAGTGGATCCGAGACAGCGACAAACACCACATCCGCCTTCTCAATATGACTGCGTGCACGCGGACCGATATGGGCACCCAACATCATGCCGGTGCCAACGCAAACCAAACTCCCCATTTGTCCCTCACGAAAAATTAAATGTCGGACTACTGTGTAGCCAGCTTCGCGCTATCAGCCACCAAACACCATAAAGCGCCCGAGGCCCGCCTAACACAAGCCTCGAGCGCACCAATCAATCAGTCACGATCTTCAGAGTCAAGATCATCTTCCTCAGGAATCGCGATCATGCAAATCATCTGATCACGACCGCAGAGACTGAGAGCAAGTCCACTCGCATCTTTCGTTTGCAACGACCGTCGATGAGAAGCATCGACATCCAAGCTAGCTACCATCGCCTGATACTCGCGCTCGGAGAAAGAACCGAACAGCGCACTTGCCCCAGCTTTCTCCAGAAATTCAATCGCGCTCGACATTAAACAGCTCCTTTTATTGACGGGAATTAGCACTTCTCTTCGTAACGCTCCATCGCTCCCACTCATCCCGACGCAGAACCCAACGTTCCAGTCCATCATCAGGGTGACTCTCCGCAGTTCGCAAGAATCCGATCTTTGGCATCAGCCCCGCTGCGAGGCCATTCTGGCTACTGAATCTGATCACCATCTCATCAATCTCACTAAAAGAAAACGCTTCCGCAATACCTAATGGGAATACAGCTCCCGAGATACCCAGGCCCTGCCAGCGAGGCAGAATCATGCCACCGATCTCAGCGGAAGCGCCTTTAACGGAAATGCTCAGAAGACCTGCAGCATCACCTGATGGACCGACTTCGACAACCCAAGTGCGAGCCTTCAAGTTTTGCATCAAATTGGAGGCGCACGCACGCGAGAAAGCCTTCTCCGCTCGCTCATCACCGACGGGCTCGCCAACGAACCGCATCATCGATTTATCGGTAAAGGCAAACAAATATAGAGCCCTGTCGCGGCCATCGAGGAGGCGCAAACGGATTTCTTTGGCTTCCGGCCGCATTCTTGAAGACATATTTCACTCGCGCTTGCGAAATGAATTCCCCTCTGAAGGCTACCACGTTCTTCTCGGCACAGACTTCAACTGCGCCTGCACTCACACAATGCCGAAACAGCCATTGGAAAGATGCTAACCGGCTCCTAAGTCGATCCATCCTCTCGGATGGATCGACAACGGAAGTCCAACTATAAATAAACCTTTAACCCTCTTCGTCTGGCACCAAAATCATGCAGTTCATGGCCTCTCGCCCACCAAGCTCGCTACTCAGGGCCCGAGCATCGCGCGCGAGCAGCGCACTGAGGTGCTTGTCAGGCAAATCATAAGCACGAATCATCTGCTCATAACCCACCGCATCAAGCGCGGAAGAGGATGCATCCCCACCAAGGCGCTCCAGGACATCTACGACTTCCAGCATAGAAAACTCCTTTTTAAAGAATGGAATTACCTTACTTCACTACGCCTTGATGCAGAAAGCAGCATCGATCTCGAATATGCCAACCTTCCACATCAAACGTCACGATGTTGGTTAAAGCACGTCAAAGCCAGATCGGCCATCAAGCGCGGAAGAATCCTGCCGCCTCATCACCCAACCAACATATTTGTCGGAACCAGGAACGTCCGGCATCAATTCAAAGCTAAGTCTCTTCATCACTCCGGCACCGGCCAAGTTGTCGGCGAGGTGGCGTGCGAAGACACGTTGCGCATCATGCGCACCGAATGCATGCCTTGTCAGCTCGGCCAGGACTTCTTGAGCGACCTTAAGGCTCTGCCACGCTTCCAGGACCATGATGCCTAGCTCTACGTCGGCGCCGTGCGCGGTCATGGCCGCGACTCCTATCGACTGATTCGGCGGTTCCACCCTTGAGCTGATCACCCACGCGTGCTGCTTTAGATCGGGCAACTCCGCGTACTTCAGCAGCCTGTCAAAGGCGGCTCTAGCAATGCTCTCTTCAACTGCGCCGCCAGCATTTCGCATTATTCCAGCGTCCGTATGGATGGCCACATACAGCGCCTCGTCTTCTGGCTCGATTCTCCGAAGCAGAAATCTTTCAGTCTCGATCAGATCCTTGATCTTTGGCATCGGGCGAACGAACCTCGGCTTGGTGGGTAATGAGTAACACATCACCCGCCCGCAGAACATGGCAGCCGTATCCAATCCCAAACATCGGAGTCGGTTGGAGCCTTGCGAACTACCGCCCCCTCGCCCACCGCACGATCCCCTCCGCCTGCATCGCCCCGCTCTGCCGGGCAATCTCGCGGCCGCCCTGCAGCAGCACCATCGTCGGGATGCTGCGGATACCGAAGCGGTTGCCGAGGCTGGGGCTGGCGTCGGTGTCCACCTTGGCCAAGCGCAGCTGCGGCTCCAATAGGCCCGCCGCGCGCTCGAAATGCGGCGCCATCTGCAGGCACGGGCCGCACCACGGCGCCCAGAAATCGACCAGCAGCGGCAACGTGCTGCGCAACGCGTGCCGATCGAAGTCCGCCTCGCCCAACGCCAACGGCGCGCCGGTGAACAGCGACGCGCGGCAACGCCCGCACTGCGGCGCCTCCGCCAACCGCTCCACCGGCACGCGATTCATCGCGGCGCAGTGGGGACAGGCGATCAGGTGGGCGGAAGCGTCCATGCGCACATCCTAACCCCGCCCTGTGTCCATGCTGCATCGCCACAGCGCATAGACTGCCGCCATCGTCTCCGTCGGGAGGGCCGCCCCATGATCGCCACCCTGATGGCCGCTACCCTGGCCGTGGCCGGACTGGTGCCCGCGCCCGTCGCGCCCCCGGTTCCCGCCGCCCAGCCGCCCACGCCGATCGAAGTCATGGCGCTGCCCGAACCGCTGCGGCAGCAGTTCCATGCCAAGGTACTGTCGACCCCGCGTGGATCCGAGCAGCGCCTGCGGCGGATGGTCGAGTTTCTGTTCTCGCCCGACGATCTGGGCATGAGCTACGACATCGACGCCAACCACACGGTGTCCGAGGCCTACGCCACCCGCAAGGCGAATTGCCTCAGCTTCACCCTGCTGGCCATCGCACTCGCGCGCGAGGCCGGCCTGCAGGCGTACGGCCAGCAGATCGACGAGACCCTCGCCTGGCGCCAGGAACAGGACACGCTGTACCGCACGAACCACGTCAATGCCGGCGTGCGCATCCAGGATCGTCTGCTGACGGTGGACGTGGCTTGGGACGAGGTGATCGCGCGCAAGCCGCCACGCAGGATCAGCGACAAGCGCCTGCTGGTGCACTACTACAACAACCGCGCCGCCGACCTGCTGGAAGCCGGCCGGCTTGAGGATGCACTGCGGTATGCGGAAGTGGCAAAGGCGATGGACCCTGGCTACGCCGTCACCTGGAGCAACACCGGCGTCCTGCACTTGCGCCATGGCGATCCGGTGCAGGCCGAGCAGCATTACCTGCATGCGCTGCAGCTCGATCCGCAGCACCCCGGCGCCCTGTCCAACCTGGCGGCGCATTACCAGCGCACCGGCAACACCGCCGCGGCGGCCGCGCTGCAGGTCCGCCTGCAGCGGGTGCAGAAGAAGGACCCGTTCCACCACTTCCTGCTAGGCGTCAGGCACGAGCGGGAAGGCGATCTCGAACAGGCGGTCCGTGACTATCGCCAGGCGATCAGGCTGTTTCCGGACGAGCACCGCTTCCACTTCGGCCTGGCGCGCGTCTACTTCCAGCTGGGCGACCGGGGCCGTGCCGGCGCGGCGCTCGCGCGCGCCGAACAACTCAGTGAAGGCGGCAACCGGCAGCTCTACCACGCAAAGCTGGATGCGCTGCGACGACTCCAGCACTGAACCGCGTCAGCCCAGTGGCCATTCGCCGAGCAGGTCGTAATCGGCTTCGCCCTCGATGCTCTGCAACAGGTGCACGCCCTGCGGATGCAGCACCACCGGCGGCACGTCCACCGGCGCGGTGCGCGGCGGCACGTAGGCCAGGGTCAGGTGCGGGACGAAGCTGCGCCCGACGTGCTGCTTGAACCCGGCGCGCAGCAGGCGCTGCTGCAGGTTGCGCCAGAAGGCGACGACGGCGGGCGATGGCGCCAGCGCCGCCAGCGTCAATGCCGGATTCTTCGGATTGCCCAGGCACAGCAGGTGATCGAGGGTGATGCCGACCGGCTCCGGCTGCCAGCCCTGCATCGCATCGCACGCCGTGCGCACCATGTCCTCGCGCGGCCCATCGCTTTCGCCGAGGAAATGCAGGGTCAGGTGGTAGCGCTCCGGGCTCACCCAGCGCGCCTGCGGGAAGGCGGCCTTGAGGTCTTCGGCGCGGTGCCGCAGGCCCTCGCGTTCGCCCGCCGAGGGCACCAGCGCGAAGAACAGCCGATGCAGCCGGCCCGGTTGCGGGCCGCCGAACAGGTCGCCTTGCGGAGTGGGAACGGAGCGGGATGACATGGCGCGCGCGCGTGGAACAACCCCCGCATCATCGACGCGACGCCATCGCCATGCAACCCTGCGGCCGTCGCCGCATCCTGCAGGCGCGCACGCACGCCTGCAGGTACAGGTCAGCGGATCACCAGATCCGCACGCGGTCCTGCGGCGCGATGTACAGCGGATCGCCCTGCTTGATGCCGAACGCGTCGTACCACGCGTCCATGTTGCGCAACGGGGCGAACGCGCGGATGTGGCCCGGCGAATGGGTGCCGTTGACGAGCTGCTGGCGCAGCGCGTCGTCGCGCCACAGCGTGCGCCAGACCTGGCCCCAGCCCATGAAGAAGCGCTGGTCGCCGGTGAAGCCGTCGATCACCGGCGCGGGCTTGCCGGCCAGCGAACGGTGGTAGGCCTCCAGCGCGATCGTCAGGCCGCCGAGGTCGCCGATGTTCTCGCCCATCGCCACGCGCCCGTTGATATGCATGCCTGGCAACGGTGCGAACGTGTAGGCCTCGTACTGCGCACCGAGCTTGGCGGCCTGCACTTCGAACTTGGCCGCGTCGTCGGCCGTCCACCAGTCGCGCAGCACGCCCTCGCCGTCGGACTTGCGGCCCTGGTCGTCGAAGCCATGGATGATCTCGTGGCCGATCACGCCGCCGATGCCGCCGTAGTTCACCGCGGGGTCGGCATCGGGATCGAAGAACGGCGGCTGCAGGATGGCAGCCGGGAACACGATCTCGTTCTTCACCGAGTTGTAGTACGCGTTCACCGTCTGCGGGGTCATGCCCCACTCGGCCTTGTCGACCGGCTTGCCGATGCGGGCGCGGCGGTAGTTCCACTCGAACTGCGCGGCGCGCTGCGCGTTGCCGAACAGGTCGCCGTTCTTGACCACCAGCGTGCTGTAGTCGCGGTACGTGTCGGGGTGGCCGATCTTCAGGCCGAACCCGGCCAGCTTGGCGTGCGCCTCGGCCTTGGTGGCCGGACTCATCCAGGCGAGCGTGTCGAGTCGCGCCCCCATGGCGTCCTTCACGTTGGCGACCAGCGCGTCCATCTTCGCCTTCGCATCGGGCGGGAAGTACAGCGTCACGTAGTCACGGCCGATCGCTTCGCCCATCGCCGATTCGGCGAACGCCACGCCGCGCTTCCAGCGCTCGCGCTGCTGCGGCTGGCCGGACAGGAACTTGTCGCGGAACTCGTACTGCGCCACCGAAAAGTCCTTCGACAGCAGCGGCGCGGCATTGTCGGTGGCGTGGAAGGCCTGCCACGCCTGCAGCGTGGCGACGTCGGTCTCGGCGAAGATCGCGGCGATCTTCGGCATGGCGCTGTCCTGGCGGATCACCGCACGGCCCGCGCCATCGACGCCGGCCGCCTTGAAGAACGATGCCCACGGGAAGCCGGGCGAGGTGGTGGCGAACGCCGTCATCGCCAGCGGGTTGTAGGTCTTGTCGCGGTTGCGGCTCTCCGCGCGCGTCCAGTGCGCGTCGGCGATGCGGGTTTCCAGCGCGAGGATCGCCTTGGCGTTCTCCTGCGGCCTGGCCCAGCCGGCGAGTTGCAGTATCTGCGCGATGTAGGCCTCGTAGCGCTCGCGCTGCGGCTTGAAGTTGTCGCGCAGGTACATCTCGCGATCACCCAGGCCCAGGCCGCCCTGGCTCAGGTACAGCGTGTAGCGGTCGGGATCCTTCTGGTCGTCGCTGACGCCGAGGTTGAAGAAACTGTCGTAGAAGCCACCGCGCTGGCCCATCAGCGTGGCCACGGCATCCCGGTCCTTCGCGGCGAGGATGCCCGCGAGCACCGGCTGCAGCGGCTTGGCGCCGAGCGCATCGATGGCCTGCTCATCCATGAAGCCCCGGTACAACGCCGCGATCTTGGGGGCATCGCCGCCGGTGGCGGGGTCGCCCAGCGCATACCCTTCGACCACGCCACGCACGCGCAGCTCGGACAGGTCGCGCAGCAACGCGAAGTTGCCGTAGCTCGACCGCTCGGCCGGGATCTGCGTGGTGTCGGCCCACGTGCCGCTGACGTAACGGAAGAAATCGGAGCCCGGCTTGGCCTGGCGGTCCATGCTGGCCGTGTCGATACCCCAGGTGCCGAAGCGCTTGGCGGCGATCGTCGAGCCTGAGGCAGTGGCGCCGTCCGTACCGGATTCGGCGAACAGCGACTGCAGCGTGCAGCCGTCATCCAGGCAGCCGTGGTCTTCGTGGGCCGCCAACGGGGCGGCGGCGGCGAGGGCCAGCAGAGTGGCGGCGGACAGCAGGGTCTTCTTCAACAGGGTTCTCCGACAGCGGGACAGGCGCGCATCGCGCGCGGGCGTGCTGGAAGGATATCGGCGGGGTCCCGCCGCCGACTGTGCCAAAGGTGCTGGAACGACCGATCTGCTGCGTGCGCCGGGCCCCGGCCATTCAAGAAGCGGGATGCGGTGCCGATAGTAATGACCGATACGCTCATGCCCTGGGCAACGAACCATCCCATGACCGGCACGTACAACGAGATCCTCGTTCTCTTCTCCCTGCTGGTCGCCATCCTCGCGTCGTACACCGCCCTCGACATGGCCGGCCGCGTCGCCACCACGCAGGGCACGGCGGCGCGCTGGTGGCTCGCCGGCGGCGCGTTCGCGATGGGGCTGGGCATCTGGTCGATGCACTTCGTCGGCATGCTGGCGTTCCACCTGCCGATCCCGCTGGGCTACGACATCGGCCTCACCCTGTGCTCGATGCTGGCCGCGTTCGGCTCGTCGGCGTTCGCCCTGTGGCTGGTCTCGCAGGCGCAGCTGCCGTCGCAGCGCCTGCTGCTGGGTGCCGTACTGATGGGCATCGGCATCGCGCTGATGCACTACATCGGCATGGCCGCGCTGCAGATGCAGCCCGGCATCGACTACCACCCGGGCTGGTTCACGCTCTCCATCGTCATCGCGGTCGCCGCCTCCGGCGCCGCGCTGTGGATCGCCTTCCATTTGCGCCGCGGCGGCCGCCGCAAGCACCTGCTGCGCGTGCTGGCCGCGGTGGTGATGGGCTTCGCGATCGTCGGCATGCACTACACCGGGATGGCGGCGGCCGAATTCCCTGCCGACAGCTGGTGCGGCGCCGCGCGCGATGGTGGCGTGCCCACGCAGTGGCTGGCGATCCTGGTCGTCGTGGCGACCGTGGCCATCATGGGCATCGCGCTGCTCGTCTCGGTGCTGGACCGGCAGATGCATGCGCGCACGCACCACCTAGCGAACTCGCTGGCGCGCGCCAACGAAGAACTGGTGCAGGCGGCGCTTCACGATCCGCTCACGCGCCTGCCCAACCGCATCCTGCTGCAGGACCGCATCGAACAGGCGATCGAGAAGGCCAGGCGCAAGCATGAACAGTTCGCGGTCATGTTCCTCGACCTGGACGGCTTCAAGGGCATCAACGACGCCTATGGCCACCAGGCCGGCGATGCGCTGCTGGTGGACGTCGCCGCGCGCGTGCGCGGCCTGCTGCGCAGCCAGGACACCCTCGCCCGCCTGGGTGGCGACGAATTCGTGCTGATCATCGCCACCACCGAACCCGAAGGCGCCGCCATGGTGGCGCAGCGTATCGTCGATACCGTATCCGCAACCGCGCTGCCGGTGCAGGGCGTCGACCTGCACGTCACCGGCAGCATCGGCATCGCCCTGTATCCGTCCGATGGCGACAGCGAGCGCGAGCTGATGGCGCATGCGGACGCCGCGATGTACCACACCAAGGACAACGGCCGGAATGGCTATACGTTCTTCGCGCCATCGATGAACATCAGCGCCCACCAGCAGGTCAAGCTGCTGAACGAGCTGCGCCGCGCCGTCGAGCGAGGCGAACTGGTCCTCCACTACCAGCCGAAGTTCGCCGCCCCGGACTACCGGATGGTGGGCGCCGAGGCCCTGTTGCGCTGGCAGCATCCCGAACTCGGCCTGCTGCCGCCGGGGGCATTCATTCCGGCCGCAGAGCGCAGCGGGGTGATCCTTTCGCTGGGCGACTGGGTGCTCGACGAAGCGTGCCGCCAGATGCGCGCCTGGCGCGAGGCAGGCCATGACATCGCCAATGTCGCGATCAACCTGTCACCGCTGCAGTTCTCGTCCCCGTCGCTGATCGAGACCGTGGCCAGCACGCTTGAGCGGCATGGCCTGCCGCCGTCCTGCCTGACGCTGGAGATCACTGAAACCACCGCGATGCGCGATGCGGATGCGAGCCTGGACATCCTCGACGAGCTGACCCGGATGGGCGTGAGGATCTCCATCGACGACTTCGGCACCGGGTATTCCAGCCTGCTGTACCTGAAGCGGTTGCCGGCGTCCGAGCTGAAGATCGACCGCGCCTTCGTCCACGACCTGGAATCCAACCACGAAGACGTCGCGATCGTCGCCTCCATCATCGCCCTGGGAAAAACGCTCAACCTGAATGTGGTCGCGGAGGGCGTGGAAACGCCCGGGCAGCGGCATCATCTGCGCCGCCTCGGCTGCGACCTCTACCAGGGCTACCTGATGGGCGAGCCCGTGGAAGCCGACCAGCTGTTCGCCGCACACGCGGATCGCCGGCTCGCCTGAAGGGAGCCAATCAGGCAGGCTCGAGCCGCGCGGATTGCCGCTGTTGCCGGCTCAGCGGATACGCCGTGCGATGCGGCTGTCCACCGTCGTCGAAGAACAGGGACGGTGCCTGCCTGCGCAGTTTCGCCATCGCGATGCCGCACGCGATGCGCAAGCCTCCGGCCATCAAGGCCAGCGGTGTGCCGCGTACATCACCGCTGGCGGACTCGGCATTGAGCACGATCCTCCCGGGCGGACCGAAGACCGCATCCACATCGGCGGCATCGTGAAGACATGCCGCCACGATGCCGACGTAGGCGACGGCCCCATCGTGCGGCGTGTTGGCCAATGGTGTGCGGCAACACGCCGCATACCAACGCAGCAGGCCGCCCTCGCGCAGGCACAGCCCGGCGATGTGCTCCTCGCCCGCAGTAAAGGTCACGGCATCGGGGTTCATTGCGACGATGTCGGTGCCGCCACGGCCATCCATGACATCACCGCGACCCAGATGGCGTGCGTACGCCTGGCAATCACGGCAATAGCAGGTTGCACGCACATAGGCGCGACGCGGATTCACCCTGCCGTGGATGCTCCCGCACTGGCAACGCAATTCGAGTGTCATCGGCATGCCTCGCTCTTCGTCATCGCAGTGAGGAGAGGGATACCGCAGCGGATATAAGGACGGCGTCAAACACACGTCGATTGCCTGACTGGCAGACAAACCGCCATCGCGTTCGCGCGCGTCAGGCGGCGTCGGCGACGTCCGCGGACTCCATTGCAACACTTGCTGCTGGCGCGGCCAGTGCCAAACAACGGCCGAGCGCGCTCATCGCGGCAACCTCATCGACCACCTGGTCGTCCAACGCCTGCATCAGGCGATCCGACAGCGCCCATTCACGCGCCACGGCACGACCCAAGCGCGGCGACCAGCGACGCAGCAATCGCGCGATGGCGTCGGCATCGGGCAGGCCCGCATCCGCCTGCGCGCAGGTGTCGCGCAGCACCTGCACGACCACGATGGCACCCAATCCCTGCAACAGGGAGAGCAACTGCGCCGCGAAGACGTCCTCGCGACCTGCGGGTCGCGCAGCCTGAGAGGCGAGCAGCGCAGTGCGCTGGGTGTGATCCCAGATCAGATCCGGCAGACGGCCGAAGACGCCCCCGTCAAGGCGCATCACCGGCTGCATCAACGCCACCGAGACCAGGTGGCGCAAGCCATCGACCCCCACCATCGCCACGGCACGGTCCAGGCTGTCCACCGGGGCGGCCTGGCTGCGGTACAAGGCGCTGTTGGCCAGCTTCAACAGGTTCGCGGCCAGCGCGGGATCGCGCGCGATGATGCCGGCGATGTCGCGGCTCGAGGCCTCGTCGTCATTCAGCGTGCTCAACAACTGCGGCAGCAGCTGCGGACGGCGAGGCAGCCGCTGCGGATCATCCGCAAAGCGTACGAGCGCGCGCTTCGTCGCCGCGACCAGCGCGGCGCTTTGCTCGGCCGACAGTCGCGTCGTGGCGTCCACGCCGGCCATCCGCAACAGCGGTCCGCTCCAGTCGCGCGAAACGGCTGTGCCGGCCATGCGGACCACCGGGCCGACATCGATCGCCGCGACGGGCACGCGCACTGCCGGCTCACGGGCAGGCCCGCGCTTCCACCAACCGGTCATTTTCGCAAGCAGCGGCACGCACACCCGCCTTCATCCGCATGTTCGACCTCATGCTAGCGGCCGCGGCGGTGGAATCTTTAGCCTTCATCGCATGCGCGACGACACGGCACTCACCATCGCATCACGCGGGCATTACACGCGTTTCTCGCTGCCACCATCTTGGTGAACGCTTCATCTTGAAGGTCACGCGGTGTTGATCGCGGATGCGAGACGGTGGCCGCACGAGAGGTGCCTCACCTCGCCCACGCCCAGGAACCGACATGAACACGCAGAAGAAGATCCAGCACAGCCTCAACGACCTGATCGAGATCGCGCGCGACGGCCACGGCTTCTACACCGAAGCCGCCGGCAAGGTGAAGGACGCGGAACTCGCATCGCTGTTCACGCGCATCGCCGGCGTCAAGCAGGACATCGTGGCCCGCCTGAGCGCGGCCGTCGCCGCTACCGGTGGCACGCCCGCCGAGCACGGCACGATGGTCGGCAGCATGCAGCAGTTCTACGGCAAGGTCCGCGCCGCCCTGGGCGACACCACGTACGGCTACGTCGCGGAGCTCGAGGAATCCGAAGACCGCCTGCTGAAGGCCTTCAACGAAACCATCAGCGACGACGACACCCCGGCCGCCGCCCGTGCCGAGGCCCAGGCGCTGCTGCCGAGCGTGCGCGAGTGCCACAACGTGATGCGCGATCGCAAGCAGGTACTCAAGCGCGCGAGCTGAGAATCCACATCATGCGGTGCACGGAAAGCCCGCCAGACGCGGGGCTTTTCTCGCTTGCTGTGCTGCGCCGGTCAGCGCAGCTGGCTGTCCTTGCTGCCGCGCCGGTTGTACAGGCCGGCGCCCTGTTCTTCCTGGTCGGCGGCTTCTTGGCAGGTCACGCACAGGCGCACGCCCGGCACGGCCTGCTGGCGGGCGACGGGAATGGGTTTTTCGCATTCTTCGCAGTGGGTCAGGCTGGGACCTGTGGGCAACGCGCGGCGTGCACGCGCGATGCCGTCCTTGACGGTCGCATCGATCTGGTCCTGCACGGCGCCATCGCCGGCCCATCCGGTTGCCATGGTCGTCTCCTCTCGGGGATCACGGTCGCCGGCCCAGCTTACGCCGCAGCCGCCCACCGGTGTTCACGAACAGGGATAGGGCCTGCCGCGACCTGCTTCAAGCGTGCGTCAGCGCGTAGTCGATCGCCGCCACCACCGCCGCCACCTGCGCATCGTTGCACTGCTGTGGCGTGGCCTTGGGGCTGTCCGGATAGACTTCGGTGATGGTGGTATAGCGCGCCTCGGTGATGCCGGTGCACAGGCCCAGCGACTTCACCGGGTACTCGATCACGCCTTCGGCGACGACCGGCGAGCCGATGATCTCGCCCTGCGCATCGGCCGGCGCGATATGCGTGACCGCGGCGACGGCGGCGATCACCGCCCGCTGGAAATCCGGCTGCCGGCGCTCGCTGTCGTCCACCAGGTAGAAGCCGTCCGGAATCTCACCCGGCTCGTACGGCTTGCCATCGCGCGCCGCCAGCGCCGGGCGGAACTCGCTCTCGTCGCTGTCGGTAGTCTCGTGCAGGTCGATGTGCATCAGCGCGCGGTCCTTCAGCGGCACGACCAGCGCGATCAACGCCGCGGATTCCTGCGCCGGGCTGTCGGCGCGGAACGAGCGGTTCGGGTCCAGCGCATCGGCGTTCCAGCGGTGGATGCGCTCGTACCCCCACGGGCTGACGCACGGCACCACCAGCAGGTTGGCCTTGCCCGCGTAGTCGCCGGCGCGCTGTTCGAGGAACTGCAACGCGCCATGCACGCCGCTGGTTTCGTAGCCATGCACGCCGCCGGTCACCAGCATCGTCGGCAGCGCACCGTTCCAGTCGCGACTGCGTACGGCATACAGGGGATAGGTCTCGCCGGGGCCGTAGTCGAGCTGGCCATACTGTTCGACGTCGAACCGCTCGCGCAGGGCATCGACCGTGGCCTGCACGTCGTCCACGTAACGGCGCTGCACGCGCTGCTGCGCCCGCCACTGTGCCTTCTCCGACGCGCCCCAGGGCTGGCCGGGAATACCGATGGGATGGAAGCGCTCTGGCGTATTCATGGCAATGGCGGCGTGCGGATCAAGGGGTCCGCACTATACCAGCGGGGCCCGTGGTGCCTGCCGCACTGTCTTCCACGCGCCATCGCGGCGAAAATGTGCGCCTGCTTCCTGCGCAAGACGGTCCGATGCCCCGCTACACCGCCCCTTTGCTGACACGCGACTCCGCCCATGCCCTGCTCGCTGCCCGTGACCGTGGCGAAGGCGAGTGGACCGGTTCGCTCGACCTCGGCCGTTCGCAGGGCACGGCATCGCTGCATGCGGATCGTTGGGAATGGGACCACGTGGCGTACCCGTATCCCGGAAAACTCAAGGAGCGCACGCTGTACTGGTGGGACGGCGAGGACTTCGAACCGGTCTCGCGCTATGCCGGATCGCTGATCAAGCTGGTGCCGACCGAATGGGGCGTGCCGACGTTCGAGATCGATGGCATCAAGATGCTGCCGACGTCGAAGGAATCCCCGCTCGACGACGCGAAGCGGAAGGTCGCGCTGGTCGAACCGCGCGGGAAGACCGTGCTGGATACCTGCGGCGGGCTGGGCTATTTCGCCGCGTGCTGTCTCGACGCTGGCGCCGCGCGCATCCTCTCGTTCGAGAAGAACGCCGACGTGCTGTGGCTGCGCACGCTGAATCCGTGGTCGCCCGATCCGGACAGCGCCGAAGCCGGCGGTCGCCTGCAACTCACCCACGCCGACGTCTCGCAGGCCATTGCGCAGGTGGCGGACGCGTCCATCGACGCGCTGCTGCACGATCCACCGCGCTTCGGCATCGCCGGCGAACTGTATTCGCAGACCTTCTACGACCAGCTCGCACGCGTGCTGCGCCGTGGCGGCACGCTGTTCCACTACACCGGCAGCCCCAACAAGCTGACCAGCGGCCGTGACGTGCCCGGCGAGGTCACCAAACGCCTGGAGAAAGCAGGCTTCAAGGCACAGCGGGCACTCGATGGTGTGACCGGCATGCGCCGCTGAGCGCCGGTAAGCCCCCCTGCCACCAACAACCTGCGTCACCGTCGGCGAATGCTGCATCGCAGCTTTCCCCTTTGGCCAATGCCCCGCCGGCATGCGCTGTGGCCCACTGCCGCCACTTCACACCGGAGGTGCCGTCGATGTCGATCACTGCCCTGCTGTCGTGTCCTGCCCTGCGTCACCGTCTCCGCCGCATCGGCGCCCTGCTCGTCCTGTCCTGCCTGTTCGCCAGCGGCCACGTGCTGGCGCTGACCGAAGTCACCGGCTTCGGCGGCAATCCCGGCAACCTGAAGATGTACAAGGTCGTGCCTGCGGGCTTGCCGGCGAACGCGCCGTTGGTGGTCGCACTGCACGGCTGTGCGCAGTCCGCCGCCAACTACGACGCCGAGACCGGCTGGGAATTGCTGGCCAACCGCTTCGGCTTCGCGCTGCTGCTGCCGGAGCAGCAGACCGCCAACAACAGCAGTCGCTGCTTCACCTGGTTCGAGACCGCCGACACCACGCGCGGACAGGGCGAGCCACTGTCGATCAAGCAGATGGTCGACCGCATGGTCGCGGACCACGGCATCGATCCCGCCCGCGTCTACGTCACCGGCCTGTCCGCGGGCGGTGCGATGACCTCGGTGATGCTGGCGACCTATCCGGACGTGTTCGCCGGTGGCGCCATCGTGGCCGGCATTCCCTACCGCTGCGCGACCACGCAGACCGCCGCTTTCAGCTGCATGAATCCCGGCAGCGACCTCACGCCGGCCCAATGGGGTGCGAAGGTCCGCGCGGCCAGCAACTGGACCGGTCCATGGCCCATCGTCTCGATCTGGCACGGCGACGCCGACTACACCGTGCGCCCCGCCAATTTCACCGAGAGCCTGGAACAGTGGGCCGATGTGCACGGCATCGACACGGTCGCCGACGTCAGCGACACCGTCAGCGGATATCCGCACAAGGTCTACAAGAACGCCAGCGGCGTCGCGAAGCTGGAAACCTACGTCGTCACCGGCATGGGCCACGGCACGCCGGTCGATCCCGGTACCGGCGAAACCCAGTGCGGCACCGCCGGCGCCTACATCCTCGACGTCAATATCTGCTCCAGTTACTACATCGCCCGCTTCTTCGGCCTGGACAACCTGGACGGCGTGGCGCCGACCGCGACGCTGACCTCGCCGGCGAACGGTGCCACCGTCAGCGGCACGCTCACGCTGTCGGCCACGGCCAGCGATGATGTCGGCGTGGCGCGCGTGGACTTCCTGCTCGACGGCGCGCTGCTCGGCAGCGATGCCAGTGCGCCGTACACGCTGGCCTGGAACAGCAGCGGCACCGGCAATGGCGCGCATGTGCTGTCGGCGCGTGCTGTCGACCTGGCCGGCAACACCGGCACGTCGGCACCGGTCAATGTCACCGTGACGGGCGGCAGCAGCGGCGGCTCGCCGGTCACCGTGGTGTTCAACAACGAAGACACCAACGATGGCTACATCAAGGCCACCGCCGCCGGCGGCAGCGCCGCAGTCGGCACGCTGGAGGCGTACTACGGCCTGGCGATCGGACGTGGCACCGACGGCAACTACAACCGCGCGGTGCTGTCGTTCGACACCGCGTCGCTGCCGGACAACGCAGTGGTGACGTCGGCGGTGCTGACCGTCGCCTACCGCAGCGCCAGCGGCGATCCGTGGAACAGTCCGGCAGGCAATACGATGGTCGTCGATGTGCGCAACGGCTGTTTCGGTGCCTGCACCGTCGAGGCAGCGGACTGGTCGGCGGCCACCACGTCATCCGGCAGTGCGCAGGTGCCCGCCTTCACCGGCGGCAACCAGACCAGCACCGTGTTCGACACGGCCGGCCGCACCGCGATCAACCGCAGCGGACGCACCCAGCTGCGCTTGCGATTCAGCGCCAACCAGACGGCGACGAACTACCTGTGGATCGACCGTGGTGCGACCGCCAGGCTCTCGGTGACCTACACGCTGCCGTGACGGAGGTCAGCCTGCCGCCGGCCGCATCACGGCGGCGGCAGGATCTTCCAGAAGTGGCCCGCGATTCACCTGCTTGGAAGCCTGCAGCGCCATGTCTTCGGACGAGGCATACGGAGCGATCTGCCCAGACGCCGTCGGCGGCCCCCGGTTGGCGGCCAGAACACGCCCACGTTGACCAGGTCCGCCTCGGGCGGCGGCGTCACCCGTAGAAGACGCCATGGGCGCCCTTCCCCGCAGGCACCCGACGCCCGCGATGCCGCAACGTCCACGAGCGCCCGCCGCACCGCGCCCAACGGCCCGTGATGCCGACGCCACGCGGGCCACACGCCGTCCGGACACGACCCGTAAAACCTGACGCCGGCCACGTGCCGCAGGACACCCGCGCGGAAGCCGGCTATCGTGTACGCCTTGGCGCCCGTGTCTTCCGGTGCCCGCCCCTCTTCACAGGACCCCCAGCATGGCCAAACCCAATTATTCGTTCGAGAAGCGCCAGCGCGAGCTGGCCAAGAAAAAGAAGAAGGACGAGAAGGACGCCAAGAAGCGTGCCGAACGCGACGCCGGCCGTTCCGATGACGCTCCCGATGTACCGGAATCCGAGTCTGAGTCCGACACCGCGCCGGAATGAGTGAGCCCGGGGTCCCCGCCGCCCAGGTCTGGGTGGATGCCGACGCCTGCCCGGGACCGGTGAAGGACATCCTGTTCCGCGCCGCCGAACGCGCACCGGTGGCCGTCACGCTGGTGGCGAACCAGTGGCTGCGCACCCCGCCCTCGCGGTTCATCCGGGCGCTCCAGGTACAGGGCGGCTACGACGTCGCCGACGACGCCATCGTCGAACGCGCCCAGGCCGGTGACCTCGTGGTCACCCAGGACATCCCGCTGGCCGCGCGCGTGCTCGCCAACGGCGCGCAGGCCGTCAATCCGCGCGGCGACCGCTTCACCACGGACAACATCGCCGAGCGGCTGTCGATGCGGAATTTCATGGACGAGCTGCGCGGGGCCGGCGTGCAGACCGGCGGCCCGGCCGCGTTCAATGCACGCGACCGCCAGGCCTTCGCCAACCAGCTCGACCGCTGGCTGGCCGCGCGCCGCTGAGAACGCCATGCCCGAGTTCGAGCTGCGCGCCCCGCTCCACCTGCTGCTGCACGTCATCGTGCCCGTCGCAGCGGCGCGGCTGTGCTGGCCGAAGGACTGGAAACGCGCCGCGCTGTGGATGCTGGCCGCCTGGGTGATCGACCTCGACCACCTGCTCGCCGATCCGATCTACGCGCCCGGCCGCTGCAGCATCGGCTTCCATCCGCTGCATACCTGGCCCGCCATCGCCGTCTACGCCGGCCTCACGCTGCCGAAGAAAACCCGCTGGTTCGGCATCGGCCTGCTGATCCACATCACGCTGGACGGGATCGACTGCCTGCTGATGTAACGCTCGTCTACCGTGTGCGAAGCGCCGGCATGCCCAGGTGCTCCCGCAATACATGCAGCGCGGCTTCCGCCGCTTCGCGCGAAGCGAAATCGTCGGTTTCGAACACGGACACATGATCGGGCAAGACCCAACGCGATCGGGTCACCGCCATTCCTGCCCGAGGACGTACCGTGACGCGCCAGCGGTCCGGCATGTCGAACTCAGTGAGATGCAGCACCTGGATGGAGGCGACATTGGCGGCGTCCAGCCGAATCTCGCCCTCACGCCCCCACACCCTGCGATGGATCACCAGCGCCTTCGGTGGGTACTGCCACCGCTCGCGCGACTCGGCCGCGAGGGACGCCACGATCAGCAGCAGCGCCGCACCGATGCCACCCAAGGCGATCAATATCCCCACCAGCGAAAGCGGATCCAGTTGCCACGATCCCTGCCACAACGCACGCAACGACCAGGCCAGCAGGGCAATACCCGCCGCCATCAGGACGACGCGGTGCGTTCTGGGCGTGATGCGGTCGATCTGGGGCAACGCAGCATTCGGCATCACAGTCGTCCTTGATTCGGGGGTGCATCCTCCAGTTCGCGCTGGACATCGCCTACAGGGCACCTCGATCGATGGCGCACAACCTGACCCATCCGTTCAGTTCCGCGGGCCCGCTTCAGGCGGGTACCGGAGCGAACGCCTAGAATGGCGCCGCTGTTTCTCCTGCGTCCCGTCCGACCGTTGTTGTCGCCCGCTGCGCTGTCCTCCACGCGTCATGCCTGCAAGGGCTGACGTCTTTCCGGGAGCGCCCCATGCCGGGTCATCGGTTCCACGCTGCATGCCATCCCCTCCTTCCGCTGCGTCGCCCTGGGCGTGATGCATGAGCGCCGTGGCCGTCCCTCTGTGCGAACGCTGCGATGCCGTGTGCTGCCGCCTGACCGTGGTGTTGCAGCCGGAGGACGGCATTCCCGCCCACCTGACCACGCATACCGACGCCGGCCTGCACGTCATGGCCCGTGACGAGGAAGGCTGGTGCGTGGCGATCGACGCCGCGCGCATGTGCTGCTCGATCTATGAAACGCGCCCGGAGATCTGCCGCCGCTTCGTCATGTCCGGCGCCTACTGCCGCGACGTGCGCGCCGACTATCTCGACCGCACCTCACGTGGCATCCCACTGACACTGTATTGAGCAGCCAGGCCGGGGAAGCCGTCAGCTGCCCGGCATGCGAATGAACAACGGCACCGCGCCTACATCCTGGAAGCCGAGCCGGCGATAGACCGGATGCCCCGCGTCGGACGACTGCAGTACGCCGACGCGGTAACCCAGCGTCCGTGCGCGACGCAGCGGCTCGGCGGTGACATGCGCGCCCAGCCCCTGCCCGCGCGCGTCCTGCAACGTGGTCACGCAGTAGAGGCCTGCGAGTCCGTCGTCGAGGAACATCATCGAGGTCGCGACGAGACGGCCGTCGCGACGGATGGCGAAGAACTGGATCGCTGCATCGTCCGCCGGATCGGCGCCGAGCGCCTCCGGCGACAGCATCCGCGACAACCCGCGCGGGAGGTCATAGCCGGTGGCGAGGACATCGGTCCATTCGCCGAACGCCGCCGGGGTGGCGATACGCTCGAACGTGTCGCCGTGCGGCAGCGAGGTCGTCGCCACGTCGTGGATGTCCACCGCCATCGCCGGCATCGCGCCGTGCGGCTGGAAACCACGCGCGGCCAGCACGCCGGCGAGGTGCTCGCTGGCGCCATGCAGGCAGATGGCGGCGGAAGGCTGCGGGATCGAGAGCAACGGCGTGACGGCCGCGATGGCGGCTTCGTCGTGGTCGTCCCACGCGAGGATGGCCACGTTGCCCAGCGGGTGTGGCTCGCCGGAGATCAGGCGGAACCAGTCCGCATCGGCCACGCCTCCCTGCGACGGCATGATGAGTCGCCACAGGTGGTCGAGGTGCCCTGCGGTACGCGCGCCGATCGTGTCGGCACAGGCTGCGATCGATTCGACGGGGGGCGATGACGGCATGACGGGATGTCCTTCATGCGAAGCGAGCCATCACCCCGCGACGGCACGCCGATGGCGTGCCACGTCGCGATGTCGGCTGCCTCGAGGACCCCTGCGCGTCGATAGTCACACCCACCGGCCCCGGGCACAAGCCGGGGCCGACGCTCATCAGGCGGCGAACACCGGCTCCAGCATCCGGAACGTGCCGGCATCCGCATCCATCTCGACCTTGCCACCGACCGGCACGATGAACTGCTGGCGGATGTGGCCGATCATCGCGCCGCGATACGCGGGGATCTTCAGCGGTCTGAAGTAGTCGTCGAAGATCTCCGGCAGCGTCAGCGAGCCGTAACCGCCGCCGGGATCGCACTCGGTGCATTCGCCGAAGATCACGCCCTTGACCTTGTCCAGCGCGCCCATCAGCCGCAGCGTGCTGAGCATGCGGTCGATGCGGTAGGGCGCCTCGGATACGTCTTCGAGGAACAGGATCTTGCCGCTGAAGTCCGGCAGGTACGGCGAGCCGGCGAGCGCCGTGAGCACGGTCAGGTTGCCGCCCACCAGTTCGCCCTGCGCCTTGCCACCGGTGATGGTGACGGTGCGGTTCTTGCGCTGCACCAGCTCGTCGCCCCTGTCGGTGCTGTTCGCGTATTGCATCTGTTCGCGCTGGAAGAACACGCGGCGGAACTGGTCGGCGTTGAACGTGTTCCAGCTGCCAATGCCGATCGGGCCGTGGAAGCTGACCAGTCCGGCCTGCGAGAGCAGCGCGTTGTGCAGCGCGGTGATGTCGGAGTAGCCCAGCAGGATCTTCGGGTTGCGACGGATCGCCGCGTAGTCGAGCAGTGGCAGCAGCCGCGCCGCGCCGGAACCGCCGCGTGCGCAGATGATGGCCTTGACCTCGCGATCGGCGAACATGGCGTTGAGATCCCCTGCCCGCTCGGCATCACGGCCGGCAAGATGCCCGTAGCGCGACGCGAGGTGCGGGGCGACCTTGACCTTCAGGCCCAGCGCTTCCATCGCTTCCTGCGCGAGCTGCAGGTCGAACGGCTCGTCGGTGGCACCCGACGGACTCACCAGCGCGACCGTGTCGCCGGGATTCAGCGCAGCCGGCAGCAGGTGCTTGCGCGGCGTGGCCGCCGATGCGGTGGAAGCAACCGCGAACGGCACGGTGGACGCAGCGGCCATCAGTGCCGCACTACCAAGGAAATGTCGCCTGTTCATGCCACCTCGATTGGACATCGCACGGATCGGGCCTTCATCCTAACCGCTGCGACCCGGCGGGCGCATGCACGTGTCCTTCGAACGCCGGCATTGTCGTGAACCTCTGGTAGTCATCCGAAGACGCAAAGGGAGGGAAGCCCATGGCCAGGATCCAGCGACCGTTCTATCCGATCATCTACGTCCGCGGTTATGCGATGACGAAGGATGAAGTCGTCCAGACCACGTCGACGCCGTACATGGGCTTCGAGGCCGGGTCGACCAAGATCCGCCAGGCGCAGGACGGGCGCATCGTGAAGTTCGTGTTCGAATCGCCGCTGGTGCGGCTGATGAAGGACTACGACTACCGCGACACGTATGCAGCCGGCGCGGAGAACAGCGGCAGGCTGTCGCCGCGCAGCATCGTCATCCATCGCTATTACGACGACGCCGACCCCGCTTTCGGCAGCGGCAAGACCCCCTCCATTCCCGACGCCGCGACATCGCTGGGCCAGCTCATCGTCGCGCTGCGCGACCGCATCTGCGGCAACAACGACGCCGACCGCAAGGCGTTCCGCGTCTACCTGGTGGCGCATTCGATGGGCGGGCTGATCTGCCGCTGCCTGCTGCAGAATCCGGAGGTCGCGAGCGCGGACGTCCGCGGCATGGTCGACAAGGTGTTCACCTACGCCACGCCGCACAACGGCATCGAGGTGGGCGGCATCAACGTGCCCAGCCTGCTGTCGATCAACGACCTGGACAACTTCAACCGCGGCGTGATGGCGAAGTACCTCAAGGTGCCCAAGGAAAAGGTCAACACGCTGGGAGACTCGGGCTTCCCACCGGCACGCTTCTTCAGTCTGATCGGCACCAACAGCCGCGACTATGCGGTAGCGAACGGCCTGTCGGCGATGGCCGCCGGGCAATTGAGCGATGGCCTGGTGCGGATCGAGAACGCGTACGTGGCCGACAGCCCGCGCGCGTTCGTCAACCGCAGCCACAGCGGCTTCTTCGGCATCGTCAATTCCGAAGAGGGCTACCAGAACCTCTCGCGCTTCCTGTTCGGCGACCTCAGCGCCAGCGCGCGGCTGGACATCACGGCGTTGCCATTCCCTCCGGAGATCGAACAGGCGCGCAAGCGCGGCAAGAAGATCGCCTCGTCGTACTACATCGAAACCACGGTGGCGCCACGCGGCGCCTACACCTACGACCTCACCTCGCGGACCAAGGCGCACGAGAGCGCGGTGCGGCGCGAGTACGCGGAGCTGTTCGACCAGGACGGCAACCTGATCCGCAACGCCCGCGCGCCCACGCTGTTCTCGGTCTACCTGGACAGTTCGAAGATCACCGCCGGCAGCGAAGTGTCGTTCTCGATCGACCTGGCGGTGTCGACCGCCGGCTACGAAGTGGACGGCGCGCTGTTCCTCAAGCAGCACATCCCCGGCGAGTTCCTGTTCCGCGACACCCTGGTGCTGTTCGCCAAGCGCAACGACGACGGCACGTGGGCATTGCGCTACGTCTGGGCCGACGAGCACTGGGCGACCGGCCCCAAGAACGCGGCGGAAGTCGCGCGGATGGGCAAGAAGGCCGTCGGCGTGGCGCAGGCCTCGCCCACGCTGTTCGCCGTCCCGGTGGCATCGAACAAGGGATTCCAGGCGCAATTGACGATCGCCCTGTCGCCCTGGGCGTAAGCCGTCGCCCGGGTGAAGGCGTTCATGCGGCTTGTCGATTTCCGCATGACCCGCTCGTCGCCGTGGATTCATATGATCCATGCAACACACGGATAGCTGCACAGGCAGCGGGAGTGTTGCGGATGAAGCGATGGATGGCCTGTTCGCACCGCCGTTCGCACCCTCCTGGAGACCATCATGACCCCGAAGAACACGATCTGCCTCTGGTACAACCACGACGCCGAAGAAGCGGCGAACTTCTACGCCATGACCTTTCCCGACAGCGCGGTGAGCGCCGCGCGCCCGGCGACTATCCGTCCGGCAAGGAAGGCGACGTGCTGACGGTGGAGTTCACCGTCTATGGCATTCCGTGCATCGGTTTGAACGGCGGCGATGCGTTCAAGCACAGCGAAGCGTTCTCGTTCCAGATCGCCACCGATGACCAAGCGGAAACCGACCGCCTGTGGAACGCCATCGTCGGCAACGGCGGTCGCGAGAGCGCCTGCGGCTGGTGCAAGGACAAGTGGGGCCTGAACTGGCAGATCACCCCGCGCGTGCTGACCGACGCCATGGCGAACCCGGACCGCGACGTCGCCAAGCGCGCGTTCGCCGCCTTGATGACGATGCAGAAGATCGACGTCGCGAAGATCGAAGCCGCCGTGCGCGGCTGACGCGCCCGGTCAGCGCTGTGCCGACGGCAGCGCGGCCTGCGTGCCGTCGTCGGCGCCGGCCTGCGCACGGCACGCTGCGCGGTACGCGCTGGGCGTGCAGTCCATCGCCGCCTTGAACGCGCGGTTGAACGGGCCCAGCGACGCGAAGCCCGCATCGCCGCTGATGTCGAGGATGCTGTCGGCGGCCTCCGGCTCCGCCAGCCGGCGGCAGGCGTAGGCGATGCGGTAACGGTTGACCATCTGGTTGAAGTTCTTCTCGCCCAGGCCTTGCGTGATCAGGCGGCTCAGCCGGTGTTCCACCGTGCCCAGCCGCTGCGCCAGGTCGACCACTTTCAGTTCGGGCTCGCGGTAGACCTGCCGCACGTCCAATTGGTGCCGGAGGGCCGCGGCGAGGCGCGCTTCCTCGCCGGTGAGGACACCGACGGCCCGCGTCGTGGACGCTGCGGCTGCCGGGGACGGCAGTGGCCTGCGGCGGCGGTGCGCCAGCGCCACGTGGGTGAATAGCACCATCGCCAGCGCGCAGGCCGCGACCACCCCCGCGCGCGATCCGGCGACCGCCGGCACGGCACCGACCAGGGTCGCCGACAGCACGCAGCCGGCGAACATGACCATGAAGGCGACGCGCAGGCGACGCTCGGACTGCGGCAGCGACGAAGACCAGCCCCGCAGCGCCTCCAGGAAGCTCAGCACCAGCAGCGTGGAACTGGCCAGCGTCAGCACGCTGTCCAGACCGGACGACCACGGCGACACGCCGCCATGCGCCGCCAGCGTGGCGCCGCGGTAGGCCGCGATCAGCAGCGCCACGCCCGCCGCGACCATCACATGCATCCTGCGCACGCCGCCCTCGCCGCGGAACAGCGCGCGCGACACCAGCCAGTATCCGTTGCAGGTCGCGCTGCCGCCGATCGCGACGGCCCAGCGCATCCACGCCGGCGCATCGACCATCCACGGCGACATCAGCGACAGCGCCATCGAGCCGCTGACCACCGCGAACAGCACCTCGGCGTCACGCTTCGGCCGCTGCCACAGCAGGAGCAGCAGCGACATCGTCGCCACCGCGACCGCGATGCCCGTCGCCACCATCTGTCCGTCCTGCATGTCGCGGCCTCCACCTGCCTGCGCACAGGGTCGATGCCACGACTGCGACCGGCAAGCCCCATCGGTCACGGATAAGCCACGGGTGAACGACGAATCCCCATCGCCGATCCGGCTGGCCGAATCGCGAATCGGCGGGACGCGCCTGCCGCCGACCGCCATCGTGCGGGCCTTCCACCCAGGAGACATCGCATGAAGGCTTCGCTTCGTCCGCCCCTCCCGTCACGCATCCTGTCCGCCGGCGCCACCCTCTGGTTCGTCACCGCCACGCTCGGGCAACTGGCGTTCGTCGCCTTCATCGTGGCGTTCTTCGGCGGCGCACTGGCGACCGGCGACCTCGCGGGGCTCAACGCGAAGCCGCATGTCACCGGCTATGTGCCCGGCGACCTCGTCGGCAACACGCAGTTCCTCGGCCATGCGGTGCTGGCCGGGCTGGTGACGTTCGCCGGCCTCTGGCAGCTGGTGCCCGCACTGCGCCGTCGCTGGCCCGCCGCGCATCGCTGGAACGGCCGCCTGTTCCTCGCCGTCGCGCTGGTCGTCACGCTCACCGGCTTCTGGCTGGTCTGGGTGCGCGGTTCACGGCTCGGCCTCGGCAGCGATGTCTCGATCAGCCTCAACGGCCTGCTGATCGTCGTCTTCGCCGTGCTGGCATGGCGCAGCGCGGTGCGGCGGGATTTCACCGCCCATCGCCGCCACGCCCTGCGCGCCTGGCTGCTGGTGAACGGGGTGTGGTTCCTGCGCATCGGCATCATGCTGGCCGGCCTGCTGCTGACGCCGCTCGGCATCAGGATCGACTACCAGGGCCCGGCCTTCATCGGTGTCAGCGTTGCCAGCTGGCTGCTGCCGCTGGCCGTGCTGGAGCTGTACTTCCGTGCCGAACGCTCGCGCCGTGCGTGGACGAAGACCGCCATGGGCATCGTGCTTGGCGTCGCCGCGCTGGCCACGCTGGCCGGCAGCCTCGCGGCCGCGGCGTTCATGTGGTGGCCGGTGCTGTGAGCGCGACTATCCCGCGGGTTTGGGTGGCGACAGCGCCAGGGTGAACCGGTTCTGCGGGGCGGTGTTGCGCTGGTCAAGCACGGGCGAGTAGTCCTGCACGTGGACGGTGGTGCGATCGGGCTGGAACTCCAGCAGCCGCAGCCAGCCATCGCCGCCATTGGCTCGCATCTGGAAATTGATCAGCATCTGGTGCACGTCGCGGCCACCGGGCGTCTGCGAGGTCAGGCGTGCCAGCCCATCGCCGAGCACGTGCCCATTGAACGTCAGGATGACGTTCTCGTGGCGGCTCACCAGTTCGCGCCACAGCGCCTCGCCATCGGCCACGTCACCGCCCGTGGCCTTGGCCATGGGATAGCTGTGCGGATTCCACGGTTGCGCTTCGCCCTTCGTCGCCCAGTCGTACCGGGTGCCGTCGTCGTACAGGTATGCATGGGTGACCAGGATGGCCTCCCAGTCGGGGTGCCTCTGCAGCACCTCGTTGGCCCAGCGCACCACGTCCGCACGCGGGCCGAATTCCAGGGCCAGCACCAGCAGCCTGCGTCCCTTCACCGACAGCAGGTGGAAGCTGTTCTCGATGCGGTCCGGCTCCTTGTCGTAGGTGCCGCCCAGCGTGGCCTGCCGGGCGAAGTGCGCCACCGGGAAGTAATCGTTGATCAGGGTGGTGCGATCGGTGCAGCGCCCGCGTTCGCCGTAGTCGTGGTTGCCGGGCACCACAACGTACGGCACCTTGCCGTGCAGCACCGCCATCGCGTCGGCGGCGCGTTGCCAGTGCTCGGGCGTGTTGTGGTCGGTCAGGTCGCCCAGCTGCAGCACGCCGACGATGTTGCGCGCCTGCTCCTGCGCGGCGATCCATTGCGTTTGCGCCATGAAGTGCTGCGGGAACGATCGGGCGTAGTACTGCGTGTCCGGCAGCACCACCAGGGTGAAGGCACCGACCGCCGGTGCGGGTGGCTCGCCGTCTTCCAGCACTGCATCGGCGTAAGGCACCACCGGATCGTCCGCCCAGCCTGTGGAGGCCATCATCGCGGGTGCGAGCAGCACGGACGCACTGCCGGCTTTCAGAAGATCACGTCGGGACATCGTCATGCAGGCACCTTCGTATCGACCGGAAGGGAGGATGCCTCGCAGGCCACCCCGCGGCAAACTGCCCGGCGAAGCGCCATGATCGGCGCGGAGGACGGCTTCGTGGCCCTCGATCCACCGTTGGCCCCGCCACTATCCAGCGCAACTGGTAGCATGGCGCGCCACCGGTTGGGGGGACCGATGCTTGGAATTCCGCATGTTCCTTGACGCGAGGCGCGCGAGCGCCCTGCTGGCCGGCGCGCTGTGTGCACTCCTGCTGCTCCCCGCCCATGCGCTGGAAGCACGGCGGGCGATCGGCCAGTTCACCCATGTCTGGTACGAGAACCAACTGCCGCAGGGCACGGTGCTGTCCATCGCGCAGCAGGCCGACGGCGCGATCTGGCTGGCGACCTACGGCGGCCTGCCGCGGTACAGCGGCGACACCTTCGAGACCATCGATCCGCGCGTCGCGCCGGCACTGAAAAGCTCGGCCATCACCGCCGTCAGCGCGGACCGCAACGGTGGCCTGTGGGTCGGCACGCTCAACGGCGGCCTGTATCGCCGGCAGGGCCGTACGCTCGAGCCGGTGCCAATGCCCGACGGCGTCGAGAGCGTGTTCGGCATCGTCGGCGACACCGCCGGCGGCCTGTGGCTGACCACCAACGCCGGCGTGGTGCGGATGGTGAACGGACGGCCCCGCCTGCTCGGCGATACCGACGGCTTTCCGCCACGCGGCTTCTACCGCGCCATCGTCGCCGACCGCGCAGGCGGCATCTGGATCGCCGCCGACGGCGTCGGCGTCGTCCATTGGCGGGACGGCCACGCGCGGCTCTACGACGAACGCGACGGCCTGCCCAGCAACGCGGTCTACAGCCTGGCCGTGGACGCGTCGGACACCGCCTGGGTCGGCACCCAGGCCGGTCCCGCATTCTTCCGCGACGGCCGCTTCCAGCGCGACCCGCACGCGGCCGCGCTCGACGGACGGCGCATCTACTCGCTCTACGGCGACCGTGACGGCAGCGTCTGGTTCGCGCCGCTGGACATGGGCCTGTGCCGCCTGGTCGCCGGCGACTTCAGCTGCGACAACACCCTGGCCGGCCTGCAGGGCGAGACCGTGCGGTCGATGTTCGAGGACCGCGAAGGCAACCTGTGGATCGGCACCACCTCCAGCGGCCTGCACCGGCTCAGCCCGTCGAAGCTGGTCACGGTGACCGGGCAGATGGTCTCCAACGCGGTGCGTGCGGTGCACCAGGTACCCGGCGGGCCGCTCTGGGTAGGCACCGACGGCGCCGGCCTGTCCCGCTACACCGGTTCGGCGCTGCAGCCGGCGGCGGACTACAACCGCCAGCTGCCCAGCCAGCTGGTGCGCGCCATCCTGTCCGACGCGCAGGGCCAGCTGTGGGTGGCCGGCACCGAAGGCGTCACCCGCTTCGACGCACGCGGCCAGGCCCGCACCTTTGGTCTCGCGGACGGCCTGCCGGGCACCATCGTGTTCGCCTTCGCCCCGGCCCGCCAGGGCGGCATGTGGACCGGCACGCTGCAGGGCGTGGCGAGGATCGACGGCACGCGGGTGGAGGTGGTGGAAGGCACGCGCGGCGACGACACCCGTGCGCTGTACGAAGACGCCGATGGGCGCTTGTGGATCGGCCTGCGCAGCGGCCTGCGCTGCCTGACCCGCGGCACCGTGGATACCTGCGGCACCGACGGCCTGCCGGGCACCAGCGTATTCGCCTTCCACCCGGCCGCCGACGGCAGCCTGTGGCTGGGCACCAGCGTCGGCATCGTGCGCGTCCGGGACGGCAAGGTCACCCGCTACCTCGAGCGCGCCGGCTTCCATGGCGACGCGGTATTCGCGCTGCTCGACGACGATCGCGGCAACGTCTGGTTCAGTTCGAACCGCGGCATCGGCCGCCTGCCCAGGGCCGGCTTCGCCGCGCTCGACCGCGGTGAGGTGCGGCAGATTGCCCCGCACTGGTACGGTACCAGCGACGGCATGCTCAACGCGCAGGGCAACGGCGCGTCGCAGACACCGGCGGACCGCAGCGACGACGGCCGGCTCTGGTTCGGCACCGCCAAGGGCGTGGTGATCGTCGATCCCGACCGCATGCGGGGCAATCCGCAATCGCCGCCGGTCTCGATCGAGCGGATGCTGGTGGACGGCGGGGACGTGGATCCGCAGGCAGCCGCTCGACTCGGCCCCGGCGTGGGGCGGCTGGAACTGCAGTTCGCGGCGATGAGCTACGTAGCACCGTCGGCCGTGCGTTACCGCTACAAGCTGGAAGGCTTCGATCGCGCCTGGAGCGAAGCCAGTGCCGGCCGGGCCGCGTATTACACCAATCTGCCGCCCGGCGATTACGTGTTCCGGGTGATCGGCAGCAACAACGACGGCGTATGGAACGAAGCCGGCGCGCAACTTCGCTTCACCCTGCTGCCGCGCTGGCACCAGACCTGGTGGTTGCGCACGCTGGTGGCGCTGGCGGCACTGGGCTTGCTCGGCGCGGCCGTGCGGTGGCGCCTGCGCTCGGCGCGCGAGCGCGAGCGTGCGCTGACCCATGAAGTGGCCCAGCGCACCGACGCACTGCGCGAAGCGAATGCGCGCCTGGAACACCTGGCCGCCAGCGACGCGCTCACCGGCATCGCCAACCGCCGCGAGTTCACCCGCTGCCTGCAACTGGCCTGGGACGACCATGCCCGCCGCGATGCGTCACTGGCCGTGCTGCTGATCGACGTAGACGAGTTCAAGGCCTACAACGACAGCTACGGCCACCTGGGCGGCGATACCGCGCTGGCCACCCTCGCCACGCGCCTGGCCGACAGCCTGCGTGGCCGCGACGGCCTGGCCGCACGCTACGGCGGCGAAGAGTTCGCCGTGCTGCTGCCCGACTGCGACGCCGACACGGCGCTCGCCCTCGCCGAACAACTGGTGGCCGACGTGCGAGGCCTCGCCCTGCCCCACCGCGCCTCCAGCGTGGCCGGCATCGTCACCGTCAGCCTCGGCGCCGCCAGCCTGCATCCGGCTCAGGGCGGCACGCCCGATGCCTTGCTGCATGCGGCGGATGCCGCGCTGTATCGCGCCAAGGACGAAGGCAGGAACCGGGCGTTGCCGGCGAAATGATGGTGGCCCGCCCTTTGCCGTAGGGCGGGCTCAAGCCCGCCGTCGCGGCGTATCGGCGCTCGTCCAATCATTCGCACGCATCTAAATCGCGATGCTCCGCCCGGAAGCCCCACGACGGACGCATCAACACGGCGGGCCTGGGCCCGCCCTACCGGGATCGTGTCGCCGTAGGGCGGGCTCAAGCCCGCCGTCGCGGACCATCCGGCCTCGCGACTTCCCGTCGAAGAGCACCACGACGGAGAGATCAACATGGCGGGCTTGAGCCCGCCCTACGAGGATCCGAGGTGTGCCAGCAGCGCTCGGCATAGGCGTCTGAGCCATAGCGCCCCGCATCGAACACCCCACCCGCACCAGCGATCGCGGCCGGTCCGGAGACCGTCGGTTTCGCCACGATGACGACTTGCCACGGCGCGTCGTCGTGGTCGGCGTCCTCGCTCCTGCGCACCTCGACGGCGGCCACGTTGGCGGTGCTCAACCTCGTGGTGGTGCGGCGGCCCCAGGCGCGGCGCTGGACGAGGATGGTGCGTGGCGGATACGTCCACACGTCACCCCAGCCCGACGGGCCGGCGCGCATGAACTGGACGCCCACGTACCCCGCGCCGCCGATGATGATCGCGAAGAATGGCGTGGCGATGTTCAGCGGCCACAGCCCACCGCCGAGTTCCCACAGCGTGATGCCGATGGCGAACGCACCCGCGACAACGCAACCCACGCGGATCGGCCACGGGAATGCGCGGCGCACCAGCGGCAGGTCGGCTTCGAAGACGTCGGCATCGTCGGCGCGCATGCCGCATCGTAGCCGGAACCGGTGTTGCCGCTCGCGTAACGATTTCGCAACGTTCTTGCACCCATGACCTCTGCGCCATGGACACCGCGTATCGCTCTGTATACTCGGAGCGGCATGGCGGATGCCCTTATCCGCCGACGAATCACGGAGCGATGTCATGGGTCTTGTACAGGCGGTGGTGGGTGCGGTCGGTGGCGTGCTGGGCGACCAGTGGAAGGATTTCTACACGGTGCCGGCAGGCCTGCCGTCGACGGCGGCGCTGTTCGCCGCGGTGCCCCAGGGCACCAATGCCGGGCGTGGGTCCAACACCAGCGGCTCGACCAACATCATCACCAACGGCTCGAAGATCGTCGTGCCCGAAGGCTATGGCCTGCTGCTGATGCAGGACGGCGCGATCACCGCGTTCGTCGCCGAGCCGGGTGGTTACGAATGGCGTTCGGATGACATCAACTCGAAGTCGATCTTCGCCGGCGACGGCATCGTCTCGACCTTCATCACCCAGAGCTGGGAGCGCTTCAAGTTCGGCGGCCAGCCGGGTTCGCAGCAGGCGGCGTTCTTCGTCTCACTGAAGGAACTGCCGGACAACCGCTTCGGCACGCAATCCGAGATCTACTGGGACGACGGCTTCCTCAACACCCAGGTCGGCGCGGTCACGCGCGGCTCGTACACGCTGAAGATCGTCGACCCCATCCTGTTCGTGAAGAACTTCGTGCCGGCCAAGTACCTCGCCGCCGGCCAGGTGTTCGACTTCACCGACCTGGACAACGCCGCCGCCACCCAGCTGTTCAACGAAGTGGTGGGCTCGCTCGCCCCGGCGTTCAGCCTGTACACGAACGATCCGTCCAAGGGCAACCGCATCACCAAGCTGCAGCAGGATTCGCTGGGCTTCGCGCAGAGCCTGTCGGCGGCAGTGGAACAGGGTTACCAGTGGAGTTCGGATCGCGGCCTGGCCATCGTCAAGACCGCCATCGTCTCCATCGAGTACGACGCCAACACGCGTGAACTGCTGAAGACCGTGCAGCGCGCCGACGCGCTGTCCGGCGCACGCGGCAATTCCAACCTGCAGGCCAGCGTCGCCCAGGGCATCCAGTCCGCCGGCGAGACCGGCGGCGCGGCCGGCCTGATGGGCGTGGGCATGGCCACCGGCATGATGGGCGTCGGCACCCTGCAGCAGCCGGCCGCCCCCGCAGCGCCGGCCGCGGAGGATCCGGTCGCGAAGCTGAAGAAGGCCAAGGAGATGCTCGAGCTCGGCCTGATCACGCAATCCGACTACGACGCGCTGAAGGCGAAGGCCCTGGGCCTGTAAGCGGACGCCACGCATGTCCACTCCGCTCCGTCCAGCGCCTCCGCCGCTGCCGCCGGTGCCTCCTGCGCTGGGCCCCGGCTCGCCGCAGGAAGTGCCACCGTTGCCCGGGAGTTTCCCGGTCGACCCCGCCACCCTGCCCGACGCCATCCGCGAGGAACTCGAGGCGCCCGATCCGGTCGCCCTCGATACCGCCTCGGCCGAGCTGAAGGACGGGCAGAACCGCTGCCCGAAGTGCGGCGCCACCGACATACGCCAGAAGCCGGGCAGCGACGTGCTGGTCTGCCTGTACTGCCGCAACGAGTGGGTCGGCGAGCGCGTCGAGGAAGCGTTCGGCTTCGGTGAAGGCATCGCCGACCTGCGCGGCACCGTCATCGCCTCGGGCGCGCGCGACATCCAGGCCGACACCGCCGTCCTGATGACCTTCAAGTGCACCGGCTGCGGCGCCGAGGTCACGGTGAACACGCAGAACGCCATGACGGCGCGATGCCACTGGTGCCGCCACGTGTTCGGGGTCAACGAGCAGATCCCCAACGGCGCCGTGCCCGACGCGGTGCTGCCGTTCCACATCAAGAAGGACGATGCGGTCGCGCGCATCCGCCAGTTCGTCGACAAGCGCAAGCTGTTCGCGCTGAAGGCGTTCAAGGAGCAGTTCTCGCCGGAGAACGTCGTCGGCGTGTACCTGCCGTACATGATCGTCGACGGCAACGCGAGCGCGGCGGTGGCCGGCAAGGGCGAGATCCAGACGCGCAAGTACACGCGCGGCACCGAGAAGAACAAGCAGACCTACTACGACGCCGACATCTACCGGGTGGAACGGGCGGTGGACTTCACCGTCGACGACCTGCCGCTGGAATCCTCGCGCGAGCGCGGCAACCTCGACACCCAGGCCAACACGCAGAACATCATCAACACCATCCTGCCGTTCGACACCAAGAACGCGGTGAAGTGGAACGCGTCCTACCTGTCCGGCTTCACCTCGGAGAAGCGCGACACCGACGTCGAACAGCTGCGGCCACGACTGGAAGACCAGCTGCTGTCGATCGCGCGCGCGCAGGTGCACGGCTCGGTCGGCCGCTACGACCGCGGCGTGCGCTGGGAACAGGAGCGCCTGGACGTGCACGGCACGCGCTGGGTGTCGATGTACCTGCCGGTGTGGCTGTACTCGTACCACCAGCCCGGCAGCAACGGCGGCATGCTGCACTACATCGCGGTCAACGGCCGCACGGGCGAGACGATGGGCAGCGTGCCGGTGCAGCAGTGGAAGCTGCTGCTCACTGCGCTGACCGTGGGCACCTTCCTGGAGGGCATCGCCCTCTGGATCATCTGGGCCGGATCATGAGCAACGACACATGAGCGACGACAACGGCCTATGGCTGCTGGCCCTCGGTCCCACCGGGGCCGCGGCGCTGTACTGGGCGATCTACCGGTACTACCGCAACACCGACAAGTCGCACGCCTTCGAGAATGAAACCGATATCGAGGCCAAACCCGTCACCGGCAACGACCGCAAGGTCGACACCGTCACCGGCACCCAGCGCACCCGCATCGACGGCGACAACGTCGCCGCCTACCGCCAGCGCGTGACGCGGGTCCGCGACGACGGCGGCTCGTAAGGCAGGCCTAAGCCCGCCGTGCGCCGTTCACTTCTCCCCGTGTAAAACGGGGAGAAGGTGCCGAAGGCGGATGAGGGGCGCTTTCCCCTCCGCCTGCGCGAAACATCTCCCGCGCACTCACCGCGGTTGCATCGCCACCCGCAGTCGACGACCGACGGATGCACCGCGCACGGTGCAACACAGCGCTCGCTCCTCATCCGCCCTCCGGGCACCTTCTCCCCGCACGCGGGGCGAAGGGAAAAGCGGCACCTCCCGCATCGGGGCGGAAAAGCCGCGACCCACCCGCCGTTCCCTTCTCCCCGTGAACGACGGGGAGAAGATGCCGAAGGCGGCTGAGGGGCGCTTTCCCCTCGGCGCACGCGATGCGGCTTTCACATTCACATTCGGGACCGCGCTGCCTGCACGCCGTGCCGTGTTCGGGCACACTGCCCGCCCGTCGCGGCGTTCGCCGCGCGCCTGCAAGGATGCCGTGAAGACCCCTGCCAGCCTGCTGATGCTGATCGACGAAGGCGTCATCGACGAGGTGCTGCGCCCGCTCAAGAGCGGCAAGGAAGCGGCCGTCTACGTGGTGCGCGCGGGCGACGACGTCCGCTGCGCGAAGGTCTACAAGGACATGGCGCAGCGCAGCTTCCAGAAGCGCGCGCAGTACCAGGAAGGCCGCAAGTCGCGCGGCAGCCGCGAGGCCCGCGCGGTCGCCAGCGGCAGCCGCTACGGCCGCAAGCAGCAGGAAGCCGAATGGAAGAACGCCGAGGTCGACGCGCTGTACCAGCTGCGTGAGGCCGGCGTGCGCGTGCCCGAGCCCTACGGCTTCTTCCACGGCGTGCTGGTGATGGAACTGGTCACCGATGCCGAAGGCTTCTCCGCCCCGCGCCTGGGCGAGATCGAACTCACGCCGGAACAGGCCCGCGAGTACCACGCCGTGCTGGTGCGCCAGGTCGTGCGCATGCTGTGCTGCGGCCTGATCCACGGCGACCTGTCAGCGTACAACGTGCTGGTCGGTCCCGACGGCCCGGTGGTGATCGACTTTCCGCAGGTGGTCAGCGCCGGCGGCAACAATGCCGCGCGCACCATGCTGCTGCGCGACGTCAACAACCTCACTGCCACGCTCGGCCGCTGGGCGCCGGAACTGCTCGACACCTGGTATGGCGAAGAGATGTGGGTGCTGTTCGAAGCCGGCACGCTGCTGCCCGACACGCCACTCACCGGCCGGTTCACCCCGGACGAACGCAGCGTCGACCTCGACGGCGTGCGTGATGCGATCAACGATGCGCGTGAGCTGGCCCTGATCCGCCAGCAGGGCCGCGAGGCGCAGGACGAGGATTGATCCTCACGTAGGGCGGGCTCAAGCCCGCCATCGCGCACCGCGACGACCCGATGTAGCGGCGATCAAAGCAGGCTTACGCCTCCCCCGCCCTCACCGCATCCGCCAGCCGCGGATACACGGGCCGGAAGCCAAGATCTTCGCGGATGCGCCGTCCATCCATCACGGCGGAGAACGCCTTCGCACGCTTCGGGTCCGAGCCATCCGGCGGCGGCTGGCCGACCGCGGCGAACAGCGTCGCCAGGTCCGGCGCTTCATCGTCCACCACGTTGTAGATGCGATATGCCGGTGACGCCTTGTCGAGCAGGCGGATGACGGCCTGCGCCACGTCGGCATGATGGCCAAGCGACATGCGCTGGTCCGGCGGGAACGTGCGCATGAACGGCACCACGTCCTGGATATGCGGATCGCCGTCGCCGTAGACGAACGGCAGCCGCAGCACGCGCACGTCGAGACCGTCGATCGCCAGTAGCATCCGCTCGGCCGCCAGCTTGCTCTGCGGGTAGGCATCGACCGGCGCGCAGGCATCGTCTTCCTGCGACGGCACGCCCCCGTCCGGCCCATAGACCAGACCGGTGCTGGTGAACACGAAGCGCGCCACGCCGGCCTCGCGCGCTGCCTCCGCCAGATGCTGCGTGCCCAGGTTGTTCACCGCATGCGCCTCTTCCGGCGTGGCGCCGCGGAAGAACGCCGCGCAATGCACCACCGCGTCCACGCCCTCCACGGCTGCCGGCAATGAGGCCGGCTGCATCAGGTCACCGATGGCGAGCTGGATGCCGTTGTCCGACAGGTCGGTTGCACGCGCGGCATCGCGCACCAGAGCACGCACCGCGTGTCCCTGCTGCACCAGCCGCATCGCGAGTCTGCTTCCCACTTTTCCGGTCGCGCCGGTTACGAGTATGTTCATGGGGGCCACGATAGACGCCACATCGTCCGACGCATTGGAAAAACCGGCCATCGCACATGGGTTGCGGCAGCGGCATCCCGTGACCACAATGCCCCCATGCCGTCCGCCCTCGCCCGCTCGCCTGTGACCGCTGCCGGTGCCGACCTGCGCCCGGTCGTCGGATGGACGGCGAGCGACTACCCGCGCGACCGCCAGCGCGTGGCCATCCCCCAGGTGGAAGCGCAGCTCGTCGTGCGCTTCGGGCCGACCCTGCCGGACGGCGTCGACGTGCACGCGATGGGGCCGCGCAGACAGGTCCATCGCAAGTTCATCCGCGGCGGACAGCGTGCGGTGATCGCGCGCCTGCGCCCCGGCACGTATGAAGCGGCGCTCGGTGTCTCGGCCTCGGCGTTGCAGGGCGGCCCCGTACCGCTGGACGCCTTGTGGGCCCCGGCCCAGGTGCAGCGCCTGCGCGAACACCTCGCCAACACGGCCGATACGCAGGCTGCCGGTGCGCTACTCGACGCCGCGGTGTCGTCGCGTGCGGCACGGCGGCCGACGGTCGTCGCTACACCGGCGTTCCTCGCTGCCGCGCTGGAACGGCTGCAGGTCGCCAGCCTCGGTCATGTCGTGCGCGATCTCGGCATCAGCGAACGCCACCTCCGCCGCGTACTGCACGACACGCTCGGCCTCAGCCCCAAGACGTATGCGCGCCTGAAGCGCTTCGAACACGCGGTACGCGCCGCGCAAGCCGCCGGCACGGTCAACTGGTCCGCCATCGCCGCCGACACCGGCTACTACGACCAGGCCCACCTGATCGCCGACTTCCATGCCATCGCCGGCAGTACGCCGACCACACTGATGGCGGAGTTGCGCGAAGGCGCTGGCGATATCGCCGATCGCACGCATACCGCCTGGGCCGGGTAAGGCCGAAGGCCGCTCCCGGGGTGATGCATCACCCCCCGCGATCAGCGGTTGCAGCGCGCATGGTGCGACGCCGCGCCGGCCCCTTATCCGTCCCCGGGGCACCTTCTCCCCGCACGCGATGCGCGATGTCGGCAGGCCGGCCTCAAGCCCGCCATTCATTGCCCGGACGATGACGCGGCAGCGGCGATCGACGCATCCACATGGCGGGCCTGGGCGCGCCCTGCACCGCAGCAAACGGTTCGCCCTTCTCCTGTGTTGTCTTCGACAGTGCGGCCTCGTCCTCATACGGGCACCGAGAAACTATCCCAATGCGTCGGCAGCACGACGCGCGGATGGCACGTCAGGGCGCGCTGGCGTTCGGTGCGGTGCACGTGCCGGCGCTGTTCGCGCCGTCGAATCCGTGGATGTCGCACCGGCAGCTCTGCCGACGACAGGTAGTCGCGCCCGCAGGGCGGAACTGCATCGAATCCCGCCAGAAAATGTCGAGAATCAGCCGGTCGAGTTCGAACCCGCGCGTGGATGCAGAACTGCCGGCGTCAAGGCGCGTTGTACAGGCCTTCCCTAAGTCGATGGTGGAAACCTGACGAGCGAGGTTCCTGCCAGCGCCAGGACAAGCGTGCTGCCGATTGCCGGCGGCTCCGCCACCCCCAGGTCGATATCCACGCTGTCGCCACCCGGAAGCCGCACACGTCCTTCGAAATGAGGTCCGCGGAACGTCACCGCGATCAAGACGCCGCGCAGGCTACCCGCTGGATCCAGGCGCACGTCGCCCGGGCGCAGCAGCACCTCGCCCTGCATACCGTCCTGCAGTGCCGATGCGGGCACCAACGCGCCGCGTCCGATGAAGGTCGCGACGTCGCGATGGGTCGGCGACCGATACAGGACGTCGGGACGATCCCACTGCAACAGGCGACCCTGCGCCATCACGCCGACGCGGTCCGCCATGGCGAACGCTTCGGCCTGGTCGTGGGTGACGAACAACGAAGTCGTCTCGGCGGCCTTCAGGAGTCCGCGCAACTCGCCCGCCAGCCGGGCACGTGTCTGCACATCGAGGCTCGAGAACGGTTCATCCAGCAACAGCAGCGACGGCCGCGGTGCCAGCGCACGGGCCAGCGCGACCCGCTGTTGCTGTCCCCCGGAGAGTTCGTGCGGATAGGCACGCGCGGCCTCGGCCAGGCCGACCAGTTCCAGCAATTCCTGTACGCGCGCATCACGCGCCTTGCGCGCCAGTGCGTGGATGCCGAAACCGATGTTGTCCGCGACATCCAGATGCGGAAACAGCGCGTAGTCCTGGAACATCATGCCCACGCGTCGCTGCTCGGGCGCGAGCGCCTGACCACGCGTCGCGAGTTCGGATCCGTCGAGCACGATGCGCCCGTCCGCGATGGGCTCGAAGCCGGCGATGGCGCGCAACGCCGTGGTCTTGCCACAACCGGACGCGCCCAACAGCGCACAGATCTCGCCGCGCGACAGGGACAGCGACAGGCCCTGCACCACCACGCGCAGACCAGCCGGGCCGGGATATCCGACCACCACGCCGTCCAGCTCAAGCCAGACATCCTGCGTCATGCCGCGTGTCTCCCCATGCGATGGCCTGCACGCGCCAGCAGCACGACGGGCAGCAGGCCGGCCACCACGATCAACAGGGCTGCGATCGCGCCTTCCTCATACGCGCCACGCGCGGCATCGGCATACAGCCACGTCGCCAGCGTATCGAAGCCTAGCGGCCGCAGCAGCAAGGTGGCCGGCAGCTCCTTCATCACGTCGACGAATACCAGCAAAGCAGCCGCAGCCAGCGCCGGTCGCAACAAAGGAAGATGCACATGACGCAGCGTCGCGGTCGAGGTCCTGCCCAGACTGCGTGAGGCGTCATCCAGCGACGGCGCAATGCGCTCCATGCCCGCCTCCACGTTGCCGATCGCAATGGTCAGGAACCGCAGCGTGTACGCGATGACCAAGGCGAAAGCGGACCCCATCAACCACAGCTGCGGCGACATGCCGAACGGTGCGAACAACGCGGACAGGCCTGCGTCGAACGCACCCAGCGGCACCAGCAGTCCCAGTGCCAGCACAGTGCCTGGAATGGCATAGCCCAGGCTGGCGACGCGCAGGCTGACCGCTTCCACGACGGCCTGCCGTCGCGCACGCGCCAGGCGCAACGCCCACACCACCACCAGCGCCGCCAGCAGGGCAAGGACGGTGGCGAACACGGCCACCGTCAGCGTATTCCACAAGCTGTCGAGCAGCTGCGGCGACACGCCGGATTGCTGCAAGCGCTGCCAAGCACTCATCACCAGATGTGCGAACGGCAGCAAGAAGCCGATCGTCACCGGCACCACCGTCGCCACGAGCGCGGCGAAGGCCCCGATGCCTCGTAATCGCGTCGCCCGCGTCGGCTGCGGGCGACGCGTCGCGGCGTAGCGTTGCCGGCGTCGCCCGTGCCGCTCCAATGCGATCAGCGCCACCACCACCACCAGCATGCCAAGCGCAATCTGCGCCGCACCGGCGAGATCGCTGCGCGATATCCAGGTGGTGTAGACGGACACGGTGAGCGTCTGCACGCCAAGGAATTCGGAGGCACCGATATCGTTGAGCGCTTCCAGCAACGCCAGCACCATGCCGACGGCGATCGCCGGCCGCGCCAGCGGCAGCGCCACCCGATGGAACAGCGCCGATGCCGGCGTGCCGAGCGAGCGCGCGGCGTCCAGCAAGCCGCCTGCTTGCGTCATGAACATGGCGCGCGTGGTGAGGTAGACGTACGGGTACAGCACGAAGCCGAGCAGCACGATGCAGCCGACCAGCGATCGCGCATCGGGCAGGCGCAGGTCGCGCGGATCATCGATGCCCAGCACCGCGCGTAGACCGGCATGCAGCGGGCCCAGCGGATGCAGCAGATCGAGATAGACGTAGGCAATGATGTAGGTGGGCACCGCCAGCGGCAGCAGCAGTGCCCATGCCATCACGCGACGTCCGGGAAACTCGAACGCGGTGACCAGCCATGCCGTGCCGGTACCCACGACGCCGACGATCACGCCGACACCGGCGAGCACCCTCAACGTGTTCCATCCCGCCTGTGGAAGCACGTAACGGGCCATGTGCGACCACAGGCCGTCACTGCCACCGACGGCTTCCCACACCAGCGCGATCAATGGAGTCGCCGCGGACAGCGCGATACCGGCCGCGGCGATGCGCCATCCCGCAGGCAGCCGTCGGGCTGGCCTCATGGCGCGGCTGTCAGTTGTCGAAGCCCACGCGGTCGACCAGTTCGCTGGCCTTCTTGCGCTGGGCGACGATCTGCTGCAATGGCAGCGGATCGCTGGTCAGCTCGCCGAAGCTGGCGACGACCGGATCCAGTTCCACGCCCGCCTTCACCGGGTACTCGTAGTTGGCCTTCGCATACAGGCTCTGCGCGTCGTCCGACACCAGGTATTCGAGCAGTTTCACGGCGTTCTCGCGGTTGGGCGAGAACTTCGCCACCGACGCGCCGCTGATGTTGACGTGGGTACCGGTCGGGGTCGCCGAGGCGAACACCGGGCGCACGACCTGGATCGCGTCGCCCCACTGGCGCTGCTCGGAGCCTTCCTCGCTGTTCTTCATGCGGCCGACGTAGTACGCATTGGCGATGCCGATGTCGCAGATGCCGCCGAGGATGTCGCGCGCCACTTCACGATCGCCGCCGGCAGCCTTGCGCGCCAGGTTGGCCTTCACGCCACGCAACCACTGCTCGGTCGCGGGCTCGCCGGCGTGCGCGATCATCGCCGCGATCAGGCTGACGTTGTACGGATGCTGGCCGGAGCGGATGCATACCTTGCCCTTCCATTCCGGCTTGGCCAGGTCTTCGTAGGCGAAGCCCGCCAGCGACAGGTCCTTGCGCGCATACAGCACGCGGTCGCGCAGCGACAGCGCAAACCACTGGCCGTCGGCGGCACGCAGGTGCGAAGGAATCGCCGCGTTGAGCGCGTCGGAGGCGACCGGCTGCGTCAGCCCGCCATCGACCAGTTCCAGCAGGTTGCCGCTGTCGACCGTCATCAGCACGTCGGCCGGCGAACGCTCGCCTTCCGCGCGCAGGCGCTCGGGCAGGCCGTCTTTCACGAACACCGTGTTGACCTTGGTCCCGGTCTTCGCTGTGAATGCATCCAGCAACGGCTGCACCAGCGCGGGTTCACGCGTGGTGTAGAGATTGACTTCACCACCGCCGGCAGCGGCAGGTACCGCTGCGGCTGCAGCGGCGGAAGGCTCGGCCGCAGGCGTCTGCGGCTTGCACGCGGCGAGTGCGAACAGCAGGCTGCTGGCCACGGCGAACTTGCAGGTGAGCGCCATCAAGGACGCGGGAACGCGGTACGCAACGGGACGCATGGATACTCCTCGTGAGTGGAAGGGAGGGCTCTGGCATGGCCGTGCGCCGGCTGGAGCAGCGACCGCGATACTAAGCGCTCGACGGGAACGATTGCCACCACGCGGCTGCCTTCTTTAGTGCAATCGCATGCGCATGGACGCCTGAGCGCATGCGTTTCGCGTCAAACATGAACAACGAATTCAGGTACAGGCGCAGCCCTGAAAAGCGCGCCGCATCGCGCATGCGATGATCGAATGCCCTCCGCTACCACACGCCTTTCATGGAATGGTTATCCGACCCGACGATCTGGATGGGTCTGGCAACGCTGGTCGTGCTCGAGATCATCCTCGGCATCGACAACCTCGTTTTCATCGCCATCCTGGCGGACAAGCTTCCTCCCCACCAGCGCGACAAGGCACGCCTCATCGGCCTGAGCCTGGCGCTGTTGATGCGACTGGGCCTGCTGGCCACGCTCTCCTGGATCATGCGGCTCACGACGCCGTTGTTCTCCGTTTTCGAACATGCCTTCTCCGGGCGCGACCTGATCCTGCTCATCGGCGGCCTGTTCCTGCTGTTCAAGGCCACGATGGAGCTGCATGAGCGCCTGGAAGGCCGTTCGCACGAATCGGGCGGCAACAAGGTCTACGCAAGCTTCGGCGTCGTCGTCACCCAGATCGTGATCCTCGACGCGGTCTTCTCGCTGGACTCGGTCATCACCGCCGTCGGCATGGTCGACGACCTCGGCGTGATGTTCGCCGCGGTGATCATCGCGATGGCCGTGATGATGCTGGCCAGCAAGCCGCTCACCCGCTTCGTGAACCGGCATCCGACCGTGGTCGTGCTGTGCCTGGGCTTCCTGCTGATGATCGGTTTCAGCCTGGTCGCCGAAGGCCTGGGCTTCAAGATTCCGAAGGGTTACCTGTACGCCGCCATCGTGTTCTCCATCCTCATCGAAGGGTTCAACCAGTGGTCGCGCTTCAACCGCCAGAAGCACGCCCAGCGGCTTCCGTTCCGGCAACGCACCGCCAATGCGGTGATGAACCTGCTGGGCTCGCGTCCGTCTGGCGATACCGGCACCAGTACGCAGGATGTGGAGGCGAAGCAGGAGCCGGGGCTGGAAGCGGTCGAGCACGACATGATCCGCAGCGTGCTGACGCTGGCGGACCGTTCGGTGGCCAGCGTGATGACGGTACGCACCGACATCCAGTGGATCGACATCAGGAAAGGCACCGATCACGCCACACAGCAACTGGTGCAGTCACCGCATACCCGCCTGTTGGTCGGCGATGGCGATCTCGACGCGCTGCAGGGCGTGGTGCAGAGTCGCGACCTGCTCGCCGGCGTGCTGTCCGGCAAGCCGCTCGTGCTGTCGGACTACCTGCGCGAGCCGCTGACCCTGCCCGAGAGCACGACCGCCCTGCGTGCGCTGGAGCGCATCAAGCAGCATGCCGTGCCGTTCGCCGTGGTCGTCGACGAATACGGTGGCGTGGAAGGCGTGGTCACGGCCAACGACCTGCTTGCCGCCATTGCCGGCGATCTTGCGGACACGCGCGATGCCGACTACGGCGTCGAGCAGACGGAGGGCGGCTGGATCGTCGACGCGTCCATGTCGATGGAGGACGTGGAACGCGCCACCGGTATCGCGCTCGAACGCAATCCCTCGTACGTCAGCCTGTCCGGGCTGTTTCTGTATGCACTGGAGCGTCTGCCCGTCGTCGGCGATACCGTGCGCGCAGGCGCGTGGGAGATCGAGGCCGTGTCGCTGGAACGACGCAGGGTGGGCAAGGCGCGACTGACGCCCGTCGGTGAAGACGCCACGGAATAGCATGCCGTGCTTGCGGTGGCCTTCATGATCCGGCGCCTGCCCTGCAAAGAAAAAGCCCGCCGGCAGGACGCCGACGGGCTGGGAGAGCAAAGTGTCGCGTGATCAGAACTTGTAGCTGACGCCCAGCAGGTAGCTGCGGCCCCACTCGACGTATTCCAGCGGACGGTCCTTGGTGCCGGCGTAGGTCTGGTAAGCCTCGTTGGTCAGGTTGCTGGCCTGGAACAGCACGCTCAGGCCACTCAGCGCATGGCCGTCCGGGAACGTGTAGCTGACCTGCGCGTCGGTGATGTTCTCGCCGACCACATAGCGCAGCGTACGATTGCCGTTGAAGTTGCCGATCTCACCGATGAAGTCCGAACGGCGACGCTGGTTGACGCGCGCCTCGAACCCGTTCTTCTCGAAGTACACGGTCAGGTTGTAGACGCGCTTGGACAGGCCCGGCAGGTCGATGTCGCCTGCGCCGACGCTGGAGGCGCTTTCCGGATCGCGGATCTGGATGTTGCTGTCGTTGAACGTGGCGCTGGCCACCGCACCGAAGCCCTGCAATGCATCGCTGAACATGTCGAACGGCAGCGACGCCGTCAGTTCCAGGCCCTGCAGCGTGCCGCCCTCGCCGTTCACCGGACGCGAATAGCTGCCGGTCGGATCGACACCGATGCCCGGGTTGTTCGTGCTCGGCGGAATATCGGGCGTGTACGCGGAGAGGTCGTAGAACGGATCGGTCTGCGTGTAGATGTAGGTCTGCAGGTCCTTGTAGAAGTAGGCGGCGGCCACGTAGGCCTTGGTGCCGAAGTACTTCTCGTAGGAGACGTCGAATGCGTAGGCGCGCCACGGATCCAGCAGCGGATTGCCGCCGCTGGCGAAGCTGTTGCGCAGGCCGTTGTCCTGATCGGGACCATCGGATGCCGTCACTTCCAGCGAGGCGCGCAACTGGTCCACGCGCGGGCGCGCCACCTGCTTGGCCAGCGCGACGCGCAGGGTCTGGTCGTGATCGAAGCCGAACGCCAGGTTCAAGCTCGGCAATACGTCGGTGAAGGTCTTGCCCATGCGGATCGGTTGGGTATTGGACCCTCCGCTGAGCCTGACCGCGTCGGAAGACTGGTCGATGCGCTGCACCTGCACGCCGGCGTTGCCACGCACGCTCACGCCGCCCCATTCGGTATCGATGTTGCCGCGGACGTAAGCGGTGCTGGTCTTCTCCCTGACGTCCCAGGACTTGGCGATGAGGTAAGGCGCGATGGCATTCGGTTCGAACGTCATGTAGCGCGCGACCGCGGCCGGCACGTTCCAGGAGGGGATGTAGCCGATACCGGCGAAGCTCAGGTCGACCGGACGGTACTGCAGGTCGGAACCGATCGTCGTATTGCCCTGGGGGCCGAGATTGATGTTGCCCTCGGGCTGGCGCTTGTTCTTCTCGCGGTCGGCGTAGTTCAGGCCGACGTCGATGTCGGACATCCAGGAGAGGAACGACGGAGCGGGCAAAGACGCCCCCAGCTTGCCCGTGCGCAGTTCATCGACCACGTTCGGCACCTTGCCGTAGCCGGAGCCGTAGATCGTGCCGGTCAGGTAGAGCGAATTCGGGTCCGAGTAGTTGCGGCCGGGATTGATCTGCGAGAAGCCGTTGTTGCGGATCTGCAGTTGCAGCGCATCCAGCTGAGGCGCCGGCAGCATCTGCGTATTGTTCTCGAGATTGAGCTCGTCACGCTTGGCGCGCGACCAACCGATGTCGGCGATGATGCGCGCCTGGCCGGCGGTGAATTCGTTGTTCCAGCCGAAGGCGTTGATCTCGTCTTCGCGCTTGTTGTACATGCCGCGCACCAGCGGGTACACGTTGCCGACGGTGCCGCCGGTGAAGGTGTTGTCGCCATTGATCGACGGATTGGTGACCTGCAGCCGGCCGTAGCCGCCGTTGTAGTCGCCGATGTGCACTTCGAACTGGTTGGCCGTATCGACCTGCCTGGCCCGCGAATGGAACAGGTCCAGCGTGCTGGTCCACGCGTTCGACGGACGGAACTGCAACGTGGCCATCACCCCATCGCGCCTGGTTTCGCCGGTGCGACGAAGCGCCTTGATCCCGTCGGAATAGAACGTGCCGGCAGGCACGCCCGGACGCCAGTTGTCACCGATCGCCTGCCACGGCTCGTACAGGCCGACCTGGTTTTCCTGGATCGGCGTGGTGGAGTGCGAGTAACCGATCGATAAACCGAGGGTGCGCGCTTCATTCTGGGTGATGTAGCTGGCGTTGATCCGCTCGCCATAGGCGGACGAATCCGCGGCCGCGCCCAGTGCGTTGCGCTGGCCGCGCACGCCGATGGTACCCACCGGCGCATCGAAGCTCAGCGGACGCACGGTCTGCATGTCGATCGTGCCCGACAGGCCCTGGCCGACGAGGCCGGCATCGGGCGTCTTGTAGACCGTGACGCCCGCAACCAGTTCGGACGGGTACTGGTCGAATTCGACGCTGCGGTTGTCGCCGGTGCTGACCATCTCGCGACCGTTGAGCGTGGTGGTGGAGAAGTCGGGCGACAGGCCACGCACGCTGATCACCTGCGCACGACCGGCCACGCGCTGCGCGGCGAGGCCGGGCAGGCGACCGATGGATTCACCGATGCTGACGTCGGGCAGCTTGCCGATGTCTTCGGCGGACACGGCCTCGACGATGGAGGTGGAATCGCGCTTGACCGAGATCGCGCTCTCGATGCCGCGGCGGATGCCGGTGACGACGACGGTGTCGAGTTCGGTGGCGTCGGTCTGGTTCTGTTCGGCAGGAGCCTGAGCGGTCTGGGCCTGTACGCCGGTCGCGGTGAGCGCGATGGCGGACGCCAACGCCGCGCTCAGCAGGTTGCGCTTGAAATGCATGTTCCCCTCTCCAAGGACGTTGTATGCGATGAACCGGGTGCGTCACGTGGTGCGATCGCCCGGGTCTGCTACGCCAGGGGCAGGTGCCCCGAAACGTGCGGCCATGGTAGTGGCCTGCGCAGCTGCACAAACCGGCCTGCATACGTATTCATGCATATTTCCGCAGACCCATGTAACACGTATTCCGCCCTGAAAATCAGGCATTCGCGGGGAGCATCGTTCAGGCGCGCATGCACCAGCGCCCGATGCGTCAACGTGCTCGGACGATGTGCGCCGGACGACCCGTCACGATCGTGCGTGGTCAGATCAGCTGCGCGTAGTAGACGCCGCGCGCCGGCAACGACAGCACCGCACCGTCCAGCACGGCCGCGACCAGTCCCTGCGCATCCAGTGATTCCGTTTGCATGTCGTCGGGGAGGGACCACGTCACCGGATGCGCGGAGAGATTGAACACGAGCAGGATCCGTTGCTCATCGCTTTCGCGGATGAACGCAAGCACGGGCTCCGGTGCGTCGAGGAACCGGATGCTGCCGACACGCAACGCGGGCAGGCTTCGACGCCACGCGAGAAAGCGGCGTACTACGCTCAACACCGAATCCGGCCGAGCGTCCTGCACCGCCACGTTGATCGCACGATGTTCTGCGGGAATCGGCAGCCATGGCGTGCCGTCGCTGAATCCGGCACGCTCGCCGTCCGTCCATGGCATCGGCGTGCGGCACCCGTCGCGACCCTTGAAGTTCGGCCAGAACGTCTTGCCGTAAGGGTCCTGCAACGCCTCGTACGGCACGTCGGCTTCCGGCAGGCCGAGCTCTTCGCCCTGATACAGACAGACGGAACCGCGCAGCGAACACACCAGCGCGACCAACTGCGCTGCCAGCGCCGGCGATGCCTCGCCGTTGCCCCAGCGCGTCACCGCGCGTTGCACATCATGGTTGGATACCGCCCAGCATGGCCAGCCATCGATCATTGCGGCTTCCAGCCGTTCGACCGTCGCGCGGATGTAACCCGCACTGCCATCTTCGGTGAGCAGTTCGAAGCTGTAGCCCATGTGCAGGCGCTGGTCGGTGACGTACTCGGCGGTGGTCGCCAGCGAGTCCTCCGACGAGATTTCGCCCAGCGCGGCCGCGTCCGGATAGCGATCCAGCAATCCACGCAGCCGCTCCAGGAAGGCGATGTTCTCCGGCTGCGTGTTGTTGTGGTAGTGGTACTGGTAGGCGTAGGGATTGTCGGGACTGAAGCCACGCCCCACGCGCTTTTCCTTCGGCTTGGGTGGGTTGTCGCGCAACTGCGCGTCGTGGAAGCAGAAGTTGATCGCATCCAGCCGCAGACCATCGACGCCACGGTCCAGCCAGAACTGCACATTGTCGAGCGTGGCCTGCTGCACCGCCGGGTTGTGGAAGTTCAGGTCGGGCTGGCTGGCAAGGAAGTTGTGCAGGTAATACTGCTCGCGGCGCGGTTCCCAGCGCCACGCGACGCCGCCGAACAGCGACATCCAGTTGTTGGGCGGCGTGCCGTCTTCCTTCGGATCGACCCACACGTACCAGTCGGCCTTCGGATTGTCGCGGCTCTCGCGGCTTTCCTTGAACCAGGCATGGTCGACCGAGCAGTGGCTGAGCACCTGATCGATCATCACCTTGACGCCGAGCGAGTGCGCCTTGGCCAGCAGACGGTCGAAATCGGCCAGTGTGCCGAACAGCGGATCGACGTCGCGGTAGTCGGCGATGTCGTAACCGAAGTCGGCCATCGGCGACTTGAAGAACGGCGATATCCAGATGGCATCCACGCCCAGGCCGGCGATGTAGTCGAGCTTCTCGACGATGCCCGGCAGGTCACCTACCCCGTCCCCGTTGGTGTCCAGGAAGCTGCGGGGGTAGATCTGGTAGATCACCGCGCCACGCCACCAGTTGTTCTTCGTCATCGATGCACCCGTCGCAATGCGTAGCGAACCCCTCCGGTGCGCTCGGCGGGCGCCACTATTCCACGCCGCATCGGGATGCGCGCAGGCCGGTCGTCATCGGTGCGCATGAATACGTATGCAGATGGCGGCGGGCGAAGGCTCCGCATCACTCGGCGACTGACGCGCGTGCCACGACACTCTTCGGCCGAAACGCAGATGTACCAATGGTTTTCCGCACCTGGGCGCCGCGCGGCGACGCGCGGATGCGGCGCCCGCCGCTCGCCTGCGTTGTTTGCGGTGCAGCATGGAATCGGCCGCGCATGTCGGCAAGATGCCGCGACGCTCGCCAACGCGTGCGCGCACTTCGACCGCATCGCACGACCAGGGAACCCCGAATGACCGCCAAGCCCCGCCTGTCCTTCTGGCAGATATGGAACATGTGCTTCGGGTTTCTCGGCATCCAGTTCGGCTTCGCGCTGCAGAACGCCAACGTCAGCCGCATCTTCCAGACGCTCGGTGCGGACATGGACGACGTGCCCGGCCTGTGGATCGCAGCCCCGCTGACCGGACTGATCGTGCAACCGATCATCGGCCACTTCTCCGACCGCACATGGACACGCCTTGGCAGGCGCCGCCCCTACTTCCTATGGGGTGCCATCTTTTCCACGGCCGCTTTGCTCGTGATGCCCAACTCGTCCGCGCTGTGGATCGCGGCCGGCACGCTCTGGATCCTAGATGCGTCGCTCAACGTATCGATGGAGCCGTTCCGGGCGTTCGTCGGCGACCAGTTGCCGCCCAGGCAACGGCCCACCGGCTACGCCATGCAGAGCTTCTTCATCGGCGTGGGCTCTGTGGTGGCCAGCATGCTGCCGTGGCTGCTGGCGAAGGCGGGCGTGTCCAACACGGCCGCGCCTGGACACGTTCCCGATACGGTGACCTACGCCTTCTATTTCGGCGGTGCCGTCCTGCTCCTTGCGGTCCTGTGGACCGTCGTCAGGACGCGGGAGTATCCGCCGGAGCAACTGACATCCTTCGACGATGCTTCGCCTTCCGGCGTTGCGCTGGACACCGAGATCGATCGCGACCGATCACGCAGAGCGTCCATAGGGTGGTTGATCGCCGGCCTGGCCGCGATCGCGGCGGTGGCCTGGTGGCAGCTAGACCGCCTGCTCTATGTGCTGGCAGGCGGTATGGCGGCCTATGGCTTGGCATTGCTCCTCGCCAGCACGTGGCGGGCGAACAACATGTTCACCTCGATCATGACCGATCTGCAGACCATGCCCGACACCATGCGGCAACTCGCGGTGGTCCAGTTCTTTTCGTGGTTCGCGCTGTTCGCCATGTGGATCTACACCACCGCGGCGATCACCGGCGTGCATTACGGCACCACCGACACCTCATCGGCCGCGTACAACGAAGGCGCAAACTGGGTCGGCGTGCTGTTCGCGGCCTACAACGGCTTCGCTGCGCTCGCCGCGATCCTGATTCCCTGGATGGTGCGCGCCGTCGGCCTGCGCATGAGCCACCTCATCAATGTCTCGCTGGGTGGACTCGGCCTGCTGTCGCTCATCCTGATCCGCGATCCCCAATGGCTGCTGCTATCGATGGTCGGCGTGGGTTTCGCATGGGCCTCAATACTCTCGCTGCCTTATGCCCTGCTGTCCGACAGCCTGCCGGCGCAAAAGATGGGCGTCTACATGGGCATCTTCAATTTCTTCATCGTCATCCCGCAATTGGTAGCGGCCAGTGTCCTCGGCTTCCTGCTGAAGGTTTTCGCCGGTGGTCAACCGATCTACGCGCTCGCCATCGGTGGCGTCAGCCTTCTGGTGGCCGGCGTGTTCGTACTGCGCGTGAAAGAACCACGATCTGGCCCGGAGGCCGCCTGATGCGAAAGCTTGCCCTCGCCACCGCCGTCTCGATCCTGCTCTTTCTGCCGGCTGCGGCCATCGCGGCGGACGATCTCTACGGCACCACCGAGCCATTCGCGAAGGAAGCGATCTACTTCGTGCTGACCGACCGCTTCGTCAATGGCGATCCGTCGAACGACCATCGCGACCAGGGCGGCAAGCACCCGACGTTCGACAGGCCCACGCCGGGCGCACCGGCAGGCCAGACCGACAACGTCGGCTACCTCGGCGGCGACTTCAAGGGTGTACTCGACAATGCCGGCTACATCCGCGACCTCGGCTTCACCTCGGTATGGGTCACGCCGATCATCGACAACCCCGACGAAGCCTTCACCGGCGGCGAGGAAGTGAAGTGGGCCGGCATGTTCACCGACCGCGGCAAGACCGGCTACCACGGCTACTGGGGCATCAACTTCTACACGCTGGACGAACACCTGCCCAGCGAAGGCCTGGATTTCGCCGGCTTCACCCGTGGCATGAAGGAACAGAAGCTGGACGTGGTGCTCGACATCGTCGGCAACCATGGCTCGCCCGCGTATTCGATGCCGACGATGCAGCCGCAATACGGCAAGGTCTGGGACAAGGATGGCAAGCTGATCGCCGACCACCAGAACGTAAATCCAGACAAGCTGCAACCGCGCAGCAAGCCGATGCACGCGTTCTACAACACCGGCGGCGGACTGGCGCAGCTGTCCGACTTCAACGAACACAATCCCGCGGTGATGGAGTATCTGGTCGGCGCCTACGAACAGTGGATCGACCAGGGCGCTGCCGCGTTCCGCGTGGACACCATCGCCTGGATGCCGCATGCGTTCTGGAAGGAGTTCGCCGACCGCATCCGCGCAAAGAAGCCGGGCTTCTTCATGTTCGGCGAGAACTTCAACTACGACGCAGCCAGCATCGCCGGCCATACGTGGACGCGCAACGGCGGCTACAGCGTGCTGGACTTCCCGCTCAAGGGGAAGCTCACCGAGGTGTTCGAGAAACCGGGCACCAGCTATGAGGAGATCGGCAAGGCGCTGTATCTGGAAGATGGTCCGTACGCCAATCCGTACGACCTGATGACCTTCTACGACAACCACGATATGGCACGCATGAATGCGCCCGATGCCGGCTTCATCGACGCGCATAACTGGCTGTTCACCGCGCGCGGCATCCCCGTCGTCTACTACGGCTCGGAGATCGGCTTCGAACGTGGCCGCGCCGAACATGCCGGAAACCGCAACTACTTCGGACAGGAACGCATTGCTACCGCATCACAGAGCCCGATCTTTGCCCCGCTCAAGCGCATCGCGGCGCTGCGTCGTGACACGCCAGCGCTGCAGCGCGGCCTGCAGCTCAATGTGCGATTGAAGGGCGACCAGGCGGTCTTCTACCGCGTCCTGCAGCATGAAGGCGTCACGCAGACCGCCCTGGTGCTGCTGAACAAGGCGGATACGCCCGCCAAGCTGTCGGTGTCGGAATACCTGGAGCCAGGCGAGTGGCGCGATGCATTCAGCGGGAAGCGGCAACGGGCACGCAACCGCCTGCAGGCGGACGTGCCGGCGCACGGCGTACGTGTCTTCCTGTTCGACAAACCGCTGACGCGCGCCGATACGCGCGAGCGATTGCAGGAACTGATGGCGCGCAAATCCACCGATCCGTCCTGAAACAGCGCACCTAGACCTTGGCGGGCAGCGTCCACACGCTGTTCGCTTCACCCGTGGCGGCGCGTCGCGCGGTCAGGCGCGCAAGCCAGGCGAAGCCCATCGCCATCGCCAACGCGCCCAGGTCGATCGCGAACAAGGCGGTGTGACCGATCGCGGCGCTCTTCCACAACCACGCGCCCGTGGCCAGGCCGTGCGCGAGTGGCACCAGCGCAGTGACGATGGCCGCTGCCCAGAGCAGTTCAGTCGCCGCCCGGATCGGCGCGCGCAGGACCGCCCATGCCACGCAGAGCGCCCACGTGCCGAAGCAGGCGACCTTCACCCCGACATCGACGGGGATAGCCCAGGCAGCGCCCTTCGCCTCGAACACCTGCGCCGCGACGAACGCCGCCGAAATCGCCACGCAAACGCCGATGCAGACCCCGACCGTCGCCTTGGCCATCGCGACTTGCGCCCTGCCCTGCGCTTCCTGTCGCCGCTTGCGCCGGGATTCGATCCACAGCAGGTTGCCGGAATAGAAAAGGAACGCGCCACCGATGCCGAGCAGGAAGTACAGCCACTGCACCCAGGCATTGCCGTACTCACCGAAGTGCAACAGGTAGGTGATCGAGAGCGTGGCGTGGTTGGCGTCGCGGTTTCCGGGCAACTGGCTGGCGACCAGCGCACCGGTGTTGGCGTTCAGGGCGACCGCGCCCAACGCACCCAGCGTACGCGGCGATTCGCCGGTGATCTCGACCACCGCGTTCGCATCGCCGGCATGGGTCAGCTTCATGTAGACCGGCTCGAACGCCTGCAGGCCCTGCTTCTTCGCCTCTTCCTGCGCGCGGGCGTGCCACATCGCCAGTCCACCGAGCGGTTCCGGCTTTCCCGCTGCGGTGAGCGACGGCGCGGTATCGAGCGCGACCGGCATCGCCTCCAGCAGCTTGCCGCCGTAGATCAGCGGGTTGAGCGCCAACGCAAGCAGCAGGCTGAGGCACAGCAACGCACCGGTCATCGCGAACATCACGTGCATCGGCAGGCTGAGCACGCCGATCACGTTGTGTGCGTCCTGCCAGAAACGCTTGAGATTGCGGCCGGGCCGTAGCGCGAACAGGTCGTCCACCAGCTTCGGCAAGTGGATCACGATGCCGGACACCAGCGCCACGCCGTACAGCAGGCTGACGATGCCCATCAGGTAGATGCCCACCACCGGGATGCCGAGCGAGTAATGCAAGGCATTGACCAGTTCGGACAACGCGGCGGCAGGCGGCTCGGTGGTGCCCTGCAGGACATCCGGCGTGGCGTAGTACCAGGTGCCTTTCGCGTCCGGCCAGTAGACGAGCGGCTGCGCGGATTCTTCGCCCGGGAACAGCATGCCGATCCAGTTCCGCGAATCGGGATGACGCGACAGCGTTTCATCCAGCAGATGCTGCGCGTCGTCCAGCGTTCCGACTGGCTGGCTGGCGCCATGCGGCGACTGCCAGACCATCAGGTCGTGGTGGTAGATCGTGATCGCGCCGGCGTAGAACGCGACGAACAACGCGAACCCGGCCACCAGGCCGACCCAGGTGTGCAGCGTGGTGAACGTACGCAGCGTGGCGGATTTCAGCTTCACGGCAACACTCCTACTGCACCCACTGCAGGTAGCGCAGCAGCGTGAGCATCCCAAGGCCGGCAACGGATATCGCGCCGTAGATCCACCACGCGCGTGCACCGCTGCGGAACTGGAACGCCAGGCAGAAGAGGCCGACCCAGACCGGGAAGAACACCAGTCCGCCCGCGACCAGCGTGGACTGCCATGGCCCCGGCAACACCCAGCTGACCAGGCCCACAAGCACCGCGGACAGGAAGAACCCCGGGACAATGCCGGCCGTCGCGCGCGCCCACATCAGCCATCGCTCCGCACATCGCCGCCGATGCGGATACCGGCCATGTAGGGCAGCGCCATCATCGCCAGCATCCAGGTGCCGAGCATCGCGCAGGATCCCGCACCAGCACCCAACACGCGCATCCACACCACCCACGACGCGATCGCCAGCAACGCGCCACCCCAGCGACCGGCGCGGCCGACGCGACGCCAGGACGTCCATCGGCAATGCCGCGAACCGGCATACAGCGCCATGGCGGAAAGAACCGCCAGTACCACGGCAAGAAGGCCTGACATCATGATCGGGACCACCACAGGAAGGTACACACCAGGGTAACGCCCATCACGGGCACCGCCGCGAACGACATGGCCGACAGCAGGTCGTCGGCCAGCAGGAACTGGGAAATGCCGCCGGATAGTACCGGCCCGAGGGCGCAGAAGGCGGCGATGACGAAGCTGTAGCCCGCGAACGCGCGCGCGCGCAGTTCCACCGGTGCCAGGTCCTGCAGCATCGTCGGGAGCAATGCATTCGCGACACAGGTCGCCAGCAGGAAAGCGCCGACCAGCGCCAGCGCCACGGACACCGACGTGGCGACGGCCAACAGGCCAGCACAGGGAATGGCAATGGCCGTCGCCACACCCATGATCGCCGGCCTTCCGCGTGCGCCGAAGCGGGATCGCAGCGCACGATCCACCCCCCATGCGATCAGCAGGCTGGCCATGTTGCCGACCAGGATCAGCATGCCCAACGTGTGCCCGATGGCCTCAAGGTCGGCGGAGAAACGGCGTACCAGTGCCATCGCCGCCATCGGCGTGACCGCCTGCACCGCCACGGCGACGCCGCCGGCCGCACCGATGAACAGCAGTACCTGCCACAGGTTCGCGCGTACGAACGCCAGCAACGAAGCAACCTGCGGCGCGCTGTCCGTCACCACATGCCGCGGCGGATCCCGGGTGAAGCTGCCGGCCAGCAACAACGGCAGGCCCGCCAGTGCGAGCACCAGCATCGCCTTGCGCCATGGATCGTGATCGGCAAGCCAGCCGATGCCGCCCAATCCGGACACCCAGTGCAGCAGGTCGCCCCCCAGGTAGAACCCGGCGCTCGCACCTGTGGCCATCAACGCCGCAAACCCCAGGTTCGCACCAACCCGCCATCGCTCGCCCACCAGGTCCGGGATCAGCGAATACACGATGGGAATCATCGCGAACTCGGTGATCCCGGCGGCCGCACGCCCGACGAAGAACAGCGGAAAGTTGGGTGCCAGCGCCCCCAACAGCGTCAGAGCCGTCCATGCGGCGATCAGCCCCAGCAGGATCGTCTTCCTCGAATGCCGATCGGCGAGGCGCGCCAGCGGCATCGCCAGCGCGCTGGCGATCAGGATGCCCGCGATACCGTGCAGCGCGCCGATGACGGCGTCACCGACGCCGAACGTCTCCCGGATCGCCGGCGACAGGATCGACTGCAGCCCGCGGTCGCTCATCTGCACGCCAGCGGTGACGCCGAGGAAGACGACCGTGGCGAGGCCGGCCCAAGGCCATGCCGCCCGGGGCCGGGTCGGCATGGCGAGCGCTTCATTCATGCTGGTGGGTTACCGGTCTGCGACCCGTGCTTACCAGTTGTAGCGGGCCGTGGCGGTGATCGTGCGCGGATAGCCGTAGTAGCACCAGTCCGCCGTGTTGCAGGTGCTGATGTACTGCTTGTCGCTCAGGTTCTGCACGTTCAACTGGAAACGCCAGTAACCGAAGTCGTAATGGGCGGACGCGTCGAACAGTGTATGCGAGGGCGCGCGCCAGACGTTGGCCGCATCGCCGTAGTGATCGCCGACATAGCGGACGCCTGCGCCGAAGCCCAATCCGGACAGTGCACCGCTGGTAATCGTGTAGTTGCCACCGAGCGAAGCCGACTGTTTCGGTTGCAGCGGAATCTGCTTGCCGAGTTGGCTGGCTTCGGTGGTTTTCGTCGCCTCGGAATCGATGTAGGCATACGCGCCGTACACACTGATGTTGCGCGCGATGTTCCAACGCCCCTCGAGCTCGACGCCGCGCGAGGTGTACTGACCCTGCTGGATCGTGAAACCGGCGTTGACCGGATCGACCACATTCACGTTGTTCTGCTTGATTTCGTAAGCCGCCGCCGTGAGCAGCACGTTGCCGCTGGCCGGCTGATACTTCACGCCGACTTCGACCTGCTCACCAGTGCTGGGGTCGAAGACCTTGCCACCGCGCGCAGGCGCTTCCGTGCCGTTGATCACTTCGAAGGACTGGCCCCAGCTGACATACGGCGCGAAGCCATTGTCGAACAGGTAGGTCACGCCGACCCGGCCGGAGAATTGGTCGTCGCTCTGGCGCGACCCGTTGGTATCGGTACCCACCCAGTCCTGTCGACCACCGATGGTCAGCAGCCAGTGGTTGATCTTGATCTGGTCCTGCAGATACAGGCCGAGCTGCCCGGTCTTCTGCAGCGTGTTGCCAGTGAACGTAGGTACCACGTTGGGCATCGTGCCGTAGACCGGGTTGAAGGCATCCAGCCCGGTCGCGTTGAAGCCGAACCCGTAGCTGTAGTCGCTCTCCAGCCGACGATAGTCCAGTCCCGCCAGCAGCGTATGCTCGGCCGCGCCGGTGGCGAAACGCCACTGCATGTTGTTGTCGATACCGAACGTCTTGGCGTTTTCCTTGATCGACCACGTGTAACGGTACAGCGTGCGGTTGTCGCCCAGATAGCCCCATGGCACGACCATGACCGTCGGATCGACCTTCGAATCCTCGAAGCGCACGTTCTGCTGGAACACCGTGTCGCCACCGAAATCGTGGCGGAAGTCATAACCGATCGCGGCGATGGTCTTGACGTAGTCGTTGGTGTTCGGCTCGCCGGTGTACAGACTGGGCTTGATCTGACCGTTCGGATTGGGCAGCAACGTGCCGACCGACGGCAGGAAGCCCGCGCCGTTCTTGGTATCGGCCTTCTGCCAGCGGGCCAACACGGTCAGCTCATTCGCTTCGTCCGGCTTCCACGTCAGCGCCGGAGCGAAGTAGTAACGGTCGTCCTGGATGTAGTCGACGAAGTTGTCGCTGTTGCGCGCTAGGCCAGTGAGGCGATACAGCAGCGTACCGCTGTCATTGAGTGCACCACCGACGTCGAACGCGACCTGCTTCATGTCATTGCTGCCGACCTGGACTTCGACTTCATTCGCCATGTCGGCATCCGGACGCTTGGTGACGTAATTGACCAGGCCGCCGGGGGGCATCGCGCCGTAATTGACCGACGACGGTCCCTTCAGCACCTCGATGCGTTCCATCCCGTAGGGCTCGATACGGGTCTGGCCGCTCCAGGTGCCGGTCGGCAGCGCCAGGCCATCCAGGTAGCGCGCAGGCTGGAAGCCACGAACCAGCAGCCACTCGCTACGCGTATCCATGCCGTATACGCCGCCCGACGCGCCGGCGACGTACCACATGGCTTCATCGACGGCGTGCAGGCCGCGATCCTGCAGGTCACGCGAGGTGATGATCGAGACCGACTGCGGCACCTCGGCCAGCGGCGTGTTGGTCTTCGTGGCGGTGCCGGTGTCCTTCGGGATAGGTGCCTGCACGCGGACGGTATCGAGCGTCGTGGCATCCGATTCGCTGGATTGAGCGCTCGCCATCAGGGGGGCCGCCAGCGCGATGGCCACGGCGAAACTCAGGGGACGACGAAGGGCGGCGCGACGGGGAACAGAGGTCATGGGGACGGCTCGGCAACGGCCGGCGCCCCTGCCGCCGCCTACCGGTCGACATCGGGCCACGGGCAGCACCCGCACCGACCTAAAACAAGAATGATTCTTATTTTAGGTCGCCCACCGTGCTCAGGCAACTGGTTTGCCGGTAGACCCTCTCAATGTGAGCCTGACCGGGATGGTCTGGCTCTCCACGGGCTCCCCGTGGATAAGGGCCAGCAGTGCCTCCACCAGCAGCGCCCCGGCGCGCTTGGTGTCCTGCTGGACCGTGGACAGACCCGGGGTCATGAAACTGGCCAGCGGGATGTCGTCGAAACCGGCGACGGCCACGTCTTCAGGCACCCTCAGCCCGCGTTCCAGCAGCGCCTTCATGGCGCCGACCGCGATCAGGTCGCTGGCCGCAAAGACTGCATCGAAGGCAACACCCCTCGCCAGCAACTCACTGGCGGCCTCATGTCCCGACTGTTCGGTCGTGATGGCATCGATCTGCAACGCAGGGTCCGCGATCAACCCCATCGTCTCGATCGCGTGCCGATGTCCCAGGTAGCGCTCGAAAAACTCGGGGTAGTGATTGGACGCATGTCCGAGGAACGCGATCCGGCGCCGTCCCTGCGCCAACAAATGCGCCGTGATGTCATGCCCGCCCTGGGTGTTGTCGCAACCGATCGATACTCCCGGCGTATCCGCCTGCACCGCACCCCAGCGCACGAAATGGGTGCCCTGCTCCACCAGCCTTTCCAGGCGCCCGCGCGATTCCAGGTAGTCGCCGTAACCCAGCAGGATGATGCCGTCGGCCTTCTTGCTGTCCTCGTAGTCGGCCTGCCAGTCGTTGGACAACTGCTGGAACGAAATCAGCAGGTCGTAACCACGCAGCGCGCAGGCTCGGGTGATGCTGCCCAGCATCGACAGGAAAAAAGGATTGATCGCCGACTCGTCCGGCGTCGGGTCTTCGAAGAACAGCAACGCCAGGGTGCCGGAATGCTGCCGGCGCAGGTTCGACGCGTTCTTGTCGACCTTGTAGTTCAGCTGTTCGGCGATGGCCAGGATGCGCTTGCGTGTTTCCTCGTTGACCATCGGACTGCCGCGCAGGGCGCGCGACACGGTGGGCTGGGACACGCCTGCGAGGTGGGCGATGTCCAGCGAGGTGGCCTTTCCCTTGATGGGCGCGATCACGGATGGCATCTGTGGCGAACGACAGGAGCCATGATGATGACACGGCGTCCGGCCAGACGGACAACCGTCCCGCCGGCTCAGCCGGCGGATGTCTTCGCGGTGCCATGCAACTGCGTACCGTCCGCGTCGATGACGCTGACGGAGACGTCGATGCCGTGCCGCACGCTTTCCGTCACCACGCAGAAGTTCTCGAACTGCGCGAGGATGCGCTCCAGCGACGCGTGCGCGGCACCTGCCTCCGCCAACCGGATGTCGGCGTGGATATGTCCCACGCGTATCCGCCCCTGTTCGTTGCGAACCAGTTCGGCCGTCGCCTGCGTGACCAGCTTGCCCGGGGTGTTCTTGAACTTGCGCAACGCGAACAGCAGGCTTGCCGACAGGCAGTTCGCCACGGCGGACAACAGCAGTCGTGTCGGATTGGGTCCCTCGCCCTTGCCCAACGGTTCCGACTCGTCGGTGATCAGGTCGGCGATGGTCGTGTCGTCGAAGTGGATGCGGAAGGCGTAGTCGCTCTCCTGTTCCAGCGTGAGGCGGACGATCTGGGTGTCGCTCATGGCAGGCTCCGGGAGAGATCGATGTGGTCGCCCATCATCGCACCGCACCGGCCAAGATGGTTTGGCGATCCGTGACAGGCCGTAGAATGACGGCCAACGACGCTGCCGGAGGTCTCATGACCACCCCTGCCCTGCACGCCCAGTTCGACGAGGCGACCAACACCATCAGTTACGTGGTCTGGGATCCCGCCACGCGGCACGCGGCGGTCATCGATCCCGTGCTGGACTATGACCATCGCGCCGGCCGCGCCTCGTACCGCTCCGTCGATACCCTGCTGGGCTTCGTCGCCGACCACGACCTGGTCGTGGCCTGGATCCTGGAAACGCATGCGCATGCCGACCACCTCAGCGCCGCACCGTACCTGAAGGAAAAGACCGGCGCGCTCATCGGCATCGGCGAGCGCATCACCCACGTCCAGCGCACGTTCGGACCGGTGTTCGGGCTGGACGATGTCAGCGGCGACGGCCGCGAGTTCGACCGACTGTTCCGCGACGGTGACGTGTTCCCGCTGGGTGAACTGCAGGTCGACGTACTGCATACGCCCGGCCATACGCCCGCCTGCGTGTCCTACCGCATCGGTGATGCGGTGTTCGTCGGCGATACGCTGTTCATGCCCGACTACGGCACCGCGCGTGCGGATTTCCCTGGCGGCGATGCGCGCACGCTGTATCGTTCAATCCAGAAACTGCTGGCCTTGCCACCGGAAACCGCGCTGTACCTGTGCCACGACTACAAGGCACCCGGCCGCGACCACTACGCGTGGGAAACCACGGTCGCCGACGAGAAGGCCCGCAACGTGCATGTGGGCGGTGACGTGGACGAGGACAGCTTCGTCGCGATGCGCGAGGCGCGCGATGCGACACTGCCGGCACCGGCACTGCTACTGCCATCGCTGCAGGTCAACCTCCGCGCCGGTCGCCTGCCGGAGCCGGAGGCAAACGGTGTTCGCTACCTGAAGATTCCGCTCAAGATCCAAGGCTCGCGCCAGGAAGAACGGACTGCCTGAGGAAGTTGTAGTCGTTGGGGATCGGCTCCGCAAACGCCGGTCGCGCGAGCAGATCGGCCAGCGCCGGCGGCACGTCGATCGATCGCCCGATCAACGGCTCCACCACACTCTCGAACTTGGCCGGATGCGCGGTGGCGGCCACCGCCCAGTCGCCGCCTTCGCCCTGCGCACGCAGATCCTCCAGCACCTTCACTGCCGTAGCGGTGTGCGGACATTGCACCTCGCCATGATCGCGGTAGCGCCGCGCGATCACCTCGCGGATGGTGGCGTCGTCGACGCTTGAGGCGCTGAACTCGGCGCGCAGGCAGGCATCGTCATTGGCATACAGCCAGCGCAGCCGCTCGAAATTGCTCGGCGCGCCGACGTCCATCGCATTGGCCAGCGTCGCGACGCTGGCGGCCGGTGCGTACTCACTGCCCGCGAAGAAGTCCGGCAACACCCGGTTGGCGTTGGTCGCCAGCACGATCCTGCCCAGCGGCACCCCCAGCGCACGCGCCAGGATCGCCGCCATCGCATTGCCCAGGTTGCCGGTGGGAATGACCACGTTCAACGCTCGACCGCCGTCCGCGTGGTGCGTCAGCGCCGCATGCGCGTAGTAGCTCATCTGCGGCAGCAGGCGTCCGAGGCTGATGCTGTTCGCGGAACTCAACGGCGCCTGCGCCTGCAGGTCGGCATCATTGAGCGCGCGCTTCACCAGCCCCTGGCAATCGTCGAAGGAACCGGCCACGCGCAGCGCCGTGATGTTGTCGCCGAAGCAACCCAACTGATGCGCCTGCCGCGGCGACACGCGCCCGTCCGGATACAGCACCACCACGCGCAGGCCCGGCTGGCGGTGGAAGGCCGCCGCCACGGCGGCACCGGTGTCACCGGACGTCGCCACCAGGATGGTCAGTGGCTTGGCTTCATCGCGGCGCAACCGCGCCATGCAGGCGGCCAGGAAACGGGCGCCGAAATCCTTGAACGCGGCGGTCGGGCCGTGGAAGAGTTCGAGAACATGATCGCTAGGCGTACCGAGCGCATTGAGCGGCGCGGGGAAATCGAAGGCTTCGCGGCAGATCGCCGGCAGCTCCGTTTCCAGCGCATCGCCGGCAAAGAACGGCGCAAGAAGCGTTGTCGCGGTCTCGGCGATATCGCGTCCGGGCGACAGCGCGCGCGAGGCAGGCAGTGCTTCGGGAACATACAGGCCTCCATCGGGCGCCAGCCCGGTCGCGATGGCCTGGCTGAGCGTGGTGGCGGGTGCGGCGTTGCGGGTCGAGATGAAGTTCATGATCGGTCGCTGGAAAGGCGCCACGCACGAAACGCGGCGACCGGATTGAAAGAATCAGTTGGCGGAGAGCAGTTCGGCGCCGGTCGCGTTGATCGGCGACACCCAGGCCTGGCTGTCGAAACCTGCCGCTGCGAACGCCGCCTGGATAGCGGGCGCCGCCGCTTCGGCTTCGCTGCGCGACTCGAACCATGCGAATACGCTGGGACCGGCACCGGAGATGCTGGCGCCCATCGCACCGGCGTCGAGCGCCGCCTGCTTGGCCGCATCGAAGCCGACGATCAACGGTGCACGGCGCGGCTCGACCAGCACGTCGCGCAAGCCATCGCGCACCAGCGAGGCCTCGCCCGCATGGCATCCAGCGAGCACCAGTGCGAGGTTCGCGCTCTGCGCGACGAACTCCTTCAGTTCGTACGCGCCCCGCAAGGCGGCGCGCGCGCGGCGCGTTTCCAGGATTGCCTCCGGATGCACCAGCACGCTGTGCCAGTGCTCGGGCACCGGCACGCGCACCAGGCGATCCGCCGTGGACAGCACCAGGCCGCCCAGCAGCATCGGGCCGAGGTTGTCGCCGTGCTTGCCACCGCTGGCGACCGCTTCGCCAACCAGCGCATGCGGGTAGATCTGCTCATTCGTAAGCGGCACATCGAGCAGCGCATTGGCCGCGACCAGCGCGGCCACGCACGAGGCGGCGGAACCGCCCATGCCCGAGCCGAGCGGAATGCCCTTCTCGATCTCCACCTCGAATCCGAAAGGCAGCGCCAGCGCCTCGCGCAACGAGATCAGCGCCGCGCCGGCGGTATTGCCGGGCGCATCCAGCGGCAGGTCGACGGTGGCACCGCGGATCGCGGCGATGCGCACCTCGGACGCCTCGATGCGGCGGACCGTCACCGTATCGCCGACGCCTTCGATCACATGGCCCAGGATGTCGAACCCCACGCCGACATTGCCCACCGATGCCGGCGAGAACGCACTTGCCTGCTGCCTCATGCCCACTCCATGTCCTTCGTCATCGGATGCCTCACAGCTTCGCGCCCTGCCCTGCCGCCACGCGCAGCACGTCGGCGAAGACGCCCGCGGCGGTGACTTCCGGGCCCGCGCCGGGGCCCTGCACGATCAGCGGATTGTCGCAGTAACGGCGGGTGGTGAACTGCACGATGTTGTCGGTCAGGCGCAGGTTGCCGAACGCATGCGCCGCCGGCAGGTCCACCAATCCCACGCTGGCGCGGCCTTCGGCATCGAGCCGGGCGACGTAGCGCAGGACGTTGCCGGCCGTGCGCGCCTTCGCCAGCCGCTCACCGAAGGTGGCATCCACCTCACCCAGGCGCGCCATGAAATCGTCGACGCTCGCCTGCCGCAGCGCTTCCGGCACCAGGCTCTCGACCTGCACGTCCTCCAGCGCCAGTTCCCGGCCGGCCTCGCGCGCCAGGATCACCAGCTTGCGGGCGACGTCGGTGCCCGACAGGTCGTCGCGCGGATCCGGTTCGGTATAGCCCAGGCCACGCGCCTCGGTGACCAGCTGCGAGAACGGCACGCTGCCGTCGAACTTGTTGAACAGCCACGCCAGCGTGCCGGAGAAGATGCCTTCCACCGACACCACCGCGTCGCCGGTATCCAGCAGGTCGCGCAGCGTGGAGATCACCGGCAGGCCGGCGCCGACCGTCGCCTCGTAGCGGAAGCGCGCGCCGCTGGCGGCGGCCGCATCGCGGATCGCCTGGTAGCGCGCCAGCGGACCGGCACCGGCCTGCTTGTTCGGCGTGATCACGTGGATGCCCGCCGCCAGCCACTCGGCGTAGCGGTCCGCGACCTCCGGGCTGGCGCTGCAGTCCACGATCACCGCGTGCGGCATGTGCGCCGACAGGAGGTGCTGGGTGAAGCGGTCCAGGTCGGCCGCCTGTGGGCTCGCGTCGAAGCGCGCGCGCCAGTCGGCGCCGATGCTGCGTTCGTCCAGCAGCATGCGTTTGCTGGAGGCGACGGCACGCAGGCGCAGGTCGAGGTTGGCCTTGCCCAGCAGCTGCGGTTGCGCGGCACGCAACTGTTCGATCAGCGTGGCGCCGACGTTGCCCGGCCCGATCACGCCGACGGCGAAGGTCTGCGGCGACAGCCAGAAGCCGGCATGCGCGGCGCGCAGGGCCTTGGTGGCATCGGCGCTGTCGATGGCGACGGAGATGTTGCGTTCCGACGAGCCCTGCGCGATGGCGAGGATGTTCACCTGGGCATGGGCCAGTGCGCCGAACAGGCGCGCGGATACGCCCGGCGTGCCCGCCATGCCATCGCCGACGGCGGCCAGGACACTGACGCCATCCCGGCGCTGCACGCGCTGGATCTGCCGGGTGTCCAGTTCGTGCGCGAACGCCTCCAGCAGCGCCGCCTGTCCCTTCGCCGCCTCGCTGGCCTTGACCACGCAGCAGATCGAATGCTCCGACGAGCCCTGCGAGATCATCACCACCGACACGTGCGCGTTGCGCAGGGCGGAAAACACGCGTTCCGCGGTGCCCGGCACGCCGATCAGGCCGGTGCCTTCCAGGTTCAACAGGGCCAGGTCGGCGCTCAGCGTCAGGCCCTTGACCGGGCCCACCGCATCCCGCTCCGCGGTGATGCGCGTGCCGGGATGCTCCGGATGGAACGTGTTGCGGATGATGATCGGCAGTCCGCGCTCCATCGCCGGCGACATCGTCTGCGGATGCACGACCTTCGCACCGAAGTACGCCAGCTCGCAGGCTTCGTCGTAGCTCAACGCTTCCAGCTGCACCGCTTCCGGCACCAGCCGCGGGTCGGCCGACAGCACGCCGTCGACATCGGTCCAGATGTGCAGCTCCGCCGCGTCGTACAGCGCCGCGAAGATCGCCCCGGAGTAATCGCTGCCGTTGCGTCCGAGGGTGGTGAATCGGCCCTCGCGATCACGCGCCACGAAACCCGTCGCCACCACCCGGCGTTGCGGGTGCGTGGCCTGCCACGCGGCCAGCCGCTGCGCGCTGGCTTCCCAGTCGACCACCACGCCAAGCTCGCCATGGTCGACGCGCAGCACCTCGCGCGCATCCAGCACGGCGCAGTCCTCGCCCTGCAGCGTCAGGTACTCGCCCAGCAGGCGCGCCGAACATACCTCGCCGAGTCCCTGCACGCGCTGCAGGACCAGTTCCGGCAGGCCGCCGATGACGATCAGCGCATTGAGGATCTCGTGCAGCCGTTGGAAGCGTTCGTCCACCCATTCGATCACCGGCCCTGCCGCTTCGCCCAGCAGCGCCACCGCCGCGCCGCGGTGCCGGGCGCGCAGCGCATGCCAGCTCTCCTGCCATTCCGGACGGTTGGCGGCCGCGAGTTCGCACAGCTCGATCAGGGCGTCGGTCACGCCCTTCATCGCGGAGACGACGGTGACTTGCAGGCCCTCGTCGCGCGCGAGCAGCAGCTGCGCGACGTGGCGGTAGCGCTCGGCATCGGCGACGGACGTGCCGCCGAACTTGTGGACGACGGTGCGGCGTTTCGATTGTTCGACTTCGGCGTTGCGGGACGACATGGGTCAGGAACCTCGGTAAGGAGGCCCGGCACACATCAGGAAGTCGGGTGGCCCTGCATCCTGATCCGGGTGCGGGGCCGTGGTCTGCGGATTACGCGAACACAACCAACCGCACCCGACGAGTCAGGGTGGTAATGGTGGTGGTAATGAGCGTGCGCCCGATCTCCGCACGCCCCATCGCCGGCGACGGGGCCAGTGCGGTAAGCGTTGCGTGCGTGAGATGGAAGTGCATGGCGGAAGAAAAGCACGCCACCCCCGGGGGCTGTCAAGCGCTGCGTCGCAACAAAGCCAAGGATTTCAGATGGATGCAACTGAAACCAATGGCGCCACTGACTACAGCGCGCGCGTCATGAAGACGCTGTTCGGGTCTTCCACGTAGTCGCCGAACGGCGCGCAAAGCACGAAGCCTGCACGCGCATACAGTGCGCGCGCAGGCGCGAAGTACGCCATCGATCCTGTCTCCAGGCTCAGGCGCCGGTAGCCGCGTCGGCGGGCTTCGTCGACGACATGGTCGAGCATGCGCTGTGCGACGCCGCGGCGAAGATGGCTCTGCGCGGTGCGCATCGACTTCACTTCGCCATGCCCTGCATCCAACTGGCGCAATGCACCGCAACCGGCCAGCCCCTCGCCGTCCCATGCCGCCCAGAAGGTGATGTCATTGCCGCGGAGTGCGTCGAGGTCGAGCGCATGCACGCTATCCGGAGGCGACGTGCGATGCATCCAGTCCAGGTGTTCCCGCAGCAGGGCGATGACCGCGGGATGGCGGAGGTCGTCGGTGCGGATGTCCATGCGGTGCAGACCGGTGGGGATTCTTTCTACAGTGCCATGCGGATGGCCGACGGGATATCGCGGACGCGTCGTGCCGGGCGGCGCTTCGTGCGAGAATCGCCGCCGATGGCCCCGTAGCTCAGCTGGATAGAGCGGTCCCCTCCTAAGGGACAGGTCGTGCGTTCGAATCGCGCCGGGGTCACCATCTCCTTCATCGCCTGGCGCACCCTGCGCACCTCGGCGAATCGCCGAACGATCCGTTACCGCATCGGCAATCCGAGCAAAGCCCGCTGCCGAATGTTCGGCGTTCCGTGCAAGCCGCCATTGCTCGGGAATCGCTGGAAAAACACGGACTTACGCGCGGTCTGGCCGACCCGTTCTGGTAGAATCGCGCACCTCTTTCGGTGCCACGCCGTCCGGTGGCATCCCGTGCAATGACCCTGGAGCTTCCATGCCTGCTGACCTCCTCAAGGCCCTCGGCCTCGCCACCACCAACTCCGGCACCTACCTCGGCAGCGGCGAGTGGTCCACGACCACCGACGCCGGCCTGCTGCAGTCGATCAACCCGACCACCAACGAGGTGATCGCCGAGGTCCACGCCAGCAGCCAGGCCGACTACGAGAAGGTCGTCGCCCGCGCGCAGGCCGCGTTCAAGGTCTGGCGCACCACCCCGGCCCCGCGCCGCGGCGAAGCGATCCGCCTGTGCGGTGAAGCGCTGCGCAAGCACAAGGACGCGCTGGGCTCGCTGGTCGCACTCGAAATGGGCAAGAGCAAGCCCGAGGGCGACGGCGAAGTGCAGGAGATGATCGACATCGCCGATTTCGCTGTGGGCCAGAGCCGCATGCTGTACGGCTACACCATGCACTCCGAGCGCCCGGGCCATCGCATGTACGAGCAGTACCAGCCGCTGGGCCTGGTCGGCATCATCAGCGCGTTCAATTTCCCGGTCGCGGTGTGGGCGTGGAACTCGTTCCTGGCCGGCATCTGCGGCGACATCTGCATCTGGAAGCCGTCCAACAAGACGCCGCTGACCGCGATCGCCAGCATGAAGATCTGCAACGACGCGCTGAAGGAAGGCGGCTTCCCGGACATCTTCTTCCTGATCAACGACGCCGGCGTCGAACTGGCGCAGCAGTTCGTCGATGACAAGCGCATTCCGCTGATCAGCTTCACCGGCTCCACCCAGGTCGGCCGCACGGTCGGCGAGCGCGTCGCGCGCCGCATGGGCCGCAGCCTGCTGGAGCTGGGCGGCAACAACGCCATCATCCTGGACGACACCGCCGACCTGAAGCTGGCGGTGCCCGGCATCGTGTTCGGCGCGGTCGGCACCGCCGGCCAGCGCTGCACCACCACGCGCCGCCTGATCGTGCACGAATCCATCTACGACAACGTGCTGGCCACGCTGATCAAGGCGTACAAGCAGGTGGAAGGCAAGATCGGCGATCCGACCGACCCGGCCAACCTGATGGGCCCGCTCAACAGCCAGGGCGCCGTGCAGCAGTTCCTGGACTCCATCGCCAAGGCCAAGGCCAGCGGCGGCACCGTCGAGACGGGCGGCACTGCGATCGACCGCGCGGGCAACTTCGTGCTGCCGGCCATCGTCACCGGGCTGAAGAACTCCGATGAGGTCGTCCAGCACGAGACCTTCGCCCCGATCCTGTACGTGATGAAGTACAAGACGCTGGACGAAGCCATCGACATGCAGAACGCCGTGCCGCAGGGCTTGTCGTCGTCGATCTTCACCCAGAACCTCAAGGCGGCGGAGCAGTTCCTGTCGGCGGCCGGCAGCGACTGCGGCATCGCCAACGTCAACATTGGCACCAGTGGTGCGGAGATCGGTGGCGCCTTCGGTGGCGAGAAGGAAACCGGCGGCGGCCGCGAATCCGGTTCGGACGCATGGAAGGTCTACATGCGCCGGCAGACCAACACCATCAACTACTCCGACTCGCTGCCGCTCGCGCAGGGCATCAAGTTCGACCTCTGACCTGCCGTACGGACGCCGTGCCCGCATGCGGGCCGCCCCGGACGGGCCTGCATCTGGGATAATCGCGCCACCCTTCACGGGTGGCGTTTTTTTGCCTGCCCGATCCAGTGCCATCGCACCTCCCTGACCCCTGCACGGAGTACCTGATGAACCAAGCCCGCACCACCAGCAGCCTCGCCATCGCCAGCCTCGTGTCCGGCATCCTCGGCTGGACCCTGCTTCCCTTCATCGGCACGATCGTGGCCATCATCACCGGCCACATGGCGCGCGCCGAAATCCGGCGCAGTGCAGGCACGATGGACGGCGACGGCCTGGCGATCGGCGGCCTGGTGCTGGGCTGGGTGTCGGCGCTGCTGTGGGTCCTCGGTATCGCCGTGATCTTCCTGTTCCTGGGCGGCCTGGCCTGGCTGGCGACATTGAGCTGAGCCCGCGCGCGTCCATGTATTCGTTCGCCCGCCCCTTCCTCTTCGGCCTCGACGCCGAGACCGCCCATGGCATGGGCCTGAAGGCGCTCGACCTGGCCTACCGCACCGGCACCACACCGCTGGTGGCACGGCCGATCACGCCGATGCCGACCAAGGTCATGGGCCTGACGTTCCCCAATCCCGTCGGCCTTGCCGCCGGCATGGACAAGAACGGCGCGCACATCGACGCGCTGTTCGCGCTGGGTTTCGGCTTCGTCGAGATCGGCACGGTCACGCCCAAGCCGCAGCCGGGCAATCCGAAGCCGCGCATGTTCCGCCTGCCGCAGCACCAGGCCGTCATCAACCGCCTGGGCTTCAACAACGACGGCGTCGATGCACTGGTGCGCAATGTCGAAGCCGCCCGCCGCGATCGTGGCCTGCTCGGCATCAACATCGGCAAGAACAAGGACACCTCGAACGAGCGCGCCGCCGCCGACTACCTGTACTGCCTCGAACGCGTGTACCCGGTGGCGGACTACATCACCGTCAACATCTCTTCACCGAATACGGCCGGCCTGCGCGAGCTGCAGGAAGAACAGGCGCTGCGCCAGCTGATCGGCACCTTGCGCGAGGCGCAGGAAGACCTGGCCGCGCAGCATGGCAAGCGCGTGCCGATGCTGGTGAAGATCGCGCCGGACCTGTCCGACAGCGACATCGATGCGGTCGCCCGGGTACTGGGCGACATGCAGGTCGATGGCGTCATCGCCAGCAACACCACGGTGTCGCGCATCAGCGTGCAGGACCATGCGCATGCGCGCGAAACCGGCGGCTTGTCCGGCGCCCCGCTGATGGGCCAGGCCACGCTGGTGCTGCGCCGCATGCGCACGCGCCTGCCGCATTCGATCCCGCTGATCGGCGTGGGCGGCATCCTGTCCGGCGCCGACGCGGTGGCGAAGATGTCCGCCGGCGCCTCGCTGGTGCAGTGCTACACCGGGCTGGTCTATCGAGGTCCCGAACTGGTCCGCGAATGCGTCGAAGCCATCCGCCGCCGCCGCGAAGCCCGCAGCGGTGGCCCGGTGGCACCGGAATGACCCCAGGCTACCGCGTCACCGCAAACGCCCCGCTGCGCGCACGCACGACCTTCGGCGTCCCTGCCCGGGCGCCGTGGCTGATCGAAGTCGACGATGCCGCTGCGCTGGACGACGTGCTCGCCCTGCCGCAGGTGGTCGACGGCGAAACCCTGGTGATCGGCGGCGGCAGCAACCTGCTGTTCGCCGGCGATGCGCCGGGCGCCGTCATCGCCATGGCCACACACGATCTGCGCGTGCTGTCCGACGACGGCGTGCATGCCCTCGTCCGCGCCGACGCCGGCGTGGCGTGGCATCCGCTGGTGATGTGGACCCTGGAGCAGGGCCTGTGCGGACTGGAGAACCTGGCGCTGATCCCCGGCACCGCCGGCGCTTCGCCGATCCAGAACATCGGCGCCTACGGCACCGAAGTGGGTGAATTCATCGACATCGTCGAAGCGTTCGACCGTCGCAACGGCACGCGCGTGCGACTGGACCGCGACGCGTGCGCGTTCGCCTACCGCGACAGCGTGTTCAAACGTGACGCCGACCGGTATCTGGTGACGGCGGTGGAATTCCGGCTGCCGCGCACGCCTGCCCTGCGCCTGGACTATGCCGGCATCCGCGAGGAACTGGCGGCGATGGGCATCGTCGAGCCCAGCGCGCGTGACGTCGGTGCAGCGGTCATCCGCATCCGTCGTCGCAAGCTGCCGGATCCCGCGGTGGTCGGCAATGCCGGCAGCTTCTTCAAGAACCCGATCGTGTCCCAGGCGCAGGCCGACGCACTGCTGGTCGACTACCCCACGCTGCCGGTGTTCCGTGGCGATGCGGTCCACAACCGCAAGCTGTCGGCCGCATGGATGATCGAGGCCTGTGGCTGGAAAGGACACCGCGACGGCGACGCCGGCGTGTCGGCCGCGCATGCGCTGGTGCTGGTCAATCACGGCGAAGCCACGGGCGCGCAGCTGCTGGCGCTCGCGCGGAAGATCGCCGACTCGGTCAGAACCCGCTTCGGCGTCGCGATCGAACCGGAACCGAAGATCATCGGCGCACGCTGGTAGATCACGGGACGCCATGCCTACCCTGCCCGCCCACTATCGCGCCGCCGTGCTGATGCTGGGCAGCACGGTGTTCTTCGCGCTGATGGTGGTGGCGATCCGGCTGGCCTCGGCCACGCTGCACACGTTCGAGATCGCGTTCTTCCGCAACTTCTTCGGCCTGCTCGCGGCCGCGCCGCTGATCCTGCGCCACGGTCCCGGCTTGCTGAAGACCACGCAGTTCCCGCGTTACCTGTTCCGCTGCGTCATCGGCATCTGCTCGATGCTCGCCGGCTTCTGGGCCATCGGCCATCTGCCGCTCGCGCAGGCGGTGTCGCTGTCGTATTCCACGCCGCTGTTCGTCACCCTCGCGGCGGCCGCGATGCTCAACGAACAGGTCCGCGCGCGCCGGTGGACGGCAGTGGGACTGGGCTTCATCGGCGTGTTGATCATCGTGCGTCCCGGCACGTCGGCCTTCACGGTCGACGCGATGATCGCCGTGCTGGCCGCGGTGATGAGCGCGCTGGTGGCGATCCAGATCAAGCAACTCTCGAACACCGAGCCGGCCGACCGCATCGTCATCTACACCACGCTGCTATGGGTACCGATGTCGCTGCTGCCGGCGCTGGCGGTATGGGAATGGCCGCAGGGCATCACCTGGGTGTGGGTGATCGCGGCGGGCGTGCTCGGTACCGGCGGCCACATGCTGTGGACGCGCGCGCTCAAGCTGGGCGAAGTGTCGGCGCTGACGCCGATCAGCTTCATGCAGCTGCCGGTGGTGGCGCTGTTCGGCTGGCTGCTGTTCGACGAAACGCTGGACCGCTGGACGCTGCTCGGCGCTGGCATCATCTTCGGCGCCAATGCGTACATCGCGCACCGCGAAGCGGTGCTGTCCCGTCGCGCCGCCTCGGAAGCGCCGAGCGCGGGCGCCAAGCCCGGCGAGTGACCTCCGCGCTGGCTCAGCCGCGTTTCGTCGGCTGCCTGCCCGGCCGTTTGTTCTCGCGGTAACGCTCGGCGAATTCGGCGTCAGCGTCGGCCAGTGTCTTCGGGTCCGCCGCCAGCAACGGGGCGATGTACTGGCGGTACAGCGGTTCCGCCTCCGCCGGGCGCCCGAGTTCGCGGTAGGCATCGATCAGGTTCCAGGCGGCCGTGCGCGTTTCCACGTGCGTCTCGCCCAGCGCGCGCCGGCGCAGCTCGAACAGGCGCTGGAACTCGGCCAGCGCTTCCGGCACGCGGCCGAGCACCCGCAGCGCTTCGGCACGGATGACCATCGTGGCCTGCGCCTGCGGGTGTTTCTCGCCCAGCGTCTTCAGCGCCAGCGGCTGCACATCGCCCAGCAGGCGCAGCGACGCCTCCGCCTGGCCCGCATTGAGCAGCGTGCCGGCGTGGTTGACGAGAATGGACAGGGTGTCCGGATGGCCCGGCCCCAGTGTGCGGCTGCGCGCGGTGATGACCTGTTCTTCCAGCGGCAATGCAGCGGCGTAGTCCTTGCGCCTGGCATAGGCCGTGGCCAGGTTCAGGCGCGTACGGACGGTCTGCGGATGGTCGCGCCCGAGCACACGCTCGCGTGCCGCCAACACCTCCTGCAGCAGGGGCAATGCCTTGTCGACCGAAGCGGCATCGGCGCCATCGATCATCATCGTCGCCAGCGTGCTGCGGGCCTGCAGCGTGACCGGATGTTCGCTGCCCAGCCTGCGCACGTAGCGGTCGGTCAGGTCGCGCTGCAGGGTGATCGCCGATGCCTTCTCGCGGTTCATGATGCGCAGCACCGCCAGATTGCCCATCGCCGACAGCGTCTCCTCGTGGTCGGCGCCGAGCGTGGCCGTGCGCCCGGCGACCACGGCCTCCATGTTCGCGCGCGCCTCGGGCAGTTCGCCGAGGTTGCGCTGCACGGCGGCCAGGTCGTTCGTCGCTTCCAGCGTCGCCGGATCGTCCTCGCCGGCGCTGGCCAGCAGGCGCGCCTGCACGGCCTCGACCACGCCCTTCGCGCGCGGCCGGTCGCCGCGCGCCGAGATCACCTGCGCCTGCGCCAGTTCCAGTTTCACCCGCACACGGTCGTTGTCCGGCAAGGCGAAGGCGCGTGGCAACGCCTTCTGCAGGACTGCCTCGGCCTGGTCGATGTGCGCACCTTCCAGCAGCGCCTGCACCTGGTCGTTGCGCGCACGCAGGGTGTCCTGCGCGCCTTCGCCGAGCACCCGGCTTCGATAGTCGGCCACTTCCGCGAAATGCGCGGCCGCCTTGTCGTAACGGCCGATGGCGGCATACACATGCCCCACCGATTCGCGCAGGCTGGCCGCGACGTCGGGCTGGTCGGCGAAATCGCGCGTGATCGCCTCTTCCGCATTCGCGAGCAGTTGCTGGTCCACCAGATCGCGCGCCAGGTCGCCGGTACTGGTCTTGGCCAGCGTGGCGCCGAACGCATCGGCCGCCGACGGATCGAGGCTGCTGACCTGGCGCACCAGGCCTTCGGACAGGCCCACGCCCATGGTTTCGATGTCGATGCCTTCCAGCATCGACTGCTGGAACGCAGCGACTTTCTCCAGTTCCGCGCTGCGCGCCTCGGCGACGCTGCGTTGCGCCTGCGCCTGCTGCAGGCCGTACAGCGACATGCCCAACCCGCCCAGCAGCGCCAGCAGCGCGACGCTTGCGGCGATGGCCGCCGTGCGATGGCGGCGCAGGAACTTGCGCCATGTGTAGCCGCGGCGTGGTGGCACCGCCGACACCACGCGGCCGTCGAGATAGCGCTGCAGGTCGTCGGCCAACGCGGCCACCGAGTCGTAGCGGGCGTCGCGCTCGTGCTGCATCGCCTTCAGCACGATCCAGTCGAGGTCGCCACGCAGCAGGTCGCGCATCCGCGCCAGCGACAGGCCCCGCTCCTGCGCCATCTGCTGCGCCTGGTCCGCGGGCAACGCGGCCAGACGCGACGACGGCGCGATGGCGGTCGGCGTCTCCGCCGCCCAAGTTTCGCCGGCCGCGTCCGGGCGCACGCCCGTCACCAGTTCGCACAGCACCACGCCCAGCGAATAGACGTCGCTGCGCGTATCCACCTGCGCCGCATCGCCATGCGCCTGCTCGGGACTCATGTACTCGGGCGTGCCGGCGCGTTCCAGCGCGGCGTCGCCAGCCAGCGAGGCCGCCATCGCGATGCCGAAATCGATGATCTTCGGTGCGGGCCGGCCGTCGAGCGTATCCACCAGCAGGTTGCCCGGCTTCAGGTCCCGGTGCACCACGCCCTTGTGATGTGCGTGCTGCACGCCTTCGCACACACGGATGAACAACGCCACGCGCGCATCCAGCGGCAGGCGCTGGTCGCGGCAATAGCGCGTGATCGGACTGCCATCGATCAGCTCCATCGCGAAGAACGGATAGCCTTCCTCGGTGGTGCCGGCATCGTAGATCTGCGCGATGGCGGGGTGGCGCATCTGCGCCAGCACCTGCCGTTCGACTTCGAACCAGGCCAGGTGGCGCGCCTGCAGGCGCTGGGCACGCATCAGCTTCAGGGCGACCTCACGGCGGACCGGCTCCAGCTGTGCGGCCCGGTAGACCTCGCCCATGCCGCCTCGACCCAGCAGGCCCTCGATGCGGTAGCGCCCCAGCCGCGCGCCGGGCGCGAGCGTGCCGTCGGGTGCCGTGGGCGCGTCCGTCAGCCGCGTGGCCAGGCTCTCGGTCGGTGCGAGGTCGTCGTAAGGTTGCGATGTCATGCCACTGTCCCCGGTGCGCCCGACCATGGTAGCGGAAGCATGAGTTGACCGACCGATCCGTTACACTCGGTACCGCACCTGCCAGTCGCCCTCGCATGTCCCGGGACTTCCTCAATCCACCGACCACGCAACGGACCATCCTGAGCGACGGCCCCACGCCGGCGTCCCACCGGTCTGCGTGCGTGGTGGTGATCCATGGCGAGGGACTGGGCCGGCGCGCCGACATCGACACCGCGCGCGTCCGCGTGGGGCGCTCGCAGGAAGCCGACCTGCACATCCCGCACAACAGCGTCTCGCGACTGCACTGCGAGATCTGGCGCGACGGCGACAGCTACCGCGTGCGCGACCTCGGCGCCACCAACACCACGCGCGTCAACGACGCGCCGGTATCGGAAATGGTGCTGGCCGATGGCGACCACATCACGCTGGGCGAGAGCATCCTGAAGTTCATCAGCCACAGCAGCGTGGAAGCGCGCTACCACGAGGAGATCTACCAGCTCGCCACCCACGATGCACTGACGGAGATGTACAACCGCCGGCACTTCATCGAGACCGTCGAGAAGGAGATCGCCCGCGCGATGCGCCACCAGCGCGAGCTGACCATGTGCATCATCGACGTGGACCTGTTCAAGCCGATCAACGACCGCTACGGCCACATTTCCGGCGACCACGTACTGAAGCAGATCGCCGGGCTGGTGCGCCGGCACGTGCGCAACGACGATGCCGCGGCGCGCATCGGCGGCGAGGAATTCGCGGTGCTGCTGCCCGAATGCGGGCCCGAGGCGGCCTATGGCTTCGCCGAGCGCCTGCGCGAAGCGGTGGAAGAGGTAGTGTTCCGTCCCGGTGGCCAACCCCAGCGGATCACCGTCAGCATCGGCATCGCCGCGCTGACGCCCGACCGCGACACCTGCAGCCGGATGATGGCCGCCGCCGACGCCGCGCTGTACCGCGCCAAGAGCGAAGGCCGCAACCGGGTCTGCATCGAGCATTGACCCGCGCGCGGCCTCAGCCGCCGATGCGCTCCACCCGGTAACCGGCACGCCGCCAGGCATCGATCCCGCCCCGCAGCGGCAGCACGTCGCGGAAGCCCGCCTTGCGCAGCTTCGCCGCCATCCATGCGGCCGACACTTCATCCGGGCAGGCGCAGTAGATGACAACCTTGCCCTCGCGCGGGTACGTCGTCAGGATGCCGCCGAGCTCGCGTTCGTCGGCGAACACCGCGCCCGGAATCACGAAGGGGTCCACATCGCGGAAGCCGGGCGCGCGGATGTCGAACAGCACCGGTGGCTGCCCGGCCTGCCGCAGCGCTTCCAGGTCCACCGGCTCGATCCGGGCCGTCTCCAGCGACGCCAGCAGTGTGCGACGGCGCCACCAGCGCCACGCCACGTAGGCCCCCAGCGCAAGGCCGATCAGCACGCCGGCACCGGCACCGAGTTGCGACAACGTGTCGATGACGGTTTCCACCTGCCGCGAGAACACCACGCCGAGCCCCAGTCCCAGCGAAGCCCACAGCGCGGCACCCAGGCCGTCGTAGCGCAGGAACAGCGGAAGCCGTGCCTGCATCGCACCTGCAAGGGGCACGGACACCATCGACAGACCAGGAATGAACTTCGCCACCGAGAGGACGCGGATGCCGAACCGCCCGTAGAAGCGCTCGGTGCGCTTCATGCAGGTGTCGCGCGACAGCGACAGCCGGCACAGCGACTGCAGCGTGCGGTTGCCGTAGCGGCGACCGGCATAGAACCAGACGCTGTCGCCGATCAGGCTGGCGGCCACCGACACCGCCAGCACGCCGAGCAGCGGCAGCCACATGGCCTCGGGTTGCAAGGCCAGTCCGGCACCGACCAGGATCAGCGTGGGCATGGCCGGTACGGGCAAGCCCAGCGACAACGCCAGCACGTTGGCGAAGACCAGCAGCACGCCGTATCGGTCGATCACGTCCTGCATTCCATCCCCCGGCGCGGCCGCGCGTGCGGCGAATCGGCATGTTCGATCCGCGGCGCGAACGCGGCAAGCCATCCTCCCGCAACGATCCGTCGCGCGGCCGTCATCGCGCACGCCGGCACGAGATCGCCCTCGCGTGCTGCAACGCGAGATGCCAGCGTTTACCGAGCGCGGTGCGAGGCAGTCGAAGGGGGGCATCGCGGCCAATGTCGGGGGCACCGACAGCCAAAACGGGCGCCATCACGCGCACTTAATCCCGCCAGCGTTCGAAGCCACCACCATGCGCCGCTGTACGGTCGCCGCCCCCAGGGTGTGCCGCACACCAAGGCAGTCCATCCCGTTGAACGTCCCGTCTGACTCTCCGGAGGATCCGATCATGGTTGCACCCGTACGACCGACCCGCCTGTCGCTTGCCCTCGCCACGGCGACACTGACGCTGGCCATTGCCGCACCGCTGAAAGCCGAGGAAGGCGACTACAGCTTCTGGCAGACCCTGGTGAACCTGGTCTCACCGCCCAAGGCCGACAACAAGGTCACCGCTGCACAGCGCACCGGCAACTATCCATTGCTGTCCAACCCCTCCGGCTTCAACGACGGCTTCCAGCCCGGCCGCTACGACGCCTGGCAGACCATCCAGCTGGCCCCGTCGACCGGCGCGGTCTGTGGCGACGGCTCGCCGTTCAAGTTCTTCGTCAACCGTGTGGCGAACACGCGCAACACCATCATCTACATGGAAGGCGGCGGCGCGTGCTGGGACTACGCCAGCTGCAGCGGCCAGAGCGGCATCCGCGGCGCGCGCAATCCCAACGGCATTCCCGACGACTACATGGGCCTGCTGAATCCGGGCGCCAGCCTGGTCAGTCCCTTCGTCACCCGCGTCAGTCCCTTCGATGGCGTGAAGACGCAGGGCTGGAACATGGTCTACGTGCCCTACTGCACCGGCGACATCTACAGCGGCGACAAGGTGGCCGTGTACGACGACCCGACCGGGCAGAACGCGCCGCTGGTGTGGCACCACAACGGCGCGCGCAACACGCGCGCGGTGGTGAGCTGGCTGAAGGACAACCTGCCGCGGCCCACGCAGATGCTGTCCACCGGCTGCAGCGCCGGCGGCGCCGGCACCCTGACCAGCTACCATCCGCTGCGCCGCGACCTGGCGCCGACGCGCAGCTTCCTGATCGACGACTCCGGCCCGATCTTCCCGACACCGAAGAACGGCAACCCGGTCGACTACCCGTCGCAGCCGCTGATGACGCTGATCCGCAGCGCCTGGGGCCTGGACCAGCCGAATGGCCCCCTGCCCTATCTCGCCAGCGGTCTGCCGCAGTTCGACCTCAACGAACTCGGCAGCCTGTACCCCGCACTGTCCAGCAAGTACGCCAGCGACCGCCTTGGCCACACGCACTTCTGGAAGGACCTCAACTATTCCTCGTACTCGTACGAGCGCTTCTATCCCGACATCGCCAATGCACCGGACCAGGCGACCAAGCAGGCGCGCATCCACGCCCGCTGGAACACCGACACCACGCGCCTGCGCGATCGCCTGAACGGCCTCAACAATTTTGGCGGTTATTTCCCGCAGTACCGCGCGCTCAACGAGAGCCACTGCACCACCATCGTCGACTTCAAGAACGCCGACGTGCAGGCGCAGAACCTGGAGCTGAAACACTTCATCGACAGCGTGCTCGATGGCCAGGGCAAGGTGCTCGATGCCAGCGAGCAGGACGACAAGGCCGACAAGGCCAAGCCGTTCAACCTGCTGTACTGGCTGGTCGACCAGCTGATGGGCTGACGTCTCCGCCCGGGACCGTCGCGCTTCGACGGTCCCGGCGCACACGGGGTTCTGCATGAAGAAACTGCTGATGCTGCTGGTGCCCTGCCTGGTCTTCGTGGCCGCCGTGCTGTGGTGGATGCGGGACGATCCGGGCATGCCGGCGGACGCGACGCGTACGGCGTCCGACACGATCGACACGCCCTCCCCTGCGCTGGCGTCGCTGCAGGCCACACCGCAGGCGCAGGCGCATCGCGACCGCCAGCGTTTCGAAGCCGACGCGAAGGACTTCTTCGCCCGTGCGTCGTCGCTGCGCGCCGTCGAGCGCAGCGAGCGCGCCGACGCGCTCACGCGGCAGATCGACCGCTACGAAGCCGACGGCGGCCTGTCCGCTGGCGAAGCCGTGCTGCTGCGCACCGCGCTGGTGAAGGCGACGGTGGACGACCCTGCGCAACAGGCCGAGGCCGTTGCGGCCATGGCGGACCGCTATCGCGCGCACACCGACCAGCGCATGGCCGCGTTCGCCGCGCAGCAGGCCAACGATCCCCGCTTCCAGTCCTACAAGGCACGCGAAGCGCAGGTGGTGGCGGAGGTGATGGCCAGCACGACGATCCCCGCCGGCCTCACCCGCGACCAGTACCTGCGCCAGCGGCTGCAGGAAGAACGCGAGCGGGCCTACGCGCCGTGAGGGCACGAAGAAGGGTGTGGGAGCGACGTAAGTCGCGATGAGACTATGCGGCGGTTTATCGCGACTTACGTCGCTCCCACAGCAACCCTAGCCTCCGACCTGCCACGGTCGCGCACGGATGCGATACAGCACCAGGTACACCCCCGACACCCACGCGATGCCGGCCGCGAAGCCGCCGAGGATGTCGGACGGATAGTGCACACCCAGGTAGATGCGCGAGACGCCGACGAGCAGCGCGAAGCTGCCCGCCACGACGACCGCCAGCCAGCGCCAGCGCGTGTGCCAGCACAGCAGCACCACCACCATCGCCAGCGTCGCCGAGCCCATCGCATGGCCGCTGGGGAAGCTGAAGGTGTGCTCGGGCGCGATCGATGCCCACAACGTCGGCCGGTCGCGCTGGAAGAACTGCTTGGTCGCCATGTTCAGCAGCGCCGATCCGGCGAAGGACACGCCGGCGAACGTCGCCTCGCGCCAGCGCCGCGCGATCAGCAGGCCCGTCGTCAACGCGATGTCGACCGGCACCACGCCCCACTGGTAGCCGATCGCCGAGATGAAGATGAAGAAACGGTCCAGCGCCGGCCCGGCCATCGCGTGCGCGCGCCACAGCAGCGGGGCGTCGAAGTAGAACGCCTCCAGTTCGTGGACTTCGTCGGCAAGTTCGACGAAGACCCACAACGGTGCCAGCAGGCAGAGGAACAGCAGGACGAAGCGACCGCCGTGCTCGCGCAGCAGGCTGGCGATGAAGCGCCGGCCCTGGGACAGCCTCTCAGCCGGCGACACGCGCGTACTTGCTCTCGACGTAGTCGTCGATCAGCGCGACGAACTCATGCGCGATGTTCTCGCCGCGCAACGTGATCTTCTTCTCGCCGTCGACGAACACCGGCGCAGCGGGTGCCTCGCCGGTGCCCGGCAGCGAGATGCCGATGTTGGCGTGGCGCGATTCGCCGGGGCCGTTGACCACGCAGCCCATCACCGCGAGCGTCATGTTCTCCGCGCCCGGATGGGTGACCTTCCATTCCGGCATCTTGCCGCGCACGTGTTCCTGCACGACCTTGGCCAGTTCCTGGAAGAACTCCGACGTGGTGCGGCCACAGCCCGGGCACGCGGTGACCATCGGCGTGAACGCGCGCAGGCCGGTGGTCTGCAGCAGTTCCTGCGCGACGATGACTTCCTGCGTGCGCGACTGTCCCGGTTCCGGCGTCAGCGAGATGCGGATGGTGTCGCCGATGCCTTCCTGCAACAGCACCGACAGCGCGGCCGCCGAGGCGACGATGCCCTTGCTGCCGATGCCGGCCTCGGTCAGGCCCAGGTGCAGGGCGAAATCGGTGCGGGCCGCCATGTCGCGATACACGGCGATCAGTTCCTGCACGCCGCTGACCTTGGCCGACAGCACGATGCGGTCGCGCGGCAGGCCGATCTCCACGGCGCGCTCGGCCGAATCCACCGCCGAGCGGATCAGCGCCTCGCGCAGCACGCGGCCGGCGTCCCACGGCGTCTCGCGCGTGTGGTTCTCGTCCATCAGCTGCGCCGCCAGCGCCTGATCCAGCGAGCCCCAGTTGGCGCCGATGCGCACGGGCTTGCCGTAGCGGATCGCGAACTCGATCAGCTGGGCGAACTGGGTGTCCTTCTTCTTGCCGAAGCCGACGTTGCCTGGGTTGATGCGGTACTTGGCCAGCGCCTCGGCGCAGGCCGGTTCGCCCGCGAGCAGCTGGTGGCCGTTGTAGTGGAAGTCGCCGATCAGCGGCACCGAGATGCCCATCATCTCCAGCTTCTCGCGGATCCGCGGGATGGCGGCGGCGGATTCCGGGTTGTTGACCGTCAGGCGGACCATTTCCGAGCCGGCGCGCCAGAGGTCGGCCACCTGTTTCACGCTGCCGGCGATGTCGGCGGTGTCGGTATTGGTCATCGACTGCACCACCACCGGTCGGCCACCGCCGACGGTGGCGTTGCCGATCTGGACGGCCTGGGTGATGCGGCGCGGCCAGGGCGCGGCGTCGGTGGGGGGCGTGGGGCGGGTGACGGCGTCGTGCATGCCGGTATTGTAGCGTGGGCCACCTGTCGCGCCGGCCAGCCACGCCCTGCGACGCCATGTCGCGGGCCCGGCCAGCGTGCTTGCACTAGCATGTGAACATGCCGAATACCCTGCTGACCCTGTCGCCGTCGTTCCTGCGCACGCTGTGCAACCTGCGCTGGGTGGCCATCGTGGGCCAGGCGGTGACGGTCCTGGTGGCGCTGGGGGTGCTCGGCATCGACCTGCCGCGCTGGCCGCTGTGGGCCGGCATCGGCGCGCTGGCGCTGTTCAACGTCTATGCCACCTGGCGCAGTCGCCGCGCCGGCGAGGAAACCCCTGCGGAAGCCTTCGCCCACATGCTGGTGGACGTGGTCGTGCTGTCCTGGCTGGTCGCCTGGAGCGGCGGCATCGGCAATCCGTTCAGCTCGATGTTCCTGCTGCTGATCGCGGTGTCGTCGTTGGCCCTGCCGCTGCGTTGGGTGATGGCCACTGGCATCGCCTGCCTGCTGGGCTACATCCTGACGGCGGTGTTCGGCCGTCCGCTGCCGCACCTGCATGGCGACAACTTCAACGTGCACCTGTGGGGCATGGGGGTGAATTTCGTGCTGTCGGCGGCCGTGGTGCTGTACTTCTCCACCCGGCTGGTCGCCGCCCTGCGCCTGCGGGAGCAGGAACTGGCGCGCCTGCGCGAGCGCTTCGCCCGCAACGAGGGCATCGTCGCGCTGGCCACGCATGCCGCGGCCGTCGCGCACGAACTGAACACCCCGCTGGCCACGATGACGCTGCTGACCGAGGACATCCGCGAGCAGGCGTCCGAACCCGACATCCGCGAGGACGCCGGCACCATGCGCCAGCTCATCGACCTGTGTCGCGACCGCGTGCGCGCCCTCGCTGCCTCGGCCGACATGGGCGTGCACCAGCGCGTCGACCTGGACGACGTGGTGCAGCGCTGGCAACTGATCCGCCCGACGGTGGAACTGCAACGCACCGGCGCGCTGCCGCCGTGGCTGGCCACCGATGCGTCCACCGGCCATCTGCTGCAGGCGCTGCTGAACAATGCCGCCGACGCCAGCCGACAGGCTGGTTCGCAACGCGTGGACCTGGACCTGCGCTGCGAAGGCGAGGCGCTGGTCGGCACCGTGCGCGACTACGGCAACGGCTTCCATGAGGCCCTGCCGTTCCAGTCCGAACAGCTGTTCCGCACCAGCAAGCCCGAGGGCATGGGCGTGGGCCTGGCCCTGTCGCACGCCACCATCGAGCGGCTGGGCGGACGCATGACCATGCGCGCCGTGCCGCCGAAGGGCGTGCAGGTGCAATTCCGCCTGCCGGTGGCAGGCCACGACGAGACCCCCTGATGAGAGACATCCGATGAAAGGCCTGCTGGTCGACGACGACGAACTCTACGCGCGCACGCTGCAGCGCAGCCTGGCACGCAAGGGCATCGAGACCGAGATCGCGCTGGACGCCGCCAGCGCACTGGCGCGGGCACGCGAGTACCAGCCCGACTTCGCGCTGGTGGACCTGAAACTGGGCGCCGATTCCGGCCTGACCCTGATCGAGCCCCTGCGCGCGTTGCGCGCCGACATGCAGATCCTGCTGGTCACCGGCTACGCGAGCGTGGCCACCGCGGTGGAATCGATCAAGCGCGGCGCCGACGACTATTTGCCGAAGCCGGCGACGGTGCCGACCATCCTGCGTGCGCTGGGGCTGGAAGCCCCCGCCGCTACGGAAGACACCGGCGCCACCGACGACACCATGACGCCGCTGAGCCGACTGGAGTGGGAACACATCCAACAGGCCCTGGCCGAGACCGAAGGCAACATCTCGGCTGCCGCGCGCCTGCTGGGCATGCACCGGCGCTCGCTGCAGCGCAAGCTGGCCAAGCGGCCCGGTCCCGAGCGTCGCTGGATCGACGAATAGCGGTCGGTGCGATGGATCGCGGTCGGACCCCCTCGTCAATCCTGCGTCGAGGGCGGCACCGGCACCCGTGCCACCTGCGCCGCGCGCTGCCGTCGTTCGCGAAGATGCGCGGGATCGACGTCGAGATCGCCAGTGAACGAGCCGCCCAGCGTCCTGTAGACGGCCATCAGCGTACGCAGGCGCTCGTTGACCTGGTGGTTCTCGCAGGCACGGCGCTGCTGCGTCGTCTGCATCATGACCGGACGGATGCCGACGCCGATCAGCGTGATCCGCGCCAGCCCCGCCCGTGTCGTCAACAGCCGCGACCTGACCCGACCACCGCGTCGCGGCCGTGCACGACCCACATCAGAACGTCTTGCGCAGGACGACCTCCCAACTGCGCGGATCGCCAAGGTAGACCATCGTGCCGCCCAGCGCGTAGACGGCATGCGTGCGGTCGCCGAGGTTGCGGCCACGCAGCGTCACCTCGGTGCTGTCGCCGACCTTGAAGGCCAGGTGTGCGCCCCACGTCGCGTAGCCCGCCGTGGACAGGGTGTTGGCCGCGTTGGCGTAGCGCGACGACACGCCGCGCAGATCCAGCCCGGTCGACCAACGCGGACCGAAGGAGTAATCCAGCCACAGGTTGCCGACGCGCGAAGGGGTATTGGCAGGCCGGTTGCCCGCGCGCGAGACGGGCACACCGCCTGCGTTCTCGTAGAAATCGTCCAGCGTGGCATCGACCCAGGCCAGATTGCCCTCGACACGCAGTGCATCGAAGGGCCGCCAGCCGAACGCCGCCTCCACGCCGCGCGACGATTGCTGGCCGACTGGCAACGTCTGTCCCGCATTGGCGGGATCGGTGATCGCGAGGTTGCGTCGCACGATGCGATACGCCGCCAGCGTGGCGAAGCGGCGTCCGTCGCGTGATTGGAACTTTGCGCCTATTTCGCCCTGGCGACCGGTGCTTAGATCGAAGTCGCGCAGCGTGGCGAAGGTGGCCGTGCTGAGGATGCCGGCCGGTGGATCGGCGGCCGTGCTGTATTGAAGGTAGCCACTTGCCTGCGGCGTGATCGCCCAGTTCAGCGCGGCACGCCCCGTGGTCGGCGTGTACGTCCGTTGGAAACGCGCCGGGTTGGTCGCGGACACCGCGCGGTGGTTGACCACGTCCAGGGCGATACGGTCGCGACGCAGCCCGGTCAGCAGCGACAGCGACGATGTCAGCTCGGTCAGGTTCTCGACAAACAGTGCCTGCGTGTGCAGGCGATTGGTACGGTCCGGCGTATGGGCGACCGTTGCGCCAGGCACATCGAGGAAACGGCCCGGCGTGACCGCATCCAGTGGCACCGTGTCCACGGTCGCCGACAACAACTGCGGAAATCGCGTCTGCCGGTTGTAGCTGACGTCCAGCCCCGTCGCCCATTGCGTAGGCAGCCCGAACAGCGTACCGGTGTGCGCCCACTCCAGCCGGTTGCCGACGAGCTGCTGGTCGTGCCGCTGCAGCAGCGTGCCGGAGCGGACTACCCCGTCATTGCTGGCGGTCAGGCGATAGCTTTCGACATTGCGGAAATCACGCAGGGCGTCGTAGAGGTAAACGGTGTTGCGCACGGTATCGCGCTCGCCCGGCGTCCATTCCAGCAGCGAGCGCACCCAGCGTACGTCCTGGCCGTAGTAGCCATCGGCGACGTTGTAGTTGCGGCCGACGGTCTCGGGCAGCACGGACAGGTGCCCTGCCGCAGGTTGGCGCACGGGCGTGCCCCAGTAGGGACGATGGCTGTCCTCCTGCTGGTATTCGACCGCCAGCGTGTGGTGCAGCGTGGGCGCAAGTTGCACCAGCCAGGACGCCGCCAGCGCAAACGCTTCACGCCGCTGCCCATCGACCCAGCTCTCCGCATCGCGTGCGCTCGCATCCACGCGGACCGCCTGCCGGGCATCGTCGCCGCCCGCACGCAGGTTGGCGCCCATCGCCAGCGTGCCGTCGCGGAACGAACCCCAAGCGGCCTGTACTGCCGCCTCGTCACGATCCAGCCGCGCAAGGCGGGTGACGTAGTTGATACTGCCGCCGACCGCACCTGCGCCGTACAGGAAACTCGAAGGCCCGCCGATCGCCTCGACACGCTCGTACTGCCATGCATCCACGGGCCGCGCCGCGATGCTGGCGTACTGCACGTCGATGCCGTTGAACAGCTGGGTGATCTGGCTGCCGGAGAAGCCGCGGTACGTCACCGCGTTGCCATTGCCCGGCGGCGATGCGACGGTCAGGCCGGGAATGCCGGCCAGCGCTTCCTGCGTGGTACGCACGCCACGCGCGTCGAGCGTGCCGCGGTCGATCACCGTAACGGACGCCGGCGTTTCCATCAGGCTCAAGGCCAGGCGCGTGCCGGTGCCCGCGGACTGCTCGAGTCCGGCATTGTGGCCTTTGACTTCGATGGTATCGAGCTGGGTGGCGCGCGAGCCGTCGGGCAGCACGACGGATTCGGTGGCGAGCGCGACGAAGGGGAACGACAGGACCGCGGCAACGGCCACGGACAGGCACGACGCACGCGGCGTCGCCCGGAATATCAGGGACATGGAAACTCCAAAGCACAAGGACGCGGCGCGCAGGCCGCACGTTCAATCAGCAGGCTTGTGGTTCAGAGCAGGACGGGCGGTCCTTGTCCGCCGAGGCCACGCAGGCGCAAGCGCCTCGCTCGTGGAAGCGTTGCGGCACTGCCGAAGACGCATGCGGCGAGTCGCGGAAACAGCAGCACGATGCCGAGCAGCAGCAACGGCAGGGCCTTCGCCAAGACGCAGTAGGCGCAATCCGCACCCATCTGCACCCCCGCTGGTGATTTCTCGACCGGCGATTCAAGACGGGTGTCGACCCACCTGGTGCCCTCGGTCGTACACAGCTCGGTCCAACCGGCCAGCACCTGGGTACCGGCGCTGGCGACCCAGCGCGTGACCGACGGCGCGAACGCCATCAGCAGCGTCGCCACGAGGGCCAGTTGCAGCATCGGTCGGAAGAAAGCGGACGAGCGGATCACCACGCGATTCTATGCGTCATGGATCGCCGGCATCAGCTGCGACCGAGTGTCGCACCCGTGCGCATCACGGAAATGCCACGCGCGCGGCCTGCAGGCGCGGTGCGTCGCCGGCCACGTCCGTCCACGCCAGCCATGCCGCACCGTCATGCCATTGCAGGCGCGGAATGCCGCTGGCACGACCGCGTGCGGACAGTGTGGCGACGTCGACACGCTGTGCGCCTGCCCATCCTTCGTCGTAGCGGGCGAGCACCAGCGTCTGGCGTTCGTCCTGTGCCTGCTCCAGCCAACTCACCAGCAGGTGGCCATTACCCTGCGCCAGGCCGAGGCGGCCCAACACCTGCGAGCCTTTCGCCAGCGTCACCGGTGCAGCGAAGGTATCGCCCGCATCATCGGAACGCGTCGCGCGCACTTCCGGCACGCCACCGGCTTCCGTGTACCACGCGACCCACACCGCAGCGCCAGCGGCGACCGTCACCGGCCCGTTGACCGGGCAACCCGCGATCTGCCAGCCATCCGCATGCACGTCGCGTGGCGCCGTCCAGCGTTCGCCGTCGAAGCGCACGATGCGCGTATCGCGGATCTCGCCAGCGCTGCGTCCACGGTAGACGACTACGACGCCACGGTCCGTCACTGCGGACGAGGTGGTGCAGCAATCGCAGGTGGACGTGTCGAGCGGCCACTCGCCCTGCTGCGTCGCCTGCGCATCGTAGGTCGCGGCGCGCAGCATCATCGCGGCACCGCCTGCGTGGTCATGTCCGCCGTCGTCATGCCCGGCGCGCCCGGCAGCCGCCTTCTGGCGGCTGTCCAGCCACGCGATGCCCAGCCGGTCGCGCGCCTGCGGCCAGAACGTCACGAAGCCGTGGTCGCCCGGCGTGCCGGACGGGTGCACCAGTTGCGGTTCGCTCCACGTCGCTCCACCGTCGCCGGAACGCACCAGATCGATGCCGTAGTCCATCCGCGACGGCCCGGTGCTGCGCAGCCAGTGCGCCCACAACGAACCGTCCGGCAACGCGTAGACATGCGGCGTATCCGACCAGTTGACGAACCACGTCGCGCCCTCGGCGATCGTGCGCGGCGGCTCCCATTCCACTGTCCTGGCGGGCAAGCGGCTGAAGCGCAGGCGATGGCCCGCCTCGCCCATCGGCTCCAACCAACTCAGCAACAGGGCACCGTCTGGCATGACGGCGAGATCCGGCTGTGCGGCACCTGCGGGCGCGGGAGGCTGCCGGCGTTCCACGATGGGTGCAGGTGCGGGTTGCGCGGCATTCCCCGGCTTGTCGGCCTGCGCACAGGCGGCCATCCATCCCGTGGACAGCAGGAGCACGGCACACCGCCCTGCAAGGGCGCTCGACCAGCGGAGACGGGGCATGCGGCAGCTTCCGGGCAACGGGAGGCCGCCATTCCATCACGGAATCCTTTCAGCAGGCTGCGACCGGCTGACGCAGGCAGCGCGGCGTCGATATCGGCCAGCGTTTATCCTTGCGCCATGACCGACACCGCCCGCGACATCCTCACGCCCACCCAGCTCAACACACTGGCGCGCGACCTGCTCGAGGGTGCGTTTCCGCTGGTATGGGTGGAAGGCGAGCTCGGCAACGTCACCCGCCCCGCCTCGGGCCATCTGTATTTCACGCTGAAGGATGCGCGCGCACAGGTGCGCTGCGCGATGTTCAAGCCGAAGAGTCAATGGCTGAAGTTCGCACCGCGCGAAGGCCTGCGCGTACTCGCGCGCGGTCGACTGACGCTGTACGAAGCACGCGGCGACTACCAGCTGGTCATCGACAGCCTGGAAGAAGCCGGCGAAGGCGCCCTGCGCCGCGCGTTCGAGGAACTGAAAGCCCGCCTGACTGCGGAAGGCCTGTTCGACGACGCCCGCAAGCGGCCTCTGCCCGCCCACGTGCATCGCCTCGCCGTGCTGACCTCGCCCACCGGCGCGGCGGTGCGCGACGTGCTCAGCGTCCTGCAGCGGCGATTCCCGTTGCTGGAGGTCGACGTGCTGCCCGTGCAGGTGCAGGGCGAGACGGCGGCCGCGCAGATCATCGACATGCTGCAGCGCGCGGCGCGCAGCGGTCGCTACGACGTGCTGCTGGTCGCCCGTGGCGGCGGTTCGTTGGAAGACCTCTGGGCCTTCAACGACGAACGGCTGGCGCGCACCATCGCGGCTTCACCGGTTCCGGTGATCTCTGCCATCGGCCACGAGACCGACTTCACCCTCGCCGACTTCGCCGCCGACCTGCGGGCGCCGACACCCTCCGTCGCGGCGGAGCTGCTGGTCCCCGACCAGCGCGACCTGCTGGCGCGTATCCAGGGACTGCAGCGTCGTCTCGCCACCACGCAGGCGCAGCGCCTGCGCAATGCCATGCAGCGCGCGGACCGTGCTGCGTTGCGCTTGAACGCGTTGCGTCCGCAGGCAAGGCTGGAAGCGTTCCGGCGTCGGCAGGAAGAAGCCGCGCGTCGCCTGCATGCCCTGTGGCAGCACCAGCAGGCGCGTCGCATCGCATCACTCCGCCACGCCGACGCCGTCCTGCGCGCGCATGCACCGCAGCGCCGGCTCGAACAGTTGCGCCAGCGCCTGCTCGCCCTCGCGCCACGCCCCCAGGCCGCGGTCGCGCGCACGCTGCAACGCGACGCCCTGCGCCTGCGCGCCCTCGCCCGCTCGCTGGAAGCCGTCAGCCCGCTGGCGACCGTCGCCCGCGGCTACGCGCTGGTGACCAAGGAGGACGGCACGCTGGTGCGCTCGGTGACGCAGGTGCAGCCTGGCGAACGCATCGATGCGCAGGTCGGCGATGGTCGACTGACACTGCGCGCGGAATAACGACGGCGCGCCATCGAGCCACCCCAGCCACAATCCTTCAACGCGCGGCAGATGCCGCGCAGAACCGCATCAGGAGCCCACCGATGATCACCCACGAACAACTGGTCGAGATGTTCGACAACATGGCCAAGGAAACCCCGTGGGACCTGCGCAAGCCGCTGGTGTGGGGATACTTCTTCACGCACGGTTCGCGGCCCGCGCTGGAGGCGGTGGTGCCGTTGCTGCAGGACCAGGGCTATCGCGTGATCGCGCTGTACCTGGAAGACAAGGACAACCGCAAGGATCCGGACCTGTGGTGGTTGCACGTTGAGAAGACCGAAGTCCACACACCGGACAGCCTCGACGAGCGCAACCAGGCGCTGTACCGCTTCGCCAAGGAACACGGGCTGGACGCCTACGACGGCATGGACGTCGGCGCCATCGACTGACGCTCCCAGGAGCGTCATGGAGACCGGACGGAAATAACGCCCTTCCGTCCAACCCCGTTTTCCGACTCCGCGCGTTCGACTCCCTGTCCCACACACGGAGTCGCGCCATGTCGCACCGCCTGACCTTCACCCTGCTGGCCGCCGCCCTGCTGGCCGCCTGCCAATCCAACCCCACCGCCCAGCACTCCCCTGAAACCGAAGCGGCCGCGGTGGCGGCCGAGGCATACGCCCGCCAGGAGGCAAGCACCGCAAGGCGCGACCAGGCGACGCTCGACAGCATCGCCGTCACCGGCAGCCGCCTGCGCAGCGAGCAGGCCAAGGCCGTCATGGCCACGGGCAGTGCATACGCGCCACCCCCACCGCCTGCACCGCCGGCCCCCGCGATGATGGTCCAGTATCGGGCCGCCAACGTCGCTGTCGAACAATACGCATCGCCGTCGGCCAATACCGAGAAGTACGCCGCGCGCGACGACAATCCGGTGCGCCGTACGCTGGACGAGCCGGTCTCGACGTTCTCCGTCGACGTTGACACCGGCAGCTACAGCAATGTGCGCCGCATGCTGCGCGAAGGCCAACGCCCGCCTGCCGATGCCGTGCGCGCGGAGGAGTTCATCAACTACTTCCGCTACGGCCATGCCGTACCGACCGACCGCAGCCGCCCCTTCAACGTGACCACCGAACTGGCGCCGGCGCCGTGGAATGCCAAACGCCAACTGCTGATGGTCGGCATCAAGGGCTACGACGTGCCGAAGGCGACGCTTCCACCGGCCAACCTGGTGTTCCTGCTCGACACCTCCGGCTCGATGGAATCGCCGGACAAGTTGCCGCTGCTGAAGCAGTCGTTCGCACAACTCGTCAAGCAACTGCGCGCGCAGGACCGCGTCAGCATCGTCGTCTATGCCGGCTCCGCGGGCCTCGTGTTGCCGCCTACGCCCGGCGACCGGCATGACGAGATCCTTGCCGCACTGGACCGCCTGCAGGCCGGCGGCAGCACCAACGGAGGCGACGGTATCCGCCTCGCCTACGCGATGGCGAAGCAGGCCTTCGTCAAGGAGGGCGTCAACCGCGTCATCCTGGCGACCGACGGCGACTTCAACGTGGGCACGGTCAGCCAGGACGCACTGGAGACGATGGTCGCCGACCAGCGCGCCTCCGGCATCGCGCTGACCACGCTGGGCTTCGGCACCGGCAACTACAACGATGCGCTGGCCGAGAAGCTGGCCGATGTCGGCGACGGCAACCATGCCTACATCGACACGCTGCAGGAAGGCCGCAAGGTGCTGGTGGATGAAATGCAGTCGACCCTGCTGACCATCGCCCGCGACGTGAAGATCCAGGTGGAGTTCAATCCTGCCGTGGTCTCCGAGTACCGCCTGATCGGCTACGAGAACCGCGTGCTGGCGAACGAGGACTTCGCCAACGACAAGGTCGATGCCGGCGACATCGGTGCGGGCCACGAAGTCACCGCGCTGTACGAGATCACCCCGGCCGGCAGCGGCGCCGATCGTCTGCCGGCGTTGCGCTACGGCGGCAAGCAGGTGGCCGCCGGCGCGTCCGCCGAGGAGGTCGCGCACGTGCGCCTGCGCTACAAGCTGCCGGACCAGGAGGTCAGCCGGTTGATCGAGACACCGATCGCGCGCACGTCGCTGACCGCGCAACCCAGCGATGCCTTCCGTTTCGCCAGTGCCGTGGCGGCCTATGCCGACCTGCTGCGCGGTGGTCAACGCGTCGACGGCTGGAACTGGAACGATGTCGCCCGCACCGCGCGTGCGGCGACGGGTCGCGATCCGTATGGCCTGAAGGCGGAGTTCGTCGGCATGGTCGACCAGGCGTATCGGCTGGTCGGGGCGAAGACGGACGCGCCTGCGATTGCCGGCGAGTGACCTGAAGCGGCTGGGGTCCAGGGATGGACCTCGACACATCGACTTGTCTCGAAGCAGGGACTCAAACGTCATGACACTCCGCACATTCGCACTGGTCTTCGCCTTGCTGTATTCCTCAGCCGCATCGGTGACAAGCTGCGGAATCGACGTCGTCGTGGTCAATCACCGCCAGCATGCGATCACCGTGCAGCTCAAGAGCTTCCACGCAGAGCGGACGCTGCCGGCACCGGCACATGACGATTTCGACGCGCCTGTCTACGACGGCGACGCGCCTCCCTACCTCTCGTCGCTGGAGCAGGTCGACATTCCCGCCAACGACACCGTCCACGTGAAATTCCGGCGACTCTGCGCCGGCGACTTCTGGCTCAACTGGCGAACTGTTCCAGCCACAGGCAAGGCCGCATCGGGACAGCTGCGTCCCTATCATGGACAGCCGATCGATATTCGCTAGCTAGTTTGATTGCGGTGCCCCGCTCACACTACGTCGGCGACCACGACTTCCATCTGCGCGGCCGGACGCCCCAACAGGTAGCCCTGTCCGAGATGGCAACCCAGTTCGATCAGCGCCTGGCGCTGCTCTTCGGTTTCCACACCCTCGGCGATCGTTTCGATGCCCAGCGTGCTGGCCAGCGCCAGGATGGCCCGCACCAGCGCCAGGCTCTCAGGACGCGCCTCGTTGCCCAGGCCCGACACGAAGCTGCGGTCGATCTTCAGCACCGAGATCGGGAACCGGTGCAGGTACGACAGCGCGGAGAAGCCGGTGCCGAAATCGTCCAGCTGGGCGAGGATCCCGTGCTGGCGCAGCGTGCGCAGGATGCGCAGCGTGCGCGGCGCATCGTCGAGCAACGCGACTTCGGTGATCTCCAGCCGCAAGCGCGACGGGTCCGCGCCCTGCGCCTCGAACATCGCCAGCAGGCGATCGCCGAAATCGGGCGAACGGAAATGCCGTGGCGAGACATTGACGGAGATATAGCCCTCGACGCCGCGCGCGATCTGCCGCACCACCTGTTCGTACAGCAGCCAGTCGACCTGCTCGATCAACCCGCTGTGTTCGCCCAGGCCGATGAATTCGGCTGGCAGCAGCAGGCCTCGCCGCTCGTGCTGCCAGCGCAGCAATGCCTCATGGCCGATCACGCGACCATCGTCCATCCGGCGGATCGGCTGGTAGAACGGCAGGAAGTCGCGATGGTTGATCGCCCGGCGCAGATCGGCTTCGAGGTCGAGGCTCTGCACCGCCGCCTCGCGCATGACTTCGTCGAACATGGCGCAGCGGTCGCGGCCCTGCTCTTTCGCGCGGTACATCGCCGCGTCGGCATCGCGCAGCAGTTCGTCGCCGTTGCGGTAGCGCGGATGCCAGACCGCGATGCCAAGGCTGGCCGAGGGAAACAGTTCGCGCCCCGCCACCCACATCGGCAAGCCGAGCACGGCGAGCAGGCGCTGGGCGAAATCGCGCACGTTCTCGACGCCTTCGGCGTACTCCACCAGCAGCGCGAACTCGTCGCCGCCCAGGCGCGACACCACGTCCTCGTCGCGCACGCTCATGGTGATGCGCCGCGCGACTTCCACCAGCAGCTCGTCGCCGGCGGCGTGGCCCATGCTGTCGTTGACCAGCTTGAAGCGGTCCAGGTCGAGGAACAACACCGCGAACGCCTGCCCGTCGCCGTGCCGCGCACGCTCGATGGAGGCGGCCAGGCGATCCAGCAGGTGCGGACGATTGGGCAGCCCGGTCAGCGCATCGTGCGTGGCCTGGTGCGTCAACTGCTGCTCGATGCGCAACCGCTCGCCGATCTGCCCGCGTAGCTGCAGGTTCGCCTCGGCGAGTTCGCGCGTGCGTTCGTCGACGCGGCGTTCCAGCCCGGCATGCGCGTTGCGCAGGCGTTCCTGCGCACGCTGCCGGTCCAGGCCATTGCCGATGTGGTGGGCCACGAACGTCAGCAGGTTCTGGTCGTGCGAGGTGAACTTCACGTCTTCGGAATAGCTCTGCACGACCACGGCACCGACGACATCCTCGCCGCGGAACAGGGGAACGCCCAGCCAGCTGTAAGCGGGCGGGCCATGCTGGAGCACCTTGCCCGCTTCGGCCAGCTGGCCGATCACCTCGCGGTCCGCCAGCAGCGGACGACCGGCCTCGATGACGTACTCGGTGAGACCGTTGGTCATGCGCCGCGTCTGGCGCATCGGGTCACGCTCGTCGATCGAATACGGGAAATTCAGGTCCTCGCCATCGTCGGACACCAGCGCGATGTAGAAATTCCGTGCGTTGATCAGTTCGTCGACCACCACGTGCACGTCGGCATAGAAGCGTTCGAGGTTTTCCGACGTGATGGCCAGGTCGGTGATGCGGAACAGTGCGCGCTGCAGCTTTTCGGCGCGCTTGCGCTCGATGATCTCGGCCTGCAGCTCACGGTTGGCGAGCTGCAGCTCGCGCGTACGCACCGCCACGCGGTGCTCCAGTTCGACATGCGCATGCTTGCGATCGAGCGCGGTGAGGATGTGCTGCGCCACATAGCCCAGCAGCGCACGGTCCTCGTCGGCATAACTGGCGGGCGTGTCGTAGCTCTGCACGACGATGGCGCCGCAGACACGGTCGTCGCGGCGCATCGGCACGCCCAGCCAGTCCAGGCTGTCCGGGCCGTGCGAGGGATCGCGCACCACGCCCAGCTTCTGCCGGATCACCGCCGACGGCCCACGCAGCGGCTGGCCGTGGCGCAGCAGCGCGAAGGTCATGCTGTTGACCATCTCCTCTTCGCCGAACTCGCGCTCGGGCTCGGCGATGTAGGGGTCGCGCTGGTCGGCGAAGTAGAGGAAGCGCACGCTGCGGCGCTGGTCGTCGTACAGGACGATGTAGCAGTTCTCCGCGTACATCAGCGAGTTCACCACCGCGTGGATGCGGCGGAGCATCTCCGGCATCTCCAGGTCGGCGCCGGCCAGGTCGGCGATCTCGTATAGCGCCTGCTGCAGGCGCTTGGACTTCTCCAGCGACACCACGCGCGCCTGCGCCCGCGAGGCATCCAGCGAGGTCACCAGCAGCGTACGCGCCAGCGTCACCCACGCCGTTTCGTCCGCGCTCGCCAGTCCTTGCGGCACGGCCAGCGCCAGCGACACGCGGGCGTTGCCATCGGCATTGTCCCAGGCATGCACACGCAGTTCGGGGCCATCGTGTTCCACCGCGACATCAGCGAGCGCGTGCTCGGCGCGTCGGCGCAACGCCGCCGGTGCGCCCGGCGTGGCGCCGCTGCCGTTGCCCAGCGCCCAGTCGCGCCAGCACACGGCCAGTTCCGCGCCGGGCGGCAGCAACCCACACAGGACCCGCGCGATATGTTCCGCCGGGGAGGCGTCCGCGCTGGCCGGGCTGTCGGCGCTGATCGATGGCGTAGGCATGGTCGTGATCCGACCGAGTCGGAAGGCGGTATCCGGAAGTCCCCCGCAGCGAGCATACCGCCTGCCGCCCCCTGAACGGAAACGCCCGCGCCAACCCCTCCAATCCCGCTGGACCGTTTGCGCTTCACGTGTCCACCGTCACTGCCCCAGCCGCTCGCGCCGCTCCCCGCATGTTCCTGTGCGGCGACGCATGGATGAACGCGCCGGCGGTCGTGCGACGGGCCAGCTTCACGGACACGCGGGGACCGCTTACGCTGGCGGCAGTGAACGACCTCGCAGAACCCGCCGACGAGACCCTGATGCTGGCTTACGCCGCTGGCGATGCGTCGTCGTTCGAGCAGCTGTATGCACGCCATCGCGGGCCGCTGTATCGGTTCCTGCTACGGCACCTGCGCGATGCCGCGCTGGCCGACGAGTTCTTCCAGGACACCTGGCAGCGCGTGATCACGGCGCGCCAGGACTGGAAACCGGAAGCCGCGTTCGGTACGTGGCTGTACCGGATCGCGCACAATCGCCTGAACGACCATTGGCGCGCATTGAAGCATCGGCCCGCCGCCCCCGCCGACGCGGACGAGCGCACCGCACGCGTCCCGGACCTGGATACGCCGGAGCGCCAGCTCTCCGAGTTCGAGCAGCGGCGGCGGCTGCAGCTGGCCATGGATGAGTTGCCGCCGGAGCAGCGCGAAGTGCTGCTGTTGCGGCTGGAGCAGGAACTGACCCTGGAGGAGATCGGCGAGATCACCGGCGTCGGCCGGGAAACCGTGAAATCGCGCCTGCGCTATGCGATGGACCGGCTGCGGACGAGATTGAACGAATGAGCATGCCCCACGAACCCCTGACCCCCGAAGAGCGCGCGCTCGCGCAGTCGTTGTCGCGACTGGGGCCGCACGGTGGCCCGTCGCCCGAGCTGGATGCACGCATCCTCGGTGCCGCGCGGGCGGCCGTGGAGGACGCGCCCGCAAGGATCGGCCAGGTACCGACCTCCCGCCGGCGTTGGCCGGTCGGCATGGGCGTGGCGGCGTCGGTCCTGTTGGCGGCCGGTATCGCCTGGCAACTCCGTCCGACCCATGAAATGCCGGTGGCCAGCGAAGTGCCGATGGAGGCCGAACCCTCGTTCAGCGTGGCCGCCGAAGACGCGGACGTCGCGGCGGCGGACGCGGCGGCCCCGATACCAGCCGACATTTCCCCACCGCCTGCCGTGGCGGCTGACGAAGCGCTTCCACCGATGCAAGCCAGGATCTCGCCACCTCCCTCCGCCGGGAGCACGGCCACGTCACCGGGACCTGCGCGCCAGAATGCGGAGGCCGCCGCGCGCCAGGCGCCTGCGCCCAAGCGCAGCCCGCTCGCGCTGAGTCCTGCACCTCCCAGCCCGCCTGCCGCACCCGCGCCCGAAGCCGTGCTCCAAGCACTGCCTGCCGACGTCGACCGCCATTCCGATTCGCCCCCGGCGACGGCGGCATCGGACACCGCTGCCCGCGAACGCATGCAATACCGCGCTGCTACGCAGCAGGAGCAAGAGCAGCGCGTCCTGTACGACGAAGCGCGACGGGACGCGGCCAGCAAGACGGAGGAGACCCTGTCACTCGATCGCATCTCCGTGACCGGCAGCCGGATGAGAGCACGGGATCGCCCAATCAGGGCACAAGAGGCCGTCTCGGCGCCCCCGCCGGCCAATGCCCCCCCTCCTCC
>NZ_LSIF01000054.1 GCF_001556105.1 Pseudoxanthomonas mexicana | reverse complement strand
TCGCACACGTCCGATAGCCCCCGAAGCGTCCCTGCCGCTCCCCACCCAGCAAGCCACCGCACCCGCAGATCAGTGCATCACCGGTTTCCCAGCGCAGCAGATGCGCACTCGCGACGAGGCCCAGCACGGCGGCCAGTCCCAGCAGTCCATAGGGAATCCAGCGCAGCACGTCACCGAGCGGGTGGGCGAGTGTCGCAGGCGCCAGGCTCGTCAGCAGCCAGGTGGACGCGAACGCCAGCAGCAGGCACCCCAGCGTCGGCAGGTACAGCTTCAATGCCATCCAGTGCAGCTGCGTCATCGGTCATCCCCTCGAATCGAGGCGGAGAAGATCGCCGGACGCCGTCGCACGGGCTGATACGGAACGACCGATGACGGCAAGTAAGCCGCCATGGCCGTCGCGTAACATCGAACGTTCCCCCCCCCCCGCCGGATCGCGCCCACATGCACTTCGTCTTCGATGCCTTGCTGATCGACATGGATGGCACGCTGGTGGATTCGACGACGCTGGTGGAAAAGGTCTGGGAACGGTTCTGCCGTGAGCACGGGCTGGACTTCGCGGCCTTCATCGCGGGCTCGCACGGCCGGCGCACGGTGGACAGCGTGACCGACGCGCTGAGCGATACCCCCGACAGCCGCCGCCTCGCCCACGCATTGGAGACGCAGGAGACCCACGCGACCGACGGCATCGTGGCCCATGCCGGTGCCGCCACCCTGCTGGCTGCGTTGCCTTCAACCGCCTGGTCGCTGGTGACCTCCGCGAGCCGCGGCCTGGCGCGTACGCGCATGCACGCCGCTGGCTTCGACCTGCCCGCGTTCGGCGTGTATGCAGACGACGTCACCGTCGGCAAACCTGACCCCGCCTGCTACCTGCTGGGCGCACAACGGCTGGGTGTTCCGATCGCTGCATGCGGTGTGCTGGAAGACGCACCGGCCGGCATTCTTGCCGGTGTCGCCGCAGGCGCCCGCGTGCTCAGTGTCGGCCCGCGTTTCGAGGGGCAGCCGGACCACGTGGTCAACATCACGGGGCTGGACGCCCTGCGCATCACCCTCGTCGACGGAAAAATCCACGTCGCGGTGGATGCGCGATAGCGGGACGGACAATCACTGCAGCGGACCTTCTGCCGGACCATCGCTGCTGTGGACCAGCGCGCGATACACGCCATCGCGCGGCTCACTCATGCGCGCGTTATCCCGGGAACTTCGGGAACTTCTCGTCTGGATGGCGTGCCTTCCATTCCTTGTAGGCGGCCGTGCCTTCCCACGCGGCGAACGCACGAGGCGGGCGACCTCGACCCGTCCACGTTTCCTGCGTGTGTGGCAGCCAATACTTCGGCGCGACTTCCTTGGTCGCTACAGCCTTCTTGGATCGGCCGGGACTGCTCGCCCCCACCGCGGTGACGATCTCGGCCTTCTGCCTCGGTGTGAACAAACCACCGTACTGCGCCAGCAATCCCATGACCTCGGAATACGCGTCGGCCGATTGCTGCTGCCGTAGCTGGACTTCCTGTTCTTCCAGTTGGCGGAGTTCTGCTTCCAGCCTGGCCTTGGCCGACGCGATGGAATCGAGGGTTGGCTTAGTCATTCAGTACGACCTTTCGTTGTCGGTGCCGAGGCGGCACGCTGTTGAACCCAGTCTATCGGATGCGGAATTGCCCCGGCGTCATCGCCCCTCCCGCACGACGGATGTTCGCCAGCCACCGTCTTCTGTGAGAAAGCGAACCAGAAAGGTGCGCGCGCACGGCATTGAGGTGAGACGACGAGGCAAATAGCCTCGCTCGCAAGGCGTTTCGGGCTGCCGGCAAGGCAATTTGCCTCGAACGCGAGCCTTTTAGGTGAGACGACAAGCCAATTTGCTTCGATGTCGAAGCGTTTAGCTGAGTCGACAAAGCTATTTGCCTCGGCGTCGAGGCTGTTTGGTCTGGCCGCAAGGCTTTTTGCCTCGACGACGAACCAGCGTGGTGCGCCATCGAAGCTCGAAGGCCTGGCAGCGAGGAAAACGGCCTTGATGACGATGCCGAGCAGCCGCCCGGATCAGGGCACGCCGGTGGCCGTCACCCTGCACTGCAGGGTCGCCGTCACCTGTCCGCCGGCGGGCAGCGTCGGAATCGTCATGCCGGTGCCGAGCAAGGTGGACACCGGCACAGTCGCGGACGAACACACCGCACCACCGGTGGCCGCACAGGTGAAGGTCGAACTGGGCGTGGTGCAGTCCAGACCGGCACCTGGCGTGTCCTTCAGCACCGCACCACCGGCGGCCGCCGGTCCGTGGTTGGTCACCACCAGCGTGAAGACAACGACCGCTCCGCTCACGACGGGATTCGATGCGGCGGTCTTCACCACCTCGATATCCGCCAGACGCGCGGCGTTGCTGAAGACGCAGGTCAGGTCGTCGCCGGCTGCCGGCGTCACGTTGAACGTGGCAGCGCTGCCGCTGGGCGCCTGGCCACCGGCACGGGTGTTGGTGCAGCGGTAGGTGGTGTCGTAGTTCGCCAGCAGCGCGCCGTTGGCGCCGGTCTCCCATAGCGCATACGCCGTGTCGACGGCGGCGGTCAGCGTGGCGACCTGCGTCGGGGTGTTGCTGGAGCCGGCCGTGGTCGTCGACTGCAGCGCAGTGCTGCCGGTGCCGATGTTCAGCGTGAACTGGTCTGCGGCTACCGCGCGCCCGTTCGGCAGCGTCTTGCGCAGGCGGATGACCGGCAACTTCTCGTTGGCGAACGTGCACACGATCTTGCCCCCCATCGCCGTGGCCGCCGCGTTGAGCGTCACGGTGCCACCGCCTTCCACACCGGCGGCCGCCAGGCCGCTGACCGTGGCGGTTCCTGTTCCCAGGCCGGTGCAGGTGATGCCGGCCAGGCGATAACCGGGCGTGATGCCCTCGGTGATGGACGTGGCCGTCGCGGCCGCCGCCAGCGTGCGCGTGGTGCCGTCCACAGGCGTGCCTGCAGTAGCCGTGGTCACACTGGTGGCGGTGTAGCCATTGTTACCCGTGAAGGTGAAGGTACCGACGCCGCCCGTGCTGGTCTTGCGCACGGTGACCGTGGGCGCGGGGTCCAGCACCGAGACGCCCACCTTCACGACATTCCCGTTGAACGTGTCCGCCAGCTGCCACCAGTTGGGGCCATAGCCGTCGCCGCGCAGGAAGACACGCAAGGTCAGCGTGCTGATCGCCGTGCCGTTGACGCGGACCGATCCGCACGCGCCTTCATTCGAGCACGCGATATCGAACCTGGTGGCGCCATTGGTGATCTGGTTTCCCGACACCGTGAAGATACTGTTGCCGGACAGGCGGGTCAGGGTGACCCCGGCGGTGAGCAGATCGAACTCGGCCGTCACGCCGAGCGGGGTAACCCCCCCTGCCCCAATCACCCTGGAGGCCAGTACGCGTTCCCCCATGCCATGAATGTGGAGGATCGGGTTGTCGACCGGCGCACTGAACGTGAGCACCAGATCTGCCATCTGGACGCGCGCCCTCGTGGAGGTCGACCGAGCCCGCACCGCGATCGCGTTGCTGCTCACGAAGACGCGGACGCCCGCGTTCGCTGCGGAGATGCCCTGCCCCGCCGGTGCGCCCGCGGACGAAAACAGGTCGGGCTCGTCGTTCGGAACCAGCGTGCTGTACTTCACCTCCGGCGCCGGTTCGTTGCCGTAATACGCCGTCGTGCCACCGAAGAACACGGCATTGCCACCCGTGCTGGCCGGGTAGCTGTCCGCTGCCGTCAGGTAACTGAACTGCTGGTTGATGAGGCTGTAGGTGACCGTCACGGCCGGCGTGCGCGCCACCATCGTGTTGCCGGTGGGGTTGTCGGTGTTGTGCCGCAGCGTCACTACCTGCGGGCCGGCGTCCGGTCCGTTGCCTGCGGGACCGCTGCCGGCCAGCGCGGTGTTGTCCGCCGATTCCAGCACCACCTGGGCCGATGCCGCGGCCATGCCGCACCACAGCGCCACGCCGACCAGCCAGGTCGCCACGCTGCACCGCGATATCCGTGCGGCGCGGCGCGTGGCAGCGCGCACGGGGGTCGACAACGCGATGGCGGCAGGCAGGTTCACGGACATTCCTCGCGGGAAGGGCGAAGCGCGCGCGTCGACCACACGGGCTAGAAAGGTGGCCGACGGAGCGCCTTCGTCCATCGCCCCGCCGCTCTCTCCTGGACAGCCCGACTCACGGCAACCCCGTCGCCGTCGCGGTGCACCGCAACGTCGCGGTGACCTGTCCGCCGGAGGGCAAGGTGGGAATCGTCATGCCGGTGCCGAGCAACGTCGCCACCGGCACCGTGGCGGACGAGCACGTCGCGCCACCGGTGGCCGCGCAGGTGAACGTCGTGCTGGGCGTGGTGCAATCCAGGCCCGCGCCGGGCGTGTCCTTCAACACCGCGCCACCGGCCGCAGTCGGCCCATGGTTGGTCACCACCAGGGTGAAGGTGATGACCCCGCCGCTCGCGACGGGATTCGATGCGGCGCTCTTCACCACGGGCGTCTGCCCGCCGGCACGGGTGTTGGTGCAGCTGTAGGTGATGTCGTAGTTCGCCAGCAGGGCGCCATTGGCGCCGGTTTCCCACAGCCTGTATGCCGTGCCCACGGCGGCGGCACCCAACGTGGCGACCTGCGTCGGAGTGTTGTTCGACCCGGTCGTGGTCGCCGACTGCTGCGCGGTGGCGCCAACGCCGATGTTCAGCGTGAACTGGTCTGCGGCTACCGCGCGCCCGTTCGGCAGCGACTTGCGCAGGCGGATGACGGGCAACTTCTCGTTGGCGAAGGTGCAGACGATGTTGCTGCGCAGCGCCGTGGCCGCCGCATTGAGGGTCACGGTGCCACCGCCTTCCACACCGGCCGCGGCGAGGCCGCTGACGGTGGCGGTTCCGCCCGTTCCCAGCCCGGTGCACGTGATGCCGGTGAGGCGATAGCCGGGCGTCGTGTCCTCGGTGATGGCCGTGACGGTCTCGGCGGCGCTCAACGTGCGGATGGCACCGTCCACCGGCGTACCCGTCGTGGTCGTGGTGACGCTGGTGGCGGTGTAGCCGTTGGTACCGGAGAAGGTGAACGTGCCGACGCCGCCGGTGCTGGTCTTGCGGACGGTGACGGTGGGCGTGGGCTCCATCACGGATACACCGATTCTCAGTACATCGGCGTTGAATGAGTCGGGCAGTTCCCACCACGTGGGGGCGTAACCGTCGCCACGCACGAAGACGCGCAACGTCAGTGTGCTGATCGCGGTCCCGTTGACACGGACGGATCCGCAGCCTGCCGCACCCGTGCACTGTGATTCAAACCGCGTTGCCGTGTTGCTGATCTGGTTTCCCGATATCGCGAAGACACTGTTGCCGGACAGTCGGGTCAGGGTGACGCCCGGGGTGAGCATGTCGAATTCAGCGGCCAGCCCGAGTGGAACCGCACTCCCTCCTCCTGGCAAACCTGGCGCCGACCCTTGCCCCCCCATGCCGTTGATGTGGAGGATCGGGTTGTCGACCGGCACACTGAACGTAAGCACCATATCCGCCATGCGGACACGGGCCGTGGTCGGCGTCGACGGCTGCCGTACCGCGATTGCATTGGTGCCCAGGGTGAGGCGCACGGCCGCGTTCTCGGTGGAGATGCCTTGCCCCGTCATTGCCGCAACCGACGAGAACAGGTTGGCCGTGGCGCCGCTCCCGAGCATCGTGACGTACTTCAGATCGGGCGCCGGTGCGTTGCCCGTGAGATAGGCCGTACCGCCGAAGAACACTGCATTGCCACCGGTGCTGGCCGGGAAGCTCTCCGCAGCGGTCAGCCCAGTGAATTGCTGGTTGACGAGGCTATAGGTCACCGTGACGGCCGGCGTGCGCGCCACCAGCGTGTTGCCGGCGGGGTTGTCGGTGTTGTGGCGCAGCGTCACCACCTGCGGGTTCGGATCGGGACCATTGCCAGCGGGACCGCTGCCGGCCAGCGTGGTGTTGTCCGCCGATTCCAGCACCACCTGCGCCGACGCCGCGGCCATGCCGCACCACAGCGCCACACCCGCCAGCCATGCCATCACGCAACGCAGTGTGGTTCGCGTGGCATGGCGCATGCGTGCGCTCACGGGGATCGACAACGCGATGGCGAAAGGCATCTTCACGAACGTTCCTTGCTGGGAGGGCGAAGCCCGTGCGTCGATCGCACAAGCCAGCGGTGTGTCCAATGGAGCGTCGCGTCCCACTACCCGCCACGGCACCCGGCAGATGCCTGCGACCCCACCATCGCCACGCACAGACACCTCGCCATCCCGCAACCCGGCAGGACGTGCATCGCGCACTTGCACCACGTCGTGTGCAGAAGTTCGACGTAGGCCTCACTCGCATTCGTGCCCGCATCGCAGGCAAATGTGTCAGCACCTGCAACACGCACGGCAGGGCATCCGACGGCGCCGGAACGGTCGCGTCTCTGCATGCGTCACGCTGCGGTGGTTACCGCACGATGGCGCGTCGCCATCCCATCTCGATGGGATGCGCGAAGGTAAAAGAAAGCCCCGCATGGCGGGGCTTCTTCCATCGTGCAAGCGACGGGAAAACTCAGGGCTGTCCGGTGGCCGTCACCATGCATTGCAGCGTCGCCGTGACCTGCCCATTCACGGGCAACGTGGGGATCACCATGCCGGTGCCCAGCAGCGTGGAGACGGGCACGGTGGCGGAGGGGCACGCCGCACCGCCCGTGGCCGCGCAGGTGAACGTGGTGCTCGGCGTGGTGCAGTTCAGCCCGGGACCGGGCGTGTCGGTCACCACCGTCCCCGGGGCCGCCACCGGGCCGTTGTTGGTGACCAGCAGTGTGTAGGTCACCACGCCTCCGCTGAGGGTGGGGTTCGGCGTCGCCGTCTTCTGCACCTGGATGTCCGCCTGCTGCAGCGTGTTGGTGAAGGTGCAGATGACGTTCGCACCCGCCACGGTGGCCGCTGCATTCAGGACGACCTGTCGCGAGGCCAGGTTCGGCAGGCCCGCGCAGGTGATGTCGGTGAGCAGATAGTTCGGCGGCAGCGTGCCTTCAGTAATCGTGGTGGCGGTGTTGGCTGCCGTCAGCACCTGCACCGCGCCACTGACCGGTGTGCCGGCGACGGTGGTGACCAGCGTCTGGTTCGCGATGCCGTTGCTGCCACTGAAAGTGAAACTATTGATGCCGTTCACGCTGGTCTTGCGGATCGTCACCCGCGGACGCGGCGTATTGCTGAAGGTGCAGGTGAGGTCGTCGCCTGCCACGGGCACCACGTTGAAGGTCGTGCCGATGCCACTCGGCGCCTGCCCGCCCGACCGCGTGTTGGTGCATGCATAGCTGGTGGTGTAGTTGCCCAGCACCGCACCACCCGCCGCCGATTCGGACAGCGTGTAGGTACTGCCTGCCGTGGGCGAGGCGTGCGTCAGCAGGCCGCTGGCCATGGTGCCGTTGCCGGTGGTGGTCACCGCTGCCGGAGCGCCCACGCCGGCGATGGACAGGGTGAACTGGTCGGCCGCCTGCACGCGGCCACCGGGCAACGCCTTCTGCAGGCGCAGCGTCGTGCGTGCGTTGGTGAAGGTGCATGTCAACGACGCACCCGCTGCGGTACCAGCGCCGGGAATCGTGTACGTGGTGCCGCTGCGGCTGCCCACCGTGGCACCGGCCGCATTGCTGCAGACCGCATTCACCAGCGTCCAACCCACAGGCAGGCTGCTTTCGGAGATGCTGACGGCACTGCCCGGCGCGGCCACGGTGAACGACTGCATGCCGGCGTCGGTATCGCCATCGACCTGGGTCGGCGTGCCGGCCGACGACGTGGTCACCGTGCCGGTCGTGACCCTCGTATTGGCCAAGGTGAAGCTGAAGGCTCCGCCCGGACTCGGGTTGGTGGTCTTGTACAGCGTGAGCGGCACGCTGCAGCCGGACATCTGCGCGATGGTGTACGTGCCATTCGCGTTGGGGTCCCAGTAGCGGAATTCGATCCGCGACACCTGGTAGCCGGCCAGGTCGATGTCCACCGTGCCCCGTCGTCCGTTGCTCAGCGCGTCGGTGCTCCCGTCGGGCGCCTGGAACAGGTTGGACCCCGCGAAGGACAACAGCGTATTCGCATAGAACGAATACATCGACGACGTCAGCGTGATGAGGGCGCCGTTCTGGTCGTAGGCATTCACCCGCACCCGGTCGCCCGCATCCACATCGTGCAGGCGGAAGCTCAGGTTGCCGACGGGCAGATACTGGCTGAGGTTGTCGGGATTGCGGAAATGCAACGTGGTCTGGATGCGGTTGGCTTCACTGCCGGTGTCGCCGGAACTGTGGCCGATGCGGATGCCCGGCTCACCGGTGTAATGGTTGTCGCTGATGTCGTCGGTGGTGATCGTGCCGTTGCCGAAGGTGGTGTTGTCCACCTGCACGCGGGACCTGCCCACATAGACGTTGTTGCCATTGATCACCGTCTCGCTGGAGCCGGCTTGTCCGTTGAGGGCGGCGAACGATTGGTACGTGCCGAAACCGCATTGCTGCGCCAGCGCCGGCCCGGCGATGCCCGCCAACGCGGCCATGGCCAGCATGCGGTACGCGGTAAGCCTCATGACGTCGCGCCTTGCGCGCGCACGCGTGCCGGCTGCGACGGGCATGCGGCATGCCCGTGCGTTGCCATGGTCGGCAAAGTGGTTAGACGTTTCATGCACTATCCCCTGTGAGCTGATGCGCCCTTGCCGTTGCATGAGACGCGTATCGCCGGACGCCGCACTTACGCTCGTATGCGTGACGTCGCGAGGGGATATTCGCGATGGGCGCGATGCACAGGACATCGCATGCATCGAACAGCAACTGGAACTCAGGGGTGGCGGCCCGATGGCGCGCATGGCTGCGGAATGTCGCAGCATCCGGAAAGCCATCCACGATTCCTCATGCGTGGACAAGACGCCGCCAGTCCCAGCTTTGCGTCCGGCCTGCCTCAGGCCGCCCTGATCAGCGTGCTGACCCTGTCTGCGCGACGCGCTGCGCCTGCAGTTCGCGCCACGCCGCACGCAGCACGCGCGCGGACGAGCGCAGGAACATCACCAGCAACGCAGCCGCGACCAGCAGGTCCGGCCAGCCCGCACCGAACAGCCCCACCAGCGCCGCGGCCAGCAGCACCGCGCACCCTTCGGCGATGTCGTTGCGCGAGCACTCCCAGGCCGACGCCATGTTGACGTCGCCGCTGCGGTACGGCATCAGCAACCAGAGGCACGCGCCATTGGCCGCGAGATTCAATGCGGCGGCGATGCCCATGCCTTCGAACAACGGCACCGCGGGGTTGGCCAATCGCCATGCGATCTGCACACCCACCGCAACGGCGGCGCCCAGTATCAGCAAGCCCTTGAAGAAGGCCACCTTCGCCTTGGCCCGCATCGACGCGCCGACCACCGCCAGGCTGATGGCGTAGGTCAATGCATCGCCCAGGTTGTCCAGGCTGCCCGACAGCAACGAGGAGGAATGCGACCGCCACGCAGCGAACGCCATCATCGCGAACGTGGCCAGGTTGATCGCCAGCACCCACGTCAGCACGCGGCGCTGCTTCGCCTGCAATGCGGCGACGTCGACGACCTTCCCGCACCCGCAGCATTCGGACATGGCGATACCGTTCGCTATTCGATGACGACGCGCGGGCTCAGCTGACCAGCCGCAGCCGCAGTTCCTTCGGCAGGGCGAACACCATGCTCTCGGGTTCGCCATCGAGCTCGCTGATGCCGCCCGCGCCGAGGTCGCGCAGGCGCTGGATGACGCCGTCGATCAGCACGTCGGGGGCGGACGCGCCGGCGGTGACGCCGACGCGCTGCTTGCCGTCGATCCAGCGCGGGTCGATCTCATGCGCACCGTCGATCAGGTACGACTCCACGCCGTCGCGCTCGGCCAGCTCGCGCAGGCGGTTGGAGTTGGAGCTGTTCGGCGAGCCGACCACCAGCACCAGGTCGCACTGCCTGGCCAGGTCGCGCACGGCGTCCTGGCGGTTCTGGGTGGCGTAGCAGATGTCGTCGTTCTTCGGCCCCTGGATGGCCGGAAAGCGCTGCTGCAACGCATGGATGATGCCGACCGTGTCGTCGACCGACAGCGTGGTCTGGGTGGTGTAGAACAGGTTGTCCGGCTGGCTGACGTCCAGCGCGGCGACGCCGTCGATGTCTTCGACGAGGTAGATGTTCCCGCTGCCGCCTTCGCGGCTCCATTGCCCCATCGTGCCTTCCACCTCGGGGTGGCCGGCGTGGCCGATCAGCACCACGTCGCGGCCAGCGCGGCAGTGGCGGGCCACTTCGAAGTGGACCTTGGTGACCAGCGGGCAGGTGGCGTCGAACACCTTCAGCCCGCGCCGGTCCGCTTCGTTGCGCACCGCCTTGGACACGCCGTGCGCGCTGAAGATGACGGTGGCCCCGTCCGGCACTTCATCGAGCTCTTCCACGAACACTGCGCCGCGCTGCTTCAGGTCGTCGACCACGAAGCGGTTGTGCACCACTTCGTGCCGCACGTAGATCGGCGCACCCAGCGTTTCGATGGCGCGCTTGACGATCTCGATGGCGCGGTCGACACCGGCACAGAAACCACGGGGATTGGCGAGCAGGACGTCCATAGAAACGGATCTTACCGAAGACGGGAAAATGAAAAGATAAATCTGCTGCCGGCACCGAGCCCGCCTGGCACCTGCGCCCCTCGCCCGCCTGCGGGAGAAGGGAACGGGGTGAGGGCAAACCGCCGCGATGCAGCCCGTAGGGCCGGCCTCGGCCCGCCGTGCTGGTGCGTCATCGAGCGGCGGGCCAAGGCCCGCCCTACGCCAACGTCACGCTTTCTTCTTGCCGTCGAACACCCCGAACAGCGCGATGCCGATGGCCCCACCCACCACCGCGCAGTCCGCGATGTTGAACGCCGGCCAGTAGTAGTCGCGCCAATGCCACTGGATGAAATCGATGACGTGGCCGTGGATCTGCCGGTCGATGACGTTGCCCAGCGCGCCACCGATGACCAGCGCGTACGGCAGCGCCTGGCGCCAGTCGCCGCGCGCGGTGCGCGACAGCCAGAAGCCCAGCAGGCCACTGATGCCCACCGCCAGCACGGTGAAGAACCACAGCTGCCAACCGCCGGCATCGGCCAGGAAGCTGAAGGCCGCACCGGTGTTGTAGGTGCGGTACCAGTTCCAGAATCCCTCGATCACCGGGATGGCGGTGTACTCCGGCAGCGAGGACAGCACCCAGGCCTTGGTCCACTGGTCGAGCACGATGACGATGACCGACAGCAGCAGCCAGACCAGCGCATTGGGTTTCGGAGCGGCGGCCATCAGAACCACACCCGGTTTTCGCCGGCGCCGTCGATGTTGTCGACGCAGCGGCCGCACAGCTCGGGATGCGCGGCATGCTGGCCGACATCGGCGCGGTAATGCCAGCAGCGCACGCATTTGGTCTTGGTGGTCGGCGTGGCCAGCACGAAGGTCTCGTCGGCGCTGACTTCGCTGACGGTGACGTCGCCACTGATGAAGAAGAAGCGCAGCTCCTCGGCCAGCGGCTGCCATTTGGCGGCGGTGACGGCATTCACCGACACCGCGATCTCGGCTTCCAGCGCCGCACCGATCAGGCCGTTGGCGCGCATCGGCTCCAGCACCTTGGCGACCTGCTCGCGCAGGGCCAGCAGCTGGTCGAAGTCGGCGGCGTTCAGCGCGGCGCCCTCCGGCAGCGGCGCCAGGCCGTCGTACCAAGTGGCGAACAGCACGTTGCCGGTCCGCTCGCCGGGCAGGTAGCCCCACATCTCGTCAGCGGTGAAGCTGAGCACCGGCGCGATCCAGCGCACGAAGGCTTCGGCGATATGGAACATCGCGCTCTGCGCGCTGCGACGGCCGCGCGAATCCTCGCGCATCGTGTACAGGCGGTCCTTGGTGACGTCCAGGTACAGCGAACCCAGGTCGACGCTGCAGAAGTTCAGCAGGGCCTGCACGATCTCGGCGAAATCGTAGCGGTCATACGCGGCCTTGATCTTCTCCTGCACCTCGTAGGCGCGGTGCACGATCCAGCGGTCCAGCGCGACCATGTCGGCCGGCGCCAGCAGGTCGCGCGCTGGATCGAAACCATTGAGGTTGCTCAGCAGGAAGCGCGCGGTGTTGCGCAGGCGCCGGTAGGCATCGGCGTTGCGCTTCAGGATTTCCTGCGACAGCGACATCTCGTTGCTGTAGTCGGCGCTGGCGATCCACAGGCGCAGGATGTCGGCGCCGAGGGTCTTCATGATGTCCTGCGGCTCGATGCCGTTGCCGAGCGACTTCGACATCTTGCGGCCGTGCTCGTCCACAGTGAAACCGTGGGTGAGGCACTGCCGGTACGGTGCGGCCTTGTCGATCGCCACGCCGGTCAGCAGCGAGGACTGGAACCAGCCACGGTGCTGGTCGGAGCCTTCCAGGTAGAGGTCGGCCGGCTTGGGGATGCCGCGTTCCAGCAGCACCGCTTCGTGGGTGACGCCGGAATCGAACCAGACATCGAGGATGTCGGTGATCTTGTCGTAGTCCTTCGCCTCGTCGCCCAGCAGCTCGGCGGCATCCAGCGTGTACCAGACGTCGACGCCGCCCTGCTCCACCTTGTCGGCGACGGCACGCATCAGCTCGACGCTGCGCGGATGCGGTTCGCCGGTCTCGCGATGCACGAACAGCGCGATCGGCACGCCCCAGGTGCGCTGGCGCGAGATGGTCCAGTCCGGGCGTCCGTCCACCATGCCGGCGATGCGGGCTTCGCCCCACTGCGGGAACCAGCCGACGTGCTTGATCGCCTCGAGCGCATCGGCGCGCAGGTTGGCCTGCTCCATCGAGATGAACCATTGCGGCGTAGCGCGGAACGCGATGGGCGTCTTGTGGCGCCAGCAGTGCGGGTAGCTGTGATCAAGCTTGCTGAAGGCGAGCAACGCGCCGCTCTGCTTCAGCACCTCGATGATCGTGTCGTTCGCCTTCCAGATATGCAGGCCGGCGAGTTCGACGCCATGCGCGGCCGGCGTGGACGGCAGGTACACGCCGCGGCCGTCGACCGGGTTGAGCTGGGCGGCGGTGTACTTGTCGAGCAGGCCGTACTGCTTGCTGACGACATAGTCTTCCTGGCCGTGGCCGGGCGCGGTGTGCACGGCGCCGGTACCGTCTTCGGCCGACACGTGGCTGCCCAAGATCACTGGAATTTCGCGATCGTAGAATGGGTGTTGAAGAACGTAGTTTTCCAGGTCGCCGCCGTAGGCTTTACCGTGGATCACGACATCGGTCACTCCATAGCGAGCCAGAGCCCGTTGTGCGAGAGCCTCTGCCAGGATAAGCAGCCTGCGTCGACCGTCTGCCGTACGCGGGCCTTCAACCAGCACGTATTCAAGAAGATCACCGAGGCTGACTGCAAGACTTGCGGGCAGCGTCCACGGTGTTGTCGTCCAGATCGGCAGCGCGACCTCGACCCCATCATCGAGTTGGTAGCCAAATTCAGTAGCCGCCATTTCACGCGCGTTCCGGACGATGTACGCGACATCGACGGCCGGCGACACCTTGTCGGCGTATTCGATCTCGGCTTCGGCCAGTGCCGAACCGCAGTCGAAGCACCAGTGCACCGGCTTCACGCCACGGGTCAGGTGGCCGTTGGCGACGATCTTCGCCAGCGCGCGCATCTCGTTGGCTTCGAAGCGGAAGTCGAGCGTCTTGTACGGGTTGTCCCAGTCGCCGATCACGCCCAGGCGCTTGAAGTCCTTGCGCTGGATCTCGATCTGCGACTCGGCGTATTCGCGGCACTTCTGCCGGAACTCGACCGCATCCAGCTTCACGCCGACCTTGCCGAACTTCTTCTCGATGGCGATCTCGATCGGCAGGCCGTGGCAATCCCAGCCCGGGATGTACGGCGCATCGAAGCCGGCCAGGTAGCGCGACTTGACGATGATGTCCTTGAGGATCTTGTTGACCGCGTGGCCCAGGTGGATCGCGCCGTTGGCATACGGCGGGCCGTCGTGCAGCACGAACAGCGGGCGGCCCTTGGCGTTGTCGCGCAGCTGCGTGTACAGGCCCTGGCTTTCCCAGCGGGCCAGCGTGTCCGGCTCGCGCTTGGGCAGGTCGCCGCGCATCGGGAAATCCGTGGCGGGCAGATGGAGGGTCGCTTTGTAATCCTGGCTCACGCCGTTGCTCGTCGTTGATGTTCGGAAAGGATCGCGCGCGCGTCGTCCGCGTCGCGGTGCATCTGCACACTGAGGCTGGGCAGATCGGGGAATTTCAGTTCGTCGCGCAGCTTGGCGACGAATTCGACATCGAGATGGCGCCCGTAGAGGTCGCCGGCGAAGTCGAACAGGTGCGCTTCCAGCAGCGGCTCCACGCCGTCCACGGTCGGCCGCGTGCCGAAGCTGGACACCGAAGGCCAAGGCCGGCCGCCGACGCCGTGCACCCAGGTTGCGTAGATGCCGGACAGCGCGGGCGTCTTCGGGAAGCGCAGGTTGGCGGTGGGAAAACCGAGCGTGCGGCCGAGCTGCTTGCCGCGCACGACCCGGCCACCGATCGCATACGGCCGACCGAGCAGCCGTGCGGCGGTATCGAAGTCGCCGCCTCTCAGCGCCTCGCGGATGCGGGTGCTGGAAACGCGATCACCGTGCGCGTGCACGGGTTCGATCTCGCCGGCGCTGAAGCCAAGCTCGCTGCCCATCGCCTGCAGCAGGGCGAGATCGCCCCCGCGGCGGTGGCCGAAACGAAACTCGGGGCCGATCCAGACTTCCTTCGCACCCAGGCGACCCGCCAGCAGGGTGCAGGCGAAGTCGTCGGCCGTCATGGCGGAGAGTTTCGCGTCGAAACGCAGCAGGCCGACGTGGTCGGCGCCCAGGTCGAGCAGACCTTCCACCTTGGCCCGCGCCAGCGTCAGCCGCGGCGGCGGGTTGTCCTTGGCGAAGAACTCGCGCGGCAGCGGTTCGAACGTCACCACCACGGCCGGCACGCCCAGCGCACGGGCACGCGTGACGGCATGCCGCACCAGCGCACGGTGGCCCAGGTGCAGGCCATCGAAGGCGCCGATGCAGACCACGCTACCGTGCGGGCACAGAGGCCCGCCATCGACGTCACGGAACAGCCTGCTCATGGATTCCTGTCAGGACGGATGCGCCAGGCGGCGGATCCGGGATGTTGCAAGACCTTGAAGTATAGCCGGCCCTGCCGTTCCTCAATGCCCACGCAGGTCACGCGGCCGGACGCCCTGCAGGTACAGCAGGCCGGCATAGAGCCCGCCACCCGCACCGACCATCACCGCCAGCCGCCAGCCGCGCTCCCACCAGGCCCACGGCGTCCAGTCGACCCAGACGAAACGGAACGCCAGCACCACCAGGACCATCGCCACCGTGGCCAGGACGATCTGGCGCAGGAACCGGGCCCAGCCCGGCTGCCGACGGTAGACGCCGGCCTTGCGCAGCAGCCAGGCCAGTTGCAGGGCGTTGACCCAGCCTGCGATGGCGATGGCCAGCGCCAGCAGCGCATGGGCGCCCTGCACCTCACCGAGGGCGAGCCGCAGGTTGCCTCCGCTGGCCAGCAGCGCCTGCCGGCCCGGCTCGGTGCCGTAGAGCATGGCGGCGAAGAACAGCACCGTGCACAGCGCATTGGTCAGCACCGCCACCACCGCCGCCCTGACGGGCGTGCGGGTGTCCTGCCGCGAATAGAACGCCGGCGCCAGCACCTTCACCAGCAGGAACGCCGGCACCGCGATGGACTGCGTCATCAGGCTCCAGCTGGCCATCTGCACGTCGGTAGCACCGAACCGGCCGTACTGGAACAGCGTCGCCAACAGCGGCTGGGCACACAGGATCAAGCCGGCGCAGGCCGGCAGTCCGATCAGCAGGCAGAGCCGGAAGCCCCAGTCCAATCCTTTCGAATAGCCTTCCGGATCGGTTTCGGCATGGCGGCTGGACAGATGCGGCAGGATCACCGTGCCGATCGCCACGCCGAACATGCCCAGCGGAAACTCCAGCAGTCGGTCGCTGTAATACAGCCAACTGACGCTGCCGCTGATGAGCAACGTCGCCACCCAGGTATTCAGCAGCAGGTTGAACTGCGCCACCGAGGAACCAAACAGCGTGGGCACCATCAGCGTCATGATCCTGCGCACACCGGCATGGGCCACATCCAGCCGGGGCCGCGGCAGCAGCCCCAGACGGAACAGCGACGGCAACTGGAACCCCAACTGCAGGACGCCGGCGATGAAGACGCCCCACCCCAGCACCATGACCGAGCTGTCGAACCAGCCCTTGGCGGCCAGCGCGGCCGAGATCATCGCCACGTTCAGCAGGATCGGGGACAGCGCCGGAATGGCGAAACGCTGATAGCTGTTGAGGATCGCCCCCGCCAGCGAGGCCAGCGAAATGAACAGGGCGTAGGGGAACGTGATCCGCAACAGGTCGGTCAGTATCGCCATCTGCACGTCGTCGAAGTTCGGCGCGATCAGGCGGGCGATCGGCCCCGCCAGCAGGATGACGATGGCCGTCAGCACCAGCAGTGCGGCGGCCAGGGTGCCGGCCACACGGTCGACCAGGGCCTTGACCTCGTCGGCGCTGCGGGTGGTCTTGTACTCGGCCAGCACGGGGACGAAGGCCATCGAGAACGAGCCTTCGGCCGACAGCCGCCGCATGAAGTTCGGGATGCGGAACGCCACGAAGAAGGCATCCATCATCGCGCTGGCGCCGAAGACATGGGCGTAGACCTGGTCCCGGACCAGGCCGGACAGCCGGGACAGGAAGGTCATGGAGCTGAAAACCGCGGCAGAGCGCAGAAGTTTGCCGCTCATCGCCCCCCCTTTGCCCCGGGACGACCCAGGTTGACGCAACCCATTGAATGCCCCATAATTTCCGGCTCAATTACCCGTCTTCCGTTCACCCCCTGAATTCTCTCAGGTATTCATCAGGAATCCCACTGTGGCCAATATCAAGTCCGCCAAGAAGCGCGCCAAGCAGACCGTCGTGCGCAATGCGCGCAATGCCGGTCAGCGTTCGATGCTGCGCACCGCCGTCAAGAAAGTCCTTAAGGCGCTCGACGCCAATGACGCCGCCGGCGCCCAGGCTGCGTTCGTGTCGGCCCAGCCGATCCTCGACCGCCTGAGCTCGCGCGGCCTGATCCACAAGAACAAGGCTGCCCGCCACAAGAGCCGCCTGAACGCCCGCATCAAGGCCCTGCAAGCGGCCTGATTCACGGCGGTACGCAACGCGAAGACACGGGAACCCGCCGAAAGGCGGGTTTCTTTTTGCGCGTCGGGAGGACCAGCGGGAAACGAAGCAGAGTTCACTACAGAAAAACCCGCCTTCCGGCGGGTTTTTCATCTCAGCCCTCGCGGGCCGCCTCTTCGGCGTCTTCCTTCTGGCGATCGAAGAAGGCCATGACGTCCTTCATGATCGGCCAGGTGCCTTCGCGGGAAATGGCGGACACCTGGAACCACGGCTGGGTCCAGCCGAGGCTGGCGATGATCTCGTCCGCGCGCTCCTTGGCTTCGTCCTCGAACATCAGGTCGGCCTTGTTGAGCACCAGCCAGCGCGGCTTCTGCAGCAGTTCGGGATCGTGCTTCTCCAGCTCGCGCTCGATGGCACGGACCTGCTCGACCGGATCAACGTCTTCCACACCGCCTTCCATCGGCGCCATGTCCACCAGGTGCAGCAGAATGCGCGTGCGCTGTAGATGGCGCAAGAACGTCGCGCCGAGGCCGGCGCCATCGGCGGCGCCCTCGATCAGACCCGGGATGTCGGCGATCACGAAGCTGCGGTGCGCTTCCACACTGACCACGCCCAGGTTGGGGTACAGCGTGGTGAACGGGTAGTCCGCCACCTTCGGCGTCGCCGCCGATACGGCGCGGATGAAGGTGCTCTTGCCGGCGTTCGGGAATCCGAGCAGGCCGACGTCGGCCAGCAGCTTCAACTCCAGCTTCAGCAGACGCTCTTCGCCCTCCTCGCCCGGCGTCGCCTTGCGCGGCGCGCGGGTGATGGAGCTCTTGAAATGCATGTTGCCCAAGCCGCCCTTGCCCCCCTTGGCCACCAGCAGGCGGTCGCCGTGCTGCGTGAGGTCGCCGATCACTTCGTCGGTGCTGACGTTGGTCACCACCGTGCCGACCGGCACCGTGATGGTCAGGTCTTCTCCGGCCTTGCCGTACATCTGCCGGCCCATGCCGTTCTCGCCACGCTGCGCGCGGAACTGGGTCTGGTGACGGAAGTCGACCAGCGTGTTGAGGTTTTCGTCGGCCTGCAGCCAGACGCTGCCGCCGTTGCCGCCATCACCACCGTCCGGGCCACCCAGCGGAATGAACTTCTCGCGGCGGAACCCCACGCAACCGTTGCCGCCGTTGCCGGCGCCGACCTGGATTTCTGCTTCGTCTACGAGTTTCATGGGATTGGACTGGGGTGATGAGGAAGGATGGAACGGACGCGGGATCGCAAAACAGGCCCCGCAAACGAAAAGCCCCGCACGCGGCGGGGCCCTTCGCTCGGCGTGTGGGGAAGCCTCAGGCTTCCGCGACCACGCTCACGGTGCGGCGCTTCTTGGCGCCCTTGACCGAGAACTCGACCTTGCCGTCGACCAGCGCGAATAGCGTGTGGTCGCGACCCAGGCCGACGCCCGGACCCGGATGGAACTGGGTGCCGCGCTGGCGGATGATGATGTTGCCCGCATCGATCGCCTGACCACCAAAGACCTTGACGCCCAGCATCTTCGGATTGGAGTCGCGGCCGTTGCGCGAGGAACCTACGCCTTTTTTGTGTGCCATGACTGCTTCTCCTTACTTGGTGATGCCGGTGATTTCGATTTCGGTGTAGTGCTGCCGGTGACCCTGGCGCTTCATGTGGTGCTTGCGGCGGCGGAACTTGATGATGCGGACCTTGTCGGCGCGGCCATGGCCGACGACCTTGGCGGTCACGCTGGCGCCCTTCAGGGCGTCGCCCAGGCTGATGGTCTCGCCATCGCCCAGCATCAGGATGTTGTCGAAGGTGATCTCGTTGCCGGCTTCGGCCTCGAGCTTCTCGACGCGGAGCGTCTCGCCCTTCATCACGCGGTACTGCTTACCGCCCGTGACTACGACTGCGTACATGTGGATTCCTTGGTTTCTGTAGTTATTTTCTGGAGCCTGCCTGCCATCGAGGGCGGACAGAAGCGGAATTTTAGTGGATTCATGGAGTTACGGTCAACCCGCCCCTGACCCGGACTCATCCCGCCCGCGTCGGCGCGACGGTCTTTGCGGACATTTCCTGTCCTCATGGCAAGTCAGACTGGCGTCGTTGGCAGCGGGAGCCCCTCACCCACGCCGTCCAGCCCTTGAAAATCAAGGCGTTACCAATCGTCCCGGAGAGATGAGCGCCCCGCTCCGGGGCAGACTGCCGTCCCACCTGCCCCCTCATCCGCACTGGCAAAAGCGGTATTTGCCCCCACCTAGGCAGACCGCTACGCTTCCTTGTTCGCTTTCCGGATCCCCCACCCGATGGCCATGGACTACATCCGCATCCGCGGAGCCCGTACCCACAATCTCAAGAACATCGATCTCGACCTGCCGCGCGACAAGCTGATCGTGATCACCGGCCTGTCCGGCTCCGGCAAGTCGTCGCTGGCGTTCGACACCATCTACGCCGAAGGCCAGCGCCGCTACGTCGAATCGCTGTCGGCGTACGCGCGGCAGTTCCTGTCGGTGATGGAAAAGCCAGACGTCGACCACATCGAAGGCCTGTCGCCAGCTATCTCGATCGAGCAGAAGTCGACCAGCCACAACCCGCGCTCCACCGTCGGCACGATCACCGAGATCTACGACTACCTGCGCCTGCTGTATGCCCGTGTCGGCCTGCCGCGCTGCCCGGACCACGGTTATCCGCTGGAAGCGCAGACGGTCAGCCAGATGGTCGACCAGGTGCTGGCGCTCGATGGCGAACAGCGCTACATGCTGCTGGCGCCGGTGATCCGCGAGCGCAAGGGCGAGCACGCGCAGGTGTTTGACCAGTTGCGCGCGCAAGGCTTCGTGCGCGTACGCGTGGATGGCGAACTGTACGAGATCGATGCGGTGCCGCCGCTCGCGCTGCGCCAGAAGCACACGATCGAAGCGGTGATCGATCGCTTCCGTCCGCGTGAGGACCTCAAGCAGCGCCTCGCCGAAAGTTTCGAGACCGCGCTGAAGCTGGGCGATGGCATGGCGCAGGTGATGTCGCTGGACCAGCCCGACTCCGCGCCACTGCTGTTTTCGTCGAAATATTCCTGCCCGGTCTGCGACTACTCGTTGCCGGAACTGGAACCGCGCCTGTTCTCCTTCAACTCGCCGGTCGGCGCATGCCCCACCTGTGACGGCCTGGGCGTGGCGCAGTTCTTCGATCCGTCTCGCGTGGTCGTGCATCCGGAGCTGTCGCTGGCCGCCGGTGCCGTGCGCGGCTGGGACCGTCGCAACGCGTACTACTTCCAGCTGATCGCATCGCTGGCGAAGCACTACCAGTTCGACACCGACGCCACGTGGCAGTCACTGCCCGAGAAGGTCCAGCAAGCCGTGCTGTACGGCAGCGGCGAAGAGGTCATCACCTTCACCTACCTCACCGAGTCGGGTGGCCGCACGCAGCGCAAGCACCGCTTCGAAGGCATCGTGCCGAACCTGGAGCGACGCTACCGCGAGACGGAGTCACCGGCGGTGCGCGAGGAGCTGGCGAAGTACATCAGCGACCGCCCCTGCCCCGACTGCCAGGGCGCGCGCCTCAACAAGTCCGCACGCAATGTGTTCGTCGCGGACCGTCCGCTGCCGTCGCTGGTCGTGTTGCCCGTGGATGAAGCACTCGCGTTCTTCCGTGGCCTCGACCTGCCCGGCTGGCGCGGCGAGATCGCGGCGAAGATTGTTAAGGAAATCGCCGAGCGCCTCGGTTTCCTGGTCGACGTCGGCCTGGATTACCTGACCCTGGAACGCAAGGCCGACACACTGTCCGGCGGCGAAGCCCAGCGTATCCGCTTGGCCTCGCAGATCGGTGCAGGTCTGGTCGGCGTGATGTACGTACTCGACGAGCCCAGCATCGGCCTGCACCAGCGCGACAACGAGCGACTGCTTGGAACGCTGACGCGCCTGCGCGATCTCGGCAACACGGTGATCGTGGTCGAGCACGACGAGGATGCGATCCGTTTGGCGGATTACGTGCTGGACATCGGTCCCGGCGCCGGCGTGCACGGCGGCGAAATCGTCGGTCAGGGCACGCTGCAGGATCTGCTGGATTCACCGCGCTCGCTGACCGGCCAGTACCTGTCCGGCAAGCGCCAGATCGAGGTGCCGAAGGCGCGCCACAAGGCCAACCCGAAGATGACGCTGCACCTGCGGGGCGCCACTGGCAACAACCTGAAAGACGTCGACCTCGATATCCCGTCCGGGCTGTTCACCTGCATTACCGGAGTGTCGGGTTCGGGAAAATCCACCCTGATCAACGACACGCTGTACTCGCTGGCCGCCAACGAAATCAACGGCGCGTCGCACAAGCCGGCACCGCATCGCGAAGTCACCGGCCTGGATCTGTTCGACAAGGTCGTCGACATCGACCAGTCGCCGATCGGACGCACGCCGCGTTCGAATCCGGCGACGTACACAGGACTGTTCACTCCGCTGCGCGAGCTGTACGCACAGGTTCCGGAAGCGCGCGCACGCGGCTACTCGCCGGGACGTTTCAGCTTCAACGTGCGTGGCGGTCGCTGCGAAGCCTGCCAGGGCGACGGCCTGATCAAGGTGGAGATGCACTTCCTGCCGGACGTGTACGTGCCCTGCGACGTCTGCCACGGCAAGCGCTACAACCGCGAGACGCTGGAGATCCTCTACAAGGGCTACAACATCAACGACGTGCTGGAGATGACCGTCGAGGATGCGCTGACCCTGTTCGAGCCGGTGCCGTCGATCGCGCGCAAGCTGGAAACGCTGGTGGACGTGGGCTTGAGCTACGTCAAACTGGGCCAGAGCGCGACCACGCTGTCGGGTGGCGAAGCGCAGCGCGTGAAGCTGTCGAAGGAACTGTCGCGCCGCGACACCGGCCGCACGCTCTACATCCTCGATGAGCCCACGACCGGCCTGCATTTCCACGACATCGAGCACCTGCTCGCCGTGCTGCACAAGCTGCGCGACGACGGCAACACCATCGTGGTGATCGAGCACAATCTGGACGTCATCAAGACCGCGGACTGGGTCGTCGACCTGGGGCCGGAAGGCGGCCATCGCGGCGGGCAGATCCTTGCAACGGGGACGCCGGAAGACATCGCGGCGCATCCGGACTCGCATACCGGCCGCTTCCTCGCCAAGCTGCTGCCCGCCGCCAAGGCGCCGAAGCCGATCAAGCCGGCCGCGGTTGCCAAGCCCGACGTGCTGCCGCCGCGCAAGTCCGCCACGAAACCCGCGAAGACCACCAAGACCACGACGAAGAAGGCTGCACGATGAGCGACGCCCACGACACCGGCCGCAAGTTGCTGGCGAAGATCCCGATCAGCGTGCGCTGGCGCGACATGGACAGCATGGGCCACGTCAACAACGCCAAGTACATCTCGTACCTGGAAGAGGCGCGCGTGCGCTGGATGCTCACCGTGCCGGACGTGTCGATGACCGACCGCATCGCGCCGGTGGTGGCCGCCAACAACATCAACTACAAGCGCCCGCTGACGTGGCCAAACGATGTCGTGGTCGAACTCTACGTCGACCGGCTGGGCACCAGCAGCGTGACCATCGGCCACCGCATCGTATCGGCCAAGGACGACAGCGTGCTGTATTCGGACGGCAACGTCGTGGTCGTCTGGATGGATACGCAGACCGGCCAGAGCGCGGCATTGCCTGCCGCGATCCGAGCGGCTTCGGAGTAAGCCGCCGCCGAACAGCGGCCGGGATCAGGGTGCGCGCTTGCGCGCCTCGAACACCACGGGCAACGAACGGCCATCGGCCAGCTTCAACGTGATCACCGGCTTCTCGCCTTCGGCCAGGGGCTGGTAAGGGCCATGCAGCATCAGGTGCAGGCCGCCCGGCTTCAATTCGATGGCCTTGCCGGGTGCGACAGGCAGATTGACAACCTTGCGCATGCGGCTGACGCCATTCTCTTCGCGCGTTTCGTGCAACGACACATCGTCGAAGGCGAGGCTTTCGGCGCCAACGATGTTGACCGTCGCTTTACACGGATTCTCGATGCGGGCGAAGCCCGCCATCATCGGCATCGCGACCGGCGGCAGGCGCACCCATGCGTGCTTCACCACGGGCAGGCAGTCGGCGGCCTGGACGGCGCCCACGGACGTCAACAGCAGGACGGACAGGCAGAGCGTTTCGATACGATGGTTCATGCGCCTATGATACCGGCCTGACCTCAGGGAGCGGATGAATGACGGGCCTCATCGAAACCACCGGCCACGGCGACATCCGCGAGATCCGCCTGGCGCGTGCGCCGGTCAATGCGCTCAACACCGAGCTGTGCCGCGCCCTGATCGACGCGCTCAATGCGGCGCTGGACCACGGAGCACGCGGCATCGTGCTGGCTGGCAATCCGAAGATCTTCTCGGCCGGCATGGACGTGCCCTACCTGCTGTCGCTCGGCGACAACCGCCACGCCCTGCTCGATGCATGGCAGGCGTTCTTCGGCGCGGCGCGCACGCTGGCCGAATCGCGAGTACCGGTGGTGGCCGCACTCACCGGCCATGCACCCGCGGGCGGCTGCGTGCTGGCGCTGTGCTGCGACTACCGGGTGATGGCGCGCAGCGCGGATCCGGCACGCCCGTTCGCGCTCGGCCTCAACGAGACCCAGGTGGGCCTGGTGGTGCCGGAAGGCATCCAGCGCCTGATGCGTCGCGTCGTCGGCCCCTATCGCGCGGAACGCCTGCTGGTCGCTGGCGAGATGGTGCCTGCGGAGCGCGCACTCGAGATCGGGCTGGTCGATGAACTCGTTGACCAGGACGAGGTCACCGCGCGCTCCATCGCGTGGCTGCAGCAGCTGCTGCGCCTGCCGCACCATCCGATGCTGCAGACGCGTACGCTCGCCCGGCGCGATCTGGTCGAGGCGCTGGATCCGGCGCTGATCCAGCTCGAGCGCTTCGTCGATGCCTGGCACGCACCCGATACGCAGACCGCGTTGCGGGCGCTGGTGGACAAGCTCAAAAAGTAGGCAACGTCAGCGTAGCCAGACCTCGACGCGTTCGTTGCGCGCACGGGCGTCGATGCCGCCTGCCGTCGTCAGCGGGCGCGCATCGCCCAGGCCGACCGACCGCGCCACCGGAATACCCTGCCGGACCAGATGATCGGCGACCATGTCCGCGCGCTCGTTGCTCAGCATGGTCGGCAACAGACGATTGCCCGGCGCGTGGTCCGCGAAGCCCACGACGACCACCGATCGCCCCCGGTTCTGCGATAACTTCATGAAGGCGACTAGCCGTTCCATGTCCGATGCACTGCGGCTCTCGAACAACGAGCTCAACGACCCCATGTTGAAACGCACGCCCAGTGGAATACGTGTCGCGCCAGCGACGGCGTCACGATAGCTGGAAGCACCTTGCACCTGGCCCGACTGCACCGCCGGACGCAACATCATCGACTGCAGTCCGATTGATTCGACGGCCCGCTGGCCCTCATGGCCGATGGCATACAGGGCCAGGCTACGACCCAGCGCGGACATCATCGGCGCGCCATACAGGCGGTAGCGGCGCAGCAGCGGATAGTCCTCGCTGGCCACGTTGAGGCGCGTCGGCTGCACCGGCACGCCACCGTCGGTGACAGCCAGCGTGCGCGTGCCGGGCGGAATCCGCGTGGTCAGCTCGACGATCGCCAGTGCATTCGGCTCATCCGCCACGACGTGCGCGGCCTGCCACAGGCGTAGATGCGCGGTGACGGCGGCCGCGGGCTGTCCGGCCATGACGCGTTGCTCGAGGAATTCGCGACTGCCCCCACGAACGGGGCCACCATGCACGTGGATCGGTGCATCCGCGCCGCCGAGCTGCGCCCAGTTGCGGATGCGGCCGGCGGCCACCTCGCGCAGCTGCGCCACACTGATCGAACGCATCGGATTGCGCGCGTCGACCACCACGGCCAGGCCATCGAGCGCGATGGAAAACTCCTGCTCCGGCGATGACAGGTCGCCGAGCTGCCAACCCGCGTCGCGTTCGGCAGCCGAGGGCGCACGCGCCATCATCGCCAGTTCGGCCTCACCGTTCACCAACGCCTGGAAGCCGAGGGCCGAGCCGCGGCGGTCGATCTCGACGATCAATGGTTCGCCATCGCGGACAGCAGCCACTTCGGTGCGGTCGTCGCGCACCTTGCGTTGTTGGATACGGGTGTAGCCGATGGAGCGCAGCCAGGCGGTCACGATGCGAGGCATCACCTCGGCACCGACGGTATTGGACCCATGGATACGCAGGCGTTCAGCCTCCGCATCCTGGGCAGCCGCTGGAAACGCCATGCAGGACAATGTCGCCGCCACGCAGGCGACGCTGAGAAAACGCTGGAACACGGATCACCCCCTAATGAAGCGCGGGAGCGTGACGTGTGCGGATGACAGGGCCGTGACGGCCCGCCGGATCAGTTGCCGCGCGCGACCGGATGCGCCGGATCCGCGACCCACCCGCTCCAGGAACCCGGATAGATGCGCGCGCCCTTCAGGCCCGCATGTTCGAAGGCGAGCAGCAGATGGCAGGCGGTCACGCCCGAGCCGCACATCAGCACGGTGTTCGCGGGGGAGCGGTTCCCCAGCAGCGCCGACAATTCCGTGCGCAGCTCGTCAGCCGACTTGAAGCGGCCGTCTCGCAGGTTCTGCGCGAACGGACGGTTGAGCGCGCCGGGAACATGCCCGGCGACCGGATCGATGGGTTCGACATCGCCGCGGAAGCGTTCGGCGGCCCGGGCATCGATGAGCCAGCCGCTGTCCGCGTCCAGCCGCGCGAGGATGTCCGGCGCATTGACGAGCTGGCCGGCGTCGAAGTGCGACGGATACGCCGCGACGGGCGCCGGCGCTAGAACTTCGGAAGTTTCCTCACCTCCCGCTGCGCGCCATGCGGCCAGACCGCCGTCGAGTACCGCGACGCGAACGTGACCGAGCAGCTTCAGCAACCACCACAGACGAGCGGCCGCCATGCTGCCATCGCCCGCGTCGTAGACCACCACCTGGTGCGACGGCCCGATGCCCCACCCACCCAGCGTGCGGGCGAATGCGCCGCTGTCGGGCATGGGATGCCGGCCCTCACCGGTCTTCGACAGATCCGAGAGATCAAGATTGAGGTCGGCGTAAACGGCACCCGGCAGATGCGATTCCGCGTAGGCCTTTCGACCCGCATCCGGCGCTGCGTTGAGCATGACGAAACGGGCATCGACCAGCCGCAATCCCGAATCGCCCACGGCGTTTGACAAAGCAGCAGCGTCGACGAGGGTCGTCCAGTTCATGCAAGTTGCTCCAGCCGTTGCCGCAGGTTGAACAGGATGGCCGCCGTTGCGCCCCAGATGCGCTGCCCAGGCCATGCGTATTCCATCACGACGCGACGACGTCCGCGATAGTCGACTTCGACACACCGCAGGTTGTCGGGCGACAACAGGTAGTCAAGCGGCACCTCGAACACGTCCGCCACTTCGTTCGGCTCGGGCACCGCCACGAAGGCCGGATCGATCAGCGCCACGACGGGCACCACGCGGAATCCGCTGATGGTGGTGAAGGGATCGAGGAAGCCCAGCGGCGTGACCTGCGATGCCTGCAGCGCGATTTCTTCACGGCTCTCACGCAGTGCTGCAGCGACCACGTCGGCATCGGAAGGCTCGATGCGACCGCCGGGGAAACTCACTTGGCCACCGTGATGGCGCAGTCCATCGGTACGTCGCGTCAGCACGACCTGCGTGCCCTCCTCGCGCGGCACCAACCCGGCGAGCACGGCGGCCTCGGTCAACGGGCCGGGCGGCAGCAGATCGATCAGGTCGTCATGGTTCCAGCCTGCCGCACACGGCACGGCATCCAAGGGGTGCAAGGCGCGACGCAGATCGCCCCCTTCGCGGAGTCGCTGCTCCAGCGGCTGGCGCGCGCGTTCACGCGAGGGCAGTACGTGTTCCATCAGGCGAAGGCGCTCGTCATCGTTCATCTGCGACCAGCGTGCGATCTCGGCCGTGGTGCGGAGGCAGCCCTCACACAGCCCGTCATCATCCAGCGTGCAAACGCCGGTACAAGGGCTCAGCACGGCGCGGAAAGCGGTATTCATCTCGTGAGGCACCTGCGGAGGGTAACGCGGAAACGCCGCCCTACCCCGAAAAGCACTGCGCCGGCACAAGGCCGGCGCAGAAGGTGGAACGATTGCTGGGATTACTTGACGCTGACCAGCTTGATCTCGAACACGACGGCGACATTCGGCGGGAAACCGGTGCGCGGATCGGCGCCATAGGCCTTTTCCGGCGGCAGTGCCACTTCCCACTTGGCGCCAGCCGGCATTTGCAGCAGGGCTTCACGCATCGCTTCCATCTCGACCGCGCTGACCTTCAGGTCTTTCATCGACTGGGCCGGACGGGCCTCCGCCGGACGTTGACCGAACGGGTACGGACCGGACACCAGCAGCTCGACCGTGCTGGCCTGCGTCGGCTTCGCGCCGGTGCCGTTCTCCAGCACCTTGTACGCCACACCGCTGGGCAGGGTCTTCACGCCCGCCTGGCCCTTGAACGTACCGATGAACTGATCGCTCTTGGTCTTGTTTTCCGCCGCGACCTTGTCGTACTGCGCCTTGGCCTGCTGGGCACGCGTCTGCTCGCGCTTCTGGAAGGCTTCCAGCGCCGGCTTCAACTGCTCGGCCGTCAGCGTGGGCTGCTTCTTGCCGTAGGCATCCTGCAGGCCTTTCACCACGGAATTGATATCCAGCTGCTCGCCACGCTCGGTCAGTTCGGCAAGGTTGTTGCCATAGTCGTAACCGAAGTAATAGCTCAGCTTGCCTTTCTCGGACGAGACGTCCTGGGCCAGGGCGCTACCGGCCATGGCGAATGCCGCAACAGCGACCGCAATCGAACGCAACTTCATCAACACACTCTCCGAAGATAGGGCGACGGCGGCATACCGTCTGGAATGGACGCGTTAGGATAGCCGCCGGGGCGCTTAACCGCCACTGGACGACAGGCAGGTCTGACAGGACGACGTCGGCGGAGTTCCAATTTCACTCAAATTTTACAAATCAACGCGGAAAACCCATGTCCGAACCCCTTGTCCTTGTCGCCGATGACGCCGGCATCCGCCGTTTCACCGTCAACCGTCCCGACAAACTGAACGCCCTCAACGCCGCCACGCTGGATGCCTTGCAGATCGCCTTCGACGAGGCCGCGCGGGACACGTCAGTGCGGGTCGTGGTGCTGACCGGCGCAGGTTCCAAGGCGTTCGTGGCGGGCGCCGACATTGCGGAAATGGCGGACCTGCGCGCAACCGAAGGGCGGGACTTCTCCTTGCGCGGACAGAAGCTGATGCGCAGCATCGAGACGCTGCCGAAGCCGGTCATCGCGATGATCAACGGTTTCGCGCTCGGCGGCGGACTGGAACTGGCGATGGGCTGCCACCTGCGCGTCGCCGCGGATACCGCCAAGGTCGGGCAACCGGAAATCAACCTGGGGCTGATCCCCGGCTTTGGTGGCAGCCAGCGCCTGCTGCGCCTGGCTGGCCGTTCCGCCACGCTGGAATTGTGCCTGCTGGGCGCGCCGGTCACGGCCGAGCGCGCACTCCAACTGGGGATCGTCACGCGTGTCGTCCCCGCGGCAGAACTGGAAGCCGAAACATCGAAGATCGCCGCGCAACTGGCCGCATCCGCGCCGCTTGCCCTGCGTGCGACGCTCGATGTCGTCAACATCGGCGGCGAGTGCGGCATCGAAGAAGGCCTGCAGTATGAAAGCGCCCAGTTCGGCCTGATGTTCGCCACCGATGACATGCGCGAAGGCACGCATGCTTTCATCGAGCGCCGCAAGCCGACCTTCACCGGTCGCTGAGTCCTTCGTCGGTTCCCATGCCCGCCACGCCCTGCCCTTGCTGTGACCAGGCGCATGCGCTGCACGCGCGACTCGTGGCCAGCGATATCGATGGCGCGATCGACGCAGGACTGATGGCCTTCCGGCCCTGCACGTGTGCGGGCGACGAGGTCGTCCTCGTGGAGCAGGTCCGGCGTCGCCTGCGGTTGGCCTGGGATGCGCGCGACCGTTACCGGCAACGCGAGGCCCGACTGGCGGGGCGTGCCGCCGAGCGCGAAGCAAAGCGGTTGAAGGCGGCTGGCGTTTCCGGTGTTGCCGAGCAAGCGCGCCCAGCCCTGCCGACCGGCGCCGCGGCCATCCTCGCCCGCGCCAAAGCCAAGGCGGCCGAAAGGATGAAGCCGTGACGGCTGCGCCACGGCGCGGCCCCACGCTGGCGCGCGCCGAGGTCGTCGAGCTGTTCTCGCGCCTGCGCGAACTCAATCCCAGGCCGACCACCGAACTGGAATACCGCACGCCATTCGAGCTGCTGGTGGCCGTCACGCTGTCCGCGCAGGCGACGGACGTGGGCGTCAACAAGGCCACCCGACGACTGTTTCCGGTGGCGAACACGCCCGCCGCGATCCTGGCACTGGGCGAGGACTGGCTGAAAAAATACATCTCCACCATCGGCCTGTTCAACGCCAAGGCCAAGAATGTCATCGCCACCTGCCGCATCCTGCTCGACCAGCACGACGGCGAGGTGCCGCGCTCACGCGATGCACTGGAAGCGCTGCCCGGCGTAGGCCGCAAGACCGCGAACGTGGTGTTGAACACGGCCTTCGGCGAACCGACCATCGCGGTGGACACGCATATTTTCCGCGTCGCCAACCGCACCGGCCTGGCGCCGGGGAAGGACGTCCGCACGGTGGAAGACAAGCTGGTGAAGGTGGTGCCGGCCGAGTTCATGCTGGATGCCCATCACTGGCTGATCCTGCATGGCCGCTATGTCTGCAAGGCGCGCACACCGGACTGTCCGCAGTGCGTGATCCGCGACCTCTGCCGGTTCAAGGAAAAGACCGCGGCCTGAGTCGCCTGCGGCAGCGATTGCCGTCAAGGTCGCCCATCGTTCCGGCCGTCACCAGGCACGCGCTGCGTCGGCTGAGCGTGCATGCGGAACCAGCCGCGGTGCGGCCTTGACGCCTTTCGCGACGGGCACCGGGTGGGCGATGGCGTCCGGCTTCGCTGTCCGGAATGTCATCTGACGTCCGTTCACCTTATCGAAAGCAGACGTAGCACGGGGCGTACGGCCTGCCTGGACCTTTCAACCACCATCTTGGGGCGTCGTATACGACGCGCCCGGAGAGCGCACGACGCCATGCCAACGCCTCGACTGCCAGCACGCCCGCAACTGCAACGGACTGCCCGCGCCGCGCCGCCCCCTGCCGGTTGCTGACGCATGTGCGGAATCGCAGGTTTCGCCGGTGCCGTACAGGGTCTTCCCGAAGATCGCCTGGCCCTGCAGCGCATGATCGGCACGCTGCACCACCGCGGACCGGACGGTAGCGGCACGCATCTGGCGCCCGGCGTCGGCCTGGCGCATGCACGACTGGCGATCATCGACCTCGCCACCGGCCAACAGCCGCTGCACGACGGCCATGAGACCGTCTGGACCGTGTTCAACGGCGAGATCTTCAACTACGTCGAATTGCGCGACGAGCTGGAAAAGCAGGGGTACCGGTTCCGCACGCGGTCCGACACCGAAGTCATCGTCCACCTCTACCACCGCGACGGCGACCGTTTCGTCGAAAAGCTCAACGGCCAGTTCGCCATCGCGCTGTGGGATGCACGGCGGCGCAGGCTGCTGCTGGCGCGTGATCGCGCCGGCATCCGCCCGCTGTACCACGCCACCGTGCGCGGACGCGTGTGGTTCGCCTCCGAGGTCAAGGCGCTGCTGGCCGTGTTGCCGGAATGCGCGGCGATCAATCCGGATGGCCTGGCGCAGGCGTTCACCTTCTGGGGACCGTGCGATCCGGACACGCTGTTTTCGGGCATCGAGAGCCTGCCACCCGGTCACCTGATGACCGTGGAGGCGGACGGCACCCGCACCGTCGAACAGTACTGGGACTGGACGTTCCCGCGCGTCGGCGACGCACCGGCCTTCACCTCCTTCGACGACGCCGTGCATGAGCTGCGCGACCTGCTCGACGATGCGGTGCGCCTGCAACTGCGCGCGGACGTGCCGGTGGGCGCCTACCTCAGCGGCGGACTGGATTCCTCGGGCATCGTCGCACTGGTCAAACAGGCTGGCATCGCCGCGGTACGCACGTTCTCGGTGACGTTCGAAGACGCCGAATTCGACGAGCGGGAACAGCAGCAGGCGATGGTGCGCCATCTCGGCACCGACCACACCACCCTGCACTGCACGCGCCGCGACATCGCCGATGCGTTCCCTACCCTGATCCGGCATACCGAAGCGCCCGTGCTACGTACGGCGCCGGTGCCGCTGATGCTGCTGTCCGCAAAAGTGCGCCAATCGGGATACAAGGTGGTACTGACGGGCGAAGGCGCCGACGAGGTATTCGGCGGCTACGACCTGTTCAAGGAAGCCAAGGTGCGGCGCTTCTGGGCGCGCAACGCCGACTCGCAATGGCGTCACTTGCTGTTGGGTCGCCTGTACGGCTACCTGAAGCATTCGCCGGTTGGCACACCGGGATTCGCCCGCACGTTCTTCGGACAGGGCATGGAACACCTGCCGCGCCCGATCTTTGCGCACGCGCCGCGCTGGACGACCTCGCGGCGCGCGCTCGCCTTCCTTGCGCCGGATGTGCAGGCGCGCATCAGTGCATTCGATCCGTTCGCGTTCTACGAAGATCGACTGCCTGCGGCCATCAAGGACTGGTCGCCGCTGGCGCGCGACCAGTACGTGGAAGCGAAGTCGTTGATGGCCGCGTACCTGCTCTCCTCGCAAGGCGACCGCGTCGCGATGGCCAACTCCATCGAGGGCCGCTTCCCGTTCCTCGACCATCGGCTGATCGAGTTCGCCAACCGGCTGCCGCCGCAATGGAAGCTGCGCGGACTGACCGAAAAGCACATCCTGCGCAAGGCGCTGGCGCCATTGCTGCCAGCGGAAATCGCCAGCCGCACCAAGCAACCCTACCGGGCACCGGACGCCAGCAGCTTCTTCAGCGACGGCCGCCCGGCCGACTACGTCGACGAGTTGTTGTCGGCCGAGCGCATCCGCGATGCCGGCTGCTTCGACGCCGGCAAGGTCCGCCTGCTGTTCGAAAAATGCCGCACCGGACGCGCTGTCGGCTTCGCCGACAACCAGGCCTTCGTCGGCATCCTCTCGACGATGCTGCTGCACGACGGCTTCATCCGAGATCGCATCCCCCAGACCACCACGCTGCCGGCCACCGGAACGGAATGAACATGACCGAGACCACCATCCGCGAGAAGATCCGCGGCCACATCCTCAACAACCTGATGTTCACCAACGACCAGGCCAGGCTCGCCGACGACGCCTCGCTGCTGGATCTTGGCGTGATCGACTCCACCGGCGTGCTCGAACTGGTCCTGGTGATCGAGGAGAACTTCGCCGTGCAGGTGAAAGACTCGGCGATGGTGCCGGAGAATTTCGATTCGGTGGACAGGATCGTGTCGTTCGTCATGCGCTCGAAGGCGGCATGACCGCGGCGAGCGAGCGACGGCTGCGTACGCTCCAGGCGCACTGGCAGACCGCGCACGACAAGCCCGAGGAAACGCCGGAAAACACCTTGCAGGCGTTGTGGTCCGCAGCCGCCGGCATGCCGCTGTCGGCCGTCGCCGCCACCGCCGCCGTACTGCCCGACCTGGATGCCGATGCCGAGCAACGGCTGGACGCGCTGTTGGCGCAGCGCCTGGCGGGCGTGCCGCTGGCGCACCTGACCGGACGCCAGCACTTCCTGGGCCTGGAGTTGCTGGCGGGCCCCGAAGCGCTGATCCCACGTCGCGAGACCGAATTGCTGGGGCGCGCGGCGATCGAACTTGCGCGCGCGGCCGCCACGCACGGCCGTAACGCCATCGCGATCGATGTCTGCACCGGCTCCGGCAACCTGGCGCTGGCGCTGGCGCTCCATGTCGACGGCCTGCGCGTGTTCGGTGCCGACCTCAGCGAGGATGCCGTGGCCCTTGCGCGTCGCAATGCGGCGCTGCTGGGTCTGTCCGACCGTGTCGAGTTCCGCGCGGGCGACCTGCTCGCGCCATTCGACGACGACGCCTTCCACGGTGTCGTTGACCTGCTGCTCTGCAATCCGCCGTATATCAGCAGCGGGAAGGTCGGGGCGATGCCGGAGGAGATCTCCGCGCACGAGCCCCGGCTGGCGTTCGATGGCGGTCCGCTCGGCGTGTCGCTGCTGGCGCGGCTGATGCAGGACGGCGGCCGCTTCGTGCGCCCCGGCGGCTGGCTCGCGTTCGAAGTCGGGCTGGGCCAGGGTGCGGCGATGGCGAGGCGGCTTCGCAACGACGGCGCATGGGACGACGTGCGTGAACTGATGGATGACAGCGGAGCCGTGCGCGCGTTGCTGGCGCGACGCTCGGACCGCGTGACGGGAGAAAACGGATGAGCGTATTCGGCTGGGAAGCACTGGACATCGACTACGAACAGGAAGCCGAGCGCATCTGCGCGCGCCTGCGCGAGACCTTGGCGCAATCCTTGCGCAGGCGGGGGCTGGTGGTCGCCATCTCCGGCGGCATCGACAGCTCGGTCTGCGCCGCGCTGGCGGTACGCGCGCTGGGGAGCGAGCGCGTGCACTGCCTGATCCTGCCCGAACGCGATTCCGACCCGGACAGCGCTGCACGCGCCGGCTTGCTGGCCGAGACACTGGGCGTGGGCGTGGACACGTTCGACATCGCGCCCGCGTTGGAGGCGATTGGCGCGTATGCCGCGCGTGACGCCGCCGTTCGCACCGTGCTGCCCGAGTACGACGAAACATGGAAGATGAAGCTGGCGATCGCCGGCGGCAGCGAGGGCGCGATCAACCGCTTCCGCCTGGTCGCCCAGTCGCCGGATGGCACGATGCACGACCGCGAGCTCCGGCTGCACGAGTACCTGACCATCGTGGCCGCCACCAGTTACAAGCAGCGGCTGCGCAAGACCATCGAATACTTCCATGCCGACCGCTTGCACTACGCGGTGGTGGGCACGCCGAACCGGCTGGAATACGACCAGGGTTTCTTCGTGAAGAATGGCGATGGCTCGGCCGACGTCAAGCCGATCGCGCATCTCTACAAATCGCAGGTCTACGGCATGGCCCGCCACCTCGGCCTGCCGGAGCGGCTGTGCAACGCACAGCCGACCACCGACACCTACAGCCTGGAACAGGGCCAGGACGAGTTCTACTTCGCCCTGCCCTACCGCGCGATGGACCTGGCGTTGTGGGGCCTCGAACACGACGTGCCGGCGGCGCAGCTCGCGCACGTGCTTGAAACGACGGTCGAGCAGGCGGAAGCCGTCTATGCCGACATCGTCAGGAAACGCCGGAGCACGGCGCCGCTGCACTTGCGCCCGGTCCTGCTGGGCACGGTCTCGGTCGGCGACACCGCGGGCGAACGCGCTGCGTGAACGCGCCGCTCGCCGACGGCAGTTCCTACGCGATCACGCCCGCGGACTTCGTGCGCGATCAGGACGCCGTGGTCGACGTCTGGCGGTCCAGCCTGCACGACGACCAGGCGCGTGCGCTGAAATTGGACTGGTTCTACCGGCATGCGCCACATGCGGCGCTGCTGCAGGTGCTGGTGCACCAGCCCAGCCAGGCCATCGTCGGCACGGCGGGGGTCGGCTGGCGGCACATGCGGCTGGACGGCAGGGCACTCCGCGGCGGCCTGCTCGCGGACATGGCGGTCATGACCGGACACCGCATGCTCGGGCCGGCGTTGCTGCTGCAGCGCACAGCCTGCGAAGTGGCCCTCCAGGTGGGCGACCTGGTCTACGGTTTCCCCAACCCCAATGCGGTGCCGGTGGTGAAGCGACTGGGTTACGTCCATGTCGGCGACATGACCACCTACGTGCGCGCGGTGCGCCACACTTCCTATCTGGCGCGCCGGCTACCCACCGCACTGGCCGGCCTGCTGGGCACCGGCATCGACCGCCTGGTGCGTCTGCGCGACCGGCTTCACCGGTTGACCGGCCGACGCCTGCATGCCGCCTGGCGCACCACGCCCCACGAAACGGTGCACGCGCAGGCATGGTCCAGCCCCGGCACGCTGGAAGGCGTGCACGATCGCGATGCGCTGCAGTGGCGATTCGCACGCTGCCCGCTGGCGAGCTTCCGCTTCCTCTACGTCCGGCGCGACGGCGACACGCAACCGTGCGCCTGGTTCGTCTGCCGGCAGGACGGCGACACCCTGCGCGTGGCCGACTTCAAGACCGATCCCGCGGGCGATGCTTCGCGCAGCCTGGCCGTACTCGCGGACAGCGCCTTTCGGCTGGGCTGCCGCTCGATCTCGCTGGAAGGCTGCCTGCCCGAAGGCGAGAAAGCGCTGCTGCGCAGGCATGGCTTCTTCGTCCGCCAGGCACGCCCCGTGTATGCGCGCTGGAAGCAGCCCGACGCAGCGCCGCGTGCGGCGTTCCGGCTGACGCCGTTCGACGAGGACGAATAAACCTTCGACACCGCAACGCAAAAGGGACATGCCGATGGCATGTCCCTTCGCGATCCGTGCCCGTCGTCCGGGCCCGCAATGGCTTACCAGGCGATCTGCGTGCGCAGCGCGTACTGGCCGGTCTCGTCGGGACCGTTGGCAAAAGCCTCGTTCTTGCCCTTCGTGTAGTTGAACATGAAGCGCAGGTTCGGGTTGACGTAGTAGTTCATGCCGAGGATCCAGCTGGTGACCTGGCGGTTCAGCGTTTCGTTCTCGACATAGTCGTAGCGGCCGGTCAGCTCCCACAGGCCCTTGTCGGCGACCTTGGGCGAACCGAACACGCCGGTGGCGCTCTTGTACGGCTTGTGGCCACCGTTGAGCATGAAGCTGCCCTGCACGTAGTACGTCGTGACGTTCTGGTCGCGGCCCAGCGGCTGGCCGTAGGTGGCGTCGGCGTATTCGGCCTGGAAGAAGGCGGGGCCGAACGAACCGGCGGCTTCCACCGCCATCACGTCGACGGTATTGCGGCTGGCACCGGTCGTCGTGGCGATCACCTGCGACGGACCGCGACGGCCGGCGTAGTTGGAGGTGGCGACCAGGTCGGCCGAACCCTGGTTGTTGTTTTCGAGGCTGTACCACGCGCCGAAGTGCAGCGTGCTGTTGTCGGTGTTGATCGGCGCGAACGTCACGCGACCGGCGACACCCGTGCCCTCATTGCGCGTGCCGGCGGCACCACGCAGGTTGAACACGCTCATGCCGGCGGTGTAGTTCTCGCCGGCGCGCATGTAGCCCACGCCCTGCTGGAACTGGCGACCACTGAACAGGCCGGTCGCGGACGAGAACGGACGCTCCATGGTCAGCAGCTCGTTGGAGCTGGTCAGTTCCTCCATCGCACGGTAGGGCTTGAAGTGACCGATGGTGAACTTGCCGCCCAGCGCGGACTTGGCGATGTAGACGTCGCGGAAGCCGTCGAGACCACCGCCGGCACCGAAATCGTTCTCCATCTTGTATTCCCAACCGTAGGCCTTGCCCGACAGGGTCAGGCGCGCGCGGCGGAACTCGGTGGTGCCGGTGCTGCTGGCCAGGTCACGATCGAATGCATAGGTGTCGAAGTGGATGCGGCCACCGACGGAGGCTTCGAACTTGCCGTCGGCCGATGTCACCTTGACGCCGCCCTTGGTGTCGATCTTCGGCGAGCCGTTGCTGAGCTTGTCCAGCTGCGACGCGGTGTCCAGGTTGACGTCGGACTGCGCGTCGCTGCGCTCTTCCAGTTCCAGCAGTTTGGTCTGCATGGCTTCCAGCTGCGCCTTCAGTTCGGCGATCTGCTGGTCACGGTTGTCGGCGGCGGCGGCCGAAAAGCTGGTGCTGCCCATCGCAACGGCAAGCGCGGCAGCCAGGAGGGAATAACGCATGGGTGACTCTCCGAGTGGAATAGAAGTAAAGGCGCGGGCTTCGTGGGCGCCGTGCTTCGCTTCCGAGATCACCTTCGGAAATCATTAAGCGCCCGTCAAAGATGCGCTAAAGCATGGGAGTGAAATCTTGCAGTCACATGTGAGTTTCATGACCATGATGTGACAAAGCGTGCAGGGGCACGGTATCGGCTGCCGTCCGGGTCGCAACATATAGAAGCGTGTCGCGCGCCACCCCGACGCGGCCCGGGAACGACCTTCGCTCCCGGCATGGCCCGCCTCCATCCCGGCGTGTATCCAGGCGCGCCATCGGCAAGCGTCACGGGACTGTCGCAATGGCGACACGGGGCTGTCACACAAACGTCGTGGAATGGCCACCCAACGGGCATGCCCGTCCTTCCACCCTGCCTTCTCCCAGGAGACTTCCGTGTTGAATTCGATCAAATCCCGCGTGGCGCTGCTGGCGCTCGCCTCGGCTTTCTCGGCGCAGGCCTTCGCCGCCGACGTGACCGGCGCCGGTGCGTCGTTCGTGTACCCGGTGATGACCAAGTGGTCCGCCGACTACGCCAAGGCCACCAACAACCGCGTCAACTACCAGTCCATCGGTTCGGGCGGTGGTATCGCGCAGATCAAGGCCGGCACGGTGGACTTCGGCTCGTCCGACGCCCCGCTGAAGCCGGAAGAGCTGGCCAAGTACGGCCTGGCGCAGTTCCCGTCGGTGATCGGCGGCGTGGTGCCGGTGCTGAACGTGGCCGGCCTGAAGCCGGGCCAGCTGAAGCTGGACGGCCCGACCCTGGCCAACATCTTCCTCGGCACCATCAAGACCTGGAACGACCCGGCCATCGCCGCGCTGAACCCGGGCGTGACCCTGCCGTCGCAGCGCATCACCGTCGTCCGTCGTTCGGACGGTTCGGGCACCACCTTCAACTTCGTCAACTACCTGTCCAAGGTCAGCCCGGAATGGAAGAGCAAAGTCGGTGAAGGCACCACGGTGCAGTGGCCGACCGGCGTGGGCGGCAAGGGCAACGAAGGCGTCGCCGCGTACGTGAAGCAGATCAAGGGCGGCATCGGCTACGTCGAACTGTCCTACGCGCTGCAGAACAAGATGTCCTACGCCAGCCTGAAGAACGCCTCGGGCGCCTTCGTGCAGCCGAGCGAAGAGAGCTTCGCCGCCGCCGCCGCCAGCGCCGAGTGGGGCAAGTCGAAGGACTTCTACCTGGTGATGACCAACGCCCCGGGCGCGCAGTCCTGGCCGATCACCGCCACCAACTTCATCCTGATGTACAAGGCACCGAAGAAGGGCAACAAGGACGCACGCGATTTCTTCCGCTGGGTCTATGCCAATGGCGACGCCCAGGCCAAGTCGCTCGACTACGTCCCGCTGCCGCCGGCACTGGTGCAGCAGATCGAGACCTACTGGAAAGCCAACCTGAAGTACTGAGGCACCCCGCCGGCACGGTCTCTCCCCGTGCCGGCCCGATGCGGCGTCCCTCCCACGCCCGCATCACCGGGCGGACCTTCGGGTCCGCCCGTTTTTATTGGGCACGTTTGCCGGGCGCGGCTTGTTGTCGGGAACGGCCCGCCAGTCGTCGCATGACAGTGCGAGATGGCGATGTCATCACGCTGTAACAAAAACATCATTTCATAGCATGGATCACAAACGACCCGTCTGGAGAGCCCATGCACGTCCGTACCGCCCGCCTGGCCACGCTGGCCCTGGCCACCGCCCTCTTCGCCACCGCGTGCGGCGGCAAGACCGATGCGCCCGCCGCGGCGGCCGGCACCGACGCGACCCCGACCGCCGCCGCTGGCGCGCAGAAGATCTCCGCCGAGCTGACCGGCGCGGGCGCGTCGTTCATCTATCCGCTGATGGCCCGCTGGTCCACGGACTACAACAAGGCCACCGGCGCCAAGATCAACTACCAGTCCATCGGGTCCGGCGGCGGTATCGCGCAGATCAAGGCCGCGACCGTCGATTTCGGCTCGTCCGACAAGCCGCTGTCGTCCGAGGAACTGGCGCAGGCCGGCCTGGCGCAGTTCCCGTCGGTCATCGGCGGTGTGGTCCCGGTCATCAACGTTGAAGGCCTGCAGCCGGGCCAACTGAAGCTCAACGGCACCGTGCTGGCCGACATCTTCCTGCACAAGATCACCACCTGGAACGATCCGGCGATCGCCGCGCTGAACCCAGGCGTCGCCCTGCCTACCGGCAAGATCAACACCGTGCACCGCTCCGACGGATCGGGCACCACCTTCAACTTCGTCAACTACCTGTCCAAGGTCAGCCCGGCGTGGAAGAGCTCGGTCGGCGAAGGCACCTCGGTCAACTGGCCGGGCGGCGTCGGCGGCAAGGGCAACGAAGGCGTCGCCGCCTACGTGCGCCAGCTGAAGGGTTCGATCGGCTACGTCGAACTGGCCTACGCCGAACAGAACGCCATGTCGTACGCCTCGCTGCAGAACGCGGCCGGCCAGTTCGTGAAGCCCACCCCCGAAAGCTTCGCCGCCGCCGCGGCCAGCGCCGACTGGGCGAACGCGAAGGACTTCAACCTGGTCATCACCAACGCGCCCGGCGAGCAGGCGTGGCCGATCACCGCGACCAACTTCATCCTGGTCTACAAGCAGCCGAAGGACGCCACCAAGGCCAAGCACACGCTGGAGTTCTTCAAGTGGGCCTACGCGCAGGGCCAGGCACAGGCGAACGAGCTGGACTACGTGCCGCTGCCGCCGGCACTGGTCGGTCAGATCGAGCAGTACTGGGGCACCGAGATCACGCTCTGATCCTTGCTGCATCCGGCGGGCCGTCCACTCGGGCGGCCCGCTGTCATCACGCGGTAACCGCACCACCGTGCACTAGATCTTCACGCGACAACCGCCCCTTCCCCACTTCCCGGGTTGCATGAACGCCACCGCCCTCCCCGCTTCCCTGACGGACGTGCGCACTGCGAAAGACGCACGTGCCGACACGTTGTTCCGGCTGACCCTGACCGGCGCCGGCCTGTTCGTCCTGTTCTCCCTGATCGCGGCCGCCGTCTCGATGCTGTGGGGCGGCCGCGAGGCCCTGCAGACCTTCGGCCTCGGCTTCTTCACCAGCAGCAACTGGAACGTCGGCACGCGCGAATTCGGTGCGCTGGTGCCGATCTTCGGCACGCTGGTCAGCGCCGGCATCGCCATGCTGATCGCGGTGCCGGTGAGCTTCGGCATCGCGGTGTTCCTGACCGAAGTGGCGCCGGCCTGGATGCGCGGCCCGGTCGGCATGGCCATCGAACTGCTGGCCGGCATCCCCTCGATCATCTACGGCATGTGGGGCCTGTTCGTGCTGGCGCCGCAGCTGAGCGAACACGTCTATCCGTGGATCAACGACAACCTGGGCCAGCTGCCGCTGGTCGGCGTGCTGCTGTCGGGCCCACCGCTGGGCATCGGCATGATGACCGCCGGCCTGGTGCTGGCGATCATGGTGATCCCCTTCATCTCGTCGGTGATGCGCGAGGTCTTCCTGACCGTTCCCGGCCGCCTGAAGGAATCCGCCTACGCGCTGGGCTCGACCAAGTGGGAAGTGGTCTGGGACATCGTGCTGCCGTACACCCGCTCGGCGGTGATCGGCGGCGTGTTCCTCGGCCTCGGCCGCGCACTGGGCGAGACGATGGCGGTGACCTTCGTCATCGGCAACGCCTACGCGATCAGCCTGGCGCTGCTGGAACCCGGCACCTCGATCGCCGCGACGATCGCCAATGAATTCGCCGAAGCCACGGACCCGTTGCACAAGGGCTCGCTGCTGCTGCTCGGTTTCACCCTGTTCGTGCTGACCTTCATCGTGCTGGCGATCGCCCGCCTGATGCTGCGCCAGCTCGCCAAGCGGGAGGGCAACTGATGTCCGCTTCGCTCTACACCTGGCGCAAGGTCAAGAATGTCGCTGCGCTGACGCTGTCCATCGCCGCTGCCGCGTTCGGCCTGATGTGGCTGGTCTGGATCCTCTGGACCACGATCACCAAGGGCATGGGCAGCCTGAACCTGGACCTGTTCACCCAGATGACGCCGCCGCCGAACGAACCCGGCGGCCTGGCGAACGCACTGTTCGGCAGCGTGGTGATCAGCCTGCTGGCGATCCTGCTGGGCACGCCGATCGGCATCGCCGCCGGCACCTACCTGGCCGAGTACGCCAACAAGCACTGGCTGGGCGAAACCGTCCGCTTCGTCAACGACATCCTGCTGTCGGCGCCGTCGATCGTGCTGGGCCTCTTCATCTACACCGTGATGGTGGCGCAGATGGGGCACTACTCGGCCTGGGCCGGTGCGGTGGCGCTGGCGTTCATCGCGTTGCCAGTGATCGTGCGCACCACCGACGAGATGCTGCGGCTGGTGCCGCAGCAGATGCGCGAAGCGGCGCTGTCGCTGGGCGTGCCGCAGTGGAAGGTGACCACGCAGGTGCTGATGCGGTCGGCGTTGCCTGGCATCGTCACCGGCATCCTGCTGGCGCTGGCGCGCATCAGCGGCGAAACCGCGCCGCTGCTGTTCACCGCCTTCAACAACCAGTTCTGGAGCACGGACCTCAACCAGTCCATGGCCAACCTGCCCATGGTGATCTTCCAGTACGCGATGAGCCCCTACGACTCGTGGAACTCGCTGGCCTGGGCCGGCGCCTTCCTCGTCACCGGCATGGTGCTGGTCCTGAGCCTGATTGCGCGAACCATCCTTCTTCGAAACAAGGTGACCCATGAATGACGCCGCCCGCATTGCCGTGGTGACGCCGCAGCGCCACGACGACCTCGCCGCGCCGGCCAGCGTGAAGCTGGCGGCCAAGGGCCTGGACTTCTACTACGGCGACTTCCACGCGCTGAAGAACATCAACCTGGAGATCCCGGAAAAGCGCGTCACCGCGCTGATCGGCCCCTCCGGCTGCGGCAAGTCCACCCTGCTGCGCATCTTCAACCGCATCTATTCGCTGTACCCGAAGCTGCGCGCCACCGGCGACGTGCTGCTGGACGGCGAGAACATCCTCGACGCCAAGTATCCGATGAACCGGCTGCGCAGCAAGGTGGGCATGGTGTTCCAGAAGCCGGTGCCGTTCCCGATGACGATCTTCGAGAACGTCGCCTACGGTATCCGCCACCATGAGCGCCTGAACAAGGCCGACATGGAGGTGCGCGTCGAACAGGCGCTGCGCCAGGCGGCCCTGTGGGACGAAGCCAAGGACAAGCTCAAGCAGAGCGCGCTGGGCCTGTCCGGCGGCCAGCAGCAGCGCCTGTGCATCGCGCGTGCGGTCGCGCTGCGTCCGGACGTGATCCTGCTGGACGAACCGACCTCGGCGCTGGATCCGATCTCGACCAGCAAGATCGAACAGCTGATCGAGGAATTGAAGCACCAGTACACGATCGCGATCGTCACCCACAACATGCAGCAGGCGGCGCGCGTGTCGGACTACACCGCCTTCATGTACCTGGGCGAGCTGGTGGAGCACGACGTCACCTCGACGATCTTCTCCAACCCCGGCAAGCAGCAGACCGAAGACTACATCACCGGACGTTTTGGCTGAGGCCCCCATGACTACCCAACCCAACGACCATATCGTGAAGAGCTACGACGAAGAACAGCGTCGCGTTGTCGCCGAGATCGTGCGCATGGGCGAAACCGCCGTCGCCCAGCTGGAGGCCGCACTGGACGTGGTCGAACGCCGCGACGACAAGGCCGCCCAGCGCATCATCGCCAACGACGAAGCCATCGACGCCATCGAACACCAGGTGAGCCATGACGTGATGCACCTGGCCCTGCGCGGCCCGATGGCCCGCGACCTCCGCGAGATCCTGGCCGGCCTGCGCATCCCCGCCGACATCGAGCGCATCGGCGACTACGCCGCCAACGTGGCCAAGCGCTCGATTGCCCTGAACGTGTCGCCGCCGATGCCGCACATCACCGGCCTGCGTGCGCTCGGCAAGCTGGCCGTGCGCCAGGTGCGCGATGCGATGACCGCGTACCAGAACGGCGACGCGGAGTACGCGGTGCACGTGCGTGCGCGCGACGCTGAACTGGACGCGCACTACACCGCGCTGTTCCGCGAGCTGCTCACCTACATGATGGAAGACCCGCGCAACATCACGCCGTGCACGCACCTGCTGTTCATGGCCAAGAACCTGGAACGCATCGGCGACCACGCCACCAACATCGCCGAGAACGTGTGGTTCCTCGTGCACGGCGACCAACCGCTGCCGCCGCGCGACAAGCGCGACGAGACCAGCACCACCGGCGTCGTCTGAACGGGCGAGCTTCCGCACCGCAGCATCACAGGCGCCCCGCCCCGTGCGGGGCGCCTGCGTTACGGGCCCTTTGCATACGGCCCGCTAACGTCCTGCGTCTACACTGAGGCTACTTCCCGTGCGGCGCTTGCCGCACCCACTTTGGAGAGCACGACGATGTCCAAGACGAACAAGCCCGCCGCAATCGCCATCGCCCTGGTCGGCGGCCTCGCCCTGACCGGTTCCGCCTTCGCCATGGAACCGCTGGCGCAGGGCTACCTGCTCGCCGCCGGCGAAGCCGCCAAGGCCGGCGAAGGCAAGTGCGGTGAGGGCAAGTGCGGCCTCGCCAAGGCCGACGCCGACAAGGACGGCAAGGTCTCCCGGACCGAATTCACCGCCGCCCATCCCGACAAGGCCGGCAAGTTCACCGAGATCGACACCAACAAGGACGGCTTCATCGACGCTGCCGAGCACAAGGCCCACGAGGGTGCCAAGGGCGCGAAAGGTGCCGAGGGCAAGTGCGGCGAAGGCAAGTGCGGCGGCGACAAGAAGACCGGCGACAAGTAAGCCAACCACCACGGGCCCTGGCGCCAGCCGGGGCCCGTATTCTTTCTGCATGAGCATCACCATCGACCTGCCCGCGGCATCCGCCGGCCTCGGCCTGCGCCGCGTCCTGCTGGACGAACTGCTGGACGCACCAGCCGGTGCGTTCGACTTCCTCGAATGCGCGCCGGACAACTGGATCGGCATCGGCGGCCGTTACCGCGACGCGCTGCAGACGCTGTCTTCGCGCCACCCGGTCACCTGCCATGGCCTGTCGCTGTCGCTGGGCGGCATGGCGCCGCTGGACGACACGTTCCTTGCGCGGACGCGCCGTTTCCTCGACCAGCATGCCGTCACGCTCTACAGCGAACATCTGAGCTACTGCGCCGACGACGGCCATCTGTACGACCTGATGCCGATCCCGTTCACCGAGGAGGCCGTGCGCCACGTCGCCGCACGCATCCGCCAGGCGCAGGATGCGCTGGGCCGGCGGATCGCGGTGGAGAACGTCTCCTATTACGCCGCGCCGTACCAGGCGATGGACGAAGTGGACTTCGTCACGGCGGTGCTCGACGAAGCCGACTGCGACCTGCTGCTCGACGTCAACAACGTCTTCGTCAACGCCATCAACCACGATTACGACGCGCGCGCGTTCCTTGCGCGCATGCCCTCCGCGCGGATCGTGTCGTACCACATCGCCGGCCACTACGATGAAGCGGATGACCTCAAGGTCGACACGCACGGCGCACCGGTGAAGGACGACGTGTGGACGCTGCTGGCGATGGCCTACGCCACCCATGGCGTGCGTCCCACCCTGCTGGAGCGCGACTTCAATTTCCCGCCGCTGGCGGAGCTGTGCGCGGAACTGCAGCAGATCCGCGAGTTGCAGGCGGTGCATGCGACCGGTGCTGCGGCGCAGGCGACGCATGGCTGACGTGCTGCACGACCAGCAGTTCGCGCTGTCGCGCCACCTGCGTGATCCGTCATCGCATCCGCCACCGCCCAGCATCGAAGCGCGCCGGCTCGCGATCTACCGCGACCTGTTCTTCAACAACATCGAAGCCTTGCTCGCCGGCAATTTCCCGGTGATCCGCAAGACCCTGGGCGACGACGCGTGGCGTGCGCTGGTGCGCCGGTTCTATGCCGACCATCGCAGCCAGACGCCGCTGTTCCCGGAGATCGCGCGCGAGTTCATCCGCTACCTGGAATCGCGCGAGGACGACGCACTGCCGCCCTGGCTGCGCGAACTCGCGCACTACGAGTGGGTCGAGCTGGCCCTGCAGATCGCCGACGACACCATGCCCCCGCATGCGCCGGATGGCGACCTGCTCGCGGGTGAGCCCGTGGTGTCGCCGTTCGCCTGGGCGCTGGCCTACCAGTGGCCGGTGCACCGCATCGGCCCGGATTTCCAGCCCGACGTTCCCTCGGGGGAACCTACCCTGCTGCTGGTCCGGCGCGATGCCGGCCACCAGGTGAGGTTCGCCGCCATTTCTCCGCTGGTGTACCGGCTGGTGGAACTGCTCGGCGAGGGCGGCCGCAGCGGTGGCGATACGTTGCGGCAGCTCGCGATGGAAGCAGGTGTGGAGGATGTATCCGCCTTCGTCGACCAAGGCGCGGCGATGCTGTCGCGCATGCGCGAGGAAGGCACGCTGCTGGGGACGGGACCGTAGCGCCGGTGGGAGCAACGTAAGTAGCGATCGCGTCACGGCGTCGGTCCATCGCGACTCACGTCGCTCCCACACGTGCCATTCCGCCGCCAGTCGAAGTCCGGCCATGGCGACCTGCTACGCTTTCCCCCATGGAAAACACCGCCGAACCGACCCGTATCACTCCCATGGCCCAGCGCTTCCGCGGCTACCTGCCCGTGGTGGTGGACGTGGAAACCGGTGGCTTCGACTGGAACCGTCACGCGCTGCTGGAACTGGCGGCGGTGCCGCTGGACCTGGACGAGAACGGCGCGCTGGTCTGCGGCGAGACCGCCAGCGTGCACCTGCACCCCGCACCCGGCACCGAGATCGACCCGAAGTCGCTGGAAGTCACCGGCATCGACCTGGACCACCCCTTCCGTTTCGCCAAGCACGAGAAGGACGCGCTGGACCACGTGTTCGCGCCGGTGCGCGCGGCGGTGAAGAAGCACGGCTGCCAGCGCGCGATCCTGGTGGGGCACAACGCGCACTTCGACCTCAACTTCCTCAACGCCGCGGTCGCGCGCGTGGCGCACAAGCGCAATCCGTTCCACCCCTTCAGCGTGTTCGACACGGTATCGCTGGCCGGCGTGGCCTACGGCCAGACCGTGCTCGCGCGCGCGGTACAGGCCGCGGGCTTCGACTGGAATGCCGAGGACGCCCATTCGGCCGTGTACGACGCCGAGCAGACCGCGAGGCTGTTCTGCAAGATCGTCAACGCGTGGCCCAGGCACGCAGCGTCCACGCCGGTTGCGGAGCCCGAGCAGGACACCGTCACCATGTATCGGCCCACCGGCCCGGAAGAACTCGCTCTACTGTCACGGCACGATTTCCGTCGTTGGCCGCCCCGCCTGCCCGAACAGCCCATCTTCTATCCCGTCACCAACGAGCAGTACGCCGCTGAAATCGCTGAGCGGTGGAACATCAAGGACAGCGGGATCGGTTACGTGACGCGCTTCAGGGTGCGCAAGGACTTCATGGCGCGCTATCCCATACAGAAAGTCGGTGGTGCCCACCATACCGAATGGTGGGTGCCTGCCGAGGAGCTGGAACTGTTCAACGACAATATCGTGGGCACCATCGAAGTCATCCGCGAATTCAAGTGATGGTCATCCGCGCGCTGCGCGCCGACATCACCACCCTGCAGGTCGACGCCATCGTCAACGCAGCGAACAGCTCGCTGCTCGGCGGCGGCGGTGTGGATGGCGCCATCCATCGCGCGGCAGGTCCGGACCTGGTGCACGAGTGCCGGCTGCTCGGCGGTTGCAGGACCGGCGAAGCGAAGATCACGAAGGGATATCGCCTGCCGGCGCGCCATGTGATCCATACCGTTGGCCCGGTCTGGCGCGGCGGCGAGCAGGGAGAACCCGACCTGCTGGCTGCGTGTTACCGCAACAGCCTGGCGCTCGCGGCGAAGCACGACCTGCGCAGCATTGCCTTTCCCTGCATCAGCACCGGCATCTTCGGCTACCCCGCGGATGCCGCCGCGCGTGTTGCGGTCGACACGGTGCGCGCCGCACTGGCTGCGTCGACCGCACCGCCGGACGTGACCTTCTGCTGCTTCTCCGCCGACGACCTGGCGCACTACCAGGCGCTGCTGGACTGACTACGCGCTGCCGCTGCCGGCGGTCTCCACCGGCGCTCGTGATGTCATCGCTGCGCCGGCGGATGCCACGATGATCGACGCGATCGCCAGCCACTGCAGCATCGACAGGCGCTCGTGCAGGAACAGCAGGCCGCACAGCGCGGCGATGGCCGGTTCCAGGCTCATCAGCATGCCGAAGGTGCGCGTCGGCATCTTCGTCAGCGCCACCATCTCCAGGCTGTAGGGAATCGCCGTGGACAGCAGCGCCACCGCCAGCGCGATGGGCAGCAGCGCGGGCGCCAGCAACGCGCCACCGGCATGCGCCACACCGAACGGCACCGCGACCGCCGCGGCGATGCAACTGCCGATGGCGACGGTCTGCGGACCATGCGCGTTGCCCGCCTTCTGGCCGAACACGATGTACATCGCCCAGCAGGCACCGGCGCCCAGCGCGTACGCCACGCCGACGGGATCCAGTGCCTGCGCACCCTGCTCCGGCACCAGCAGCACCAGTCCGATCACGGCCAGCACCACCCAGCCCACGTCGCGCAAATGACGCGACCCCAGCAACGCGACCGCGAGCGGGCCGGTGAACTCGAGCGCGACCGCAATGCCCAGCGGCACGGTCTCCAGCGACTTGTAGAACAGCAGGTTCATCAGGCCCAGCGAGGTGCCGTAGAACAGCAGCAGCGGCCACTGGTCGCGGGTGACGCGCATGCGCCACGGCCGGAACACCGCCACCAGGATCAGCGTGGCCAGCGCCAGTCGCAGCGCGGTCGCGCCGGTCGCACCGACGGCCGGGAACAGGCTCTTCGCCATCGACGCGCCCGCCTGGATGGACAGCATGGCGACGAGCAGCAGTGCGATCGGCTGCCAGTGGACGGGGGCATGGGAATTCGAGGACGACATGACGGCACTACCTGCGGACGCCGGTGCGCCGCGCTTGAGGGGAAACGATCTGCGCACTATATTGCGCAGACTGAAGCTTACCGGATGCGCAATATAATGCGCAACCCTCGCCTATGAGTGTGCTGGAACACGTCGCCGACAACATTCGCCGCCTGCGGACGGACGCAGGCCTCAGCCAGCAGGCGCTGTCCGTCGCCGCGGACGTGTCCCGCCGCATGCTGGTGGGCATCGAATCCGGCGACGCCAATGTCAGCCTCAACACCCTTGATCGCATCGCCGAGGCGCTGAAGGTGACGTTCGCGGACCTGGTGAAGCCGCCGAGCGCGCCCGGCCTGGACCGCATCGAAGCGCTGGCCTGGAGCGGCCGCACGGCGGGATCGCAGGGCGTGCTGCTCGCAACGGCGCCAGCCTCGCACGACGTGGAACTGTGGGCGTGGACGCTGATGCCCGGCGACCGCTATACGTCGGCAGCCGATCCGGCAGGCTGGCACGAGATGTTCTTCGTCATCGAAGGCAGCCTGCTGATCGAACTCCCGGACCGCGAACACGTCGTCGCAGCCGGCGACTTCTTCGTGTTCCCCAGCGACTGCGACTACGCCTACCGCAACGACGGCAACGCCCCGCTGCGCTTCATCCGCAACGTCGTGCACTGATCCCCGGGGGATCACTTCGTCGGCGGTGCGATGCCGTGCTGTTTCAGGATCCGGCGCACGCGATCCAGCGGGATGGCTTCGACGGTCTCGCCGTTGCCACTGACCGTGGTGGCCATGAAGATCGAGTTGTAGATCGCCTCCTCGACCGCTTCCACGCTGGCCTGGAACACGGCGCTCATCTGTTCGTTCGCCAGTTCCGAGGTCTCCAGCCGCGGCGCATCGAAGGCACGCCGCACCGAATCCGCGGTCGAGAACGCAAGGATGTAATCGCCGCTGCCGTTCGAGGCCGAACTGCCGGTGCGGCCCAGGCCCATCATCGCGCGCGACGCGACGCGACGCAGGTTGCGGTCACCCAACGGCGCATCCGTGGCGATGACGATGATGATCGAGCCATCGCCGCGATCGTCGGCAAGGCCGCGGCGGCCATCGGCCTGCATGGCGACCGCCTTCTGGAACGCATAACGATCCAGTTCGCGTCCGACCGGCGCACCCGACACCTGCAGCACGCCACCGAAATTGCTCTGCACCAGCACGCCGACGGTCCAGCCGCCCAGCGATTCGGGCAGCTTGCGCGAGGACGTGCCGATGCCGCCCTTCCAGCCGAACGCCACCGTGCCGGTGCCGGCACCGACGCTGCCTTCCTGCACGATGCCGTCGGCGGCGGATTCCAGCGCGCGGCGCACGGCATCGGCGGTGACCGGGCGCGCACGGATATCGTTGAGTCCGCCGTCATTGGTCTCGCCGACCACCACGTTGAGCGAGCGCACTTGCTGCATGTCCGGCTTGGCCAGCATCCACTCCGCCATCGCATCGGCGGCTTTCCACACGCACAGCGTGCAGGTCAGCAGGATCGGCGTTTCCAGTTCGCCGAGTTCGTTGACCTGCGTGCTGCCGACGAACTTGCCGAAGCCGTTGCCGACGTGCACCGCCGCCGGCACGCGCGAGCGGTAGACGTTGCCGGCATGCGGCAGGATCGCGGTAACGCCGGTGCGGACGGTATCGCCTTCCTTCAGCGTCACCTGGCCGACACGCACGCCGGCCACATCGGTGATGGCGTTGTGCGTGCCGGGCGCGAAGATGCCCGGCGCGACGCCGAGATCGCGCGCACGGGTACGCGCTTCATCCTTCGCGGTGGCGGACAACGAACATGCCACCAGCGACAGCGCGACCAGATGGCGGAAGATCATGCGGCGTTCCCTGCTCATGCGATGGTCCCGATTACTGGCGCTGGCGGACGGCCTCGAACAGCGTGATGCCGGCCGCGACCGAGACGTTGAGGCTTTCGATGTCGCCGGGCATGGGGATCTTCACCAGCCCGTCGCAATGCTCGCGCGTCAGCCGGCGCAGGCCGTCGGCTTCTCCGCCCAGCGCCAGCGCCACGTTGCCGCGCAGGTCGGTCGCATAGAGCGATGCCGTGGCTTCACCGGCCAGGCCGTAGATCCACACGCCGAGTTGCTGCAGGTCGCGCAGGCAGCGCGAGAGATTGGTGACCTGCACGACGGGAATGCGGTCGGCGGCACCGGCCGAGGTCTTGCGGACCGTCGCGTTGACGCCGACCGACTTGTCCTTGGGAATGATCACCGCCGTGACGCCGGCAGCCGCCGCGCTGCGCAGGCAGGCGCCGAGGTTGTGCGGGTCCTGCACGCCGTCCAGCACCAGCAACAGTGCCTTGCCATCCGCGGCTTCCACCAGGCCCTGCAGTTCGTTCTCGTCCCAGGTTGGCGCGGCGGCGTAGCGCGCCGCCACGCCCTGGTGGCGCAGTGAACCGGCCACACCGTCCAGCGCCTGGCTGGTGACGCGGCGCACGTCGATGCCCTTGCGGCGTGCGTTCTCTTCGATCTCGGTCAGGCGCGCGTTCTTGCTGCCACCCTCGACCAGGATCTCGCGCACGTTGTCGGCATCGTTCTCGACGGCCGAGGCCACCGCGTTGACGCCGACGATCCACTGGTTCTGCTTGCTCATGCGCTGTACGGCCGCCCTGGAAAGGCCGGCATTATCGCACCGACGGGTCGGTCAGCGCGGCGGCCACGCGGCCGTGTCGTGGTCCGGATGCTGGAAGGACTCCACCCCGGCAAGGAAAGCCGCCGCGGCGGCATCCTCTTCGGTGCGACGCTGCGGCAGCGACGGCAAGTCATCGACGTACGGCAACTTGCGCTCCACGCCGTACTGCACCCAAGGCGCCAGCCCTTCAGGTGCATCGAACGCCCCCGCGGCCAACGCCACCCCATCCGGCGCCTCGTAGGTCAGCGGCGTGCCACAGTCGGCACAGAAGCCACGCTGCACGACGTTCGAAGATTGGAAGCGCTTCGGCTCACCGCGCGTCCACTCAAGCGAGGCGCCGCGCGTCGACACCAGCGGCGCGTAGTACGCACCGAACGCCTTCTGGCACATCCGGCAATGGCAGATCGACGCGTCGTTCAATTCCCCGGTGACGCGGAAGCGGACCGCGCCGCATTGGCAACCGCCGGTGTGGATCGTGTCCGCCACGCCTCAATACTTTTTCTTCGTGCGCTTGGCCGGCTGGCCGCGCGGCGGGGGCGGCGGCAGGCCGCTGTCCTTGGTCTTGTCCTCGACCAGGCGGAAGTCGATCTTGCGCTCCTCCAGGCTGGCCTTCAGCACGATGATGCGCACGCGGTCGCCCAGGCGGAACGACAGGCCACGACGCTCGCCCGACAGCGTCTTGCGCATCGGGTCGAAGTGGTAGTAGTCCTGCGGCAGCTGGGTCACGTGGACCAGGCCGTTGACCTTGGACTGGTCAAGCTCCACGAATAGGCCGAAGCTGGTCACGCCGCTGATGACGCCATCGAACTGGCCGCCGACGTGCTTCTCCATCCATGCGGCGCGGTAGCGCTCGTCGACCTCGCGCTCGGCCTCGTCGGCGCGACGTTCGCGCTCGGAACACTGCAGCGCCAGCGCGGCCATGTCGCGCGGCGAGTACTGGAACGCGTCTGGCGGCTTCCGCGACAGGCCATGCTTGATCGCACGATGCACCAGCAGGTCCGGGTAACGACGGATCGGCGAGGTGAAATGCGCATAGGCCGTCAGCGCCAGGCCGAAATGACCGATGTTCTCGGGCGCATACACGGCCAGGCTCTGGCTGCGCAACAGCACCGATTCCAGCAGCGCCGCGTCCGGACGCTCGCGCACCTTCTTCAACAACTGGGTGAAATCCTTCGGCTGTACCTTGCCCCACGACGGCATCGACAGCTTGAACTCCTTGAGGAATTCCAGCAGGTCGCCGTACTTGGTTTCCGGCGGCTTGTCGTGGATGCGGTACGGCGCCGGAATATGCGCGGCAAGCAGGTACTTCGCCGCTTCCACGTTGGCGGCGATCATGCACTCCTCGATCAGCTTGTGCGCGTCGTTGCGCACCAGCATCCCGGCCTGGGTGACTTCGCCCCGGTTGTCCAACACGAAGCGCACTTCCGAGCTTTCGAACTCGATGGCGCCACGGGTCGCGCGTGCTTTCGCCAGCACGTGGTACAGCTGGTACAGGCGCTCGACGTGCGGCAGCACCGGCGCGATCAGCGTACGTACTTCCTCATCGTTCTCGCCGACCGCCTTCCACACCTGCGTGTAGGTCAGGCGCGCGTGCGAGTTCATCACCGCCTCGTAGAACCGCGACTGCGTGACTTCGCCGTCGCGGTTGACCTGCATGTCGCAGACGAAGGTCATGCGATCGACCTTCGGATTCAGCGAGCAGATGCCGTTGGACAGTGTCTCCGGCAGCATCGGCACCACGAACCCGGGGAAATACACCGAGGTCGCGCGCTTCTGCGCTTCGTCGTCCAGCGGCGTGCCGGGACGGACGTAATGTGAGACGTCGGCGATGGCGACGATCAGGCGGAAGCCGTCGCGCGTCGGTTCGCAGTAGACCGCGTCGTCGAAATCCTTGGCATCCTCGCCGTCGATGGTCACCAGCGGCGTGGACCGCAGGTCCACGCGATCGCCGATCATCGTCGGCTCGACCACCAGTGGCACCGCCGTGGCTTCGTCCAGTACTTCCTGCGGGAATTCGTGCGGCAGGTTGTGGCCGTGGATCGCGGCTTCGACCACCAGCGACGGGGTCAGGCTGTCGCCCAGCACCGCGATGATCTTGCCGATGGGGGGACGACGCGCATCCGGCGCCTGCGTCAGCTCGACGACGACCAGCTGGCCGTCGCGCGCGCCACCGGTGGCGTCCTGCGGGATCTGCACGTTGCGCTGGATGCGCTTGTCGTCCGGCGCCACGTAGGCAATGCCGGCCTCGAAGCCGAAGCGCCCGATCAGACGGGTGACGCCACGTTCCAGCACGCGCGCGATGCTGCCTTCGCGGCGGCCGCGCCGATCGATGCCGGTGACGTTGGCCAGCGCGCGATCGCCGTGCATCACCTTGCGCATCTCGAACGGGGGCAGGAAGAGATCGTCGCCACCGCCCGTGTCGGGACGAAGGAAACCGAAGCCGTCCGGATTGGCGATCACCGTACCGGCGATCAGGTCGGTGTGCTGCACCGGCGCGAAGCCACCGCGGCGGTTCTGCACGAGCTGGCCATCGCGGACCATCGCACCCAGGCGCTTGGACAGCGCGTCGAAACGGTCGGGCGCATCAAGGCCCAACGGCCCGGCGATCTCCTCCGCAGTCTGCGGACCCTCGGCGGCCTCAAGGAAGCCAAGGATGGCTTCGCGGCTGGCGATGGGCTGTTCGTACCGCTGGGCTTCGCGCTGTGCGTGCGGATCGACGAACCGGCCGGCGGCACGCGGTGCGGGACCGGGCGACGGGCGACGGGACGGCGCCTTGGCGTTCGATGGACGGGACGCCACGTCGGGCATCCACGGCGGCAGGCTCTTCTTGGCGGGTTTGCCGGTCTTGGCCGGCTTCCCGGTGGTACCGGAGGCGGACGCGCCGCCCGGCTTGCTTCCTTTCCCGGCGGGCGTCTTGCCGCCGCTTCGTTGTGTTTTCTTGGTCATGGCGGGATGGTACACCTCGCCTGAACACCGCCACGCGAAGGAACCGTTGACATTCCTCCGCCACCCCCACAAAATGCGCGCCTCGCTTACCTGCCCAGGTGGCGGAATTGGTAGACGCACTAGTTTCAGGTACTAGCGGGTAAAACCGTGGAGGTTCGAGTCCTCTCCTGGGCACCACGCATAACGAGACCCTCGCGCAAGCGGGGGTTTTTCGTTTCCGGCGTTCTTGCGCTTCACCGCGCTCAGGCCGTGAGACCACGACGGGTAGAATTGCCGCAGGACACTGCTGCAGACGAACGTACCCGATGAGCGAAACGATACGCCCCACCTTCCACGGTTTCGAACAGATCCCGCTGCGCGAGTACGCCGAGCGCGCCTACCTCGACTACTCGATGTACGTGGTGCTGGACCGCGCCCTGCCCTTCATCGGCGACGGGCTGAAGCCGGTACAGCGGCGCATCGTCTATTCGATGAGCGAGCTGGGCCTCAACGCCGGTGCCAAGCCGAAGAAGTCCGCGCGCACGGTGGGCGATGTCATCGGCAAGTACCACCCGCACGGCGACAGCGCCTGCTACGAAGCGCTGGTGCTGATGGCGCAGCCGTTCTCGTACCGCTATCCGCTGATCGAAGGCCAGGGCAACTTCGGTTCGCCGGACGACCCGAAGTCGTTCGCCGCGATGCGCTACACCGAGTCCAAGCTCACGCCGATCGCCGAGGTGCTGCTGGGCGAACTCGGCCAGGGCACGGTCGACTGGACGCCGAACTTCGACGGCACACTGGAAGAACCGACCTGGTTGCCGGCGCGCCTGCCGCACCTGTTGCTCAACGGCACCACCGGCATCGCCGTCGGCATGGCGACCGACGTGCCGCCGCACAACCTCAACGAGATCGTCAGCGCCTGCATCCGGCTGATCGACGATCCGGATGCGACGGTCGCCGACCTGTGCGAACACGTGCGTGGTCCGGATTACCCCACCAAGGCGGAGATCATCACTGCCGCCTCCGATCTGCGCGCGATGTACGAGAACGGGACCGGCAGCGTCCGCGCGCGCGCGGTGTGGCGTAAGGACAACGCCAACATCGTCATCGACGCCCTGCCCTACCAGGTGTCGCCGTCGAAGGTGATCGAACAGATCGCCGCGCAGATGCGCGCCAAGAAACTGCCGTGGCTGGAGGACATCCGCGACGAGTCCGACCACGCCAATCCGGTGCGCGTGGTGCTGATTCCGCGTTCGAACCGCGTGGATGCCGAACAGCTGATGGGCCACCTGTTCGCCACCACCGACCTGGAGAAGAGCTACCGGGTCAACCTCAACATCATCGGGCTGGACGGCCGCCCCCAGGTCAAGAACCTGAAGATGTTCCTGACCGAATGGCTGGCGTTCCGCAGCGACACCGTCACCCGCCGCCTCAAGCACCGGCTGGAGAAGGTCGAACGCCGCCTGCACCTGTTGGAAGGCCTGCTGGTCGCGTTCCTCAACCTGGATGAAGTGATCCGCATCATCCGCACCGAGGACGAACCGAAAGCCGCGCTGATCGCGCGCTTCAAGCTGAGCGAGGAACAGGCGGATTACATCCTCGACACCAAACTGAAGCAGCTGGCCCGCCTCGAGGAAATGAAGATCCGCGGCGAGCAGGACGAGCTGCAGGCCGAGCGCGAGAAGATCGCCGGCATCCTGGAATCGAAGACCAAGCTGAAGAAGCTGATCAAGGACGAACTGACCGCCGACGCGAAGAAGTTCGGCGATGCCCGCCTGTCGCCGCTGGTGCAGCGCGACGCCGCGCAGGCGCTGGACGAAACCGAACTGGTCGCCAGCGAACCGATGACCGTGGTGCTGTCGGAGAAGGGCTGGATCCGCGCGGCGAAGGGCCACGACGTGGATGCGTCCACGCTGTCCTACCGCGATGGCGACGGGTTGCTTGGTGCTGTGCGTTCACGCAGCAACCAGCAGGTGGCGTTCCTGGATTCGGAGGGCCGCAGTTACTCGACCGCCGTGCACACGCTGCCATCCGCGCGCGGCAACGGCGAACCGCTGACCGGCCGCTTCTCGCCGGCGGCAGGCGCGTCGTTCCAGGCACTGGCCACCGGCGACAACGATGCGCGCTTCGTGCTGGCGTCTTCGCACGGCTATGGCTTCGTCACCCGCTTCGAGAACCTCACCGGCCGCCAGAAGGCGGGCAAGGCGATGCTCAACCTGACGATCGGTGCGAACGTACTGCAACCGGCACCGGTCCCCAACACCGAGACCGACCGCATCGTCGCCGTCACCAGCGCCGGCCACTTGCTCGCGTTCCCGGTCAGCGAACTGCCGGAGCTGGACAAGGGCAAAGGCAACAAGATCATCGAGATCCCGAAGGCCAAGCTGGGCACCGAACGCGTGGTCGCGATCGCCGCGGTGTCGCCGGGTGCGACGCTGCAGGTCAAGAGCGGCCAGCGCACGATGAGCCTGTCGTTCAAGGACCTGGACGAGTATGTCGGTGCGCGTGCGACGCGGGGTGGGTTGTTGCCGCGGGGATGGCAGAAGGTCGACGGACTGGATGTCCAGTAATTCATCAAACGGGCGCGCTGCGGCGCGTTCGTCATCGCCACGACCTGCTTTTCAGGTGGCGCGGCAGAAGGTCGACGGACTGGATGTCCAGTAATTCGCTTCGGCACAACGAATCAACAACGAGGACCACACGATGGACGCCGATTTCTGGTTGCAGCGCTGGCAGGAAGGACAGATCGGCTTCCATCGCCATGACGTGATGCCGCTGCTGCAGAAGCACTGGCCCTCCCTGCAACTGCCGGAAGGCTCGCGCGCGCTGGTGCCGCTGTGCGGCAAGTCGCTGGACATGCACTGGCTGGCGGCACAGGGCCACCGCGTGCTGGGCGTGGAGCTGTCGCCGCTGGCGGTGACACAGTTCTTCGAAGAGGCGGGACTGGAGCCCGTACGCACGTCCAGCCATTACGGCGAGCACTTCAGCGCCGGACCCATCGAGATCATCCTCGGTGACGCGTTCGGACTGGATCCTGCGCTGCTGGCGGACGTCGCCGGCGTCTACGACCGCGCCGCACTGATCGCGCTGCCGCCGGACCTGCGCCTGCGCTACCGCGACACGGTGTATGCCGCCCTGCCGGCCGGCTGCCAGGGGTTGCTGATTACCCTGGAGTATCCGCAGGAGGAGAAGGCCGGGCCCCCGTTCTCGGTGGCGCAGGCCGAAGTGGAAGCGTTGTTCGCCGCGCCGTGGCGGCACACGCTGCTGGAACGGCGAGACATCCTGGACCAGGAGCCGCGCTTCCGCGAGGAAGGACTGAGCGCGTTGGAGACGGCGGTCTACCGGCTCCGGCGCGGCTGATCACTCGGCGGCGGGTTCGCCGTCGAGCTTGGAGGTCAGGTACAGCTGGATGCCCAGGCGCTTGATCAGGCCCAGCTGCTGTTCCAGCCAGTGCGCGTGGTCTTCCTCGGTATCCTTCAGCTGGGCCAGAAGGATCTCGCGGCTGATGTAGTCGCCATGCTGTTCGCACAGCGCCACGCCCTTCGCCAGGTGGGCACGCACCGCGTACTCGACCTCCAGGTCGCGCTGCAGCATCTCCTCGACGGTCTTGCCGGCCACGAAGGCCTCCGGCCGCATGTCGGGGTCGCCTTCCAGGAACAGGATGCGGCGCAGCAGCGCGTCGGCGTGTTCGGTCTCTTCCTGCATCTCGTGGTCGAGGCGATGGAACAGGGCTTTCAGTCCCTGGTCCTCGTAGCGGCGCGAATGGATGAAGTACTGGTCGCGCGCCGCCAGTTCGCCACGCAGCAGGAACTTGAGGTAATCGACGACGTGGGGGTGGCCTTTCATGGGGTGGGCTCCGGTGGCGAGGCGCACAGGATGCCCGATCGAATCCGGGCATGACCGAATCGGAATCAGTCTCGTTCGTCGTTGCGCCGCGGCAGAGATGGTCATGGCTTCCGTGGAATAATCCGGCCACTCGCCACACCCCTCTCGCAAGGACTCCGCAATGCTGAAGTGGACCCGGCGCATCGCGCTGCTGCTGTTGGCCCTGGTGGTGGTGGCGTTGCTGCTGGCGTGGTGGCTGATGCGGGGCAGCCTGGCCCATCTGGACGGTGAGCAGCCGCTCGCCGGCCTCTCCGCGCCGGTGTCCCTCCAGCGCGACGCACTCGGCGTAGTGACCATCGAGGCGGCGAGCGAAGCCGACGCGGTGCGCGCGCTTGGCTTCGTGCACGCGCAGGAGCGCTACTTCGAGATGGACCTGATGCGGCGCAGCTCCGCCGGCGAGCTGGCCGGACTGTTCGGCCCGATCGCGGTGGACATGGACAAGGCGCGACGGATGCACCGCATGCGCGCGCGCGCGACCGCATCGCTCGATGGATTCGCCGGCGACCGCATGCCGCAGCTGCAGGCCTATGCCGACGGCGTGAACGATGGCCTCGGCGCGCTGAAGTCGCGGCCCTGGCCGTACCTGCTGCTGCGGCAGTCGCCGCGCGCCTGGGAAGTGGCCGACTCCGCGCTGGCCGGCTACGCCATGTACTTCGACCTGCAGGACGCGGACAACGTACGCGAGCTCGGCCTGTGGAAGCTCCGTCGTCAGGTCCCGCCTGCGCTGTACGCGCTGTTGACCCACGACGGCACCGAATGGGACGCGCCGCTGCAGGGCGAACCGCGCGGCAATGCCGTGTTGCCGACGGCGGACGAGGTCGACCTGCGCACGCTGCCGATGCCGGAAACCGGTACCCACCAGCGCCTGGCCGACAAGGGCACGCCCGGCAGCAACAACTGGGCCGTGGCCGGTGCGCTGACGGCGGACGGTCGCGCCATCGTCGCCGACGACATGCACCTGGGGCTGCGCGCGCCGAACATCTGGTTCCGCGTACGCCTGCGCTATCCGGACCCGCGCGCGCCCGGTGGCAAGGTCGATGTCTCCGGCTTCAGCCTGCCCGGCCTGCCGGCGATCATCGTGGGCAGCAACGGACACGTGGCGTGGGGCTTCACCAACAGCTACGCGGACACGGCGGACTGGTATCCGGTGAAGCCCTGCGGCAAGGGCGATGCCGCGGAGACCTGCGACGCGGTCGAACACCATGCCGAAACGATCGAGGTCGCGGGCGCCGATCCGGTGACGCTGGACGTGCCGGAAACGCGCTACGGGCCGATCATCCATGCCGCGAAGGGCAAGCAGCCGGCGCTGGCATTGCGCTGGGTCGCGCACCAGCCGGGCGCACTGAACTTCGGACTGGCGGACTTCGCCGCGGCAGGCGACCTGTCGGCCGCGCTGTCGGTTGCCCAGCGCACCGCGACGCCCGCGCAGAACCTGGTGATCGCCGACCACAACGGCCGCATCGGCTGGCGCATCCTCGGCCCGCTGCCGTCGCGCGCGGCCTCGTGCCCGCATACGCTGGAACTTGCACCGTCGGCACCGCCGGACGATGCAGCCCCCCAGGCACCGGGCAGCTGCACGCCGTGGGTGATTTCCAGCCAGCTGACGCCGGTGCTCACCTCCCCGGCCAACCACCGGCTGTGGACCGCGAATGCGCGCGTGCTGGACGGCGCCTCGCTCGCCCGGGTCGGCGATGGCGGCTATGCGCTGGGCGCACGCGCGAAGCAGATCCGCGACGGCCTGCTGGCGAAGGATCGGTTCACCGAGCAGGACCTGCTGGCGATCCAGCTCGATGACCGAGCGCTGTTCCTGCAGCGCTGGTGGCAACTGCTGCAGGACGAAGCGAAGCGACAGCCGGCCAACGCATCGATCAAGGCGCTCGCCGATGCCGGCAAGACCTGGGAAGGCGTCGCCAGCGTCGATTCCGTGAGCTATCGGCTGGTGCGCGCATGGCGGCTCGCCGTGCACGCGCGCATCGCCGACGGCCTGACCGCACCCGCGCAGGCAGCACTCGGCGACGACTTCGTCATGCCCGACCTGCCGCAGCTGGAAGGCGCGGTGTGGCCGCTGCTGGAGCAGCGACCCGCGCACCTGCTGTCGCGCCGCTACCAGAGCTGGGATGCGCTGCTGGAAGACGCCGCCAAGGAAGTGCGCGACGACCTCGCCGGACAAGGTCCGCTGGCCGAGCGCCGCTGGGGTGAGCGCAACACCGCGAAGATCTGCCACCCGCTCGCCAACGCCCTGCCCGCCTTCCTCAAGCCGAAGCTGTGCATGCCGGGCGAACCGCTCGCCGGCGACGGCGCGATGCCGCGCGTGCAGGGTCCGGCCTTCGGTGCATCCGAACGCATGGTGGTGTCACCCGGTCACGAGGCCGACGGCATCATCCACATGCCGGGCGGCCAGAGCGGCCACCCGATGTCGCCGTTCTGGGGCGCGGGCCACGATGACTGGGTGCATGGCCGGCCCACGCCGTTCCTGCCCGGCGCCACGACCCACACGCTGACGCTGCGCCCGAGCAACACTCAACCCAGGTAGTGCGCCGGTACCGGCAGCCCCTGCTGCCGGAAGAAGCTGAGCTGGTCGAAGTAACCGCGCTGGAACACGATCCGCCCCTCGCGCACGTGGAAGAAGCCGCAGCCGCGCAGGCCGAGCGGATCCCGCCACTCGAGGATGGCCCATTCGCCGTCCTCGAACAGGTTGTCCACGATGCACACCATCGTGGCGCGGCCGAACTCGGTGCGGAACATCGCGGCGATCGCCTCGCGTCCGTGCAGCGGCTCGGTCACCACCTGATGGTTGACCGCGTCCTCTGCATACAGCGCCGCCAGTCCGTCGATATCCGCCGCATTGAAACGACGGACCCATTCGCGGACGAGATCGGAGGGCGTCATGAGGGTGATGCGTCCAGTGCCGCGGCGTGCACCCCGGCGACCGCGCGACCAGAGGGATCGGCCATCTTCGCAAAGCTCGCGTCCCACGCGATGGCGGCCGGCGACGAGCACGCAATCGACTTGCCACCGGGCACCGTCTCCGCACACGCCTGGCCAGGATAGTGCTGCTCGAACAGCGTGCGGTAGAAGTACGCTTCCTTGGTCTGCGGCGGATTGACCGGGAAGCGCTTGTCGGCGGCGGCGAGTTCGCGGTCGCTGACCTGCGCTTCGGCATGCGCCTTCAGCCCGTCGATCCAGCCGTAGCCGACACCATCGCTGAACTGCTCCTTCTGCCGCCACAGGATCGATCCCGGCAGGTAACCGTCGAAGGCCTCGCGCAACACGCCCTTCTCCATGCGCTGCGCACCGGCGCTGCCCTTGTCGATCATCTTGTGCAGGGCATCCATCTTCATCGCCACATCGAGGAACTCGACGTCAAGGAAGGGCACGCGCGGCTCCACGCCCCAGGCCATCATCGACTTGTTCGCGCGCAGGCAGTCGTAGTTGTGCAGCGCGTCCAGCTTGCGCACCAGTTCCTCGTGGAACTCGCGCGCGTTGGGCGCCTTGTGGAAGTACAGATAGCCGCCAAAGATCTCGTCGCTGCCCTCGCCCGACAGCACCATCTTCACGCCCATCGCCTTGATGCGGCGCGCCAGCAGGTACATCGGCGTCGACGCACGGATGGTGGTGACGTCGTAGGTCTCGATATGGCGGATCACTTCCGGGATCGCATCGAGGCCTTCCTGGAAGGTGTAGGTGAAGCCGTGGTGCACCGTACCCAGCGCCTTCGCGGCGACCTCGGCGGCGGCAAGGTCCGGCGAACCTTCCAGGCCGATGGCGAACGAGTGCAGGCGCGGCCACCAGGCTTCCGTCGTGTCGTTGTCCTCGATGCGATGGCGCGCGTAACGCGCCGCGACCGCCGCTACCAGCGACGAATCCAGCCCGCCCGACAGCAGCACGCCATACGGCACGTCGGTCATCAGCTGGCGATGCACGGCGCGTTCGAAGGCTTCGCGCAGTTCGTCCTTCGCCAGTTGCACACCGTCCACCGCGGAATACTCGCGCCAGGCCGTGGCGTAGTACTTCACCAGTTCGCGTGTCGCCGAATCGTAGTAGTGCCCAGGCGGGAACTGGGCGACGTCCGCACAGATCGGCGACAGCGCCTTCATCTCCGATGCCACGCACAGGCGGCCTTCGCGGTCGTGGCCCCAGTACAGCGGACAGACGCCGATGGGATCGCGTGCGATCAGTGTGCGCCCGTTCGCCTTGTCCCACAGCGCGAACGCGAAGATGCCGTTGAGGCGATTGAGGAAGGAGGCAGGTGCGTCTTCGCGATACAGCGCGTTGATGACCTCGCAGTCCGACCCAGTCTGGAACGCGTAGTCCTGCGCCAGTTCCGCCTTCAGCTCGCGGTGGTTGTAGATCTCGCCGTTGACCGCCAGCACCAGTCCGCCATCGGCCGAACGCAACGGCTGCGAGCCGCCGGCGGGATCGACGATGGCCAGGCGCTCGTGCACGAGGATGGCGCCGTCGTCGTGGTAAACGCCGCTCCAGTCGGGACCGCGATGGCGCTGCTTCTGCGAAAGCTCCAGCGACTGCCGTCGCAGCGCCTGGACGTCGTCACCGGGTTGCAGCCCGAAGATGCCGAAGATGGAACACATGGAAAACTCCTGGTGGGGTTTGAGGGCAGGCGCCCGGAACGAAAAAACCCGCATCTCGCGATGCGGGTTTCTGGTATCCGGCAGGTGTTTCGTTGCCTAGTCGCAGAACCGCATCGCCCGCGTCCCGTTGTTCGGACGCAGGTTATTGCGGTTGTTATTGATGGCGGTGCGGCGGGGCATGGAGCGAACGTAACCGGTCGCGTCGGCGCTTGGCAACTGTTTCATCCGAAAGCGAAGCGCGCTGCCCGGCCCCCTCAGGAACCCCGTTCGGTCAGCATCAGCCGCTCCACCAGCGCCTGGTACAGACCCGGCAGCGCCTCCAGGTCGGCCACGCGCACATGCTCGTCGACCTTGTGGATGCTGGCGTTGACCGGTCCGACCTCGATGCATTCCGCACCCAGCGGTGCGATGAAGCGCGCATCGGACGTACCGCCCGCCGTGCTCTCTTCCGGCGGTCCGCCAGCGAATTCGCCCAGCACCGCTCGCGCGGTGGCGCGCAGGTGGCCTTCCGGTGTGTAGAACGGCTCGCCGCCGCGCAGCCACTGGATGCTGTACTCCAGCCCATGCTTGCGGAAGATGCCTTCGATCTCCTGCTCCAGCCGCTCCGCTGTCCAGCTCGGATTGAAGCGCAGGTTGAACACCAGTTGCAGTTCGCCCGGGATGACGTTGCTGGCGCCGGTGCCCGCATGGATGTTGGAGATCTGCAGGCTGGTCGGCGGGAAGGTTTCGTAGCCTTCGTCCCACTGGCGCGCCGCCAGTTCATCCAGCGCAGGCAGGGCCTTGTGGATGGGGTTGAGCGCCTTGTGCGGATAGGCCACGTGACCTTGTATGCCGTGCACCTGCAAGGTGCCGGTCAGCGTGCCGCGACGACCCACGCGCAACAGGTCACCCAGTGCGTCCTTCGAGGAGGGCTCGCCGGTGATGCACCAGTCGATCTTCTGTCCACGCTCGCGGAACAGCTCGGCGACCTTCTTCACGCCATCGTGCGCAGGCCCTTCCTCGTCCGACGTGACCAGCAGGGCGACTGTGCCCGGATGGTCCGGATGCGCGTCGACGAAGCGCTCCAGCGCGATCGTGCATGCAGCCACGCTGCACTTCATGTCGGCGGTGCCGCGTCCGTACAGCACGCCATCGCGCACGGTGGGCACGAAGGGATCGCTGGTCCACGCGGACAGCGGACCAGGCGGGACCACGTCGGTGTGGCCGAGCAGCACCAGCACCGGCGAGCCGCTGCCGTGCGTGGCCCACAGATTGTCGGTGTCGCCGAAGCGCAGGTGTTCGCATTGGAATCCCCACTGCGCCAGCCGCGTCGCCAGCACCTGCTGGCAGCCCGCATCGTCCGGCGTCACCGAATGACGGCGGATCAGTTCGCTGGAAAGCTCGACGACATCGCTCACGCTTCGGCTCCGAACTGCTTCTTGAAGCCATTGTCGCTGAAGCCCTGTGAAAAGCCCGCCGCACCGCCGATCACCACCGGGCGACGGATAAGCTGCGGATATTCCTTCAACAGCAGCTTCCACTCCGCATCGGAACCTGGTGTCTTGCGGTTCTCCGGCAACTGCCGCCAGGTCGTCGACGACTTGTTGATCAGCGCATCCCAGCCGCCCGCTTTCTCCGCCCAGTCCTTCAGCGTCTCGGGCGCCTGCCGGTTGTCGCGGTAGTCGACGAATTCGTACGCGACACCGAAGCGGTCCAGCCACTTCGTCGCCTTCTTGCAGGTGTCGCAGTTCTTCAGTCCGTAGAGCGTAGTGGTCATCGCGGCGTGGGAAAGAAACCGACTTGCGATGTTACAGCAGCTGCTCGGACACGACCCGGAATGCCACCCGCGGCACCAGGAAACAGAACGCTTCTGCCGGGCTGGCCCCCATCTGCGCCACCATCGGACACGCGATGTCGATCACGCGCAGCGGCGTGACGGCATCCGGGTCTATCGGTAGCGAAATCTTCGTGTAGGCCACGCGTGCATCCGGCGCCACTGCGATCGCGGCGTCCTGGCAGGCCAGGAATCGCACTGCGTCGGCATGCGAGCCAAAGCAATCCACCCATGCGGAGCCGTATTCCTGGCGGTCCCCCTGTTCGAGTGTCGTGGCCAGGGTGGGCGCAACTCCGGTCCCGGCATCGATCACCGTCGACACGTTCCCGCCTTCCACGCGGTGATGCAGACGGAAAGCGAGCTGCGGCTGCATGGCATCGCTCCACAGCCTGGCCCCGACGACATGAAGCAGGCTGTCCATGACGTTGCGCGCGAACAGCACGGTCGGCACCGCGTCTGCGGCTTCGTCGTCGCGCAGGACATACCAGCGCCAGTTGCTTTGTGATGGCGAGGGAAACAGGCGGCGCATCGGTCCGAGGAATGCAGGACCGAAACAGCCATGGCGGTAGGTGAGGACAGTGAAGGGCGTGCGCCCCTTCCACGTCCAGTAGCGATAACCGGCAGGGGGTCGCGGCAGCGCCCCGGCGTCGACCCACCAGCTCAGATAGGCGACGTCGCTGACGTCACTGACCAAGGCCGGCAACGGTACCATCGCCGTCCACCGACGGCGCCATCGCCTCCAGAAGTCGCAGCCAACAAGGGCGACCACCCACCGCCCCATCGCACCCGGGTGCGGATGCCGGTAACCGGATGCCTGGTCGAGGGGAGTGCCGGCGTCCATGCGGCGACTGTGTCAGTCGGCCAGCCCGCGCAGCAACTCGTTGACGCTGGTCTTGCTGCGGGTCTTCTCGTCGACCTGCTTGACGATCACTGCGCAGTACAGCGAGTGCGAACCGTCGGCGGCCGGCAGCGAGCCGGACACGACGACGCTGCCCGGCGGCACGTAGCCGTAGGTGATTTCCTTCGTCGCGCGGTTGTAGATGCGGGTGGACTGGCCGATGAACACGCCCATGCCGATCACGCTGTGATGGCCGACGACCACGCCTTCGACGACTTCCGAGCGCGCACCGATGAAGCAGTGGTCTTCGATGATGGTCGGGCTGGCCTGCAGCGGCTCCAGCACGCCGCCAATGCCGGCGCCACCGGACAGGTGGCAGTGCTTGCCGATCTGCGCGCACGAGCCCACGGTCGCCCACGTGTCGACCATCGTGCCCTCGCCGACGTAGGCGCCGATGTTGACGAAGCTCGGCATCAGTACGACATCCTTGCCGAAGTACGTACCGCGACGGGCGATCGCCCCCGGCACGACGCGCACGCCGAGCTTGCGGAAGTCGTTCTCGTCGAACGCGCCGAAGCGCGCTTCCACCTTGTCCCAGAACGGCGCGGGATAGGCTTCGACCAGTTCCATCTCGTTGACACGGAAATACAGCAGCACCGCTTTCTTCAGCCACTCGTTGACCTTCCAGCCACCCTTGCCGTCGGGCTCGGCCACGCGAAGCTTGCCGCTCTCGAGGCCATCGATGGCGAGTTCGACGGCGGTGCGGGTGGAGCCCTCGATCTCTGCCGGGGTCAGCTCGGCGCGGCGCTCGAAGGCGCTTTCGATGGTGGACTTCAGTTCTTCGGTCTTGCTGGCTTTGCGGGTCATCAAACGTCCTGCGGGATTCTGCTACGGGGGAGTGTCGAGGCCGGCGCGCAGCGCATCGCGCAGCGCGTCCTGCTGGGAAAGGTCGGTGAGCGGTTGGTCGTGCTCGTCGGTGATCTGGAACACGTCCTCCGCGCGCTCGCCGAAGGTCGCGATGCGCGCATCGTGCACGCGCAGTCCCTGCCGGCGCAGCACCTGCGCCACGTCCGACAACAGGCCGGGACGATCGGGCGCGACCAGGCCAAGGATCGTCCGGCGACCATCGGGCGTGGTGCCGAACTCGATCCGCGGCGCGAACCGGAAATGCTTGAGCTGGCGTGGCACCGCGCGCCGCGAAGTGCGCACGCTGTCGAGCGGCCGCGCCAGTGCCGCACCGAGCATGCCTTCGATGTCGGCAGGATCGCGGGGCGCGTACGTATCAGCCGGCAGGACTTCGAACGTATCGAAGATCGCGCCCTGCGGGCCCACCAGCACGCGCGCCTGGTGGATCGCGAAGCCCATGCGGTCGAGGGTGGCGAGGATGGCGGCGAACAGGCCGTCGCGGTCGGGCGAGTGCACGAACACTTCCATCGCATCCGCATCGTCGGCAATGCGGCGCGCACGAACGCGCGTCTCGCCGGCGGTCGCGCCGCGAATGGCATGCGTCTGCCAGGCCAGTTGCTCGGGACGGAAGCGCAGGAAGCTCTCTTCCGGCATGGTGGTGAACAGTGCATCCGCCTGCGCTGCCGACAGACCCTGCAGTTCCAGCATGGCGCGGACGCTGCCGCGCGCTTCATCCAGCCGCTCGTCGACGGCCACCGGATTCTCCAGGCCTTCGCGCAGCACGCGACGCGCGGCGAAGTACAGGTCCGCCAGCAGCCGGTCCTTCCATGCGTTCCACAGCTTGGGACTGGTCCCGGCGATGTCCGCGCATGTCAGCAGGTACAGGTAGTCGAGGCGCTCGCGGTCCTCGATCAGCGCGGCGAACGCATGGATGACGTCGGGATCGGAAATGTCCTGCTTCTGCGCCGTCACCGACATGCGCAAGTGCTGCTCGACCAGCCAGGCCACCAGTGCGGTGTCGGCCTCGCTGAGCGCATGCGCCGCACAGAACTCGCGCGCATCCACGGCACCCAGTTCCGAATGGTCGCCGCCCCGGCCCTTGGCGATGTCGTGGAACAGGCCCGCCAGCAGCAGCAGCTCCGGCTTGCGCAGACGCGGCCAGACCTCGTGCGCGATCGAGAAGCGCTCGTCGGCACGGCCCGCGGCGAAGGCGGCGATGTTACGCAACACCATCAGCGTGTGCTGGTCGACGGTGTAGACATGGAACAGGTCGAACTGCATGCGCCCGGACACGCGCGCGAACGCGGGGATCCATTGCCCCAGCACGCCAAGCCTGGCCATGCGGGTAAGGGTCTCCACCGCGCGCGGGCCACGCAGCAGCGCCATGAAGGCATCCCGTTGCGCGCGACTGCCCGACGGATAGTCCGAGAGTCCGGGCAACGACTCCGCCAGCGCGCGGGCTGTGCGCGAATGCAGGCCGCGCACCTGCGGGTGCTCGGCCCATGTCTTGAACATGGCGAAGACGCGCGCCGCGTCGCCCTCGGGCCAGGCGGCATCACGCGCCGCGAGATAACCGCGGCGCAGGGCGAACCCGTCGCCGAGCGGTTCCGGCAGCGCTTCACCATCGAACTGTTCTTCGAACCGCTGCAGCAAACGGTCGCTGATCCGCCGCACGATCGCCGCGCTGCGATAGAACCCCTGCATCATCTTTTCGACGCCGAGGTTCTCGGCGTCGTCGGCGAAGCCCAACCGCTGCGCCAGCGTCTTCTGGTAATCGAAGCGCAGGCGCTCCTCTGGCCGTCCGGCGACGCGGTGCAGGCCATAACGCAGCCGGCCCAGCGCGCGACGTTCGCGCGCCAATGCGAATGCTTCGTCCTGGCCCAGGTGACCGAGGCCGACCAACGCCTCCAGGTCGCGCACACCGAACGTGCGCAGCGCCATCCAGCCCAGCGTATGCAGGTCACGCAGCCCGCCAGGGCCTTCCTTGATGTTGGGCTCCAGGTTGTCGGAGGTATCGCCGAACCGCGCATGGCGGATGCGCAACTCCTCGCGCTTGGCGACGAAGAAATCCCGTGGCGGCCAGACCCGTGCGGGACCGGTCGCATCGATCAGTTGCCCTTCGTCCACGGGCTCGCCGACGATCAACCGTTCTTCGATCAGTGCGGTCAGCACACTCTGGTCGGCCGCCGCGGCCGCGGTGCATTCGCCGGCGGATCGCACGCTGTGGCTGATCGGCAAGCCCGCATCCCACAGCAGCGCGAACAGGCGCGCGACCGCCCCATGGCAGGCCTGCTGGGTATCGGGTGATGCCAGCACCAGCACATCGATATCGGAATGCGGGAACAGTTCGCCGCGTCCGTAGCCACCCACCGCGAACAGCGCCATCGGCGCAGTCGCCGGGATGCAGCGCAGCCACGCGTCCTTCAACAGATGGTCGACCGCCCGCGCGCGCAGCGCGAGGATGCGGTCCATGCCATCCGCCTGGTCGAATCGCTTGTCCAACCGCGCATCGGTGTGGCCCAGCGAAGCGCGCGCCGCCGCCGACCATGCCGCGTCATCGGCGGCATCCGGGCCGATATCCGGAAGCCGCGTCGCTTGTCCGTTCGCGGCTGCAGGGGTGCTCACAGGTCGTTGTCGTCGCCGGGCACGCGGGTCAGGATCTCGACGCCATCCTCGGTGACCGCCACGGTGTGCTCCCACTGCGCGGACAGCTTCCGGTCCTTGGTCACCACGGTCCAGCCGTCGGGCAGCACGCGGGTGTGGCGGGCGCCTTCATTGATCATCGGCTCGATGGTGAAGGTCATGCCGGGCTTCAGCACCACGCCTTCGCCGGAGCGGCCGTAGTGCAGCACCTGCGGCTCGTCGTGATAGACCTTGCCGATGCCGTGGCCGCAGTACTCGCGCACCACGCTGAAACGCTCGCCTTCCGCGTACTGCTGGATCGCGTGGCCGACGTCGCCGAGGGTGGCGCCGGGCTTCACCGCGCGGATGCCGCGGAACATCGCCTCGCGGGTGACGTCCACCAGCCGCTTGGCCATCACCGACGGGGTCCCGACGAGGTACATGCGACTGGTGTCGCCGTGCCAGCCGTCCTTGATCACGGTGACGTCGATATTGAGGATGTCGCCATCCTTGAGCACCTTGGCCTCGTTGGGGATGCCGTGGCAGATGACGTTGTTGACCGACGTGCACACCGTCGCAGGGAAGCCCTTGTAGCCGACGTTGGCCGGGATCGCCTGCTGCACGTTGACGATATGATCGTGGCAGATGCGGTCAAGTTCGGCGGTGGTCACGCCCGGCTTCACATGCGGGGCGACCACCTGCAGCACCTCGGCGGCGAGCCGGCCGGCGATGCGCATCTGGGCGAGGTCTTCGGGGGTCTTGAGCTGGATGGCCATTGGCCGATTATCCCCCATTTGACGCCCCGGCTGAACGGCCCAGGGCCGGGTGCCCGTTCCAAGTGGCGGGGTCCGGTTTGCGGCGACGGGGGCAAGACCGCTATACTCCCGCGGCTTCGCGCCCGGCACTGTCTGGCCGGACCGCCCACGTCGGGCGACACCGACGAATCCACACCTGCTGCCCCAACCCGTGCCGGGGTGCCCTTCGCTGAAGGGTTCGGACACGGAAGCCGCAGGGAGGCCCAACCCCGGAACCCCGCCCTCGCGGGCACCGTCCTCCATTGAACCGGACGGTGGGTTCCTCTTCGATGGAGTTACTGCAATGCCCCAAGTCACCATGCGCCAGATGCTGGAAGCCGGCGTCCATTTCGGCCACCAGACCCGCTACTGGAACCCCAAGATGGCACCGTACATCTTCGGTGCCCGCGGCAAGATCCACATCATCAACCTCGAGAAGACCGTTCCGCTGTTCAACGACGCGATGAACTTCATCTCGGGCGTTGCCCAGAAGCGCGGCACCATCCTGTTCCTGGGCACCAAGCGCAGCGCGCGCGAGTCCATGAAGGAAGAAGCCGAGCGTTGCGGCATGCCGTTCATGACCCAGCGCTGGCTGGGCGGCACGCTGACCAACTTCGCCACGGTGAAGAAGTCGGTCGCCCGCCTGAAGGAACTGGAAGCCGCCGAGACCGACGGCACCTTCGACAAGCTGGTCAAGCACGAAGTGCTGGGCCTGCGCCGCGAGCGCGAAAAGCTGCTGGCCTCGCTGGGCGGCATCAAGGAAATGAACCGCCTGCCGGACGCCCTGTTCGTCATCGACATCGGCCATGAAGACATCGCCATCAAGGAAGCCAAGAAGCTCGGCATCCCGGTGATCGCGGTGGTCGACTCGAACTACGACCCGGCCCTGGTCGACTACGCCATCCCGGGCAACGACGACGCCATCCGCGCCGTGCAGTTGTACGCCCGTGCCGCCGCCGACGCCGTGCTGGAAGGCAAGGCCGCGTCGCCGAACGCCGCGACCGTGCGCGAGGAAGAGTTCGCCGAAGGTGGCGACGACAAGGGTGCCCGCCGCGCTCCGGGCAAGAAGCCCGCCGGCAAGAAGCCCGACGAAGCCACCGCCGAGTAATCCTGCTGCAATGCCGCCGCGCCATGCTGCGCGGCGGCTCATGCTCATCCCTTCTCCCATCGGAAGAAGGTGCCCGAAGGGCGGATGAGGGTGCGGGAAGCACGTTGGCGCTCAACGCGTCGCGACTCCGCCGGACCCTCACCCCAACCCCTCTCCCGACGGGAGAGGGGCTTTGCCAATCCAAATAGAGGTAATCCCGTGGAAATCACCGCTTCCCTGGTCAAGGAACTGCGCGAGCGCACTGGCGCCGGCATGATGGAGTGCAAGAAGGCGCTCACCGAAAACAACGCCGACATCGACGCCGCGGCCGAGTGGCTGCGCAAGTCGGGTCTGGCCAAGGCCGACAAGAAGGCTGACCGCGTCACCGCCGAAGGCCGCGTCTCCGTGGCCCAGGACGGCGGCAAGGCCGTGCTGGTCGAGATCAACTCCGAGACGGACTTCGTCGCCAAGGACGTCAACTTCATCGCCTTCACCGACGCCATCGCGCAGGCCGCGCTGACCTCCGGCGCCGCCGATGTCGAAGCCCTGAAGGGCGCCAAGCTGGCCTCCGGCGAGACCGTCGAGGAAGCCCGGGCCGCCGCCATCGCCAAGCTGGGCGAGAACATGCAGATCCGTCGCCTGGTCAGCATCGACAGCGCCAACAACGTCGCGGCCTATGTGCATGGCGGCAAGATCGGCGTGCTGGTCGAGGTCAAGGGCGGCGACGCCGAACTGGCCCGCGGCCTGGCGATGCACATCGCGGCGATGAACCCGCCGCACAACAAGGCCGCCGACGTGCCGGCCGAGTTCGTGGCGAAGGAAAAGGAAATCGAGCTGGCCAAGATGTCCGACAAGGACAAGGCCAAGCCCGCCGACATCCTGGAGAAGATCATCTCCGGCAAGATCAACAAGATCGTCAACGAAGTGACCCTGTACGGCCAGCCGTACGTGCTGGACAGCGACAAGTCGGTCGAGCAGGTGGTCAAGGCCGCCGGCGCCGACGTGATCGGCTTCCAGCGCCTGGTGGTCGGCGAAGGCATCGAGAAGGTGGTGGAAGATTACGCCGCCGAAGTGATGAAGCAGGCCGGCCTGGCGTAAGCCACGCCTCAGCGCTGCTGCAGGAAAGCCGCGGGCAACCGCGGCTTTTTTGTTGCCTGTCGCACTCTGCGAATGCGGCGCGACCTTTCGTCGCGCGCGGCTAAAGTTTGCCTAATCTGCGCCGAAACTGGTTACAAAGCTGACACTTCGTCACGCTTTGCTGGCATCCTGCCGGCCCACCCATTTCAGCGCCACCACCTCCGGATGCGTCCCGAACTCGAATCCCAGCTGTCGAACTGCCGCAACCTGCCCAGCCCGCCGGGCGTGGCATTGCGCATCATCGAGCTGGCCCAGGATCCCGAGGTCGTGATGGCGACGGCCGCCGACGCGATCGGACTGGATGCGGCGCTGAGCGCGCGCATGCTGCGCATCGCCAACTCCCCGCTCTACGCCAGCCGTCGCCGTGTCGAGAACCTGTCGCAGGCACTGACGGTGCTGGGACTCAACGCAACGCTGACGCTGGCACTGGGCTTCTCGCTGGCCCGTTGCGGCAGTGGCAACCATCCGGTCGCACAGGAGCGCGTCTGGCGCCGCAGCGTGATCGCCGCGCTGGCATGCCGCCTGCTGGGCCAGCATGCCGGCATGCGCAAGGCCGAAGAGCTGATGCTGGCCGGCCTGCTGCAGGACATCGGCATGCTCGCGCTGCTGGAAGTGCTGGGTGAGGACTATGCGCGGCTGGTCGAGCGTGCCGAAGACAATGCGGCCCTGCTGGCCGCCGAACGCGAGTGGCTGGATTGCGATCACGCCGCCGTCGGAGGCTGGCTGGCGCGGCAATGGAACTTGCCGGCACTGCTGCGGGAAGCGGTCATCGAGAGCGAATCCCCCGCATCGGACACCACGTTCAATGCCTGCGTCGCGGTGTCCGGCCATGTCGCCGACATCTGGCTCGCCGGTGCGGACGAAGCACATGCGGAAGAAGCGCATCGGTCCGCGGCGCTGCAGGCCGCGACGCGCCTGGGACTGGACTACGCGGCGTTCCTCGCGCTGACCGAGGACATGATCGCCGCCCTGCCCGAGGTCTGCGCGATGTTCGACGTCCCGCCCGCGCCACCGGCCCGTATCCAGGCAATCCTGGAGCAGGCGCGCGAGCTGCTGGTGGTGCGCAACCTGCGCGAGATCCAGGAGGCCGCGCGCGCGCGCAAGGAAGCCGACGAACACGAGGACCGGGCCCGCCGCCTGGCCGAGGAAGTCCGTCGCGACCCGCTGACCGGCGCGTACAACCGCAGCCAGCTGGAAGAGGTGCTCGAGAAGGAGTTCGATGCCGCCACGCGCCACGGCTGGCCGCTGTCGATCGCTTTCATCGACCTGGACGATTTCAAGCAGGTCAACGACCGCTGGGGCCACCTGGTCGGCGACGACGTGCTGCGCAACTTCGCCAAGGCGCTGATGCGGCACGTGCGCAGCAGCGACTTCGTTGCGCGTTACGGCGGTGAAGAATTCCTGGTCGTGCTGCCGGGCATCAACGAGGAAGCCGCCGCCCACGTGGTGCGACGCATCCTGTCGGAAGTCGCCGGCGTGGCCATGGCCCACGTCAATGGACAGCCGCTGCACATCACCTTCTCCGCGGGCCTCGCCACGCAGGGCGCGCTGGAACAGTTCCGCCACGTCGATGACCTGCTGCGTGCCGCGGACGAAGCGCTCTACGGGGCCAAGCGGCAAGGCCGCAACCGCGTCTCGGTGGGGACCATCAGCGCCTGAGCCACCGAGGCGATGCCGCGGCTACTGCCGCGGCCGCAGTGCCAGCTCCTCGTACGGCTGCACGACCACCCAGCCCTCGCCCGCGAAACGCAGCTGGACGCTCTCGCCCGAGCCACGCCCCAGCAGGGTGCCCAGCGAGATGTCGGTGATGATTTCCGGCGTCAAGCCACCCGACCAGGCCACGGTTGCATTCGGGTCGGTGAACACCGGACCGGTCTGCGCATTCACCGGCAACGTCAGCGGCTCGTAGTGCGAGGTGATGGCGACGATGCCGTGTCCGCTCAACCGCACGTTGAACAGCCCGCCCGAGAGCATGCCGGCGACCTTGCGCATCATCGTGATGCGGCTTTCGATGCCTGATTCGACCGCCAGCACGTCGTTGCCATTGACGAAGATGGATTCGCCGGCGAGACGCAGCAGGGTGATCCGCTTGCCTGCATCGGCCAGGTAGACACGCCCCTGCCCCTCGATCTTCATCAACTGCATGCCTTCGCCGCTCACCGCCTTCTTCAGCAGGTTGCCCAGGCCCTGTTCCAGCACGCCCTGGCGGGTGAACTTCACCGCCCCCTTGCGCGCCACCATCGCGCCGGCCTTGGCCCAGACCAGCCCGTCCAGCCGGACTTCCAGCAGGTGGGGGCTTTCCAGTTCAAACGCTTCGGCCGTGGCGTCCTTTTCCCGGGACGAGGCGAGGAATTCCTGCAGGGTGCGCACACTCATGTCTGTTCCTTGATGGCGGCCGAAAGGGAGCCTCATCATACCGGGCCCGACCCGAGGCCTCGCCCATGCCCCACATCGTGCCCGTTCCACATGCGCCCGACGACGCGACCCGCGCGCCGGTCGCCACCGACCGCCTGGTCGACGGCCAGCCATGGCAGGCCGTCGGCAATGCCTACTCCACCCACGATGACCGCTTCCACTGTGGCGTGTGGGAAGGCGATGTGGGCCGCTGGCGCGTGCACTACACCGAACACGAGTTCTGCCACCTGCTCAGCGGGCGCGTGCGCCTGCGCGGCGACGATGGCAGCGACGTGCTGCTGCAAGCAGGCCAGAGCTTCGTCGTGCCGGCCGGGTTCACCGGCACCTGGGAGGTGCAGGAAGCGGCGCGCAAGCTCTACGCGATCTACGAACCCGGCGACTGAAGGCCTGGCTCTCGGCTAGAATCGCCCTGTTTGCCCCACGCCGAGAACCCCATGCCCGCTCCCCTCGCCTATCGCCGCATCCTGCTCAAACTGTCCGGCGAGGCGCTGATGGGGTCCGAGGACTACGGCATCGATCCCGCCGTGATCACGCGCATTGCCCGCGAAATCATCGAAGCGCGCGACGCGGGGGCCGAAATAGGCCTGGTGATCGGCGGTGGCAACATCTTCCGCGGCGCGGGCCTGGCCGCGGGCGGCATGGACCGCGTCACCGGCGACCAGATGGGCATGTTGGCCACCGTCATCAACGCGTTGGCCATGCAGGACTCGCTCGAAAAGCTCGGCGCGAAGTGCCGCGTGATGAGCGCCATCAAGATCAACGACGTGTGCGAGGACTATATCCGCCGGCGCGCGATCCGCCACCTCGAGAAGGGCCGCATCGCGATCTTCGCGGCCGGCACCGGCAACCCGTTCTTCACCACCGACTCCGGCGCCGCGCTGCGCGCGATCGAGATCGGCGCGGACCTGCTGCTGAAGGCGACCAAGGTGGACGGCGTCTACGACAAGGATCCCAGCAAGCACGCCGATGCCGTCCGTTACGAACAGTTGACCTACGACGACGTCATTGCCCGCGACCTGCAGGTGATGGATACCGCGGCATTCGCGCTGTGTCGCGACAGCGACGTGCCGCTGCGCATCTACGATCTGTCGGTACCCGGCAACCTGATGCGCATCCTGCGTGGCGAGCACATCGGCACGCTGGTGAAAGGCCGCAACTGACCGCCGCCGTAATGGTGTCCGTCCCGGCTCCGTCCGCAGCCTGACGGCAGGAGACACAGGCACCGGCACGACTCCCGCGCACACGGGCGTGCATCGATGACACGCTCGCTCGCGTGGGTCACGCTGATCGACCCCCGCCCGCCGTCGAGGCGGGCAACGGCTTCCATACCACCTCGCTGGCGCTATTGGCGCGCGTTGCGCAACCTGGGCGGCCCGCGGGGACCGGCACAGGCCTGGTTGGGCGCCGCATCTGCGGGACGCCCGCCACGCGGCGGGCATACCTGCAGCGGCCGCGAGCCACCCTGCTGCTCCCCCGCTCGCCAACGCGATCCTGCCGGTGGTCTTCTCCGGCGCCGCTGGACGACCGTTCCGGCATCATCCACGCCTCCCTGCAGATCGAGCGGAGCCCGGATGCGACCACGATCTGCACGATGCCGCGCCGCATCATTCGCACCGAACCACGCGCCGGCGGTCGGCATCGGCACCGAATCGCCCTATAATCGGTCGTTTACGGCTTTGCAACGGAAAGGGCGATGCTCAACGACATCAAGAAAGACGCGCAAGCGCGCATGACCAAGAGCATCGAAGCGCTCCGCCACACGCTGGTGAAGGTCCGCACGGGCCGCGCCTCGACCGCCCTGGTGGAGCACCTGAAGGTCAACTACTACGGTTCCGACATGCCGCTCAGCCAGGTGGCCACCGTTTCCGTCGCCGACTCCCGCTCGCTGGTCATCACCCCCTGGGAAAAGCAGATGGTCGGGGCAGTCGAGAAGGCCATCCTCGCCTCCGACCTGGGGCTGACCCCGAACACGGCCGGCACCACCATCCGCCTGAACCTGCCTGCCCTCACCGAAGAGCGGCGCAAGGAATTGTCCAAGGTCGTCCACGGCGAAGGCGAAGACGCCAAGGTCGCGATCCGCAACATCCGCCGCGACGCCAACCAGCAGGTCAAGGACCTGCTGAAGGACAAGCAGATCACCGAAGACGAAGAGCGCCGGACCGAAGACGAGATCCAGAAACTCACCGACAAGTCCATCAAGGACGTCGACGATGTCGTCAAGGCCAAGGAACAGGAACTGATGGCAGTCTGAGGACTGCCATGTCCTCCGCCGTTCCCGTGTCCCTCCCCCGCCACCTGGCCGTCATCATGGACGGCAACGGGCGCTGGGCGGAACGTCGCCGCCGTCCGCGCGTGATCGGCCATCGCGCCGGCGCGCGCGCGGTCAACGTCTGCATCGATTTCTGTCTCGAACGCGGCATCGGCGCGCTGACGCTGTTCGCGTTCTCCAGCGAGAACTGGGGCCGGCCGGAGGAGGAAGTAGGCGCCTTGATGAAGCTGTTCCTCAACGCGCTGGACCGCGAAGTCGAGGAATTGCACCGCCGCCAGGTCCGGGTGCGCTTCATCGGTGATCGCCCGCGTTTTTCTCCCGACATCCGTGCACGCATGGACGGCGCGGAAGCGCTGACGCGCGACAACACGCGCCTGCATCTGGTCATCGCCGCCAGTTACGGCGGACGGCAGGACATCGCGCACGCCGCGCGCGCGCTCGCCACCGAAGTCGCGGCGGGCCGCCTGCAACCGGAACACATCGACGAAGCCGCGCTCGGTGCGCACGTCGCGCTGGCCGACCTGCCGCCGCCCGATCTGTTCATCCGCACCGGCGGCGACCACCGCATCAGCAACTTCCTGCTGTGGCAGCTGGCCTATACCGAGCTCTGGTTCACCGACGTGCTGTGGCCCGACCTGGATGCGACGCTGCTGCAGCGCGCGCTGGACGACTTCGCGCAGCGCGAGCGCCGCTTCGGCCTGACCAGTGCCCAGGTGACCGGCAGCGCGACCGAGAGCAGCCCCGCATGAGAGCGAGCACCGCATGAGCGCCACCCGCACCCGTGTCATCGCCGCATTGGTGATGGCGCCCTTCGCCATCGGGGCGATTCTCCTGCTGCGCACCGAATGGCTGGTCATGCTGGCCACGCTGGTGTTCCTGGTCGGTTTGTGGGAGTGGCTCAAGCTCGCCGAGATCGACGACACCCTGCAACGCACCGTGCTACTGACCGCCAACCTGCTGCTGATGGTGGCGCTGGTCTGGGCGTCGCGTGGCTCCGGCGATGCCACCGACCTGGTGCCGCTGCGGCTGATGGCGCTGGCCGGCGTCGTCTGGTGGCTGCTGGCGCTGCTGTGGTTGCGCTTCTTCAATTTCGCCTCCGACCACGAGACCTGGGCCCGCGTGTTCAAGCTGGCGGCGGGCACGCTGGCCGTGGTGCCGGCCTGGTGCGCGCTGGGCCTGATCCACTCGTCGCAGCCCAACGGCCATATCTGGCTGTTCGTCGCGCTGGCCATCGTGTGGGCGGCCGACAGCGGCGCCTATTTCGCGGGCCGCCATTTCGGCGGCCGCTGGTTCGCGGGCCGCAAGCTGGCGCCGCGGATCAGCCCGAACAAGACGCTGGAAGGCCTGCTCGGTGGCCTGGCCGCGGGCATGCTGGTGGCAGCCGCAGGTGCGCTGATCGCGGGTGCTGGCGTGGGCCAACTGGCCGGGGTACTGGTCGTGGCGGTGTTCACGGTGCTGTTCTCGGTGGTCGGCGACCTGTTCGAGAGCCTGCTCAAGCGGCATGTCGGCGCCAAGGATTCGGGCGACCTGATCCCCGGCCACGGCGGCGTGCTGGACCGCATCGACGGCGTGCTCGCAGCCTTGCCGATCTTCGTGCTGGGCAAGGAAATCTTCGGATTCTGAGCATGGCCGTGCACGCACCCCGCAATGTGGCGGTCCTGGGCGCGACGGGCTCGATCGGCGCGTCGTCGCTGGACGTCATCGCGCGCCATGCCGATCGGTATCGCGCCAGCGTGCTGGCGGCAGGCCACAACGTGGACGCCCTGGTCGCCCTTTGCCGCACACACCGCCCCGACCATGCGGTGATCGCCGATGAACGCCTCTACGAGCGGCTGCATGATGGCCTGTCCGATGCCGGTCTGGACACACGGCCGCACGCGGGCATGGCGGCGCTTGACGCGCTGGTCGCGGAACCGGCCTGCGACATCGTGGTGGCCGCCATCGTGGGCGCCGCCGGCCTGTCGTCGACACTGGCGGCCGCCCGCGCCGGCAAGCGCCTGCTGCTGGCAAACAAGGAGTCGCTGGTGCTCGCCGGCGAGCTGGTGACTGCCGCCGCGGAGGCATCCGGCGCCGAGATCATCCCGATCGACAGCGAGCACAACGCCATCTTCCAGTGCCTGCGTTCACGACAGGCTCAGACCGAGGTCAGCCGCATCGTGCTGACCGCATCGGGTGGCCCGTTCCGTGGCCGCCGCCGGTCCGAACTCGCGCACGTCACGCGCGACCAGGCCGTGGCCCACCCCAAATGGTCGATGGGGCCCAAGATCTCGGTCGATTCGGCCACGCTGATGAACAAGGGCCTGGAGCTGATCGAGGCCCATCACCTGTTCAACGTCGACCGTGATCGACTGGACGTGCTGGTGCATCCGCAGAGCCTGGTGCATTCACTGGTCGAGTTCATCGATGGCTCGACGCTCGCGCAGCTGGGCCTGCCTGACATGCGCACGTCGCTCGCCGTCGGACTGGGCTGGCCCGAGCGCATCGGCTCCGGGGTGGGCGGTCTTGACCTGTTGAAGCACCCACGACTGGATTTCGAGGCGCCGGACATGGAGGCCTTCCCCTGCCTTCGATTGGCGTGGGAGGCCATGGCGGCCGGCGGTACCGCGCCAGCCGTCCTGAACGCTGCGAACGAAGTCGCGGTTTCAGCCTTTCTTCAGGGCCAGATCGGTTTCCTATCCATCCCTGCGCTGGTCGAGGATGCCCTCGCTGCGATGCCTGCGGCGCCTGCCGATTCGCTGGATGCGTTGTTGGCGGCGGATGGGCAGGCCCGTCGATTGACCGAACGCAACCTCGCAGGGCATCTCTCACCATGAGCGCCGACATCCGATGAGTGAAGTGCTGGGCTCAATCTGGTGGATGATCGTGGCGCTGGGCGTACTGGTCACGTTCCACGAATTCGGCCACTACTGGGTGGCACGCCGCTGCGGCGTGAAAGTGCTGCGCTTTTCGGTGGGCTTCGGCAAGCCACTGTGGTCGCGCCGCAACCGCCATGGCACCGAGTTCGCGATCGCCGCCATCCCGCTGGGCGGTTACGTGAAGATGCTGGACGAGGCCGAGGGCGACGTTCCTGCCGCGCAGCTGGACCAGGCGTTCAACCGCAAATCCGTCTGGCAGCGCATCGCCGTGGTCGCGGCCGGCCCGCTGGCGAACATCCTGCTGTGCGTGATTCTGCTGTGGGCGATGTTCGTGATCGGCAAGCAGGACTACTCGGCCACGGTGGGCAGCGTATCGGGCCTCGCGGCCGACGCGGGCTTCCAGCGTGGCGACCGGATCATCCGGGTCGGTGATCGCACGATCGACACCTGGACCGATGCGTCCATCGTGCTGTCGAAGGCTGCCATCGATGGCGATGACCTTCCGGTGGAGGTCGAAACCACTGCCGGTACGACGGCGACCCGAACCCTGCCGCTGTCCCGCTTGCCGGCCGGGTTCGACCAGGAAAACGCCGTCGGCCTGAGCGGGCTGGTCTGGCAGCACTGGGTGACGCCGGCGGTCATCGGCAAGGTCACGCCCGGCTCGGTGGCCGACGGCGTCCTGGAGGCCGGCGACACGGTGACCGCCGTCGATGGCCAGATGGTGCATGGCTTTGATGACATCGCCCGCCAGGTCGATGCGCTCGGCAAGCGTGGCGGGAGCGCCATGGTCGAGGTGGATCGCAACGGCCAGCGGCTCGCGTTCGAACTGACGCCGCGCTGGACGAAGCATCCCGATGCCGGCAAACCGCACTACTGGGCGCTGGGCCTGGCACCGCCCAGCGAGGTCCGGATGCCGGCGTACGATACCCGGCTGCATTTCGGGCCGTTGGCCGCCGTCCCGGCCGCCCTGCGCGAGACGGGCAAGCTTACCGCCGACTCACTGGGCATGATCCGCCGCATGCTGACCGGCGAGGCATCGCTGAAGAACGTATCCGGCCCCATCACCATCGCCCAGGTCGCCAACGTGTCGGCCCAGCGCGGGGTGGACTGGTTCCTCTGGTTCCTGGCGGCCATGTCGCTCAGCCTGGCCATCATCAACCTGTTGCCGATCCCCGTCTTGGACGGCGGGCACCTGCTGTATTACCTTATTGAATTGGTCAAGGGCAGCCCCTTGAGCGAGCGCCACATGGTGGCCGGACAATACGTGGGCCTGGCGGCACTGGCGGGCCTGATGGGATTGGCGTTCTACAACGACATCCTTCGTCTCATGACGCGTCTGGTGACCTGATGCCCCTGAACTTCCACGGGCCGGCCCGCTCCAAGGTGGCCGCCCCCTGCCTGGCGACACCCAGGACCGCTTCCTTGCGATCCACTCCTGCACTGCAGGAACCACCCCAACCGGATGTGATGATGACGCGACTGCCTTCCCGCCGCCTGCTTGCCCTCGCCCTGGCTTCGGCCATCGCCTTGCCGGCACTGGCCCAGACGACGGAACCCGCTGCCGCGCCCGTGGCCGCCGCGCCATTGAGCAACGCCTCGTTCACCGCGACCGACATCCGCATCGATGGCCTGCAGCGCATTTCGACCGGCACCGCGCTGACCTATCTGCCGATCGAGCGCGGCGACCTGGTGACGCCAGCGAACGTGTCGGAATCGATCCGAGCCCTCTACAAGACCGGATTTTTCGAAGACGTGAAGCTCGACCGCCAGGGCGACATCCTGGTGGTGACCCTCACCGAGCGCCCGGCCATCAACAAGCTGACGCTGACCGGCAACAAGGACATCAAGACCGAAGACCTGATGTCCGGCCTGAAGGACATCGGCCTGGCCGAAGGCGAGACGTTCGATCGCCTCAGTCTTGATCGCGTGACCCAGGAACTGGTGCGCCAGTACAACAACCGCGGCAAGTACAACGTCGAGATCACGCCCACGGTCAGCCCGCTGGACCGCAACCGCGTGGACGTCACCATCGCGGTGAAGGAAGGCAAGGCTGCCAAGATCAAGCACGTCAACGTCGTCGGTGCGGAAAAGTTCGCCACCGAAGACCTGCTGGACAACTGGGAATCCAAGGAGTCCAGTTGGCTTTCGTGGTACCGGCGCGACGACCAGTACTCGAAGGAAAAGCTGTCGGGCGACATGGAGCGCCTGAACTCGTGGTACCTGGATCGCGGCTACGTTGACTTCAATATCGACTCCACGCAGGTGTCGATCAGCCCCGACAAGCGCGACATGTTCGTCACCGCCGGCATCACCGAGGGCGAGCAGTACAAGATCTCCGACGTGAAGGTCACCGGCGACACCGTGCTGCCCAAGGAAGAGATCGAGAAGCTGGTGATCGTGAAGCCGGAGCAGATATTCTCGCGCATCCTGCTGGAAATGACGGCCGACTCGATCACCTCCACGCTGGGCAACATCGGCCACGCGTTCGCGCAGGTCAACCCGATCCCGACCATCGACCGCGAGAATCGTACCGTCGCGGTCAACCTGCAGGTGGTACCGGGCCCGCGCGTCAACGTCCGGCGTATCGTGTTCAAGGGCAACACGCGCACCTCCGACGAAGTCATGCGTCGCGAAATGCGCCAGTTCGAAGGCAGCTGGTTCTCGCAGGTCGCGGTGGACCGCTCGCGCGTCCGCCTGCGCCGCCTTGGCTACTTCGAGACGGTGGACGTGGAAACCACGCCGGTACCGGGCACGAACGACCAGGTCGACATCGTCTTCAGCGTGAAGGAAACCACGTCGGGCAGTTTCGTGTTCGGCCTGGGCTACTCGCAACTGTCCGGCCTGACCACCTCGATCCAGCTCTCGCAGAACAACTTCCTGGGCGGCGGCAACCGCGTATCGGTCGAAACCCAGCGCAGCAACTACCTGCAGCGCTATTCGTTCTCGTACACCAATCCGTTCTTCACCGACGAAGGGATGTCACTGGGTTACAACCTGTGGTGGCGCGAGTTCGACTACTCGAGCTTCAACACCGCCCAGTACTCCACCACCAGCGCGGCCGCACAGGGCGTGCTGGGCCTGCCGATCACCGAGAACGACTCGGTGTCGCTGCTGTTCGGCATCGACAGCAACGAAATCCTGACCTTCGGCGGCTCCACCCCGCGCTCGATCACCAACTACATCGATGCGGTCGGCCAACGCACGTTCCATGCGTGGCGCACCGAACTGGGCTGGGCGCGCGACACCCGCAATGACTACTTCATGCCCACCGGCGGCACCTACCAGCGCGTGTCGGCCGAGGTTACGCTGCCGGGCTCGACCGCGCAGTACTACAAGCTCAACTACGAGTTCTCGAAGTACTGGTCGCTCGGCCCTTCATTCGTGCTGAATACCCGGGCCGTACTTGGCTACGGCGACAGCTACGGCAGCGACATGTACCGCTACATCTGCCGCGTGAACGGATCTGATCCGCAGATCCCGGGCCAGGGCACCACCACGGCGCCGGCCGCCGACGGCACCTGCGGCGATGGCGGCACGCTGGACAAGACACTGGTCGCCACCGGCCTGCCATTCTTCGAGAACTTCTACGCTGGCGGCACGCGCTCGGTACGCGGCTTCCGCGACAACACGCTGGGCCCGCGCTCGGAAGTCATTTCAGGCTACCGGGGCCAGCCGCTGGGTGGTTCGTTCAAGACCACCGGCTCGGTGGAACTGATCTTCCCGAAGCTGTTCGACTCCAACGCCGCGCGTGTTTCCGCCTTCTTCGACTTCGGCAACGTGTTCAACGGCGTGGACAACTTCGATGCGGGTGAACTACGTGCGTCCACTGGCGTGGCCCTGCTCTGGCGTGCGCCGGTCGGCCCGATTTCGATCAGCTATTCCTTCCCCATCAAGAACGAGGAAGGCGACCAGCTGGAACGCCTGCAGTTCACCTTCGGCGGCGCGTTCTGACCGAAGCCGAGCACGACCAGGATGACGGGAAGGGGGGCGAAAGCTCCCCTTCTGCCGTCCACCATACGCTACCGTGAAAGCGGTTCTCGGGCGGCAGGGGCTAAACTACGCGCCCTATGACCTTTCCCTCTTTCACTTCCGGTGACCTGGCCGCACGATTCGGCCTGGAGCTGCGTGGCGATGCGGACCTCCGCATCGATGGCGTGGCGACCTTGGCGCGTGCAGAACCGGGGCAGCTCGCCTTCCTGGCCAATAGCCGCTACCGCGCCCAGTTGGCGGACAGTCGCGCCAGCCTGGTGGTATTGCGCGCCGATGACGCCGGCGAGGCCGCCGGCACCGTACTGGTCGCGAAGGATCCGTACACGGCCTTCGCGAAAATGGCCGCACTGTTCGAACGCAAATCCGCCCGTGAGCCCGGCGTCCATCCGAGCGCCGTCATCGACCCGACCGCACGCATCGCGTCCAGCGCCTACGTCGGGCCGTTCGTCATGGTGGGCGCACACAGCATCGTCGGCGAAGGCAGTGTCATCGGCCCTGGCTGCGTGATCGGCGACGACTGCGTGGTCGGCGATGGCTGCGACCTGATCGCCCGCGTCACCCTGGTCACGCGCGTGCGGCTGGGCCAGCGCGTGCTGGTCCATCCCGGCGCCGTGATCGGCGCCGACGGTTTCGGCCTGGCGATGGACAGCGGGCACTGGATCAAGGTGCCGCAGCTCGGTGGCGTGGTGGTCGGCGACGACTGCGAGATCGGCGCCAATACGACCATCGACCGCGGCGCGCTCGATGACACCGTGCTGGAAGAAGACGTCCGCCTCGACAACCAGATCCAGATCGGCCACAACGTCCGCATCGGGGCGCACACCGCGATGGCCGGCTGCAGTGCCGCCGCCGGCAGCGCCCGCATCGGCCGCTACTGCCTGATCGGCGGCGGCGCCGGCGTGCTGGGGCACCTGGAGATCTGCGACCGCGTGGTGGTCACCGCCATGTCGCTGGTGACCAGTTCCATCACCGAGCCGGGCGAATACTCCAGCGGCACGCCGCTCACCGACAACCGTACCTGGCGCAAGAACGCCGCCCGCTTCAAGCAACTGGACGCCCTCGCACGACGGGTGCTGGCAGCCGACAAGGAATCCTGATGACCCTAGACCTGCAACTACCGATCGACGCCGCCACCATCCGCAAGCTGCTGCCGCACCGTTATCCGTTCCTGCTGGTGGACCGCGTGGTGGAGTTCGAGAAGGACAAGCGTGTGCTGGCCTACAAGAACATCACCCAGAACGAGCCCTTCTTCACCGGCCATTTCCCGGACCGCCCGATCATGCCGGGCGTGCTGATCATCGAGGCGCTGGCGCAGGCCGGCGGCCTGTTGACGCAGTTGTCGCACCAGGGCGATACCGCGGGCCGCATGTTCTACATGGTGAAGGTCGAGAACGCGCGTTTCACCCGCATGGTGGTGCCCGGCGATCGTCTGGACCTCGACGTCACCCTGAAACGGTTGATCCGCAACATGGCCTTCTACACCGGCGTGGCCTCGGTCAACGGCGAACAGGTCGCCTGCGCCGACGTGCTGTGCGCCGAGGACACCCGCTGAGATGAGCGCCCCCACCGCCATCCATCCCAGCGCGGTCGTCGATCCCGGCGCGACGCTGGGCGAAGGCGTGCGCATCGGTCCGTTCGCCTATGTGGGCCCCGAGGTCGAGATCGGCGACGGTACCGTCATCGGACCGCACTGTACGGTGACCGGCCCCACCCGCATCGGCCGCGACAATGTCTTCGTCGGCCACACCGCCATCGGCGGCGACCCGCAGGACAAGAAGTTCAAAGGCGAACGCGTCGAACTGGTGATCGGCGACCGCAACCAGGTGCGCGAGTTCGTCACCGTGAACCGTGGCACCGTCACCGGCGGCGGCATCACCCGCGTCGGCAACGACAATATGCTGCTGGCGTATACGCACGTGGCGCACGATTGCATCGTCGGCAACCACTGCGTGTTCTCCAACAATTCCACGCTGGCCGGCCACGTGACCGTCGAGGACTGGGTGATCATGAGCGGCTTCGCCGGCGTGCACCAGTTCTGCCGTGTGGGCGCGCATGCCTTCATCGGCATGGGCGTGCTGCTGAGCGGCGACGTGCCGCCATTCACCATGGTCGCCGGCGATGCCGCCGGCCGGCCACGTGGCATCAACAGCGAAGGGCTCAAGCGACGCGGCTTCGATGCCGACCGCATTGCCGCGATCAAGCGCGCCTACCGCACGCTGTACGTGGCCGGTCTGCCGCTGGCGGAAGCCAAGCAGCAACTGGCCGAGCAGGCCAGCGCCAGCGATGACGTGAAGGCGCTGCTGCACTTCATCGAAAGCGGCGACCGGCCGCTGCAGCGCTGATGGACGCCGTGCGGGAGCCGGGCAACGCGACTCCTGCGCCGGTGCCACTGCGTATCGCGCTGTGTGCAGGCGAAGCTTCCGGTGATGGCCTGGGTGCAGGCCTGATCGCTGCGTTGCGACACCGTTACCCCAATGCCGAATTCGCCGGCATCGGTGGCGATGCGATGCGCGCCGCCGGCTGCAAGACCTGGTTCGATGCGAACGAACTCGCCGTCATGGGTCTGGCCGAAGTGCTGCGCCACCTGCCGCGCCTGCTGCGCCTACGCAAGGCGTTCCGCCAGCGCGTGCTGGACTGGAAACCCGATGTCTACGTCGGCATCGACGCGCCCGACTTCAACCTCGGCATCGAACGCTGGCTGAAGGAACGCGGCGTCCGCACGGTGCATTACGTCAGCCCGTCGGTCTGGGCCTGGCGCGAGAAGCGCGCAGAGAAAATCGGCCGCAGTGCGGACCGCGTGCTCTGCCTGTTTCCGATGGAGCCGCCGATCTACGCCAAGCACGGCGTGGATGCGCGTTTCGTGGGCCATCCGATGGCGGACGACATCCCGCTGCAGCCGGACCGCGCCGCGGCACGCGCCGCGCTCGGCCTCCCGGCGGATGCGCCGGTGCTGGCCGTGCTGCCCGGCAGTCGGCTTGGCGAGATCGGACGACTCGCACCGGCCTTCTTCGATGCCGCGCGCCTGGTGGCTGCGCAGGTCCCGGGATTGCAGATCGTCGTGCCCGCCGCCAACGCGGCCTGCCGGCAGGCGCTGGAATCGCAGTTCGCCGTGCATGGCGCCGATGCCGCGTGGCATCTGCTGGACGGGCGCGCACGCGAGGCGATGATCGCCAGCGATGTTGTCCTGCTCGCCTCCGGCACGGCGACGCTGGAGGCGATGCTGTGCAAGCGGCCGATGGTGGTCGGCTACCGCATCGCGCCGCTCACCTACCGCATCGTCAAGGGATTGGGCCTGCTGAAGGTGGAACGCTACGCATTGCCCAACGTGCTGGCGGGCGAGGACATCGCACCGGAACTGATGCAGGACGATTGCACGCCTGAAAAGCTGTCAGCGGCCGTCCTGGGCTGGTTCCATGAACCGGAGGCCGTCGCCGCGTTGCAGCCCACGTACCAGCGCCTGCATCAACAACTGCGGCAGGATGCTTCGGCGAGCGCCGCCGAGGCGGTGAAGGCGTTGATCGGTCCCTCATTAGGAGCGACGTAAGCCGCGACCGCACGCCATGACTGCCGCGACGTCATCATCGACCGCCAGACAACGCCCTTCTGCATCCGCTCGTGCTACGAGAGGAGTTTCCGTGGCGGTCGTTTCCGCGGTCGCGACTTACGTCGCTCCCACAAGGAGCATCGTGCGTTGAGCATGGCATCGCTGTTTCCACCGGCGATCATCCGTCTCATCGCCGGCGTCGACGAAGCGGGACGCGGCCCATTGGCCGGCCCGGTATCGGTAGCGGCGGTGATCCTGGACGAGGCACGCCCCATTCCAGGCCTCAACGATTCCAAGCAGCTCAGTGAAGCGAAACGCGAGGCACTGTTCCCGCTGATCCAGGAACGCGCCTTGGCCTGGCACGTCACCTTCGTCGAACCCGACGAGATCGATCGCCTCAACATCCTGCAGGCGACGATGGAAGGCATGCGCCGCGCCGTCATGGCGCTGCAGCCGTTTCCCGAACTTGTCCGCATCGACGGCAATCGCGCCCCGAAGGGGCTGGACTGCATGACCGAGACGCTGGTGGGTGGCGACGCCATCGAACCGGCGATCATGGCCGCCTCGATCCTCGCCAAAGTGTCGCGGGATCGCCTGATGGTGCAGTTGCACGCGACGTTCCCGCAGTATGGCTTCGACGTGCACAAGGGCTATCCCACGCCCGCGCACCTGTCCGCACTGGCACTGCACGGCCCCTGCGCGCAGCACCGGCGCAGCTTTGCGCCTGTGCGCAAGGCGCTCGACAGGCGCTGACAACACGCACGATCGCCCGCGTGACGATCGGCACGGTGCCCATGGTCACGATGGCTTCCAGCAGGCGCGCACATCGCATCGCGGCGGCACCATGGTCCTGCATCCGGCGCCATCCCCACGCCGGAGCCCTCTCCCCCACGAGGTGCGCCATGACCCTGCTGAACGTTGTCGCTTCTTCATCTTCCTCCCCACCTCACCCCGTCGACGACGCACGCGTGCAGTTGCTGCGCAGCCTGCTGGCCGACCGCGACTGGTCGCAGGATTCCATCCTTCGCACGCGCCTACTGCAGGCGCTGGCCTCCTTGCGCGACCCGGCCGGCGCGTCGCTGGATGAAGCCACCTGGCTGATGGTCGCCGACGAAACCACGCGCTACCTGGATTTCCGTCGCCTGCGCACCCTCGAAGCGAAGTTGCGCGGCTGCCCACAGGAAGCGCTGCGTTACACCCGGGCCGACTGGGAAGCCGCGCGACATGCCGAAGCGGCGCTGGAATCCCACCTGCGGCACGTGCGCTTCAGCAGCTATGCGCCGGAACCGGTGCCGATGTTCCGTATCCACTGATACGTCTCCATTGAATCCGGGCGCGACTCCGCAGAGAGCCGCACCCACCCCACCCCGAGCCCTCGGGTTTTCCCCTGTGCCGCCTTCCCCAGGCGGCCTTTTTTTGCCCTGCATGGCCGGTTCCGCCATGC
>NZ_LSIF01000053.1 GCF_001556105.1 Pseudoxanthomonas mexicana | reverse complement strand
TCCTCGCTGCGCCAGGCCTTCTCGTTCTCGAACATCAGCGCGGCGATGCTCAGCCCGCTGCGCTGGCACTGGGCCAGCAGCTCGTCGCCGCTCCTGAACGGATACAGCAGCGGCGTCTCGTCGGCCACGATGCGGTCCGAGGCCGCATCGTCCTGGTTGACCACGAAGCCGCCGCCGACGGAGTAGTAGTCGCGGGTGGCGATCACTTCGTCGCTGGCATCAAAGGCGGTGAAGCGCATCCCGTTGGTGTGGTAGGGCAGCTTCTGCCGCTTGTTCATCAGCAGGTCGCGCTTCTCGTCGAAGGCGAGCTCATGCGTGCCGCCCAGCAGGATGCGCTTGTCCCTGCGGATGCGCTCCAGTGCCGGCGGGATGAGGTCCGGGTCGATCTCGTTGGGGTAGTGGCCTTCCAGGCCCATCAGCACGGCCTTGTCGGTGCCGTGGCCGCGGCCGGTCAGGGCCAGCGAGCCGAACACCTCGGCGCGGATGCGC
>NZ_LSIF01000052.1 GCF_001556105.1 Pseudoxanthomonas mexicana | reverse complement strand
CGAACTGGTCGATGTCATCGATCCCGACTGGGCGACGGCGGTAGAAGCCGTGCTGGCGCCGTATCGCCACCTGGTGCTGCTGGAACACCCAAAGGATGCGCGCGAAGCCTGGCGTCTCGGCGAGCAACTGCAGTACCGCCACTTCGTCGTCGCCGATCGCGCGCCCGTGGAGAAGGCGACCCGAGGTTCGTTGCTGGAGGTCGTGCGGTTCTCCGACGATCCGCCGGCGTGGCTGCCGCGCCACCTGGATCGCATCCAGCGCGTCGCCGATGTCGAAGCGGGCCATCGCCTGCCGAAGGGCCAGGACTGGATCACCGCCAAGGGTTACCTGCGCGAACAGCGTGGCGGTCGCCACATCGGTGGCGGCGCGCATCACTTCGGCGCGGGTGCGCGCCAGGCGCAACTGGTGTCGTTGCGTTCGGAGCACGCGATGCTGCAGGACCGCGCCCAGGAACGCGAAGATGCGCTGGCGAGCCTGCGCAAGCAGCTCGATGCGGCGCAGTCGCGCCTGCTGGGCCTGGATGCGGGCCAGGAACTGGTCACGCGCGCGGCCGAGTTCGCCGATGCCGCCGAGCGCCTGCCCGCATTGGCCGATGCCGCCGCGCAGGCCGCCACGGAGCTGGCGGAAGCGCGCCAACGGCTGGATGGACTGGAGGCACTCGACAAGGCCGAGGGCATCGCCACGGCGAGCCGGGCTGGCGAGATCAAGGCGCTCGCCGGCGAACTGCACGAACGCGGCCAGCAGATCGGCCAGGAGCACATGGCGCTGGCGCAGCGGATCCTCGACTTCCGCCGTCGCCGCGCGCAGATGCCGTTGGCGTGGCGTAGTGCATCCGTGCTGCGCGCCGCACGCGAGGAGTACGAAAGCGCGAGCGCGGTGCGCCGCGAGCTCGAGCGGATCGACGAACGCGTCGCCCGAGGTGGCTATGTCGAGGACGACGGCTGCGTTGCGCTGCGCGACAAGTTCGCGGCGGATCACGCGGGACTGGAAGCGGCTATCGGCAAGCGCGAGACGCACCTGCATCGTGCCCGTCGCCTGACCGAGGAAGCGCGCGGCGCCTACATCAACGTGCTGCGTGCCACCGTACGCCGCTACAAGCGCAACCTGGCCGCGCTCGGCGAGCTGGCCGGCATCGGCGTGGACGCCGAACTGCCCGAACTGGTGAACGAGGACACGGCGCTGGCGCAGGCCGGTCTGACCGTGCGCTTCGATTTCGACCGCAAGGGCTGGATCGGCCTGGACGACGGTGAAGCCTCCGGCGGCCAGCAGGTGATGAAGTCGCTGCTGCTGCTGGTCGCGCTGCTGCGCGACGAGGAGCAGCCGGGTGGTTTCGTCTTCATCGACGAACCGTTCGCGCACCTTGACGTGGCCAATATCGAGAAGGTCGGCCGCTTCCTGCGTTCGACCGATGCGCAGTACATCCTGACCACGCCGATCACGCACAACGTCAACGTGTTCGAGCCGTCCGACCTGGTGCTGGCGACGAGCAAGCGTCGCGCCGCCAGTACCTGGGCCGAACCGGTCGCGGTGCTGAAGCGCGACCGCTCTGGAGATGCAGCGGCGGCCTGATCGAAGTTGATGCTGTGGGAGCGACGTAAGTCGCGAAGGGCGCGAGGAGATCGACGCTCCTCCTCCCTTTCGATCGCGACTTACGTCGCTCCCACAGCCAAGACTCGATTACCAGCCGGCGAGCACCAGCTTGCCGATGGTCGTGCCCGACTCCAGCCGGCGATGCGCTTCACGCAGGCTCGCCGCATTGATCGGCGACAAGGTATCGGTGAGCGTGCCGCGCAGCTTGCCGGCATCGATCAGGTCGGCGACGCGGTCCAGCAGTGCCCCCTGTTCGCCCATGTCGGCGGTGCGGAAGCGCGGACGGGCGAACATCATTTCCCAGTGGATGCCGATGCTCTTGGCCTTGTACGGGTCGCCGATGCGCAGCTCGCCGCGCGGCTCGACGATCAGGCCGACATGGCCGAGCGGTGCGAGCAGTTCGCCCAGCTCGGTCCAGTAGCGGTCGGTATCCGCCAGGTTCAGCGCGGCGTCGATCGTGTCGAAGCCCAACGCCTTCAGCTGCGGGCCGAGCGGCTCGCGGTGGTTGATGACGTGGTCGGCGCCCATCGCCGTGCTCCATGCGATCGTGTCTTGGCGCGACGCGGTGGCGATGACGGTGAAGCCGGCATGCTTGGCCAGCTGGATCGCGATGGAGCCCACGCCGCCGGCGCCGGCGATCACCAGCAGCGACTTGCCGTTCCCGCCGCCGTCGAGCGCATACGGCATGCGGTCGAACAGCAGCTCCCATGCGGTGATCGTGGTCAGCGGCAGCGCGGCCGCCTGCGCGAAGTCGAGCGATGCGGGCTTCCGGCCCGCAATGCGCTCGTCGACCAGCTGGAACTGCGCGTTGCTGCCGGGGCGAGTGATGTCGCCCGCGTAGTAGACCGTGTCGCCGGGCTTGAAGCGCGTCACCGCCTCACCGACGGCCTCGACCACGCCGGCGGCGTCGTAACCCAACACCTTCGGCTGCGCTTCGACCTGCGGCTTGGGCGAACGCACCTTGGTGTCGACGGGATTCACCGATACGGCTTCCACGCGAACGAGGATGTCGTGGCCGGTGGCGGTAGGCGTGTCGAGTTCGACATCGACCAGCGATTGCGGATCGTCGATGGGCAGGTAACGGGTCAGGGCGACGGCTTTCATGGTGGATCCTCGTGGGGGAATCAGGACGCGTGCCGCGATGATGCGGCGCGCGGGGGAAAGAGGCGATGCGACGAAGGGCGGATCAGGCGCACTCCGCTTCCGCCACCAGCGGGAAACGCTGACGGCGTTCCAGCGCCAGCGCCCACAGGGCGACGGCGAACGCCGAGGCGGGCACCAACGCGGCGACCCACGGCAGGGCCGACAGGCCCAGACCCTGCGAGATCACCACGCCACCCAGCCACGCGCCCAGCGCATTGCCGAGGTTGAAGGCGCCGATGTTGAGGCTGGACGCGAGACTCTGTGCGTCGCTGGCCTTCTGCAGCACCCAGAGCTGCAGCGGCGACACCGTGGCGAACGCCGCGGCGCCGAGTAGGCCGGTGAACGCGATCATCGCCCACTGGCTGTGCAGCACGAAGGTCATCGCGCCCATCACCAGCGCCAGCAAGGCGAGCGTCCCCAGCAGCGCGGGTGCCAGGCGGCGGTCGGCGAAGCGGCCTCCGAGCAGGTTGCCGACGATCATGCCGACGCCGAACACCAGCAGGATCGGCGAGACCGCCGCATCGGCGAAGCCCGTCACCTGCGTCAGCAGCGGCTGGATATAGGTATACACGGTGAACATGCCGCCGAAGCCCAGCACGGTCATCAGCAGGCCGAGCAGCACCTGCGGGCGCGCGACCACGCGCAGCTCGTCGCGGAACGGCAGCGGCGACGGCGCACTGCGGTCGGCCGGCACTAGCGTCGCGATGATGAGTGTCGCCAGCACGCCGATCGCAGTGACCGCCCAGAACGTGGCGCGCCAGCCGAACTGCAGGCCCAGCCACGCGCCGGCCGGCACACCGAGCAGCGTGGCCACGGTCAGGCCGGTGAACATGATGGAGATGGCGGATGCCTTGCGGTCTTCGCTGACCATGCCGGTGGCGACCACGGCGCCCACGCCGAAGAAGGTGCCGTGCGCCAGCGAGGTGACCACGCGCGCGGCCATCAGCAGTTCGTAGTTCGGTGCCAGTGCACAGGCCAGGTTGCCCAGCGTGAACACGATCATCAGCGCGACCAGCACCGCCTTGCGCGGCATCCGGCTGGTGGCGGCCGTCAGCAGCGGTGCGCCGACGAAGACACCGAGCGCGTAGCCGGAGATCAGCAGGCCGGCCGCGGCGATGGAGACCTGCAGGTCGGCGGCAACCTGCATCAGCAGGCCCATGATGACGAACTCGGTGGTGCCGATGCCGAAGGCGCCGGCGGTCAGGGCGTACAGACCCAGCGGCATGCGCGGGGCGGGGGAGGCAGTGGGAGACATGGGGAGAAGGGCATTCGGGAAGGCGTGCAGGGTGCCGCTTCCTTCGTCGGCGAAAAACCGAGAAGATGGCGAATCACTTTCAATGGATTATTGAAAATGGATCGTGTCGGCGACCTCGCCCTATTCCTGCGCGTGCTCGACCTGGGCTCCATCACCGCGGCTGCCCATAGCCTGGACCTGTCGGTGGCCGTGGCCAGCCAGCGTCTGAAGCGACTGGAGAAGGAACTGGGCGTGCGCCTGCTGCATCGGACGACCCGCCGTCTGCACCCCACGCCCGAAGGCTTGGCCCTGGCGCAGCAGGGGCGGGTGCTGGTCGAGGAGCTGGAATCGCTCGGCAGTGGCCTTCGTGAGGCGGCCAGCGAGGTCGCAGGCACGCTGCGGGTGACGATGTCGGCCTCGTTCGGACGCCAGTATGTATCGCCGCTGCTGCCGTCCTTCCTCGCGCGCCATCCCAAGGTGCGGTTGAGCGTCCATCTCAGCGACAACGTGGTGGATCTGGTCAGCGAGGGCTTCGACCTGGCCATCCGCATCGGGGCGCTGGACGACTCGCGCCTGGTCGCCAGGCGTATCGCCCCCAACCGTCGCGTGCTGTGCGCCTCGCCGGATTACCTGCGCCGGCGCGGCGCCCCGCGGACGCCCGCTCAACTCGCCGACCACGATTGCCTGCTGCTGTTCGGCAGCGGCGGTCGCCAGGACGTCTGGCGGCTGGGTACGCCGGAGGGCGGCGAGGTGGCGGTGCGCGTGCACGGGCGCTTCGAGAGCAACTTCGGCGAGGTGCTGCGCGATGCTTCGCTGGCGGGGGAGGGCATCGTGGTGCACTCGCTGTGGCATGTCGCCGACGACCTGCGGGCGGGAAGGCTGCAGGTCGTGCTGCCGGACTTCCCGTTGGCGACGACCGCGATCAGTGCGGTCATGCCGCAGCGCCGGCTGGTGCCGCCGCGGGTGCGCGCGTTCGTGGATTTCCTGGCCGACCAGTTCGGCGACGATCCGTCGTGGGAGCGCGGACTGGCGGTGTAGTCAGGACGCGTCGAACGCGAAGGCGTCCAGTGCCAGTCCGCCCATTTCCACGTCGCGATGGAGCAGTCGTCCCTTCGCGCCTTCGCCGCCTGCACCGAGCGCCACGTAGAGCGGATAGAGGTGTTCGGTGGTGGGATGGTTCTGGGCTGCATGCGGCAGCGCGGTCCAGTCGAGCGCGGCGGCCGCGTTGCCGTCCAGCAGCGCAGCGCGCAACGGATCGGTGAACGCCGTCACCCACGGGTACGCGTTTGCCTGCGTGTGGTGCCAGTCCAGTGCGCGCAGATTGTGGGAAAAGCCGCCGGAGCCGACCACCAGGATGCCCTCGTCCCGCAACGGTGCAAGTGCCTGGCCCAGCCGGTAGTGCCACCCGGCGCTTTGGGAGGGGTTTACCGACAACGCCACCACCGGGATGTCCGACGCTGGATACATCCGCCTCAACGGTACCCAGACGCCATGATCCAGCCCATGGTGGTCGTCTTCGTGCGCTTCGAACCCGGCGGCGTTCAGGCGCCCTGCGATGTCGCGCGCGAGTGCGGGCGCGCCGGCGCTCGGATACTGGATTTGGTAAAGCGGTGCCGGGAACCCGCCGAAGTCGTGGATCGTCTCCGGCGCGGGCGCGGCAGTGAGCGTCGGATGCGCATGGGTGAAATGCGCGGAGGCCACCAGGATGGCGCGAGGTCGGGGTAACAGCCCGCCCAGGCGATCGAGGAACCGGCCGGTCGGCGAGTCCTCGATCGCCAGCATGGGGGAGCCATGCGACAGGAACAGGCTGGGGAGACGATGTACGGCAGGAGCGGGCAGGTTCATGATGAGAGCATCGGCCCTCGCGGGAGACTTACCAAGGGTCGTACGTGGACCGGTGTGTTGCCGGGGTCGGACTTGCCCGTGCGGCCCCAGATCTCTGGCGTGCACGGCGCCCGTGGCGGACTGGATCTGCACGTGTTCTCTTACAGAGTGTTAACCTTGGCCAACTTGTTATGGTACCGTTAACACAGTCTTCACATACCCCCGCATAATCTGTTCAGCAAGGCGACGGAAGCCTGTCGCCTCGAATAACAACTAGAAACGCCGTAAGCGAAGCACTTCGGTTTCTCTACTACTGAACTTTTACAAGGAAAGGAGCTGCAAATGAACAAGAAGATTCTCTGCGCCGCGCTGCTGGGCGGCCTGAGCCTCGCCAACCACGCGATGGCGCAGGAGTTTGATGATCGCTGGTACCTGACGGGCTCGGCTGGCTTCAACCTCCAGGACAAAGACCGCACCACGAACAACGCCCCGTTCCTGGCTCTTGGCCTTGGCAAGTTCATCAGCCCCAGCTGGTCGCTCGATGGTGAGCTGAACTATCAGAACCCGAACTTTGAAAGCAACCAGGATGCCCTGTGGAGCCAGTACGGCGTCTCGCTGGACCTGCGCCGCCACTTCATCCATGAAGGTCGTGGTTGGAATCCGTACATCGTCGCGGGCCTGGGCATGCAGCGTTCGGAAGAAGAGTCGCTGATCAATGCGTCGAACCAGCGCCGTGACAACAACCTCGCCGCCAAGCTGGGCGTCGGCCTGCAGACCACGTTCGACAAGCGCGTTGCCGTGCGTGCCGAGCTGGCCTACCGCGCTGACTTCGACGATCAGAGCGCTGCTGCTCCGAGTGAAGACTGGTTCGGCGACGTGCTGGCCTCGGTCGGCGTCGTGATCCCGCTGGGCCCGAAGGCTGAAGCCGCTGCCCCGCCGGCTCCGCCGGCTGCGCCGAGCTGCGCCGATCTCGACGACGACGGCGACGGCGTCAACAACTGCGACGACAAGTGCCCGGGTTCGCAGGCTGGCCAGACCATCGGTCCGGACGGCTGCCCGGTGCAGGTCTCGATCGACCTGAAGGGCGTGAACTTCGACTTCGACAAGTCGACCCTGCGCCCGGACGCGATCTCGATCCTGAGCGAAGCCGCCGAGATCCTGAAGCGTTACCCTGACCTGCGCGTCGAAGTTGCCGGCCACACCGATCTGTGCGGTGCCGACGCCTACAACCAGTCGCTGTCGCAGCGTCGTTCGCAGACCGTGTACGACTACCTGACGAACAACGGCGTCAGCGCGTCGCGTCTGGTGGGTCCGATCGGTTACGGCGAAAGCCGTCCGCTGGAGCCGACCGCGCAGACGCTGCCGGGTTGCAAGAGCGAGCGCAACCGCCGTACGGAACTGAACGTCCAGAACTGATCGGACGCTCTTCCTGCACCACCCGAAGCCCGGCCTTGTGCCGGGCTTCTTTTTTTCCGCCGCGGTGCGCGGGATTTGCGTGACCGCGCTTCCGTCTTCGTGCATCGATGCACCACGGGGCGGGCAATTTCTTGCCATGCCATGAGGCGCTGCCTACACTCCGGGCACGTCCAGCAAGAAACATCCAGGAGTTGTGCCGATGCGCCGTCATGTCCTCGCCAGTGTGCTTTGCATCGTCGCGATTCCCGCCGCCCACGCTGCGCCGGACTGCACGGGTAGTCTCGTGTCGCCGCCGCTCAAGGCGCCGGCAACCGTGATCGCGCCGGTGGCACCGGAATTCACGGCCGCCGCCACGCAGCTGGGCGCACCCTCGGGAGTGCTGGCGTCGCACGCTTTCGACGAGTCGCAATCGGTGGACCGCGTGCTCATGCGCTTACGCATTGAAGGCTGTCGCAATGTAGCCAGGGCCATGCCTGCTGCGACGGCGCCCACGGCCGCTGCTGCCGCCACGAGTTCGGCGGCATACCAGCCGAAGACCGCGCACGACAATTCGCCGTGGCGCTTCGACATGAGTCAGAACGGCAAGCGCATGACCGCCGACGAGTTCGATGCGTGGATGAAGTCGCGTGGCGTGCGTGTGGTGAAGGCGCCGGGTGCTCCGGCGGCGGCCCCCGCACCGGTACCTGCCGAACCCGCCAAGAAGAACTGATCCACGAACGGCCGGTCTCCCGGCCGTTTTCCTGCCGGTCCCCGATGAGTACGCGCCGACCTCCTTTTCGCGAAACCTCGCGTGCCGCGCCCTCCCGTGCGCCGCTCAGGCAGGGAGTCCGTCATGGGCTGGCCCGCGTGCTGTCCAAGCAAGGTGTGTGTTCGCGCAGCGAAGCCGCGCGCTGGATCGTCGAGGGGCGGGTGTCCGTCGATGGCCGCGTCGTGCGAGATCCCGAGTTTCCGGTGGTCGCCGGACGGGCCGTGATCCATGTGGATGGCCTGGCGAGCGCTGCGCCGGAGCGCTGCTACCTGATGCTCAACAAACCGCGAGGGCTGGTGACCACGGCACGCGACGAACAGGGACGCGACACGGTGTACCGGTGCCTGGATGGCGGGGAACTGCCGTGGGTCGCGCCGGTGGGCAGGCTCGACAAGGCCAGCGAAGGCTTGCTGTTGTTTACCAACGATCCGGAGTGGGCGGCCCGCATCACCGATCCCTCGACGGGTCCGGACAAGACTTACCACGTACAGGTCGATAGCTTGCCGGATGACGCCTTGCTCCGGGGATTGAAGGCGGGCGTCGACGTCGACGGCGAACGCTTGTCCGCGCGTGACGCTCGCGTCCTTCGGTGCGGGGAGCGCAATGCGTGGCTTGAGATCGTACTGGAGGAAGGACGCAACCGGCAGATCCGCCGGCTTCTGGCTGCGTTCGACATCGGCGTGCTGCGGCTGGTGCGCGTCGCTATCGGACCACTGGCGCTGGGAGATCTGGGCAAGGGCGCATGGCGCATGCTCGAACCGCATGAGCGCGGTGCACTCGCGGCGACGCCCGGCGTCTGATTGCGCGACGGCGGTCCGGGTTCGTGGCGAGGGGGCTGCCTACACTCGTCCGCGCTTACCTTGGGGACATCACCATGCACCGTTCGATCCCGCGCCTGCCGCTGTGCTGCGCCGTGCTGCTCGCCGTTGGCCTGTCGACAGGCTGCGCTACGAAATCCCCATCCGCTGCGGCGAAGCAGGCCGCGCCGGAGGAGATCGTCACCGTGAAGGTGGGTCCGCACGGACACCGTTTCGACATGCAGCAGAACGGTCGCAGCATGACGGCCGAGGAATTCGATGCGTGGATGAAGGCCCGTGGCATCCGCGTGGCCAAGGGCGCGCCGGCGAAGCCGAAGACCGCCAGTAGCGCCAAGCGCGCCCGCTGACGCGCGGGCACGCCGGGGTATCGATCAGGCCTTTATCACGCCCAGTTCGCGACCGATGCGGATGAAGGCGTCGATGGCGCGGCCCAGGTGTTCGCGCGTGTGCGCGGCGCTGATCTGCGTGCGGATGCGCGCCTGTTCCTTGGGCACCACCGGGAAGAAGAAGCCGATCGCGTAGATGCCTTCCTCCAGCAGGCGCTCGGCGAAGCGCTGCGCCAGCGGTGCGTCGTACAGCATCACCGGGCTGATGGGGTGCACGCCCGGTTTGATGTCGAAACCGGCGGCGGTCATCTTCTCGCGGAAGTAGCGCGTGTTCTCCTGCAACTGCTCGCGCAGGTCGCCGGCGGACGACAACATCTCGAACGCCTTGATGCCGGCGGCCACCACGTGCGGCGGCAGCGAGTTGGAGAACAGGTAAGGGCGCGAGCGCTGGCGGAGCAGTTCGATCACTTCCCTGCGTGCGGTGGTAAAGCCGCCCAGCGCACCGCCCATTGCCTTGCCCAGCGTGCCGGTGATGATATCGATGCGGTCCAGCACGCCCTTCACTTCGGCCGAGCCGCGGCCAGTGGCGCCGAGGAAGCCGGTGGCGTGGCATTCGTCGATGTGCACCAGTGCGTTGTACTTCTTCGCCAGTGCGGTGATCTCGTCCAGTGGCGCGATGAAGCCATCCATCGAGAACACGCCGTCGGTGGTGATCAGCTTGGTCTTGCAGCCAGCGGCATCGGCCGCCTGCAGCTGCTTTTCCAGATCGGCCATGTCGCAGTTGGCGTAGCGGAAGCGCTTGGCCTTGCACAGGCGCACGCCGTCGATGATCGAGGCGTGGTTGAGGGCGTCGGAGATGATGGCGTCGTCTTCGCCCAGCAAGGGCTCGAACAGGCCGCCGTTGGCGTCGAAGCAGGCGGCGTAGAGGATGGTGTCCTCGGTGCCGAAGAAATCGGCGATCGTCTGCTCCAGCTGCTTGTGCAGGTCCTGCGTACCGCAGATGAAGCGCACAGAAGCCATGCCGAAGCCGTGCGTATCCAGCGCGTCCTTCGCTGCCTGGATGACATCCGGGTGGTCGGCCAGGCCCAGGTAGTTGTTGGCGCAGAAGTTCAGCACTGTGCGGCCGTCGGCCAGGGTGATCTCCGCCGACTGCGGGCTGGTGATGATCCGTTCGGACTTGAACAGGCCCTGGGCACGGATCTCGTCGAGGGTGGCGGCGTAGTGGGCAGTCAGCGGGTTGGCCATGGCACGGGCATGAGCGGGAAAGTCGCCATTCTACCCGTCGCCTGAGAAGCGCCCCGCCACGTCATGCGCATACGGCATAAGCGACCCCCGTTTCGTCATTTCCCTGCCCGGATGTGCGCACGCAGCATCGCGTCTCCGGCCCGTCACGGGTCTCCATGCGGGGAAAAGCGGTCATGCGGACACACTCGGGACCACGCAGGCGGAAAGGCAGCGGCGTCGCCATCCTGGGCGCGCTGGCCTGTTCGCTCGCGCTCCCTGTGTCCGCACAGAGCCGACCGACCGTGCAGGACCTGCTGCAGCGACTGGAAGCCCTGGAGCGCCGGGTAGGGGACGCGCCGGTGGCGGCGACCGCCGAGGGTGAATCCGCGCCGGCCTCGCTGGGCGATCTGGACCAGCGCCTGCGCATCCTGGAGCGTCGTCTCGAACTGCAGCAGGAGGAAACCGCGGCCAAGGCGAAGGATGCTCCGGTGGTTGCGGTCAACGACAAGGGCGCATCGCTCAAGTCGGCCAATGGCGAGTTCGAATTCAAGCTGCGCGGGCTGGTGCAGGGCGACGCGCGCTTCTTCCTCGATGACGATGCCCTGCCGCAGAACGACACCTTCCTGTTCCGGCGCATCCGTCCGACCATCGAGGGCTCGCTGGGCAAACTGGTGTCGTTCCGCCTGACGCCGGAGTTCGCCGGCGACAGTGCGACGATCGTGGACGCCTATGTGGACGTGAAGCTCGATCCTGCCTTCACGCTTCGCGCGGGCAAGGTCAAGGGGCCGATCGGTCTGGAGCGATTGCAGTCCGGCAGCGCGATCGGGCTGATCGAGCGCAGTTTTCCCACCGAACTGGCGCCCAATCGCGACCTGGGTATCCAGGCGCAGGGCGAGTTCGCGGAGGGGCGCGTCAGCTACGTGGCGGGCGTGTACAACGGCGCGCCGGACGGCCGCGATGCCGCGACCACCAATCCGGACAACGAGTTCGAGTACGCCGGCCGCATCTTCTTCGAGCCGTTCAAGAACACCAGCAGTTCGTGGTCCGGCCTCGGCTTCGGTATCGCCGGCAGCATCGGCGACAAGCAGGGCGCGGGCAACAACTTCCTGCCGCGCTACCGCACGCAGGGGCAGGCGCAGTTCTTCAACTACCGCAGTGCGATCGCGGCGGATGGCGAGCACAGCCGCTTCTCGCCGCAGGGCTACCTCTATCGCGGCCGCTTCGGCCTGCTTGCCGAGTACATCGCCTCCAAGCAGGCACTGCTGGTCACCAGCGGCGCAACGGCAGGCACGCGCGCTGACCTGGAGAACACTGCCTGGCAGGCCACGGCCAGTTGGGTGCTCACCGGCGAAGACGCCGGCTATCGCGGCGTGGTCAAGCCGTCCAGCCCGTTCAGCCCCGGCGGAGGTTGGGGTGCATGGGAACTGGTCGGCCGTTACGGCGAACTCGAGATCGACGATGGCGCCTTCCCGCTGTTCGCCGATCCCGCGGTCTCCGCCCGCCGGGCGAAGGCGTGGACGCTCGGCATCAACTGGTACCTCACCAGCAACCTGAAGCTGGTCGTCAATTACCTCGACACCCAGTTCGAAGGTGGTGCGGCTGCCGGTGCGGACCGTGAAGGCGAAAAGGCCGTGTTCTCGCGACTGCAGGTCGCGTTCTGATCCCCCGGAGAAAATCCATGAAGATTTCTTTTCGACGCCATGCGCGCAATGCCCTGCTTGCCTTCGGTCTGACCCTGGCCGCCGCCGCGGGCGCCAAGGACATCAAGCTGCTCAACGTGTCGTACGACCCCACGCGCGAGTTCTACCGCGAGTTCAATGCCGCCTTCGCCGCCGACTGGCAGAAGACGAAAGGGCAGAAGGTCAGTATCGAGACGTCGCACGGCGGCTCGGGCAAGCAGGCGCGTTCGGTCATCGATGGCTTGGAGGCCGATGTCGTGACGCTCGCGCTGGCCTACGACGTCGACTCCATCGCGCAGCGCGCCAAGCTGTTCCCGGCGAACTGGCAATCGCGGCTGCCGGACAACAGCGCGCCGTACACCTCGACGATCGTCTTCCTGGTGCGCAAGGGCAACCCGAAGAAGATCCGCGACTGGCACGACCTGGTGAAGCCCGGCATCTCGGTGATCACGCCGAATCCCAAGACCTCGGGCGGTGCGCGCTGGAACTACCTGGCGGCCTGGGCTTACGGCCTGAAGATCTTCAAGGGCGACGAGGCGAAGACGCGCAACTTCGTGCGCGGGCTGTTCCGCAACGTGCCGGTGCTGGACACCGGTGCGCGCGGCTCGACCACCACGTTCGTGCAGCGCGGCATCGGCGACGTGCTGCTGGCGTGGGAGAACGAAGCCTTCCTGTCGATCGAGGAACTGGGTCCGGACAAGTTCGATATCGTGGTGCCGTCGCTGTCGATCCTCGCCGAGCCGCCGGTGGCACTGGTGGACCGCAACGTGGACAAGCACGGCACGCGTGAGGCCGCGCAGGCCTACCTGAAGTATCTGTACTCGCCGACCGGCCAGCGCCTGGCGGCCAAGCACTACTACCGTCCGCGCCATCCGCAGTACGCCGCGCCCGAAGACATCGCGCGCTTCCCCAAGCTTGAACTGGTGACGATCGACGGCATCTTCGGCTCGTGGGCGAAGGCGCAGGCCACGCACTTTGCCGACGGTGGCGTGTTCGACCAGATCCAGGCGAAGTAACGTGGCGGCAGTGCAGCCCTGGCCGGGGAAGGCGCGCACCAGACGCGTCATTCCCGGTTTCGGCCTCAGCCTGGGCTATACGCTGGCCTGGCTGGGGCTGATCGTATTGATTCCGCTGGTGGGCGTCTTCGCTAAGGCCAGCGGACTGGGACCGGCCGGCATCTGGGCGATCTGGACCGAACCGCGCGTGCTCGCGGCGCTGCGCATCAGCTTCGGCACGGCGCTGGCGGCGGCTGCGTTCAATGCAGTGATGGGCACGCTGGTCGCGTGGGTGTTCGTGCGTTATCGCTTCCCGGGCAAGCGCGTGTTCGACGCGATGATCGACCTGCCGTTCGCGCTGCCCACCGCGGTCGCCGGCATCGCGCTGACCGCGCTGTACGGACCGACCGGCTGGATCGGGCAATGGCTGGAAGCGGCCGGTATCAAGGTCGCGTACACGCCGCTCGGCATCACCGTGGCCCTGGTGTTCATCGGCCTGCCGTTCGTGGTGCGTGTGGTGCAGCCGGTGTTGGCGGAGATCGAAACCGAACTTGAAGAAGCCGCCGCCACGCTGGGAGCCAGCCGCTGGCAGGCGGTACGCCATGTGGTGCTGCCGACCTTGTGGCCCGCCGTGCTGGCGGGCTTCGCGCTGGCGTTCGCGCGTGGCGTGGGTGAGTACGGGTCGGTGATCTTCATCGCCGGCAACCTGCCCGGCGTGTCGGAAATCGCACCGCTGCTGATCACGATCAAGCTGGAGGAATTCGACTACGAAGGCGCCACCGCGATCGCCGCGGCGATGCTGTTGCTGTCGTTTGCGCTGCTGCTGTTGATCAATACGCTACAGGCGCGCCTGCAGCGCACCGGCAAGCGGGCAGGGGGCTAACATGGGCGACGCCATCTCCGCCGTCATCGCCATTCCCCCGGAGTCGTCCGTCGTGGAAGCACCCGCACGTTCCGTCCGTCGCCATGCCGCCACTACCGAACCTGTCTGGGTGCAGGTGCTGCTGGTGCTGGGCGCGTTGGGATTCCTGCTGTCGTTCCTGCTGCTGCCGCTGGCGTTGGTGTTCGTGGAAGCGCTGCGGGGCGGCTGGACCGCCTTCGTCGCCGCCATTCTCGAAGCGGATGCGCTGGCGGCGGTGCAGCTGACGCTGCTGGTGACCGCGATCGTCGTGCCGCTCAATCTCGCGTTCGGTGTCGCTGCCGCATGGGCGGTCAGCAAACATGAATTCCGCGGCAAGCGTTGGCTGGTCACGTTGATCGACCTGCCGTTTGCGGTGTCGCCGGTGGTCGCCGGCCTGATCTACGTGCTGATCTTCGGCGCACAGGGCTGGGCGTATTCGCTGATCGACGAGGGCTGGCGGTTCACGCTGCCGCTGCTGGGCGATCTGCACGTGCAGCTGCCGAAGATCATCTTCGCGCTGCCGGGTATCGTGCTGGCGACGATTTTCGTGACCTTCCCGTTCATCGCGCGCGAACTCATGCCGCTGATGGAGCAGCAGGGCACCGATGAGGAACTGGCGGCACTCAGCCTGGGCGCCAGCGGCTGGCAGACGTTCTGGCGCGTCACGCTGCCGAACATCCGCTGGGCGCTGCTGTACGGCGTGCTGCTGTGCAGTGCGCGCGCGCTGGGCGAATTCGGTGCGGTGTCGGTGGTCTCCGGCCATATCCGCGGCCGCACCAATACACTGCCGCTGCATGTCGAGATCCTCTACAACGAATACGCGTACAGCGCCGCGTTCGCGGCCGCCTCGCTGCTGGCGCTGACGGCGCTGGTGACCCTCGGACTGAAGGCCTGGCTGGAATGGCGCCACGGCGAAGCGCTTGCAGCCAACCACCGGCATTGAGAAGACGACCATCATGGGCATCAAGATCGAACACCTGGGCAAGCGGTTCGGCAACTTCACCGCGTTGGACGACGTGTCGCTGGACATCCGCCAGGGTGAACTGCTGGCGCTGCTGGGCCCGTCGGGTTCAGGCAAGACCACGCTGCTGCGCGTGATCGCCGGCCTTGAGCAGGCGGACAGCGGACGCGTGCTGTTTGATGGCGAGGATGCGACACGCCTCAGTGTGCAGGCGCGTCGCGCAGGCTTCGTGTTCCAGCATTACGCGCTGTTCCGGCACCTGACGGTGGAAGAGAACATCGCCTTCGGCCTGCGTGTCCGCAAGGGGCGCGACCGCGTGCCCGACGCGATCATCCGTGCGCGCGTCGCCGAGCTGCTTGCCCTGGTGCAACTGGACGGCTTCGGCACGCGCTATCCGTCGCAGCTGTCCGGCGGCCAGCGCCAGCGCGTCGCCCTGGCGCGTGCGCTGGCGATCGAGCCGCGCGTGCTGCTGCTGGACGAACCGTTCGGCGCACTCGACGCGCAGGTGCGCCGCGACCTGCGCCGCTGGCTCCGCGAACTGCACGACCGCACGGGACTGACCACGATCTTTGTGACCCACGATCAGGAGGAAGCGCTCGAACTCGCGGATCGCGTGGCCATCCTCAACCGCGGCCGCATCGAACAGGTGGGCAGTCCCGCCGACGCCTACGATGTGCCGGCATCGCCGTTCGTGTACTCGTTCGTCGGTGCGGTGAACCGTGTTCCCGCCCATTGGGCATCCGGCGCGCTGCAGGTCGCGGGCCTCCCGCTGCGACCGCATGGCCAGCCCGGGCAGGGCGAGGCAGAGATTTATGTGCGCCCTGAGGATCTCCATCTGGTGGATGCCCCCGGTCCGGCGGCATGGCCCGCGACGATCATCGGCGCGCAGCGGACCGGGCCGCGACTGCGCTTGCGCGCGCGCCTGGCGGATAGCGATCTCGAGCTTGATGTGGAGCTGCCAGCCGAGCGCGAAGGTGCATCCACGGCGCCCGGCCAGGCGGTGTACTTGGCACCAAAACGGTTCGGATGGTTTCCCCGCAACGGTGCAACGGCACCAGTGTGATGCGGCGTAACTGCATGAATTAATTGAAAAAGAAACCAAATATACGAAGGTTCGTCCAGCACTTGACGTGGGCGATTGGTGCGGCGCACTATCGGGGCGCAGTTAAAAAACCGTGAAGTCGTGATGGCAGTTTGAAGACGCCCCGACGCACCCGGTCACCCATGCCACCGCCCCAGGAGACCCCGGATGAAGCCCGTCAAACTCTGCACCGCCCTTGCCACTGCCCTGCTGCTGGCGCTCCCGATGTCCGCCTTCGCGCAGGAGGCTGAAGAGGAAGATTCTTCGCCGTTCAGTGCCACCTTCGCGGTCACTACCGATTACGTGTTTCGTGGTGTGTCCCAGACCGACAACAAACCTGCCTTCCAGGCAGGCGCGTCGTATACCGCGCCCTTTGGTCTCTACGTGGGCATGTGGGGGTCCAACGTCGACTTCGGTGCAGGTGGTCCGGACTTCGAGGTCGACTACTTCATAGGCTGGAACAAGGATCTCAACGACCGCTGGAATCTGGATCTCGGCGTGAATCGATATACGTACGAAGACGCTTCCGACGGCTACGGCAACATCGATTACAACGAGTACCTGGCCAAGGTGACCTGGAGTGGGCCAGTGACCGTGGGCGGCATCCTTGCGTATGCCGACGACTACGGCAATACGGGTGCCGAGGAGATCTACGCCGGCCTGTCTGCCAGCTACGACCTGGGAGAATCCGGTTTCTCGCTGGGAGCCAGCACCGGTTACACGGCGATCGACGCCGGTGGCGACGGCCACTCGGATTACTACGATGGCTCCATCACGGTGTCGAAGGGCTTCGGTCCTGCAACGGCGACGCTTGGCTACTACGACACCTTCGGCTCCGACGCGCCGCAGCTCCGCAGGGGATCGGATGTCTACAAGCCGGGTGTGGTCTTCACCATTGCGGTCGCCGTTCCCTGAGCGGGCTGCATGAAGCACGACGAAGGGCGCCGAAAGGCGCCCTTTTTTACGTGATCGAACGGATCAGTTCCAGCTCAATACCACTTTGCCGGCCTTGCCCTGTTCCATCAGGTCGAAGCCCTTCTGGAAGTCGTCGATCGGCAACTGATGCGTCAGCACCTTGCCGAGCGGGAAACCGCTCAATACCAGCTGCGTCATCTTGTACCAGGTCTCGTACATCTTGCGGCCGTAGATGCCCTGCACGGTGAGGCCCTTGAAGATGATCTTGTCCCAGTCGCAGCCGGCGCCCTTGGGCATGATGCCGAGCATCGCGATCTTGCCGCCGTGGTACATGCAGTCGAGCATGTCGTTGAACGCGCGCGGGTTGCCGCTCATTTCCAGGCCCACGTCGAAGCCTTCCATGTGCAGGTCGGCCATCACGTCCTTCAGCGAGGTATTGGCGACGTTGACCACGCGCGTGGCGCCCATGTCGGCGGCCAGCTTCAAACGGAAGTCGTTGACGTCGGTCACCACCACGTTGCGCGCGCCGATGTGCTTGCAGATGCCGGCGGCGATGATGCCGATCGGACCGGCGCCGGTGATCAGGACGTCCTCGCCGACCACGTCGAACTCCAGCGCGCAATGCGCGGCATTGCCGTAGGGATCGAAGAACGCCGCCAGTTCGGACGGGATCTGGTCCGGGATCGGCCACAGGTTGCTGGCCGGCATCACCATGTACTCGGCGAACGCGCCGTTGCGGTTCACGCCGATGCCGACGGTGTTCGGGCACAGGTGCTGGCGGCCGCCGCGGCAGTTGCGGCAATGGCCGCAGACGATGTGGCCCTCGGCCGACACGCGCTGGCCGACCTCGTAGCCGGTCACCGCCGAGCCCAGCTGGGCGATGCGGCCGACGAACTCGTGGCCGATGGTCAGGCCGGGCTTGATGGTGCGCTGGCTCCACTCGTCCCACAGGTAGATGTGCAGGTCGGTGCCGCAGATGGCGGTCTTTTCCAGCTTGATCAGCACCTCGTTGGGGCCGGGCTGGGGAACGGGCAGTTCCTCCATCCAGATGCCTTTGCCGGCCTCGCGCTTCACCAGCGCCTTCATCGTCTGTGCCATCGGGCGTCGATCCAGGGAATGAGGGCGCGGATTATACGCCCCGGTCCCACACGCCCCTGTTGCAGCGGCCCTTGACAGCCCACGCATCCGCGACGCCCCGCCGGCCTAGGACATTAGTCATGGTCGGCCGGGATGACGGGTTCATTACAATCGGGACTTTCCTGTCAGTCCCGGGGTTTCCATGCGTCCGAACCTGCTCGCCGCCGCCATCGCGGTTCCCTTGTCCCTGCTCGCCGCCCAGCTCGCCCATGCCGGCGAGGGCATGTGGGTGCCGCAGCAGCTGCCCGAAATCGCCGGGCCGCTGAAGAAGGCCGGCCTGAAGCTGTCGCCGCAGCAACTGGCCAACCTCACCGGCGATCCGATGGGTGCCGTGGTCGCGCTGGGTGGCTGCACCGCCAGCTTCGTGTCGCCCAACGGCCTGGTGGTGACCAACCACCACTGCGCCTACGGCGCGATCCAGCTGAACTCGACCGCCGAGAACAACCTCATCAAGAACGGCTTCAACGCGCCGGGCACGACGGACGAAGTCAGCGCCGGTCCGAACGCGCGCGTGTTCGTGCTGGACGAGATCACCGACGTGACCAGGGACGCGAAGGCCGTCATCGCATCGGCGGGCGGCGATGCACTGGCTCGCACCAAGGCACTGGAAGCGTTCGAGAAAAAACTGATCGCCGACTGCGAGGCCGATGGCGGATTCCGCTGCCGCCTGTACAGCTTTTCCGGCGGCAACACGTATCGTCTTTTCAAGAACCTCGAAATCAAGGATGTGCGCCTGGCGTACGCGCCTCCGGGCAGCGTGGGCAAGTACGGTGGCGACATCGACAACTGGATGTGGCCGCGCCACACCGGCGACTTCGCGTTCTACCGCGCCTATGTGGGCAAGGATGGCAAGCCGGCGGCGTTCTCGAAGGACAACGTGCCGTACCGGCCGAAGCACTGGCTGAAGTTCGCCGACAAGCCGCTGGGCGAGGGCGACTTCGTCATGGTCGCCGGCTATCCGGGTTCGACCAACCGCTACGCACTCGCGGCTGAATTCGACAACACCGCCGCGTGGACCTATCCCACCATCGGCCGCCATTACAAGAACCTGATCGCGCTGGTCGGCGATGCGGGCAAGAAGAATCCCGACATCCAGGTGAAGTACGCCAGCACGATGGCGAGCTGGAACAACACCAGCAAGAATTACGACGGTCAGCTGGAAGGCTTCAAGCGCATCGACGCCGCCGGCCAGAAGCAGGCGGAAGAAGCGGCGGTGCTGGCGTGGCTGAAGGGGCAGGGCGCGAAGGGTCAGCCGGCATTGGCTGCACATGCCACGCTGATCGCGTTGCTGGAGCGGGGCAAGGCGACGCGCGACCGCGACCTCGTGCTCGGCCAGTTCCACAACACGGCGACCGTGGGCACCGCCGCGCAGCTGTACCGCCTGTCGATCGAGCGCGAGAAGGCCAACGCCGAACGCGAGTCCGGCTATCAGGAGCGCGACCTGCCCGCCATCGAAGGTGCGCAGAAGCAGTTGGAGCGCCGCTACGTGCCGGCGATGGATCGTCAGTTGCAGGAATACTGGCTGGGCGAATACCTCAAGTTGCCGGCGGATCAGCGCGTCGCCGCCGTGGACGCATGGCTGGGCGGCAACAATGCGGCCGCGGTGAAGCGCGCGCTCGATCGTCTTGCCAGCACCAAGCTGGGCAGCACGGAAGAACGTCTCAAGTGGTTCGCTGCCGACCGCAAGGCCTTCGAGGCCAGCAAGGACCCGGCCATCCAGTACGCGGTGGCGGTGATGCCGACGCTGCTGACGCTTGAGCAGGAGCGCAAGACGCGCGCCGGCGAGAACCTGGCCGCGCGCCCCGTCTACCTGCAGGCGCTGGCCGACTACAAGAAGAGCCAGGGCGAGTTCGTCTATCCGGATGCCAACTTGTCGCTGCGCATCACCTTCGGCAACGTGATGGGGTATGCGCCGAAGGACGGCGTGGCGTACACCCCGTTCACGACGCTGGAAGGCGTGGTGGCGAAAGAAACCGGTGCGGATCCCTTTGACTCGCCGAAGGCGCTGCTCGATGCGGTGGCCGCGAAGCGTTATGGCGGACTGGAGGACAAGCGCCTCGGTTCGGTGCCGGTGAACTATCTGTCGAACCTGGACATTACCGGTGGCAACTCCGGTTCGCCGGTGCTCGACGCGCAGGGCAAGCTGATCGGCCTGGCCTTCGACGGCAACTGGGAGTCGGTCAGCTCGAACTGGGTGTTCGATCCGAAGATGACCCGCATGATCGCCGTGGACGGCCGCTACCTGCGCTGGATCATGCAGGAGGTCTATCCGGCGCCGCAGTTGCTGAAGGAAATGGGCGTAGGCAAGTAACACCTGCAACCTTGCCGTCAGGCACGGGACGGGAGCGGTTATCATCCGCTCCCGTCTTCGTTTCCGCCTCCCGGAAACGGGACCGCTTTACTCGAATGGACACACCGACGCATGCGCATCCTGCTTGCCCGCCACGGCGAAACGCCCTGGAACGCCGAAGGCCGCTACCAGGGCCAGATCGACATCCCGCTTTCGCCGGTCGGTGAAGGTCAGGCCATCGCGCTGGGCCAGCGGCTGAAGGACGTGCGCATCGACCGTGCGGTAGCGTCGCCGCTGGCACGTGCGCAACGCACGGCGCAGCTGGCGTTGGGCGAATCGCGCGCGCACATGCTGCTCACGGAACCCGACCTGCAGGAAATCGCCCACGGTGAGTGGGAAGGCCTGCTGGCCAGCGAGATCCAGGACAAGGACCCGGCCCGTCTGCTCGCATGGCGCGAGGAGCCGGACACTGTGTTGATGCCCGGCGGCGAATCGCTGCGGCAGGTGCTCGACCGTTCATGGCGCGGCCTTGCGCGCGCCGCCGAGGGGCTGGGCGATGACGATACGTTGCTGATCGTGGCGCACGATGCCGTCAACCGCGTCCTGCTGTGCCGCATCCTCGGCCTGCCGATCGCCAAGCTGTGGAGCTTCCGCCAGGCGCCGACCACGCTCAACCTGCTGGAAGGCCAGTCGGTGGACCAGCTGGAAGTCGTGCGCCTCAACGACTGCGCGCATCACACGCCGTTCTTCGGCGAAGCAAAGCATCGGGCGCTGTAGCCGAATTCCGTGGCGTCCTTCGCGGATTAGGAGCCTGCATCGGCGGGCGGACCATCGGGTACGATGCGGTCCGCGACCGATCCCTGGGGAATCCGATGAAACGAGTCTGGCTGGCGGCCTTGCTGGGCATGATGTCGCCGTTGCACGTGCTTGCCGACACCGCGGTGCGACGAGCCGATGCCAAGGTTCTCGAGGCACCACCACCGCGGTATCCGCCGGAGGCCGCGCGCGCAGGGTTTGCGGGTACCAGCGTGCTGCTCATCAAGATATCGGAAACAGGCCAGGTCACGGACGTGCAGGTCGAGCAGTCGGCGGGCCATCCTGCGCTGGATGCGGCGGCAATCGACGCCGCGCGCGCCTGGAAGTTCGCGCCCGCCATCGAAAACGGGCGTACCGTCGTATCGCGCGTCAGGATGCCGGTCGACTTCGGGCTGGGTGACGTGAAGTTCTACGACTCGTTCCTGGCGCAGATGACCGCCGGCGATTGGGTGGCTACCGTACCCGTCGACGAGCACGGTCATCTGCCGGGCTACCTCCCCGATCCGCAGGCCATTCCCGGTGCCAACGTGGAAGAGGCGGTGTCTCTGCTGCTGGCGCGCGCCAATGCGCAACAGGTGCAGGGACCGCCGCCGGGCGTGGCGCTCTACGCCGTCGCCGATGGCAAGGAGTTCAGCCAGTGGTGGATCCATGGGCAGGGCGCTTCCCGTTCCATCGTCAGGCGTCGGCTGGCGACGGATGGCCGGCGCGGTTTCCTGGTGACGCGCGTGCGTTGCGGTGTCCCCGACAGCCATGCGTGCCTGGTGCTGCAGGCGGCGGAGTACGGGGCTCGCCCACAGATGGCCATCAAACTGCCTTCTTTGCAGGACGCTGCGCCGGCGAGTCGTTCGCCGTGAGCCGACCACGTGACCTGTCGGCTTGGCTCGCCTACATAGAGCAGCAGCATCCCACGTCCATCGACATGGGCCTGGACCGCGTGCGCGAAGTCGCCACGCGCTTGTCGCTCGGCAAGCCGGCGACGCGCGTCATTACCGTTGGTGGCACCAACGGCAAGGGCTCGACCGTGGCCTTCACCGAAGCCATCGCGCGCGCTGCCGGCTGGAAGGTCGGTGCCTACACCTCGCCGCACCTGCTGCGCTACAACGAGCGCGTGCGTATCGATGGCGAAGACGCGGACGACACGTCGCTGGTGGACGCGTTCGATGCGGTGGACGCCGCGCGCGGCGACACGTCGCTGACCTATTTCGAGTTCGGGACGCTGGCCGCGCTGTGGTTGTTCGAACGCAGCGGCCTGGACCTGGCGGTGCTCGAGATAGGACTCGGTGGACGGCTCGATGCGGTGAACATCGTCGACCCCGACGTCGCCGTCATCACCACTGTCGACATCGACCATACCGATTGGCTGGGCAGTGATCGCGAAGCCATCGGTACGGAGAAGGCCGGCATCGCCCGTGCGTGGAAGCCGCTGGTGCTGGGCGAGGTGGATTCGCCCTCCAGCGTACTGCGCCATGCCTATGCGATCGGTGCGAACGCACTGCGGTCGGGTAGCGACTTCTTCCACGAACCGATCGACAGCCAGCGCTGGCGCTGGCGTGAAGTCGGTGCCGAACTTGAGCTGCCGTCACCGGCATTGTCCGCGCCGTCGCAACGCGCGAATGCGGCCACCGCGATCGCCGCGCTGCGCGCCTTGCCGGGCGAGGCGATTCCCGATGACGCGTTCGCGAAAGGCGTCGCCGCGGCGGCGTTGCCCGGGCGGCTGCAGCGGTTCGAGCGGGAGGGCGTGGAGGTGGTGCTGGATGTCGGCCACAACCCGCAGGCGGCACGGGAACTGGCGGCCTGGTTGCAGGCGCATCCGATCGCGGGCACGACCCGTGCGGTGTTCGGGGCGCTCGCTGACAAGGATGCGAGTGGCGTGGCCGACGCGTTCGCGGACGTATCGCTGCGCTGGTTGCTGGCGGGACTGTCGTCCGGTCAACGATCGCAGACCGCCGAACAACTGGCGGCCCGCCTGCCGGATGCGGTCGCTGGGATGGCCAGCGCGCACGCGACTGTCGAAGATGCACTGCGCACCGCGCTTGCAGCGTCCGTGCCTGGCGACCGGGTATTGGTGTTCGGCTCGTTTCATACGGTCGCCGACGCGCTGCACGTCCTGCATTCAGGTCGATGACGGAAAGCGCGCGCAAGCGCGCCGTATAATCGCCGCGGCATTCCCGCCGCAGCTGCCGTGGACCTGGATGGATACTGCCCTGAAACAGCGCCTGATCGGCGCGGTCGTGCTCGTGGCGCTGGCCGTCATCTTCCTGCCCATGCTGGTCAAGGGCCCCGCGCCCGACAGTGGTGTGTCCGACGTTCCGCTGGACGTTCCGCCGGCCGCTGATGGCGAGTACGAGACGCGGGAACTTCCGCTGGTGACACCGGGCAATGCACCCGCCACCGGTGCGGTGGGCCTGCAGGGCCAGGTCGCTGCGCCTGCGGCGGAACCGGCACCTGCCGATGGCGTGCTGCAACCGGCCGCGACCGCAGGGGGCAACTTCGCCGTCAGCTTCGGCGCCTACGCCACGCAGTCCGACGCCGATGCCGTGCTGGCCCGCGTGAAGCAGGCGAAGCTCCCGGGCTTCGTCGAGCCGGCGACCATCAATGGCAAGCCGGCGTTCCGCGTGCGTGTCGGCCCGTACGCCGACCGGTCGCAGGCTGAAGCCGCGCGGCTGGATGCGATCAAGATCCGCGGTGACGTGAACGCGCAGGTGGTGACGCTGGATGTTCCGGTCGCTACGCCAGCGGCAACGCCGTCCGCGCCTCCGACGTCAGTCGCGACGGCCGCGCCCGCTGCACCGGCGGTCACCACCCAGGCACTACCACCCGAACCCGCCAAGCCCACGCCTAAACCCGCTGTCACCGAATCCAGGCCCGTTGCCACCACGCCGGTCGATACCAAACCGGCGCCTGCACCCGCTGCCAAGCCTGTTGCGCCGGCACCGAAGCCCGCCGAGGCGCCCAAGCCCGCCGCCTCCGGAACGGGCTTCGCCGTGCAGCTGGGTGCGTTCTCGAACGTCGCCGATGCCAACGGCTTGCGCGATCGTGCGCGCGGCGCCGGCTTCAGCGCCTTCGTCGAACAGGTCCGCACCGACAAGGGCACGCTCAGCCGCGTGCGCGTGGGTCCGGTCGCCAACCGGGCCGATGCCGACCGCCTGAAGGCGCAGGTCGCGTCGAAGATCGGGGTCGACGGCATGGTGCGTCCGCACCCTTGATGGCGCCGCCAGAACGCATGGCTGATCATCACGGGCGCGCCGGGTGAGCGCGCTCGACCTGACGCTGCTGGCCATCGTCGGCGTGTCGACCCTGTTTGGCCTGATGCGGGGCTTCATCAGCGCACTCGCTTCGATGGTTGCCTGGCTCCTGTCCGGCTGGGTGGCTTTCCATTACGGCGGCGATGTCGCGCACCTGCTGGCCAACGATGGCCAGCCATCGGCGAGCGAGCTGCTGGGCGGTTACGTGCTGAGCTTCGTCGGCGTGATGATCTTCGTCGGACTGACCGGATGGGCGATCCGTCACCTCGTCAAATCGGTCGGCCTGTCGGGCCTGGATCGCGTGCTGGGGTTGGCGCTGGGGCTGTTGCGCGGTGCGTTCGTCGCCTGCATCGTGTTGTTGCTGGCGGCGTTCACCGACCTGCCACGCGAACCTGAATGGAAGAAGTCGCCGGTCGTGCCGCTGCTGCTGCCGGGTGCCCAGTGGCTGTCGCAGTGGCTGCCGGAATGGACTGTGCAGGAACTGGACTTTGGCAACGGCCGGCCGGCGGGCGATAATGCGCGCCTGCAAAACCTCCTGCCCCTGCCGCTGGAAGAATCCGGCGTACCGCAAGAGCACGCCCCATCGTCCGCCTCACCCGCGTCGAAACCGGAGTAGATCCCCCATGTGCGGCATCGTCGGAATCGTCGGCAACCAGAACGTTGCCGGCCAGCTTTATGACGGGCTGACCGTCCTCCAGCACCGCGGACAGGACGCCGCCGGCATCGCCACCGCCGACGGCACGCGCCTGCGGGTGCACAAGGACAACGGGCTGGTGCGGGACGTGTTCAACGCCAAGGCGATGAGCGTGCTGGAAGGCCGCGTGGGCATCGCCCACTGCCGCTATCCGACCGCCGGCTCGGAAGGCATGGACGAGGCGCAGCCGTTCTACGTCAATTCGCCCTACGGCATCGCGCTGGCGCACAACGGCAACCTGATCAACACCGAGTCGCTGCGCCAGGACGTGTTCGCGCAGGACCGCCGCAATATCAACACCGACTCGGACAGCGAAGTGCTGCTGAACGTGTTCGCGCACGAACTGGACCTGCAGCGCACGCTGACCCCGGAAGCGGCCATCCGCGCCGTCGCCGGTGTGCATCGTCGCGTGAAGGGCGGCTACGCCGTCGTCAGCGTGGTGCTGGGCCTGGGCCTGGTGGCATTCCGCGATCCGCACGGCATCCGTCCGCTGGTACTGGGCAAGCGCGAGCACGGCGAGGGCACCGAGTACATCGTCGCGTCGGAATCGGCCGCGCTCGACATCCTCGGCTTCGCGCGCATCCGCGACGTGCAGCCGGGCGAGGCGATCGTGATCACCGCGCGCGGCGAACTATTCAGCGAGATCGTCGCCGACGCGCCCGAACATGCGCCGTGCATCTTCGAGTACGTGTACTTCGCGCGCCCGGACTCGATGATCGACAACGTGTCGGTGCACAAGGCACGCATGCGCATGGGCGTGAAGCTGGGCGAGAAGATCCTGCGCCTGCGTCCCGACCACGACATCGACACCATCATCCCGATCCCGGATACCTCGCGCGACGCCGCACTGGAAATCTCCAACGTGCTGGGCGTGAAGTACCGCGAGGGCTTCATCAAGAACCGTTACGTCGGCCGCACGTTCATCATGCCGGGGCAGGGCGAGCGGGTGAAATCGGTACGCCGCAAGCTCAACCCGATCAACCTGGAATTCCGCAACCGCGTGGTGCTGCTGGTCGACGACTCCATCGTGCGCGGCACTACTTCCAAGCAGATCGTGCAGATGGCGCGCGATGCGGGCGCACGCAAGGTCTACCTGGCCAGCGCCGCACCGCCAGTGCGTCATCCCAACATCTACGGCATCGACATGCCGGCCGCGGACGAACTGGTGGCGCACAACCGCACCGTCGAGGATATCGAACGCGAGCTGGGCTGCGACTGGTTGATCTACCAGGACCTCGAGGATCTCGAAGCCGCCGTGCGCGAGGGCAATCCGAACCTGGCCGATTTCGATTCGTCCTGCTTCGACGGCAAGTACGTCACCGGCATCGAACCGGGCTATTTCGAGCGCATCGAACAGGCACGCTCGGACGAAGCCAAGCGCAAGCGCCGCGTCGGCTGACGCGGTAGCGCGCGGTATGGCCACGTTGTTCGAGGCCGCGCGCATCTGCCTGGATGCGATGGACGTCGATGCGAAGGTCGCGCTGACGCAGCAGTACGCCGAGGCGTTCGCACGCGGCGACCTCGACATTCCGCGCGATGCGCCGCCTCCCGAGCCCATCGGCATGCCGGGGCGACCGCAGACGCCGGTGCTGGTGCATCCGCGCGATCTGCCGCGACGGGGCTTGGGCAGCGTGGCGGGTAGGGCGGCCTTCATCCATGCCATCGCGCACATCGAACTCAATGCGATCGATCTGGCGTGGGATGCGGTCTATCGCTTTCGCGATCTGCCGCAGGCGTTCTATGTCGATTGGGTCGGCGTAGCCCACGACGAATCACGCCATTTCGTACTGTTGCGCGATCGCCTGCGCCAGCTCGGCCACGACTACGGCGACTTCGATGCCCACAACGGCCTGTGGGAAATGACCGAGAAGACCGCGCACGACGGCCTGGCACGGATGGCGCTGGTGCCGCGGGTGCTGGAGGCGCGCGGCCTGGACGTGACGCCGGGGATGATCGTCAAGCTGCGGGACCTGGGCGACGAGGCGACCGTGGCGATCCTGGACCTGATCCTGCGCGAGGAAGTCGCGCACGTTGCCGCTGGTTCGCGCTGGTACCGCTGGTATTGCGCACAGCGCAGCATCGAGCCGCGTGTGCGCTTCCGCGAACTGCTGAAGGAATACGCGGGTGGCTACCTGCATGGACCCTTCAATATCGAAGCGCGCCTGCTGGCCGGCTTCGATGAGGATGAGCTGGCGGCGCTGGAGGCCCCGTAGGGTGGGCCTTGGCCCATCGTCATCGTCATCGTCAAGATGATGGCGAGTGCACTGTGGGAGCGACGTACGTCGCGATGACGTCGCCGCGGCAGTTCATCGCGGCTTACGTCGCTCCCACAACTGCAATCAAACGCTCACTTCACTTAGAGCGAATCCAGCGTCATCCCGTCGGGCTCTACCCGCAACACCGAACCCTGCTCGTACCAGTCCCCCAGCACAATGCGCTGGCACGTGCGGTTCTCTACAGTGAGGTCGTGGATGGCCGGCCGATGCGTATGGCCATGGATCAGCGTGTCAATGCGGAACTGCGTGAACGTGGTGTCCACGGTCGCCGGTGCCACGTCGGTCAGCGTCTCGAACGTCGCCTTGTCGCTCTGCTTCATGCCGCCCTGGTGCGCGGCACTGGCGGCACGCGCCTGCGCTGCGAACGCGAGCCGGGCGGCCAGCGGCTGCGCGAGGAACTGGGCCTGCCATGCGGGGTTCCGCGTCTGCGCGCGGAAGGCCTGGTAGGCCGTGTCGCCCGTGCACAGCAGGTCGCCGTGCATCAGGATCGCCGGTTTGCCATACAGCATCACGACGGCGGGGTCGGGCAGGATCCGCATTCTGGCGCGACGGGCGAACGCATCGCCCACGAGGAAATCCCGGTTGCCGCGGATGAAGAAGACCGGCACTCCCGCATCGGCGACCTCGCGGATGCGCGCGGCCACGTAGGCGCCGGTGTCAGACGGATCGTCATCGCCCACCCAGGCCTCGAACAGGTCGCCGAGGATGTACAGCGCGTCGGCCCGGATAGCCTCCTTCTGCATGAACGCGCCGAACAGCTCGGTGACGGCGGGACGCTCGGCGTCCAGATGCAGGTCGGAGATGAAGAGCGTGGTCATGGGGGAATTCTAAGCCTTCCCCTTGAATGGGAAGGGGAAAGCGCGGCGGGCGCGGTAAAATGCCCCGCATCCCGTTCATCGAGTTCCCCATGGCCTGCCGTACCCGCTTCGCCCCCAGTCCCACCGGCTACCTGCACATCGGCGGCGCCCGCACGGCGCTGTACTGCTGGCTGGAGGCGCGTCATCGCGGCGGCGATTTCATCCTGCGGATAGAAGACACCGACCGCGAGCGCAGCACGCAGGCCGCCATCGACGCGATCCTCGATGCGATGGACTGGCTGGGCCTCGGTTATGAAGAGGGCCCGATCTACCAGACCCAGCGTATCGACCGCTACCGCGAGGTGGCCGAGCAACTGGTCGCGTCGGGGAAGGCCTACTACGCCTACGAAACGCGCGAGGAGCTGGATGCCATGCGCGAGGCCGCGATGGCGAAGCAGGAGAAGCCGCGCTACAACGGCGCCGCGCGCGAACAGAAGCTGCCGCATCGCGACGACCCGAACCGGGTGATCCGCTTCAAGAATCCGCTCGATGGCGTCGTCGCCTTCGACGACCTCATCAAGGGCCGCATCGAGATCGCCAACAGCGAGCTCGACGACATGGTGATCTTCCGTCCGGACGGCTACCCGACCTACAACTTCGCCGTTGTCGTCGACGACTGGGACATGGGCATCACCGAAGTGATCCGTGGCGACGACCATATCAACAATACGCCGCGCCAGATCAACATCTACGAAGCGCTGGGCGCGCCGGTGCCGAAGTTCGCGCACATGCCGATGATCCTGGACGAGGAGGGCGCCAAGCTTTCCAAGCGCACCGGCGCGGCTGACGTGATGCAGTACAAGGACGCCGGCTACCTGCCGCACGCGCTGATCAACTACCTGGCGCGCCTGGGTTGGTCGCATGGCGACCAGGAGCTGTTCTCGCGGCAGGAGCTGATCGACCTGTTCGACGTGAAGGACGTGAACTCCAAGGCCGCGCGCCTGGACATGGCCAAGCTGGGCTGGGTGAACCAGCACTACCTGAAGACCGATGCGCCCGCGGACATCGCGCCGCACCTCGTCTACCAGTTGGAGAAGCTCGACCTTGACCTCGCTGCAGGCCCGACACCGGCCGACGTGGTGGTCGCCCTGCGCGACCGTGTGCAGACGTTGAAGGACATGGCCGAGAAGGCCGTGGTCTGGTACCAGCCGTTGACGGTGTATGACGAGGCAGCCGTGGCCAAGCACTTGGGCACAGCCGCCCAGGCTCCGCTGGCCAAGGCCCGCGAGTGTCTGGCGGCGCTGGCCGAGTGGAGTGCGGAAAGCGTATCGGCGGCGCTGCATGAAGCCGCGGCGGCGCTCGAGCTTGGCATGGGCAAGGTGGCGCAGCCATTGCGCGTGGCGATCACCGGCACCCAGGTCAGCCCCGACATTTCGCAGACCGTCTACCTGGCCGGTCGCGACGAGGCCTTGAAACGCATCGACGCCGCACTCATCAAAGCAGGCACGTCCGCCTGACTCCGGATCGCCCATGCCGAACGCCCATAGCTGCACCGACCCGAACCACCATGTCCACGACGCACAGGCGTTCGTAGCGGCGGTGGAGCACGCGTGCCAGGAACGCGGCCTGCGGCTGACACCGATCCGTGCACGCGTGCTGCAGCTGATCGCCGAAGCGGGCAAGCCGGTGAAGGCGTACGAGCTGCTGGAATGGGTGCGTGCCACCAAGGGCGTTGGCGCCGACGCACCGCCGACCGTGTACCGCGCGCTGGATTTCCTGATGGCCAACGGCTTCGTGCACAAGCTGGAATCGGTGAACGCCTTCGTCGCTTGCCATCATCCCAACAGCGCCCAGCACTCGGTGCCGTTCCTCATCTGCGACCGCTGCCACAGCGCGGTTGAACTGGAGGACCGCGAAGTGGTCGCCGCCCTCGATGCACGTGCCAAGGCGCTGGGCTTCCAGCCGCAGGCGCAGACGCTGGAAGTGCATGGGCTGTGTGCGCGCTGCGCTGCGGCGTGAAGTGACGCGTTTGCTGCCGTGCGCGATCAGGCGGTCGCCGGCACCGTCTTCGGCATGGACTCCCTGATCGGCAGGTTGGCCACGGCCGCGATCAATGCCAGCCCCATGTCGAGATACCACATCCACGTGTAGTCGCCTGAGCGCTCCAGCGCCAGCCCACCCAGCCACGCGCCGAAGAAGCCGCCGATCTGGTGCGACAGCAGCGTCAGGCCGAACAGCGTGCCTAGGTAGCGCGGACCGAACAGCTTGCCGACCAGTCCCGCCGTTGGCGGCACCGTCGCCAGCCAGGTGAAACCCAGTGCGGCGGCGAAGACGTAGAACGTCAGCGGTGTCGGCGGCGCCATCAGGTAGAGCGCGATCATCACCGCGCGGCTCGCATACATTACCGCGAGGATCCACTTCATCCGCACGCGCTGACCGAGCGCGCCGGCGACCAGGCTGCCGGCCACGTTGAACAGGCCGATCAGCGCGATCGACATGGCCGACACGCTGGGCGACAAACCGCAGAGCGCGATTTCTCCAGGCAGATGCGTCACCAGGAAGGCGATGTGCACGCCGCAGGTGAAGAAGCCGAGGTGCAGCATCCAGTAGCTGCGGTCGCGCAGGGCGATGGCGACCTGCTGCTTCAGGGTGATCTCGCCCACGGCGCTCGCGGTAGGCGCTGTCTCGACTGGCGCGGCCTTGCGGCGCAAAGGAAAAGCGAGCGGAATGGCGAGCAGGGAAGTGACGGCGAGCATGTACATCGCGCTTGCCCAGCCCGCAACCGCGATCACTGCCTGCACGAGCGGCGCAAAAATGAACTGCCCCAGCGATCCGCCGGCATTGATGAAGCCTGCCGCGAACGACCGCTTTTCCGGCGCCAACTGCTGCGCGGTGGCACCGATCAGGATGGAGAAGCTGCCCGCACCCGCACCTGCGGCGGTCAGCAGTCCAAGGGTGAACGTCAGACCCCACGGAGAAGTCAGGTGCGGCGTCAGCCCCAGGCCCAGCGACAGCAACACCGCGCCCAGCACGAGCACACCGGTGGAGCCGCGTTTGTCGGCGATCGCGCCGAAGATCGGTTGCACCGCACCCCAGGTGAACTGGCCGATCGCCAGTGCGAAGCTGATCGCGGCGATGCCGATGCCGGTGTCCTGATGGAGCGGCGACACGAACAGGCCCGTGGTCTGGCGTGCGCCCATCGTGATCATCAGCGTCGCCGAGGCGGCAAGCAGCAGGCCCCAGTGCATGCGGGGTGCAGAGGTCGCAGCACCGGTGTTCATGCCGCCTCTCCCAGGTGCTGCCGCAGAAGACCGTCTAGGCGGTCCAACTCGCCATGGAGTTGCTGGATGCCGGTTTCACCCAGCATTGTGTCGATGACGGCCTGCGCGCGCTGCCAACACGGCTTCGCGGCGGCCAGGCGGGCACGGCCTTCATCCGTCAGCGCGATCACCCGCTGGCGGGCATCTTGGCCACGGACCGTTTCGAGCAAACCTGCGTCCATCAACGGCGACAGGTTTCGGGTGAGCGTGGTGCGGTCCATCCCGAGTTCTTCCGCGAGTCCGCCCGACACGCGGGGCTCGCGTTCGGTCCGGCGCAGGATCGAGTACTGATTGAGGCTCAGCCCGACGGCAGCAAGTTCGTGGTCGTACACCTGGGTCACCCGGCGACTGGCGCGGCGCAGGCGGAAACAGGTGCACAGGCTGGGCGTGACGGAGGCGACAGGCGGCGTCATGGGGAGCGCAGGAGGGTGTTCGGTCAATTATGTGTATATACACATAATTGCTGTCAAGAAGGGCGGCTGCCATGCCGGCCAGCCGCCCCGGGGGAGGAGCTCAGCGATGGATCAGAAGTACGCGCGGATGCCGAACGCCACGCCGCGACCCGGCAAAGGCGCGTAGTTGCGAAGCAGCGAGGTGTGTGGACGGGCTTCCTCGTCAGTCAGGTTGCTGCCATCCAGGAACACCTCCCAGCTCGATGCAGAGCGATCCCAACGATAGGCCAGGTGCGCGTCGACCAGCGTGTAGCCGTCGCTCGGTGCCTCGTTCTGCGCCAGATCGTCCTGCTTGCCGTAGCGCACCGCCCCCAGCGCTGCGCGCCAACCGCGCAGCGACCAACCGATATCGGCACCTGCGCGCATCGGCGCGGTGCGGGGCAGATAGCCGCCCTGTGCGATGTCGATCTCGTACCCGTGCGTGTGATCGCCATGCGGTACGTCGAAGGCCGCCTTGCGCGGGCCGCTGCCGTCGAGTTTCGCCCGCACGTAATCGCCATACACCCGCAGGTCCCACGCGCCGACTGCGGTATCAGCGAGCTGGATCTTGGCTTCGGCCTCGGCGCCGGTGAAGGTCGCATCGTCCTGTGTCCACAGGCGCACCGGGTAACTTTCCTCTTCCACGCCGGTGTCGGCGAGGTAGATGAAGTCCTTGAACTTGGTCTGATACACGGCCAGCTTCAGTTCCACGCGATCGGTGTGCCAGTGCACGCCGACCTCCGCCCGCGCGCCCTTCTCGGTATCGAGCGCGCCGTCGCCGATTTCGACCGACTGCGTGGCCACGTGCGTGCCGCCCGCGAACAGTTCCTCGTTGGTTGGTGCGCGCTCCGACCGGTCCAGGCCGAAGCGAAGATCGAAGCCGTCGCTGAGGCGCCAGATGGCCGCGGCAGACAGGTTGATGGCGTCGAAGTCCGTTGAGGCACGGTTTTCCGGCTTCAGCTTGACCTGATCATGGCGGCCACCCAACTCCAGCTTCCACGGGCCGAAATCCTTTTCCTGCACGACGAACAGGCCCAGCGTGTCGGTGACGGTAGCGGGAACGAAGGCCTCGGCACCGATCGCGTTGAAATCGGTGTTGCCGAACTGCAGGCCGAACGCACCACGCCAACCGTTCCAGGTCTGCTGCACCGCTTCCAGCCGCGCGTCGTAGCCCTCGTTGGTGAAGCGCGTGCCGATCTCGCCGCCTTCCAGTTCGAGGTGCTCGTAGTCGTTCCACGCGGCGCGCAGGTTGATGCTTTCCAGGAGCGGCATCGGGTTGTGGATGCCGGCCTTCAGGTCGAGGCGGTTCTGCACCATGTCCATGCGCACGGTACCTTCCTCGTACTCCCCGTGATCGGGATCCTCCTCGCCGTGAACGTGTGCGCCGGCGGGAATGCCGTAGTTGTTGCGATAGGTGCTCGCCGACAGTCCGAAGTAGCCGCGGTCGCCGAGATAGGTGGCGCCGACCGCGCCCGCCTTCGTCCTCACCGAACTGTTGGGCAGCGTACCGGTGGACTTCGGCGCTTCCTCGTGTCCTTCGCCCTCTTCGTGGTCGTGCAGGATCGCGGTGCCGGGAATGTCGTGGTCGCCGGTGTCGCGAACCAGGCCGTCGACATGCAACACCCAGTTCCCGTTCACGCCGTCGAGGCGGAACATGCCGGTGCGCTCGTCGTTGACTGTGTTGCCACGGACCTCGGCGCGGCCGCTCAGGGGTTGGTCGGGAATCGACTCGGCGAGCCGTCCATCCACCACATTGACCGCGCCGCCGATGGCGCCACTGCCGAACAGCAGCGTCGCCGGGCCTTTCAGGACTTCAATCTGGTCAGCGAGGAAGGGTTCGATGCCGACTGCATGGTCGGCGCTGACCGTGGACGCATCCATCGAGCCGATGCCGCCGGACAGCACCTGCACGCGCGGGCCTTCCAGGCCTCGGATGATCGGGCGGCCGACGCCGGTGCCGAAGTAGGTGGTCTGCACACCTGGCAACTTGGCGACGGTTTCGCCCAGGGTGCCTGCCTTGGCTTTGTCCAAGTCCTCGCCGTACAGCACGTCGACCGGGGTCGCCAGGGATTCGGCGTTGCCCTTCAGTGGCGAGGCGGTCACCACGACGGTGTCCAGGTCCTGGGGTGTTGCTCCGGGGGCATCGTCAGCCGACGCCGGCGGAGCGAACAGCGCGAGGGTGAGTGCGACGGCAAGGGTTGGGGGGACAGGACACAAGTGGCACGCGTTGGACATGGAGGTGATACGTTCGTGAGAAGAAACAATGATGTTATATTATACCAATAGTGACAATATAACCCTTCCAGACGTCATACTTGCCCTCCATGAAGTCCCCCTTCCGCTCCCTGGTTGACCGTTTCGCCGCTGCCGGCTCGCTGGTTTGCGCGTTGCACTGCGCCATCACGCCGCTGTTGCTGGCGGTCATCCCGCCATTGGGCCTTTCGATCTGGCTGGGCGACGGTTTCGAGCGTGCGTTCGTGGTGTTCGTCACCGTGCTGGGCCTCTTCAGCCTGGTCTGGGGCTATCGGCGCCATCGCGCCTTCCGTGCCCTGGGCATGTTGCTGCTCGGCTTGGCCGCACTATGGGCCGGCGTGCTGTATGCGCCGCTGCACGAGTCGGTCGTGCCCCACGCGATCGTGATGACGATCGGCGGCATGCTGGTGGGCCTTGCCCATCTGCTGAACCTGCGCCTGAACCACTGGCACGTCCACGACGCCAGCTGCGAGCACTGCTGACCCGCGGATGGGGCGACAGGCGCCGGCAAGACACCGCTGTGATAGGCTTTGCGGCCTCGCGAGCAGCCCTCCGGTCCGGTTGGTCACCGCGCAACCGCCCCTAGCCGGGTGGACTTTTCATTGAATCAGGAGAACAACGATGGGCAAGGGTGATCGTAAGACGGCCAAGGGCAAGCGCTATTCGTCCAGCTATGGCAATGCGCGCAAGAGCACCGTCGCCAAGGCCGCTGTGGCGGCTACCGCCACCGCCAAGAAAGCCGTGGTGAAGGCGCCGGTCAAGAAGGCCGTGGCCAAGAAGGCCGTCGCCAAGGCGTAAATCATCCGCGCCGGTGCTACCGGCAGCGAACGGAAAACCCCGGCCATGGCCGGGGTTTTCGTTTTTCTAGGCGGGCATTACCGCTTTACCGCCCACATGGACGGCCGACACCAGGTCGCCGCCGAGCCAGTACGCCAGTTGCGCAGGCTGGCCGATGCGCCAGCGCACGAAGTCCGCGCGCTGTCCGGCGACCAGGCGTCCGCGGTCCGGCATTCCCAACGCCTGCGCCGCATGCACGGTCGCGCCGCGCAGCGCTTCCTCGGGCGTCAGACGGAAATGCGTGCATGCCAGCGACATCGCCAGCCGCAGCGACTGCAGCGGCGACGTGCCGGGATTGCAGTCGGTGGCCACCGCCATCGGCACGCCGTGCGTGCGGAAGGCGTCCAGCGGTGGCAGCGTCGTTTCGCGCAGTACATGGAACGCGCCGGGCAGCAGCACCGCCACGCTGCCGGCCTGCTTCATCGCGGCCACGCCGGCCTCCGAGGTGTATTCGACATGGTCGGCGGACAGGCCATCGAAGCCGGCCACCAGCGCGGCGCCACCGCCGTCGCTGAGCTGGTCCGCATGCAGCTTCACCGGCAGTGCGAGCGCGCGCGCCACTTCGAACACGCGCCGCGTCTGCGCCGCGGTGAAGCCGATGCGCTCGCAGAACGCATCCACGGCATCCACCAGTCCTTCCGCATGCAAAATCGGTAGCCACGCGCAGACCGCGGTGATGTAGTCGTCCGCACGCCCCGCGTACTCCGGTGGCAGCGCGTGCGCGCCAAGGAACGTCGTGCGCACCGAGATGCCGAGCGTCTCGCCAATCCTGCGCGCCACGCGCAGCATCTTGCGCTCGTTCTCCAGGTCCAGCCCGTAGCCGGACTTTATTTCCAGCGTGGTCACGCCGTCGTCGCGCAACGCGCGTGCGCGCGGTAGCGACTGCGCGAACAGGTCGCCCTCGCTGGCGGTGCGGGTGGCGCGCACGGTCGACACGATACCGCCGCCGGCACGCGCGATTTCCTCGTAGCTCGCCCCTTGCAAGCGCTGCTCGAACTCACCCGCGCGGTCGCCGCCGAACACGACGTGCGTATGGCAGTCGACCAGGCCGGGCGTTACCCAGTCGCCCTGCGCATCGATCACCTCGTCCGCCAGTGCAGCGGGTGCTGCCGGCAAGGTAGCGCGCGGACCGGCGAAGACCAGCATGCCGTCGTGCCAGCCCAGGGCGCCATCCTCCAGCACGCCATACCCCTCATCACCGGCGAGGGTGACGAGGTGGGCGTTCACCAGTACGCCGTCCCAACGTACATCCATGATTTCAGTCGCCACCGCCGCCTCCATCGCAGCCACCGCCGCTGTCCGCACCGCAGCCGGCGTCGTTGTGCTGGCCCGTACTGCCTTCGCTACCGCCGGTGCCCCCGTCTGTCGCCCGCGCGTTCTTCTTCTGCGCGCGCACGGCGATGGCTACCACCATCAACGAAACCGCAACAGTGGACAGCGCAAGGGCGATCGCGATGAACGGTGTGGACGACGGATCCATGCAGGTGCCTTGGCGGTGGCGACGCGGTAGCCTAACGCACCCCTGTCGCTGGCCGTAAGCACCGCCATGTCCACCCCCGATTCCACCGCAGGCCTGGCTACCGCTGTCGAAGGCGGCTGGCGCGTCCCGGGCATCGCCAACCTGCATTCGCATGCCTTCCAGCGCGCCATGGCCGGTCTGGCGGAGCGGCAGACGCATCCCGAAGACAGCTTCTGGACGTGGCGCGAGATCATGTACCGCTTCGCTGCGCGGATGGATCCGGACAGCACGTATGCGGTGGCCACGCAGCTCTATGCCGAAATGCTGGAGGCCGGTTACACCACCGTCTGCGAGTTCCACTACGTCCATCACCAGCCGGACGGCGGACCATACGACGACCGTGCTGCCATGGCGAAGGCCTTGATCGCCGCCGCGCGCGACACCGGCATCCGCATGACGTTGCTGCCGGTGCTGTACATGAGGGGCGGATTCGACGGCCGCGAACTTTCGGTCCGCCAACAGCGTTTCGGCCACGACGTCGACGGTTTCCTCCGCCTGCTTGATGTCCTGTATCCGCTGCAGGACGGAGCGCTGCGCATCGGCTGCGCCTTCCACAGCCTGCGCGCCGTGGCGGAAACCGCGATGCGCGAGGTGCTCGCGGCGCTGCCGGCCGATGCGCCGATCCACCTCCACATCGCCGAGCAGGTGGGCGAAGTCCAGGACAGTCTGGCCGTGCGCAACGCAAGGCCGGTCGAGTGGCTGCTGCGGGAGTTTCCCGTCGACCGTCGCTGGACGCTGGTGCACGCCACCCACCTGACGCAGGAAGAGATGCGCGGCATCGCATCCAGCGGCGCGACGGTGGCGATCTGCCCGACGACGGAGGCCAATCTTGGCGATGGGCTGTTTCCGCTGCGGGATTACCTGCAGGCCGGTGGCCGCTGGGGTATCGGCTCGGATTCGCACGTGTCGGTGTCGCCGGTGGAGGAGTTGCGCTGGCTGGAATACGGCCAGCGCCTGGTCACCCGCCATCGCAACATCGCGGTGACGGCGTCGTCTCCCAGCGTGGGCGAAACCCTGCTGCAGTGCGTGCTGGACAGTGCGCAGGACGCCACCGGGCGCGCTGTCGATCCTGCGGACGACGTCCTGCTCGATGCCGATGCACCTGCCTTGGCCGGCGCCACCTCGGAGGATCTGGTCGACCGCTGGCTGTTCGCCGGCAACCGGCCGCTGGTGAAGCAGGTCCGCGTGGCGGGACGCACCGTCGTCTCCGGGGGAAGGCATGTCGACGGCGATGCCATCGCGCGCCGCTACGGCGAAACGCTCCGGCGACTGCTGCGAGATTGAGGCCGGCCGGCGATGACCCGCCTGCGCCATCGGTCATCGGCCGGATCGGGGGTTTCATCGCCGGCAGACCAGGTCCCATCCGATACGCGCATGCCGGTCGAGCGCGCGCGGCAGCATGGCGTTCGTCCACACAGGAGCTCCGCCATGCCCTACGCGCACACCCTTGTCCTGACGCTGGCGGTCGCCAGTGGTTCCGCCCATGCCATGACCGACGCCACGCTGGCCGACACGGTCGCCAGGCGCCTGCAGGGCGACCGCACCGGCGCCTGCATGGCGGTGGCCGTCGTCGAGAACGGATCCGTGGCGCGCACGTTCCAGTGCGCGGATCCGAAGGATGCCGCCCGCATCGGGCCCGATACCGCGTTCGAGATCGGTTCGGTCAGCAAGACCATGACCGCCGCGCTGCTGGCCGACCTGATCGGGCAGGGCAAGGGCTCGCTGGACGATCCGCTGTCCGCCTGGCTACCCCCGGGCACGACGCTGCCGGACTACCAGGGCAAGCCCATCCTGTTGCGGCACATCGTCACCCATACCTCCGGCCTGCCCGCGTTGCCCTCGCGCATGGGCGCACCAGACATGACGGACCCGTACGCGAAGCTGGACGAAGCGGCGCTGCTCGCCTCGCTCGGCGACGTCACCCTGGCCGCCGCGCCGGGCACGAAGTTCGAATACTCCAACTTCGCCTCGATGGTGCTGTCGTATGCCGTGGCACGACGGGCGGGCACGGACATTGAAACGCTGATGAAGCAGCGCCTGTTCGCGCCGCTCGGCATGCGGCACGCCTACATCAACGCGGCACCCGCGGGCGTGCGGGCCGCCGTGGGGCATACGCCCAACGCGCGGTCGACGCCGGCCTGGCGTTTCCAGACCAATCTCGCCGGCGTCGGCGGCGTGCGCGCCACGCTGGACGACATGGTGCGCTACGTGCAGGGCGAGCTCGGCACGGAAACGACCTCGATCTCGCCTGCCTTGCAGCGGTCGCAGCAGAAAGTGTCCGATGCACCGCCGATGGCGATGAACTGGATGCTGATGCCGGTTGGCGGCCGCACGGTGCACGTGCACGAAGGCGGCACCGGCGGCTTCTCCTCGTTCGTGTCGTTCGATCGGGAGAAGCGGCGCGGCGTGGTGATCCTGTCCGACACCACCTGGAACTCCATCGGCAGCCTCGGCTCGCTGGGCCTGCACCTGGTCGATGCCAGTTTCCCGCTCGGCGAACCGCGTCGCGAGGTCGCGGCGGATGCCGCGTTGATCGACACCTTGGCCGGCGAGTACCAGCTCGCCAGCGGCATGAAGATGATCCTGCGCCGCAAGGGCGATGCGCTCGAAATCCAGCCGGCCGGGCAGGGCACATACCTGATGGGCCATGACAGCGCCGGCGATTTCTATCCGCGCGACTTCGATGCCGTGCTGCGGCCGCAACGCGGTGCGAACGGCCAGGCATTCACGTGGCTGCAGATGGGCGGCGCTATCCCGGCCGTACGCATCGACAAGGCGGCCGCGAAGCCGGCGTTCGCCGTCGACGCCGCCACGCTGCGCGACTACGAAGGCGAATATCCGCTCGTGCCGGGTTTCGGTTTGAGCGTGAAAACGCAGGGTGATGCGCTGACCATCCAGGGGACCGGCCAGCCTGCACTGCCGGTGCAGGCGGTGGAGCGCGATGTCTTCGTGATGGATGCGGTGGGCGCGGAAATCCGTTTCGAACGCGATGCCGCCGGCAACGTCGTCGCCTTGACGCTGAAGCAAGCCGGGCAGCGATTGCGGGGCGAGAAGCAGTGAGCATGATGAGTACCTATCCGCTGCAACAGAAGCTGCCTGCCGAAGTGCTGGTCGGCGGCAACGCGATCTGGAGCCGCTATCGCCAGTACCCGGTATTCGGCCTGCGCTGGTGGACCGGCCGCAGCCTGCTGTTCTGCAGCGTGATCGCGGTGGTGGTCGTGTTCATCGGCCTCGGTACCGGCGTCGCGGTGCGGGACCTCGGGATCGCGCTGGAGGTGGTCGTCATCGAGTTCGTCGCCTTCAGCCTGATGGCGACCCTGGGGCCCGCGCTGGCCACCGCCGTGCGACATCTTCGCTGGCCGGAATCGCGCGAGCGCAGGGCGGTGGTGGTGGCGGTGCTGGCCGGCATGGTGCTCAGCTTTTTCGTGGACCGGCTGGCGTCGTCGTACATCGAACAACTGATCCGTCCCGGCATGCTGGCCGCCGGCCTGCCGATGCCCGAGCAGGTGGTGCCGCCGCAGCCGTTGCTGAAGGCGATCGGCGTGGCGATCAATGTCGCCGCGCTGGTGCTCATCTACGGCTTGTTCGGTGGTGGGCTGGCGCTGCGTGCGTACTTCAGCGAACGCCGGCGCTGGGACGACCACCATCACGCGCGCGAACTGCATGCGCTGGAAGGACGCGTGCATGACGCCGATCTGCGCCTGGGCGTGCTGCAGGCGCAGGTGGAGCCGCACTTCCTGTTCAACACGCTGGCGTCGGTGCGCGCGCTGGTGCGACAGGATCCACCGCAGGCCGAGGCCACGCTGGATGCACTGGTCGATTTCCTGCGCGCCACCATCCCCAAGCTGCGCGATGACCGCGGCCTGCACGCGACGCTGGGGCAGCAGTTGGATATCTGCGCGAGCTACCTGGCGCTGATGCAGGTGCGCATGGGGGGGCGGCTGGCGTATGCCGTGACAGCCGATGACGCACTGCGTCCGCTCCCGTTTCCACCCTCGCTGCTGATCACGCTGGTCGAGAACGCCATCAAGCACGGCATCGAACCGCGTCCGGGGGCCGGGCGCGTCGACGTGATCGCCGAACTGGACGGCGACCGCCTGCGTGTCCGCGTGATCGACGACGGTGCGGGACTGCAGCCGGGGCTCAGCACCGGCATGGGCCTGGCGAACGTGCGCGAACAGTTGGCGGCGCGCCATGGCGGCCAGGCGTCGTTCGTGCTGTCGGCGCGAACGGAAGGACGCGGAATTTGCGCCGAGATCCTGGTGCCGATAGGGTCGCCGGCATGAGCCCGGTCACTGCCCTCATCGCCGAAGACGAAGCCCCGCAACGACGTGCGCTGCAACAGCAGCTGCGCGCGGCGTGGCCGGAGCTGGACGTGGTGGCGGTCTGCGAGGACGGCGTGTCCGCGCTGGAGGCGGTCGTGCAGCATCGGCCGCAGGTCGCCTTCCTCGACATCCGCATGCCCGGTGTCAGTGGACTGGATGTCGCACGCCAGGTTGTGGCGCAGGGCGGACTGGTCGTCTTCACCACGGCCTACGAGGATTACGCGATCCGCGCGTTCGAGGCCGGTGCCGCCGACTACCTGCTCAAGCCGGTGCAGGACGTGCGCCTCGAGCAGGCGGTGGCGCGCGTGCAGGAACGCCTTGCCGACACGCGTGCGCCGGACCTGCGCACGTTGATCGACGATCTGGAAGCGCGCCTGCGTCCACAGGGCGATCGGCTGATCCGCTGGATCACCGCCAGCGTCGGCGACAGCGTGCGCATGATCGCCATCGACGACGTGCTGTTCTTCCAGGCGCAGGACAAGTACGTGCGCGTCGTGACCGCCAGCGACGAGGCGATCATCCGGATGACGCTGAAGGAACTGCTCGGCGGGGTCGATCCCGACGTGTTCTGGCAGGTGCACCGTGGCGTGCTGGTGCGCGTGCAGGCGATCGACCGCGTGCGCAAGGACGAACTCGGCCGCCATCACCTCAGCGTCAAGGGGCGCACCGACGTGTTGCCGGTCAGCGCGGCGTTCCAGCAGCGCTTCCGCGGCATGTAGGTGCATCAGCCGAACAGGTCGTCGGCCTTCTTCAACGCGCCTTCGAGTTCCAGCAGGAACTGCTTGGTCGGCAGGCCGCCGCCGAAACCGGTCAACGAGCCGTCCGCGCCGAGCACGCGATGGCACGGCAGCACGATCGGCAGCGGATTGCGTCCGTTCGCCGCGCCGACCGCGCGCATCGCGGTGGGCTTGCCGACCCGTTGCGCGAGTTGTGCATAGCTGATCGTCTCGCCATAGCCGATACCGGCGAGCGTCATCCATACCGTGCGCTGGAACTCGGTGCCGCGCGGCGCCAGCGGCAGGTCGAAGACATGGCGTTTCGCCGCGAAGTACTCGTCCAGTTGCCGGGCCGCCAGGCCGATCGACGCGTGGTCGCCTTCGGTCCATCCGTGCCGGTCGGCAGGATGCCGATTGCGCGGGAATTCGATCGCATGCAGGCCGGCATCGGTCGCGGCGACGGTGAGCGTGCCGACGGGGCTGTCGAGGTGGCGGTAGAGGATCATGGTGCAGGCAGGATAGAGAGAGTCGATTGTAGGAGCGACGTGAGTCGCGACCGCAAGAATGAAATGCTGTTGCTGTCTGAAGGATGCCGGTCGCGACTTACGTCGCTCCTACAGAAGAGATGGCCTTCGTTGCGGCCATGCTCCCCTTCCACACATGGATCACCGCATACGCACGCCACGGCCGCCACGCGTCCGCACGCGCGGTCAATGCCTTGGCGGTCATGCGTACACCATCGGTGGGCACGGCCTTCTGCAGCACCAGGTCATCGGCGGGAAAGGCATCCGGATGGCCGAGCGCGCGCAGCGCCATGTAGTGCGCGGTCCACGGGCCTATGCCGGGCAGCGCAACCCAGCGCGAGGTGAAATCCTCCAGCGTCCGTTCGGGAAGGAAATCGACGCGGCCGTCGAGCAGCGCGCGCGACAGCCCGCGGATCGTGTCGGCACGCGCGCGGGTCAGGCCGATCTCGGTCAGGTCGACATCGACCAGCCGGTCCGGCGTCGGGAACAGGTGGGTCAGTCCCTCCGTTCCCATGTCCAGCGGCGTGCCATGCCGGTGCGCCAGACGCGCGGTCAGCGTGCGCGCCGCCGCCACGCTGACCTGCTGGCCGATCACCGCCCGTACCGCGATCTCGAAACCGTCCCAGCCGCTCGGCAGCCGAAGGCCGGGACGCGCGTCCAGCAGCGGACGCAGGCGCGGATCGCCGCCGAGCGCCTGCGCGATGACGTGCGGATCGGCGTCCAGGTCGAACATGCGGCGCAGCCGCTGCACGATGCCCAGCAACTGCGCCGGCGCGGCGCCATGCAGTTCCAGCCTGAGCGCATGCGCATCCGCACCCCACGCGCTGACGCGCAGCCATCCCGGCGCATCGGCCGTGCCGATCACGCGCAGGTAGCGGTGTTCGTCCACCACTTCCACGCCGGGCAACGCGCGTCCGCGCAGGAAATCCAGCATCGCGGCCAGGTCGTAGGGCGGGCGATAGCCCAGCCGCAGCGTCATCACATCGTGCGATGGCGGTGCGTCGCGCTTGCGCAATTCGCGCGGCGCCATGCGGTATTCCTCGCGGAACGTGGTGTTGAAGCGGGTGAGGCTGCCGAAGCCGGCGGCCAGCGCCACCTGGGTGATCGGCAACCTGGTCTCGGTGAGCAACTGCTTGGCGAACAGCAGCCGGCGCGTGCCGTGCACTTCGCTCGGTGTCGCGCCCAGTCGCTCGCTGAAGAGACGGCGCAACTGCCGTTCGCCCAGCCCGACCTTGTCCGCCAGGTCCGCGAGCGGCGCATCGACCAGCGCGCCCTGGTCGATCATCTTCAACGCACGCGCGACGACATCGTCGCCACGCCGCCAGGCGCCGTCACCGGGCGCGAGTTCCGGCCGGCAGCGCAGGCAGGGACGGAAACCCGCCGCTTCGGCGGCGGCTGCATGGCGGTAGTAGACGATGTTGGACGGCTTCGGCGCCGGTGCCGGGCAGACCGGCCGGCAGTAGATCCGCGTGCTGGTGACGGCGGTGAAGAACAGGCCGTCGAAGCGCGCGTCGCGGCTCAGGCGCGCCTGCTCGCAGACGCGCGGGTCGGGCAGGGCGTTGGCATCGGTGACCATGCGCGCAGGCTAGCACCGGCCCCGCGCACGGACTCACCGGTTCCGGACATCAATGGGCGGCGTCTGTCCGCGGCGTCAGCGCGGGCGCGAACACGTCCGTCGAACCGTCGTTGTGTGCCGGCGTGATGCCCAGGAGTTCGGCCAGCAGCGGATAGACATCGACGTTGTCGAAGGCTGGGAGCGTAGCGCCGTGGCGGAAGCTCGGGCCGGCGGCGACGAACACCGCACGCATGGAGGGCAGCGCGTTGTCGTAGCCATGCGAACCGCGGTTCAGCCGGTCGGTCGGCACCCGCGCCAGTTGCTCGGCGGGCAACGCATTCCAGCCTTCGTCGAACTGGCAGACGATCGCGGGCACGCGCGGATGCTTGCCGTAATGCCAGCGCGCCGGCAGGTCCTGCTTGCGCCAGCATTCGTAATGGTCGTGGCGGCCGAGCAGGCGCTTCGCCGTGGACGCCTCATGACCCGCACGCGGATTGAAACCGATCACCTGGCCGGTGCTCACGGCTTCGGCCTGTTCGATCGTCGCCATGTCTTCGATCGCGATGTAACGGTCCGGCGTCACCGGTGCCATGCCGTGGTCCGAGACCACCACGATGTCGGTCGATGCACGCAGGTTCTGCGCGTCCAGCGTGCGCACGATGCGGCCGATGGCGGCGTCCACTTCGCGGATCGCGGCCAGCGTTTCCGGTGCCTCGGGTCCTTTGTCGTGGCCGACGTTGTCGACCCGCTCGATGTACAGCGCGGCGAAGCGCGGCCGCGTCGACACCGGTTCGGTCAGCCAGCCGGCGACCTGGTCCGCGCGGTCGGCACTGCTGATCTCCGGGGAGTAGGGCACGGAGCGGGTGGGGCGCAGGCCATTGATCGGTGCGGCATTGCCCGGCCACGCCCAGATCGCGGTGCGCAGACCCGCCTTCTCGGCGGTGTTCCAGATCGGTTCGCCCTGCCACCAGCGCGCATCGGCACCGGCGGCCTTGTCGGCCACCCGGAAGCCGCCGACGGCGTCGTCGCGCATGCTGTTGTGGATGATGCCGTGGCGGTCCGGCCGCAGCCCGGTCACCAGGGTGAAATGGTTGGGGAACGTCAGCACCGGGTAGGACGGATTCATCCACTCGGCGCGCACGCCCTCGGTGGCCAGCCGGTCGAGGTTCGGCGTGTTGCCGCGCGCCAGCGCGCTGGCGGGCAGGCCGTCGATGGAGACCAGCAGGACACTGTGCGGTTCGGGGGATGTCGGGGCGGGGGAGGTGGCGCAGCCGGCGACCCAGAACAGGGCCGCCAGCACCGTCACCCTGACCAATGGCAGGCGCATGCGGTACGGACTGAAGCTGAAATCGCGTACAGCTTGGCAGACTCGGGAAGCCTCCGCATGACACAGGCCCCGCGACGTTCGTTCGTGCTGTTGCTGGCGTGGGCCGTCGCGCCCGCCCATGCAGCCGCTCCCGGGACCATGCGGCAGGCCGAATGCGCGGTCTGGCAACGGGAAACGAGCTTCGCCCGCTCGGTCGCCGACCACGACGCGGCCGCCTTCGCCGAGCACCTGCACCCGGACGCCGCCTTCGGCGTCAGCGGCACGCCCACGCGCGGTCGCGAGGCGATCACCCGCGAATGGGCCGGCCTGATCGAGGGCACCGCGCTGCTCCTGCGCTGGTATCCGGCCGTGGTGACCCTCGGTGGCGATGGCCGTACCGCGTATTCCAGCGGTCCGGCGCTTTATGAGGATCCCAAGACTGGTGCCACGCGGCTGGGCCGGTTCGGCTCGGTCTGGCAGCGTGGGGATGACGGCGTCTGGCGTGTGCTGTTCGATGACGGCATCCCGCCGCAACCCGCTGATGCCGCGGCCGTGCAGCGCTTCCGCGACGGCGAGGGCGCCGCGTGTCCGACAGACTGAGTTCGCCGTAAACGCGGGGCGGGCTGGGCATTCCGGGAGCGGGTCAGGGGGCGTATCGTCAGATCACACTCATGCCCGGGAGCCGCTCATGAAACACCTTCCCTTGATGTTGCTGCTCGCCACCGGTCTGGCCTCGGTAACGGCGCAGGCACAGACCACGGCCGATCCCGCACCCGCCACCCCGCCGTCGACCGCCGAGCGCGCCGCGAAGGCCGCGCCCGAGGTGCCCGCGGCCGACAGCGACACAAAGCGGCTCTCCGACAGCACCTGCCTGCGCCAGACCGGCAGCCGCATCACCCAGCGCAATGGCAAACCGCGCTGCACCGGTCAGCCGGGCCGCGCGTACACGAAGGACGAAATCGATCGTACCGGCTACACCAATCTGGGCGAGGCGCTGCGCGCCCTGGACCCGGCGGTCCGCTGACGGCGCGACGGCGGAACACGGCTCCCTGCATCGCAGGCGGGGAGCCGTGGAACGTCAGTGGTCCCCGTTTCGCCCCGCCGCGTAGTGCGATGATCTTCGGGTCTTGGTAGCGCTTCGCCTCGTGATCCAGGCCGATGCGCCAGCAGCGGCGGCCGTCGAACGCATCGCGCCACGCAGTCGGGTGGCCGTTGACGTGCGCACCGGCCAGGCGCCCTTATCGCGGCCAGCCGCTTCGGTATCGGCCGCAGCGTGCACGCCACTGAAGCTGCCGCCGTCGCGCACTGCAGCATCGCCATGGCTCGCGCCCGGCCGCCGCCCACCGCGATAATGACGGCCAATCTGCATCTGGAACCCGCCATGTCCGATCCCCGCCACGACCCGTCCCGTGTCATCCGCGCTCCGCGCGGCGCCACGCTCGCCTGCAAGTCCTGGCTCAGCGAGGCGCCGTACCGGATGCTGCAGAACAATCTCGACGCGGAAGTGGCGGAAGATCCCACGTCGCTGGTCGTCTACGGCGGCATCGGCCGTGCCGCGCGCGACTGGGCCTGCTACGACGCCATCCTGGAATCGCTGCGCGACCTGGACGACAACGAGACGCTGCTGGTGCAGTCCGGCAAGCCGGTCGGCGTGTTTCCCACGCATGCCGATGCGCCGCGCGTACTGATCGCCAACTCCAACCTGGTGCCGCACTGGGCCACGTGGGAACACTTCAACGAACTCGACAAGAAGGGCCTGGCGATGTACGGCCAGATGACGGCCGGTTCGTGGATCTACATCGGCAGCCAGGGCATCGTGCAGGGCACCTACGAAACCTTCGTCGAGATGGGGCGCCAGCATTACGGCGGCAACCTCACCGGCAAGTGGATCCTTACCGCCGGCCTCGGCGGCATGGGCGGCGCGCAGCCGCTGGCGGCGGCGCTGGCTGGCGCCAGCTCGCTCAACATCGAATGCCGCCAGTCCAGCATCGACATGCGCCTGCGCACGCGTTACGTGGACGAGCAGGCCACCGACCTTGACGACGCCCTCGCCCGCATCGCCAAGTACACCGCGGCCGGCGAAGCCAAATCCATCGCGCTGCTCGGCAATGCGGCCGAGATCCTGCCGGAACTGGTGAAGCGCGGCGTGCGCCCGGATGCCGTCACCGACCAGACCAGCGCGCACGATCCGGTGCACGGCTACCTGCCGATCGGCTGGACAGTCGAGCAATGGCTGGCGGCGCAGAAGTCCGAACCGGAACGCGTGCGTGACGCCGCCAAGCAGGCGATGCGCGTGCACGTAGAGGCGATGCTCGCCTTCCAGAAGATGGGTGTGCCGACGTTCGACTACGGCAACAACATCCGCCAGATGGCGTTCGACGAAGGGCTGGAGAACGCGTTCGATTTCCCCGGTTTCGTGCCGGCTTACGTGCGGCCGCTGTTCTGCCGCGGCGTCGGGCCGTTCCGCTGGGTCGCGTTGAGCGGCGATCCGGAGGACATCTACAAGACCGATGCGAAAGTGAAAGAGCTGATCCCCGACGATGCGCACCTGCACCGCTGGCTGGACATGGCGCGCGAGCGCATCAGCTTCCAGGGCCTGCCGGCGCGCATCTGCTGGGTCGGCCTGGGCCTGCGCCACAAGCTCGGCCTGGCGTTCAACGAGATGGTGCGCAATGGTGAGCTGAAGGCGCCGGTGGTGATCGGCCGCGATCATCTGGACAGCGGCAGCGTCGCCTCGCCCAACCGCGAGACCGAAGCGATGAAGGACGGCAGTGATGCCGTGTCCGACTGGCCGCTGTTGAATGCGATGTTGAACGTCGCCGGTGGCGCCACCTGGGTGTCGTTGCACCACGGCGGCGGTGTCGGCATGGGCTACTCGCAGCACTCTGGCGTGGTCATCGTCTGCGACGGCAGCGAGGAAGCCGACAGGCGCATCGCGCGCGTGCTGTGGAACGACCCCGGCACCGGCGTCATGCGCCACGCCGATGCCGGCTACGACATCGCCGTGCAGTGCGCGAAGGAACAGGGGTTGAAGCTGCCGATGGTGTGAGTGCTGGGCAGCGATATCCATCTTTTGGCTGATGGCGTAAGGAGATGCTATGCGGTGTGTCGAGAAGCTGATTCTTCTATTTCTTCTGATTGCGCCTCTTGTCGCTAGCGCGGAGGAGATCACGCAGTCGTCCGTGGTGAAAGTGAGGGTTTTTCGGCCTGAAAAACTTGAGCTGCTTACCCCTGGCGTGATCATGAGTAATGTCATAGATGGTATTAACAGGCCGCAAGGTCCAGTGCCAAGAGAAACGGTCGTGTCACTGCTGTTCGCCGATGCGCTGAAATCGGCGGTAGCGAAAAAAATGGAAGTTTCGGACATTCCAGAAGACGTGGAAGAGCAGAAGCGAAAACGTCCCCTGTCACCAAGTGAACCGAACACGCTTGAGATTTTTGCGGACTACCAATCCATTCAGTACCTTCCTCTCAAATGGAGTACTTACCAGTACGGCCTGAAAGTAAGGGCGCGCATGATAGGGGCTGATGGGCGTGTTTCCTGGGAGCAAAAGTGCTACATCAAGCCATTCAATGAAGATCTCCGTTTTCAACTGACCAAGGATCAGTTTGACGGTGATGGGGTTGCGATCGGGAAGGTCATTCGTTCGGCAGCAGAGTTCTGCGCCGACGAAGTATCAAAGAAAATCCAGCATTGAGCGGAGGTCGGCGCCTCTGGCTGCAGTGGCGCCATCGAACTGCCCCACCCATCCTACAAAGGTATGGTGAGGCGGAAGCGGGACCGGGACCGGCATGGAGGAAGAGCGCGTTGCCTGGTGTCCACGTCGGCCACAACGCGCAAGGCGGATCAAACCACCCTGCACTGACCGTCCACAATCCGGATCACCACGCCTGGCAATTCCATCGCAACCGCGTTCCCCGCCACGGTCATGCCAGGCCAAGCGCCGCCCTGCGGTGTCCGGACGAGCAAGTGACTTGTGGCAGGCTCGATGGGACCGCCGCGTCGGTAGGCTGCACGGCAGGGCCTCCGCCCGAGGGAACTGACCGGATGACGCGTGTACGCCTGCTCGACATGCCACCGCAGAGCGCGGCCCGGCTCGCCGGATTTCTGTATTTGCTGGTCATCGCGGGAGGGCTGTTCGCATAGGTGTTTGTGCGTGATCGACTGATCGTGGCCGGTGACGCCGCAGCCACCGCCGACAACCTGCTTCGGCATGCGGACCTTTACCGAGCAGGCTTCGGGGTGCACCTGGCCTACCTGCTGTGCGCCATCGTGCTGGCGATCATCCTGTACGACCTGCTGCGGCGGATATCGGCCAGCCTCGCCCTGCTGGCGCTGGCGCTCGACCTGGTGGCGGTGGCCGTGGAGGGCGTCCACCTGCTGCACCATCTCGCACCGCTGCTGTTGCTGAGCGACAGCGGGCTGGCCGCCATGGAGCCGGATCAGCTGCATGCCGTGGCCTACGCGCAGGTACGCCTGTTCGGTCACGGTTTCGGGATCAGCCTGGTGTTCTTTGGCGCGTTCTGCGTCGTGGCTGGCGTGCTGATCTTCCGGTCACATTTCCTGCCGCGCACGCTGGGCGTGATGATGGTGATCGCGGGCCTGTGCTACCTGACCAACAGCTTCACCCTGTTCCTGGCGCCCTCACTGGCGTCGCGGCTGTTCCCTTACATCCTCATGCCGTGTCTGCTGGCGGAACTGTCGCTGTCGCTGTGGTTGCTGGTCAAAGGGATCAGGGTGGAGCGACTGGAAGCGGCGGAGACGGAGCGGGTTGACGTGCGCACCACGGGGTGAGTCCGCACTCCCCCCTTGCTGCCGAGGGCTGGTGATCGTGTTGCCGGTCTGCCGATGGGCCGCTACTTCCACGACGAGATGGTGCTGTCGGACTACGGGATCTGATGTTGGCGCAATGCCGCCGTGGCACAGACAGGGATGCGCCTGGCGAATCCCGGCACGCGGGGCAGGTGATGCGTCATGGAGCAACGCGCTACTCACACCAACACGCAGCGTTGGATGTTTTACCTCCGTTCTTCTCACACCAAGACCGAACGTTGACGGTTTTACCTCCAACGCTGGATGTTTTCGGTGCCTTTTCTCACACCAGCGTCCAACGTCGGGTCTTCTGGCTCCAGCCTCAGGGCGTCCGCGAGGGCAGGTAGTACGCCGCAATGGCGGGAATGAAATCCTGCGGGTTCGCGCCCACCAGGTTGGTCAGCACGACGATGGCCAGGCCCTCATCCGGGTAGACGATGAAGGCGGCGCGGGCGCCCCCCATGCCGGCGATCTGCCGGTGGGGAGTGGTTGCCAGCACCGGCCAGCCCGCGCCCCAGCGGCCGTCGGTACCACGGTTCAATCGTTCCGGCGTCCACATCTCCCGGACATTGGCCTTGCTGATCAGCCGGCCCGCGGACAACGCGATCAGCCAGTGTGCGACGTCATCGGCCGTGGTCTGGATGCCGCCGCCCGCCCACAATCCGTAGGGCATGTCGTGGAACCAGTGCGACAGCCGTTCGGGAGTGTCTTGCGCATCGGTCTTCCGGGGGAAGTAGCTGTACAGCGTGGCCGCACCCGGTATCAGGTCGTAACTGTCGCCGAAGGTCGAGGACGGCATGCCCGCCACTGAAAACTGGTGGCGGGCAACATGGGCTTCGTACGGCAGCCCGGACTGCCCGGCGATGATCTGCGCCAGCAGCGCATAGTTGGTCTGGTTGTAGACGAACCGTTCGCCCGCCGGCGCATCCACGGGCCGCTGCCTGATGGCCTGCCACGCGTCGTGTTCCGAGCCGCCGCCCACCAGACCGTGTTCGTCCACGAGGTCCGGCAAGCCCGAGGTGTGTGCGAGCAACTGGCGCACGCGGATGTCCTGCCAGTCCTGCGGCACTCCCGCCACGTAGCGCGAGAGTGGCGCCGCCAGGTCGACACGCCCGGCCTCGACCAGTTGCATGATGGCGACGCCGGTGAACGCCTTGGTGGCCGAGTTGATGGGGAACCGGGTGTCGCGCGTGACCGGCACGTGGTTTTCGACGTTGGCGAACCCATGGCTTTCGGACAGCACCACCTGGCCATCCTGGATGACGGCGATCTGCAGGCCGGGGATGCGCTGCGCTCGCATCGTGGCCTGGACGAACGCGCTCGCCTGCCGATTGGCCTCGCCCAGCGTGGCAGCCCTCGCCGGCGCAGCGGCATGCAACAGCAGCATGAAGACGATGATTGCGATGGCCCGGCCTGTTCGCGCTGGCATGAAGCTTCCTCGGGCGGAGCGCCCTTGACGGGGTGGGGATACCCGAAGACGGGCCACATGGCTCGCCGCCACGCGTGTGCAGCGGCAGGCGTTGGCGTGGGTTACCGCGCCTTGGGCTTGGCCCGGCCGCTCCACGACTTGCTGACGATCATCCACTGCCCGTCGATCTTCGACAGCGCCAGATAATCGACGCCGATCCAGCCGGGATAATCCAGCATCACTTTCACGGCGGCCGCGTCGCCCGTCACATCGAGGATCTCGTAGCGGCGGTGGCGTTGGTCTTCGTCGTCGGCGGGCTTGCCGGTGAAACCCTGCGCCCATGCTTCCGTGGTCTCGGTGACCACGCTGCCCCTGCCAGGGGAATAGCCCAGCACCGTGCCGTCTTTTCGGAGCACTTCAAACATCAGATCGCGGTCCTCGGTTTCGAAGGCTCGCATCATCTTCTGCATGGCACGATCCACCGCCGCATGCTCGTTGCTTTGCGCCATGGCAGACAGTGGGAGAAACAGGAGGGCTCCTGCGAGAGCAATCGAACGAATCGAAATTCTCATGGGTGTCTCTAGTGGTTTTGAAAAAGTGGGGGTGGACCGATCTCGCCTTGAGTCCGGTGCGCAGGGTTTGATTCGAATTTCGCTACGCGTCACGGCGTATTCGATGTCAGCACGCCGGTCCATGTCTTGCTGATCATCTGCCACTGCCCGTCGGTCTTCAGCAGCACGATGTAGTCCACGCCACGCCAGCCCGGGTAGTCCAGGTTGACCCTGACGGCCGCGAGGTTTTCCGCGATGTCGACGATCTCGTAGGTGCGCTTGCGTTTGTCTTCGTTGGCGGCCGGCGTGCCGTTGAAGCCTTCGGCCAGTTCCTGGCCGGTGCGCTGCAGCAGCGCGCTGCCCCTGGCGGGCGAGTAACCGATCATCACGCCGTCCTTGTGGAAGACCTGGGACACGGCCGCGCCGTCGGCGGTGGGATAGGCAGCGAGGAAGGTCTGCATGATGCGATCCACGGCATCGCGATCGCTGGTCTGGGCCATGGCGGCGGGAACGGCAAGCAGGGCGGCGGCGAAGGCCAGGGAGCGGAGTGCGGTTCTCATGGAGTGTCCTTTGGGCTGTTGAGTGATGAGCGCGGCGGCAGTGACCGCAGCGAAGGCGATGGCGAGCGGGTTCAGCGCGTCGTGGCGCCGCGGGTGGCCGGTGGATCGGCCAGCGTGCGCAGCACCTCGACCACGGCTTCCGCCACCGGGGTCGCCGAGGCGTAGTTCTGTCCGGTCACCACGCGGCCATCGACTTCGATGTACGGGTCATAGCTCTTGATGGCGTGGAACAACCCGCCGCGGGCTTCGACCGTCTTGCGGATCAGGAAGGGAAATTCCTTCAGGTAGGGCGCGTCCTGGTCTTCGTGCTCTTCGGGATAGCCGCTGATGCGCTTGCCCGAGATGAGGTGCTGGCCGTTGGCGAGCTTCAGGTTCACCATGCCGGCGGTGCCGTGGCAGACGGCGGAGACCACACCGCCATTGCGCTCGTAGACATGCATGGCGATGCGCTGCAGGGTCGGGTTCTCGGCCACGCCATACATCGCGTTGCTGCCGCCCACGTAGTACACGGCACGGTATTGGCTGGGGTCGATCTGCGCGGGCGTGAGGGAGTTGCGCAGGCCGCCCATGATGCGGTCGTCCTTGAGCCGCGCCTCCACCTCGTCACCGACGTACGCATCGAGGATGGGCAGGTCGCCGCCGTCGGGCGAAACGAAGTCCACCCCGTAGCCTGCGGCCTGGAAGATGTCCCAGGCATGCACGACCTCGCCGAAGCTGATGCTGGCCGGGATCGTCGAAGTCCCATGGACCTTGCTGCTGGCCAGGATGAACAGGATGCGCTGCTGGCCTTCGCGGGCTGGGGTCTCGGCGGTGGGGCGTCCGCCGGCCTGGGCCGCGGGGGTGCTGACCAGCCAGACCAGCAGCAGGATCAGCAGGGACGGAATGACGCGGGAGAGGCGCATGAAGTCGGGCTCGCAGGAAGGAGCCAGCAACCTAGCCGATCCCCTTCGGAATCAATGCATTGCAATCTTTTTCAGGACTGCTGGAATCGATTCTGGGAGTCGGCACTGGCCGTGCGGAACGCCGCAGGCGTGATCCCTTCGTGCTTCTTGAACGCGCTGTGGAAGGTCGACATCGACTGGAAGCCGGCTTCCTCGGCCACCACTTCCAGCGGCTTCGGCGGGGTCTGTTGCAACAGCGCCCTGGCTTCGATCACGCGCAGCTGTGCCAGGTACTGCTTGAACGAGGTCTGGTTGTTGTCGTTCAACAGCTGCGACAACCGGGTCTGCGGGATCCCCAGCCGGCGGGCGACGCGGGGCAGGGTCAGGGCCGGGTCCAGGTGCAGGCGCTCGCGCGCCATCAGCTCCGCCAGCGCCTGCAACTGCGTGGCGGCCTCCGGCGCCGGGATGCGGCGATCCTGGTAGGGCTCGATCGGTGCCTGGCCCGCGCGCAGACGCAGGTAGGCGAGCACGCTCAGCGCCAGCACGAAGGTGAAGGACAGCGCGCCGACGATGTAGGAGGTGTAGCCCGCGGTGTAGTACGCGGTCCAGATGATCCAGACGCCGGCCAGCGCCCCCAGCAGCAGCGTGCCGGACGGCGTGCCCCGCAACCGCTCGCGGTACAGCACCATCTGCGCGGTGGCCAGCAGCAGGTACACCAGCCAGGCGTAGTTGATGCCCGGGGTGATGACGTTCCGCCACAGGTCGACGTTGTGGTCGTAAGGCAGCAGCACGTTCACCGCGGTGGCGACCGCCAGCAGCGCCGCGATATGCCACCGGTCGATCCTGCCGGGGCCGGACGCGTCGCCCTGGCTGGAGCGCACCAGGAAGAACAGGCACGGCCCGATCATGAAGCACGCGGTCAGGCCCAGCTGCAGGACGATCAGCGGAATGTCCGGCCAGAAATAGAAGGCCACGGATTTCCCCGTGCGCACGCCCACCATCAGGATCAGCAGCGACAGCCAGCGCAGCGTCGGCTTGCCCTCGGCCCGCCACCACAGGAACGTGGCCGCGCCGATGCCGTTGAAGGCGCCGAGCATGGCGAAGAAGAACAGGAAGTGCTGGCTCAGCATGATCAAGGCATCGGAGATATCGGCGTTCGGTCAAAGGGCGACTGCCCGGCGGGATGGCCGCATGCAGGTGCGGTCGAGAACCACGACGACCTTCCCGCATCACCTGGAACCACACGTGGCCCTGCACCCCGCCGAGGACGCGCCATGCTACCCGATCGGGTTTCGTCCTCCCGCGGGCGTTCCCGCCAGACGCACGGGCCGCCGCCCCATGCCCGCCGCCTGCGCCGATATGGCATGCTCGCGCCGGTCGCAACGAGCATGGGAGTACAGGTGATGGCGAAGGGTCTGGACAAGAAGAAAGAAACGAAGAAGAAGCCGGCGAAGACGCTGAAGGAAAAGCGCTCGGACAAGAACGAGAAGAAGGCCACGCGCGGCTTCTCGCCGGGCTGATCGTTCTTCTGGCGGGTGGCATC
>NZ_LSIF01000051.1 GCF_001556105.1 Pseudoxanthomonas mexicana | reverse complement strand
GACGGAAGATGTCCTGCGGATTGGCATTGGTGAACCCGTTGAACAGGCGGTCGAGGTCGCGCTGTGTGGTATCGGCCTGCGCAGTGACCAGGTACTTGCCGCGGTACTTGGCCTTGCCGTAGAACGCCAGCCGGCCGTCGCTGATCACGTCATCCTGGTACTTCGTGTCATTGGCGAACGCCGCGCCCGAACCGCTCACCTTGTTCTGCGCAATGGTGACATCGGCCAGGCCGACCCCGAAGAAGTAGCGGCCAGTGACGTCGACATCCAGCGTGTGCGTGGCCGCCTGCGACGTGGGACCTCGGTTGTCTCCGGCCCCGCCCACGCCGATATCGAAGCGATGCCGGCCGACCGGCACGAGATATTCGGCGACGAACTTGCGCTGCAGGTCGACCGGATACTGCTCGCCATTGATGGTCAGCTGCGCGCGATCGGGGATGTTGCGCCCCTGGATGCGGATGCGCGATCCGTACATCGGGATGTTCTGCTGGCGCAGCCCGTTGCCGGAGAACACGTCGTCCAGCTGGCTCTGAGCCTGCGCCTGCTCGCTCGACAGCGAGGTGCCAAGCGCACGTTCGGCGCTGTCACGCAGCAGGTTGGCGCCGCGCTCGGCTTCTTCCGGCGAGACCAGCTGCAATGTGCGCGGGTAGGTTTCGTCGAAACTGTCGCCATCACCGTAGGCACGCAGCACGTAGACCAACTCGTCGCCCTTGCGGAACGGGTACTTGGACGGCAGTGCGCCGTCCCAGTCGGCCCGGGTCACGCCGGCCACATCCAGCGGCACGGTGGCGATCGGCTCGATCAGGTCGGCATCGCTGCTGCGGTACAGCGAAATCACCAGGCGCTTGATGAAGGACGGATAGTTGCCGCGCACGTAGAACTGCACGGGCTTGGTGATCCGACGGCCGTCGAACGAGATCATCGATGGCGCGGACACCGACAGCTCGGGTTGGCCCAGCGTGGGATCTTCCGTCGCCCAGATGACGCCGCCACCCGGCAGGTCGATGGAGAACTTGCCCATCGCGGTCGCCTTGCCCGGCTGCTCGGTCGCGATGGTCACGCGGCGGTCGGGCTGCAAGGCCGGCGAAGACGACCTCTCGCTGGTGTCGTGGGTGACCGGCTTGTCGTAGCTGCGCGTGCGCAGGCGGAACAACAGGCCGTCCCCGCTTTCGCACGCCTCACCCGAACACTCAACGGCTGCCCGCTCGTCGGCGCCGTCGCGCGCGGCCGGCGCCGTCGTCTGCGCGCCCGCCAGCGGCGCGGTGCCCGCAAGCAGGCCGATCAGCGTGTAATCCAGCAGCTTCATCTTCATACGCTTCTTCATGATCCGCCCCTTCACTTGCGCACGCCGACAGGGGCTGTCGGATCGCTACTGGACTCCACGCGAACCTTCGCGCGCACCTCCGGGCTCAAACGCTTGGCGAGGGCTTCGTAGACGGCTTTTGCACGACGCATGCCAAGGGCCGTGTTGTAGGCATGGGAACCGCGCACGTCGGTGTGGCCAACGATCGCGATGCTGCCACCGCCGCGCTTTTCCAACGCAGCCGCGACCTTGTCGAGCAGCGGGTCGAACTCGGGACGGATCGCCGCCTTGTCGGTGTCGAACAACACCGTGCCCAGCAGGGCGCCGCCTTCGTCCACGCCGACGACCAGCGAATCCGGATCGTCGATATTGCCGCGCACGCTGACCACCAGCGCCTTCGCGACGGCCGGCTCCAACGTCTGCAGCAGCGCCGCCTTGACCGCGTTGGCACGGTCGAACGCCAGTGCCTCGGCATCGCCGTTGGCGCTGATCACGACGTCGCCACCGCCGTGCTTGCGCACCTGGGCCGCCATCGCCTCGATCACCGGCTGGTACTGCGCGCGAACCTCGGCGCTCCCCGGAGCGAAGAACACATCGCCCAACTCCAACTCCACCTGCTCGACGCCACCCTCAACCACCTGCTCCGGCAGCTTCACGCCGAAGTCGAAGCGGACCGGCAGGCCGGGGGTGATCCGACGCAGCAGCGGGTTGTCGGTGGTGAACTCGGCGCCGGCGGGCAGCGTGGACGGATCGACCTTCAGGATGAAGTTGCGACCACGCGACCACGCACCACCGGAAACCCCCGCCAGGTGATAGCGGCCGTACTGGTCGGTTTCGATCAGCAGGCCTTCCACCGAGGCGATGCGCACGCCCGGGATGCCGCGCTCGTCGATGCCTGCGTTGCGGATGACGTAGTCGACCACGTAGCCGCCCTCGCCCTGCGCCACGCGGCGCTCGACGGTCGGCGCCGCCGCGGTCAGGCCCTTGGCCGCATCGCCGGACTGTTCGACACGCGTGTTGCCCGCCGCGTCCATGCGCACGGTGATGCCCTGGTCGCTGGTCAGCACGAAGTCGTCGGTGAAGCTGGCGTCATTCAGGCGCTGGCGGATGACCACCTCGTGTGCGTCGACCGGATCAGCCACCGACTGGCGGCCTGCGATCGTGCCCACGGCGATGCCATGCAGCATCGGCGAGCTGGCATCCGGCTGGGGTTGCGGGCCCGCGCCGCGATCCATCGTGGTCGAGTTGGCAATGTACGCCGCCGGCGCAAAGCCGCCCTGCACCTTCACCCCGCTCAAGGCAGCACTGTCCTGCCAGCCGTCGCCGTCGCGGTCATTGAACACCGCGCCCATCAGCAGGCTGTCGTCGACCAGCGCATCCGCCGTCAGCACCACTTCCGCCGTGGCCACGTTGGACACCGGGTCGCCGGTGCTCGAACGCACCTGGGCCTGGTTGACGTGGGAACCCGGGCGGACGCCGGCACCGACGCGCATCACGTAGACCAGCGTCGCGGTTTCACCCGCCCGTACGTCCACGCCATCGATGCGGATCGGATAGCTGCCCGACACCGTCGCCATCTGGTCGGCATCGCTCGCCACCAGCGAGCCCTCCACGTAGCTGAAGCCCGCCGCCGGCGTATCGATGATGCTGCCAGCCACGAGGTCGCTGCTGCCCACGTTCTGCACCGTCAGCGTGTAGCGGACCAGATCGCCCACCTTCACTTCGCGCGAGCCCGCCGACTTGCCGAGGCGGATCTCCGGCAGGTTGACCTGGTGTTCCGTGCTGCAGGTCTGGCAGGTCGGCGGATCACCCGTTGGATCCCCGCTGCTCGCCACGACCACGTTCGACACGCGACCGTTGGCCGAAGCATCGACTGTGGCGGTGTAGGTGAACGTATACGTGCCCACCGCCGCACCGGCCGGCAAGGTGCAGGTCATCGTGGTGCCGTTGTTCGTGCAGCCTGTCGGCATGGCACCCAGCGCCAGGCCCTGGCCAGGGGTATCCACCAGCGTCACTGCGGCACGGGTGGCCGCCTGGCCCACCTCGACGGACAGCACGTAGGTGATCACCTGGCCCGGCTGCACGGTGGTGCCATTGGCCGGGTTGGCACTCTTGCCCACCCGGATCGTGGGCGTCGCCACCGGTGTCTCCACATCGCAATCGGCCGCGCAGACCGGATTGTCGGTGCCCGTGCCCACCACCGCGTTGCGGACCACGCCGCTCGCCTGGCCATCGACGGTGGCCGTGTAGGTCACCGTGTAGACCCCCGGCACCGTGCCGGCCGGCAACGTGCATACCAGCGGATTCGACGCGTTGCAGGTGTAGCTGCCCGCAGCACTCACCGCACCGAATGTCAGACCCGTACCCAGGGTGTCGGTCAACGTGACGTTGCTCGACGTCGGCGCGGCCATCACCGTCGTGGTCAGCGTGTAGGTGATCACGTCACCCGCAACCACGGTGGTCTTGCCGGCCGGCAGGGTGGCCGACTTGCCATAGCTGACGATGGCCGGCAGCGGTTCGGTGACGATGGTTTCGGTCTGGCACGTGCCCTGGCAGGTCGGTGCGTCGTCACCCGTCGCCACCACCACGTTGCGCACGAAGCCCGTCGCCAGCTCGTTCACGATCGCGGTGTAGGTCACCAGGTAGATGCCGGGTGAGGTGTTCGCCGGCAGCGTGCACACCAGCGGACTGCCGGTGCTGCAGCTGAAGACGCCCGCCGTGACCGCGCCGAGCGTCAGGCCTTGGCCCAGCGTGTCGGTCAAGGTGACGACCGCCGTACTTGCCGCATCGCTCACCACGACCTGCAGGTTGTAGGTCAGGGTATCGCCCACCGAGACTTCCGTCTGGCCGACCGGCAGGATGACCGACTTGCTGAAGGTGACCGCCGGGTTCTGCACCGGGGTATCGATCGTCGTCGTGCAGCCTGGATCCGCGCTGCCCATCGGGCAAGCCGGATTGCTCACCACCGCCGTGTTGCGGATCGTGCCTGCATCGGCGTCGGCCTGGGTCACCGTGTACGTCCCCACCAGCTGGCAGGTCGCACCCGGCACCACGCTGGCGCAGGTGATGCTGGACGGAATGGTCAACGCATCGTTCACCGTCACGCCCGCGAACGTCGTGTTGCCCGTGTTGGTCAGCGTCACCGTATAGGTCAGCACATCACCCACCACCACGGCACCACCGGTGCTGTCGTTGGTCAGTGCCTTCACCAGGATCTGCGAAGACGTCTGCGTGATCGACGTGCTCGTCGTGTCAGGCGGCGAGGTCACCGCCGGGCCCGTGGGCGGCGTGCCCGTGGCCGTGGCGCTGTTGTTCACCACACCGGCATCGATGTCCGCCTGCGTGATCGCGTAGCTGCCCGTGCAGGTCGTGCTCGCACCCGGGGCCAGCGTCGTCACCGGGCACACCGCCGCGGCCGTCAGCAGCGGGTCGTTGACCACGATGCCCGTCAGGCTCGTGTTGCCCGTGTTGGTCACCAGGAACGTGTAGGCGATCGTGCTGCCCACCGTGCTGCCCGTCGGCGCGCCGGCCGTCTTGTCGATCGTCAGCGTCGAGCTCTGCGTGATCGACGTGCTCGTCGTGTCAGGCGGCGAGGTCACCGCCGGGCCCGTGGGCGGCGTGCCCGTGGCCGTGGCGCTGTTGTTCACCACACCGGCATCGATGTCCGCCTGCGTGATCGCGTAGCTGCCCGTGCAGGTCGTGCTCGCACCCGGGGCCAGCGTCGTCACCGGGCACACCGCCGCGGCCGTCAGCAGCGGGTCGTTGACCACGATGCCCGTCAGGCTCGTGTTGCCCGTGTTGGTCACCAGGAACGTGTAGGCGATCGTGCTGCCCACCGTGCTGCCCGTCGGCGCGCCGGCCGTCTTGTCGATCGTCAGCGTCGGCGCTGCCGCGACCACCACGGTCGCGGTCGCGGTACTACAGGTTGCCGGCGTCGTGGCGGGCAGCGTGCAGATCGTGTAAGGATAGAGATAGCTACCCGCCGTCGTGTTGACCAACACGGTGATGGTGCCGTTGGCGTTCATCACGATGCTGCCGGCTGCCGGGGAGGGTGCAGCTCCCGGGGCCAGGCTGGCGTTCGTCCCGATGACGGCCGCCACGTTGTTGGTTGTGTCGTTGACGATGACGCTGGCGGTCGTACCACCTGTCGCGGCAACGTTGAAACTGTCGTCGACCGCATTGATAACCGGCAGCACGGGAGTCTGGATCGTACTGGTGCAACGTGCGTTGGCCGGGCACGTGGCATCACCACCACCGGTGACCGTCGCCGTGTTCGTCAACCCCGGAGCGGCAACAGGTGCTGTCGGCGTCACCGGGATCACCAAGCTGGTGTTGGCGCCGGCCGCCAGGCCTGCGGCCACGGTGCACGTGACCGTCTGGCCCGCTGCCGTACAACCGGCCGGCAGCGTACCGATCGTCAGACCCGTCGGGATCGTATCGCTGACCGTCACCGCCGTCGTCGTAGCCGCCGTACCCGTGTTGGACACCTGCAGCGTGTAGCTGGCGGCCACACCCACCGTGAAGTTCGCGCTGCTCGCCGTCTTCAGCAGCGTCAGCTGCGGCGAAACCACGGCGACGTTGACGGTGGAGGAGTTATTGCCGTTGTTGGTGTCGACCACGCCGACCGGCACCGTCACGTTGGCCGTGTTGGCGACTTGGGTTTGCGCAAATACCGGGGTGGCGAACGCGCCGTAGAAAGCCAATGCCCCGAACACGAGGACAGAGCGGCTCTTCTGGGCCAAACGACGGAATTGAGTCGAAACGTACACGGTGGTCCCTTGCGCTGGATCGGGAGGACGGCCAGCCGGGACTGCCTCCCCCAAGGCTGTCTTGAAAGTCGCACTACCCGCTCGACGGCTTCTGGCCTGCCTGAACGGGCATACGTCACATATCGCGCTTCATGCCTTTAAGCGGACATCTCTCACAATGAAGTGAGATGTCTATTACACATTCACTTTAATTTAACGTCAACTCATTGACGTCAATAGATAAGCGCGTGAACTTCATCACAAATTAGTGTTGCCGCACCGACAGAATGCCGCCGGGCCCGATTAAAGGCCCGCTCTGACGGACCAGCGGCAGTCTGCGCGCGTACGACAAAGCTCGCCCCGCCGATGCGGATCAGGACAGGCAGGGGGCAGAAATGAAGGAGATTGCCGGCCAAGCCGGCAGGAGATCAGTCGCTTTGAAGCTCGGCGACGAAGTCGTAGGCGTCGCCGCGGTAATACGAGCGGGTGGATTCGACGACCCGACCATCTTCAAGGAAGGCCCGGCGCTCGACCAGCAGGCCGGGAGCACCGACAGGGAGGGCGAGGTGGCGGGCCGCCTCCTCATCCAGGGCAACAGCGCGCAGGCGCTGCAGGGCCCGCCGGGGTCGGTGACCGTACGCGTCCAACGCTTCATACAACGAGGTGGCCACGCTGTCGGGATCCGGCAGCAGGGCGTAAGGCACCAGCGTGCGTTCGATGGCGATCGGCGCACCGTCCACATGGCGAAGGCGGTACATGCGGACCACGCCGCTGCCGGGCGACAGGTTCAGGGCCATCGATTCTTCCGGGGTCACCTCGCCCACGGACCGCTCCAGGAACTTCACCTGCGGGTTCAGCCCACGCTCGCGCAGGTCATCGGTGAAGCTGGTCAGGCGGGAAAATTGGCGGAGGATACGTTCGGCCACGAACGTGCCCGCTCCCTGCCGCTGCACAAGCAGACCACTTTCGATCAGCCCGGCCAGCGCCTTGCGGATGGTGACCCGCGACAGGTCGAGCAGCTGGGCCAGATCGCGCTCACTGGGCAGCGCCTGTCCGGGCCGCAGCACGCCGGCATCCATCAGGTTCTGCAGCGCGCGACGCAGGCGCAGATACGCCACGGCCCGGGTGGACTCGCCGGTCTGCAGCCGCTGGTATTCCTCGAGCAGGTTTGTTTGCATGCGAATCAAGATACCAGTGGCGTACCAATAGCGCAATAATTTTGCTACCACCTCTCGGCTATTGGCGCGCCATGGTAACGCGGTGGTATTGTTTCGCCTCACTTCTGCTGCACCGAGACGCCCGTGACCGCGAAGACCCTGCCTGTCGACACCTTCGATCTCGTCATCTTCGGCGGCACCGGCGATTTGGCGCTGCGCAAGCTGCTGCCTGGCCTGCTGCGGCGCTACGCCGACGGCCAGATTCCCGAGGACAGCCGCATCCTCGGCGTGGCCCGCGACAAGCAGGGCGATGCCGAATACCAGGCCAAGGTCGGCGAAGCACTGGCCCGTCTCGCCGCCAGCGACGAGACGCTGAAGGCCAAGCTGCCCGCCTTCCTGCAGAAGCTCGGCTATCTCGCCCTGGACGCCACCCGGGATGAAGGCTGGGACGACTTCGCCGCCCGCCTGCAGACCACTGGCGACCGCATCCGCGTGTTCTACCTGTCCACCAGCCCGACCCTGTTCGTGGCCATCTGCGACCGCCTGCGCGCGCACGGCCTGAACACCGGCAACGCCCGCGTCGTCATCGAGAAGCCGATCGGCCACGACTCGGCCAGCGCCGCGGTCATCAACGATGCCGTCGGCAGCGCCTTCGCGGAAAACCAGATCTTCCGCATCGACCATTACCTGGGCAAGGAAACGGTCCAGAACCTGCTGGCCCTGCGCTTCGCCAACATCCTGTTCGAGCCGCTGTGGAACGCCAGCCGCATCGACCACGTGCAGATCACCGTGGCCGAGACCGTCGGCCTGGAGAAGCGCGCCGGCTACTACGACACCTCCGGCGCCCTGCGCGACATGGTGCAGAACCACCTGCTGCAGTTGCTGTGCATGGTGGCGATGGAGCCGCCGGCCGCGCTGCAGGCCGACGCCGTGCGCGACGAGAAGCTGAAGGTACTGCGCTCGCTGAAGCCGATGCGCGGCGAGGATGTCAGCCACCTGTCCGTGCGCGGCCAGTACCGTGCCGGCGCCAGCAGCGGTGCCGCCGTGCCCGGCTACCTGGACGAACTCGGCAAGCCCGACTCGCGCACCGAGACCTTCGTGGCGCTGAAGGCCGAAGTGGACAACTGGCGCTGGGCTGGCGTGCCGTTCTACCTGCGCACCGGCAAGCGCCTGTCCGAGCGCGTGTCCGAGATCGTCATCGCCTTCAAGCAGATCCCGCATTCCATCTTCGAGGACAGCGCCGGCCCGGTGATGGGCAACAAGCTGGTGCTGCGCCTGCAGCCCGACGAAGGCGTGAAGCTGTGGCTGATGATCAAGGACCCCGGCCCGGGCGGCCTGCGCCTGCAGCACGTGCCGCTGGACATGAGCTTCGCCGAAGCCTTCGGCGTGCACCAGCCGGAAGCCTACGAGCGCCTGCTGATGGACGTGGTGCGCGGCAACCAGACCTTGTTCATGCGTCGCGACGAGGTGGAAGCCGCGTGGGCCTGGATCGACCCGATCCTCGCCGCGTGGGAGACCCAGCGCGACGCACCGAAGCCGTACACCGCGGGTTCGTGGGGCCCCAGCGCCGCCGTGGCGCTGGTCGAACGCGACGGCCGCACCTGGCACGAAGACACCGTCTGACGCCTTCGACCCCGCGCCGCGGGGTCTTCTTCCGGCGCACGCCGGCCTGCCTTCCCCCGGGAAGCCCCCACTCCCGAGTCCCGCAATGCCCCCCACCGATCTCTCGCTGCAGATCCAGCTGCACCCGTTCCCCGATGGCGACACGCTCGCCACGGCCCTGGCCCAGGCCGTGGCCGACGACCTGCGCGCCGCCATCGCAGCACGCGGCCACGCCAGCGTGGCACTGTCCGGCGGCGGCACCCCGCGCCGCTTCCTGCAGGCGCTGTCGCAGCAGCCGCTGGACTGGGCGAACGTCACCGTCACCCTCGTCGACGAACGCTGGGTACCCGACGACCACGAGCGCTCCAATGCACGCCTGGTGAAGGACCACCTGCTGCAGCACGAAGCCGCCGGTGCCCGCTTCGTTCCGCTGTATCGCGCCACCGCCACCCCGGATGACGCCCTGACCGAGGTCGCCGCCGATCTGCCGGCATCGCTGGACGTGGCCGTGCTGGGCATGGGCGGCGATGGCCACACCGCGTCGTTCTTTCCCGGCGGCGACCGCCTGGCCGAGGCGATGGACCCCGCCACCGGCACCGCGGTGCTGCCGATGCGTGCGCCTGGCGCCGGCGAACCCCGCATCACCCTCACCCTGCCGGTGCTGCGCGATGCCGGCCACCTGTACCTGCACATCGAAGGCGGCGAGAAACGGCAGGTGCTGCAGCAGGCGCTGTCGGGCCAGGGCATCGGCGCGGGTTATCCGGTCCGCACCGTGCTGCAGGCCCTGCGCGCGCCGCTGCAGGTCTACCTGACCGCCTGAGCCGCCCGCCACGCGCCGGTGTTGAGGCAAAGACGGCCTCACTGCTTATAATGCGGCCTTGTCCGCGGCGCTCCGGCGCCCGTCGGCCCCCGTTTTCGTAGCCATGCGCGGCCCCGCGGCCGTGCTGCCAAAGGTGGAAAGTGCGTAACTACGACCTCGAATTCCTCAAGCATTTCTCGATGGTGATCGGCTTCCTGATGCTGGTCACCGGCGGCCTGATCGTCGGCGCGTACTTCCTGCACGGCAGCCTGCCGCCGGAAGTGAACCCCAAGGCCGTGCAGATCACCGAGGCGCGCATCGCGCCGGCCGGCGCGGTCTACGCGGGTGAAACCGGTGCCGCCGCCCAGGCCGCTGCCGCCCAGGCCGCATTGGCTGCTGCCGCCTCGCAGGTCGCCTATGGCGGCACGCTCGATGGTGGCGAGATCTACAAGAACCTGTGCGGCGCCTGCCACACCAACGGTGTGGGCAAGGCCCCGACGCTGACCGCCGCTGGCATGGGCGCCCGCGCCAGCAAGGGCGTCGACACCCTGTACAAGCACGCGATCGAAGGGTTCACCGGTCCGGACGGCGGCATCATGCCTCCGAAGGGTGGCAACCCGGCCATCTCCGAAGAGCAGATCCGCGCCACCGTCGACTGGATGCTGGCCAACAGCAAGTAAGGCGCATCGCCTTGCAGAAAACGCCGCCTCCGGGCGGCGTTTTTGTTTGTGGTGCTTTCACCCTGCTCTGTCATCTCCCTTCTCCCCGCCTGCGGGGAGCGAGGGAAAAATCCTTCCGTCACCCTTTCCGTTTACCCTTGCCGCCTCGCTTCACAGGTCGCCTGACATGACGCCTCCCCGCTCACTGCCCACCCTCGCCCTGCTCGCCACCTTCGCGCTGCCCGCCTATGCGGCCACGCCGAACGCACGCGTCATCCCCATCGGCCAGGTGCAGGGCGAAGGCGCGCGCATCCCGCTCGACGGCCAGACGGTGACGGTGGAAGGCGTCGTCACCGGCCTGTTCGTCGAGGGCCTCGGCGGCTTCTTCCTGCAGGACGGCGGCGACGGCAACGCGAACACCTCCGACGCCCTTTTCGTCGCCCTGGAAGAAGGCGCACCCGCGCCGACGATCTCTGCAGGTGAACGCGTGCGCGTGCGAGGCATCGTCGGTGAACGCAAGACCGGTGGCGACAGCACGCTCACGACCCTGCATGCGCCCAAGATCGACACCGTCCAACGCATCAACGAGCTGCCGCTCACCGTGCTCACCGCCCAGCCACGCGATTGGAAAGCGCTGGAAGGCATGCTGGTGCGCATCGACGCCCCGCTCACCCTCAGCGGCACGCACACGCTGGAACGTTTCGGCGAACTGATCGCCAGCTTCGACGGCCGTTTGTGGCAGCCCAGCGAACTCGCCACGCCCGGCAGCGCGGAGGCCAAGCGCCTCGCGGCCGACAACGCCCGCCGCACCCTGCTGCTGGACGACGGCAGCGCCAAGCGCGACCCCGCCACCGTCTGGTACGTGAAGGACGGCCAGCTACTGCGCACCGGCACCGTGTTGACCGGCGTACAGGGCATCGTCGACCAGCGCCCCGGCGGCTGGCGCCTGCAGCTCACCCAAGCTCCGACCATCGCCGCGCCGCAGCGTCCGGCCGCCCCCCAGGTCGCCGGCAACGTGCGCGTGGCGGCGTTCAACCTGGAAAACCTGTTCAACGGCGACGGCAAGGGCGGCGGCTTCCCCACCGAACGCGGCGCCAAGACGCCCGGACAGTTGAAAGCGCAGCTGGCGAAGCTGGTCGCCACCATTCGCGGCTTGAATCCCGACATCGCCGCGCTGATGGAGCTGGAGAACGACGGCTACGGCGCCGACTCCAGCCTGGCGCAGCTGGTCACGGCACTGAACGCGAACGGCGGCATGTGGCGCTTCGTCGATGCCACGCAGGGCCCCGGCCCGGACAGCATCCGCGTCGGCATCATCTACCGCAGCGACAAGGTGAAGCCGACCGGCAAGCCGGCCACGCTGCAGGAAGGCCCGTTCGGCGAACGCAGCCGCAGCCCGCTGGCGCAGGCGTTCGTGCGCGGCAATGGCACGCCGTTCGTCGTGGTCGCCAACCACCTGAAGTCGAAAGGCTGTTCGGAAGCCAGCGGTGGCGATGCCGACCAGAAGGATGGCGCCGGCTGCTGGAACGCGCTGCGGCTGGATTCATCGAAGCGCCTGGACGCGTGGCTGAAGACCGACCCCACCCGCACGCGCAGCGACCGCATCGTGATGCTGGGCGACTTCAACGCTTATGCGATGGAAGACCCGGTGCGCTGGCTGCGCGACGACGCCGGCTGGATCGATGCGTTCAAGCAGGCCAAGGTCGAGCAGCCCTACTCCTACGTCTACAACGGCCTCACCGGCCGCCTCGACCACGCCCTGCTCAGCCCCTCACTGGCGAAGCAGCTGCGTGGCGCGGCGGAGTGGCACATCAATGCCGACGAGCAGGATGCGCAGGGCTACGCCGACGGCGACGCGTCCGTGCCCTACCGCAGCTCCGACCACGACCCGCTGCTGCTCGGCTTCGATCTCTGACGCAGGCCCGCCGGCGCGGGCATCGACGTGCACGTCGCGACAGGCGACATCGAGGCTTTCAGCTGCCACGGCGATGTATTGAGGTGAGCTGACGAGGCTTTCTGCTTCGTTGGCAAGGCTTTTTGCTTCGCTGGCAGGGCATTGAGGTGCCATGACGAGGTGTTGAAGTGAGTCGACGAAGCATTGCCGTGAGATGACGCGCCATCGAGGTGCGCCGGCCGAAGCACTTATGTGCGATGACGAAGCATTGAGGTGAGACGACGAGGCTTTTCTGTTCCATGACAAGGAAGAAAGCCTTGCTGGTGAGGCAGGAGAGCCTCGGATGTCGAGGAAAATGGCCTCGTCATGGAACAGAAGAACGTCGGCGATGGTTAGGAGCCGGCAGCGCCCGTTTCGATGCGCGTCGCGACCGGTGAGTAGTAGGCCAGCGCCAGGCCAGCGCCCCACAGCAGCGCCGATGCTTCGGTGAACATCGCTTCGAGCGGCAACATCAAGATCGGACCAAGCACGAGATACAGCGGAAGGCCCAGCAGCGTCAGGGAAAGCGACAGCGTGCGCCCCCATCGCGCGAGCAGGAAGAGCCCGATGAAGCCGGCCACCGCCGCCGCCAGCAATGTCAGCACTGCCAACAAGGTCAGCAGAAGGGCAATGGGTGCCCAGTCGTCCATCAGGAGCCATGGCGAAGACTCGTTTGCATAGGCATCGGCCAGCGCGGGCGAGTATCCGCCCGGAAGCAGACCAGCCACCAATGCGGCAACCAACGATAGGAAGGACGCGATCAACAGGGCGCGGAAACGGGTGATGGTCATCCTTGAATATCCCGGGCTGGAGGGGGAAGCGGGGCGTCACGCATCGATCTTGTCGACCAGCGCCTGCAGTTTCAACACGGTGGTCCAGTTGCGCGTGGTAGCCGCCCTGCCTGCCTTGCCCACCAGCGCCTCACCGGCCTTGCTGTCGAGGATGCCGCTGGCGCAGTGCAGATAGGCGGCGTGCGTGCCGACGAGGAACTGCTCGGGCGCGACCACCTTCGGCGCAATGGCGTCGAGCGCTGACAGCGTTCCCGCATCTGGCGTGAAAGCGACCAGCAGGCGCGACGGATCCGTCGCCGTGTCGGCGAACGGGTTGTCAGCGATGATGGCGGCGAGGTCCTTCGCCGACTTAACAATGACAGGCACGTCGATCGTGAGCTGCGCCGCGATGGCCGAAGAGATCTCCGCCGCGATCTTCGCGGATGTCTTCTTGCTGGAGCGGAACACCACGTTGCCGCTGTTGAGCAGCGTGGCGACGTCGGTGTAACCAAGTTCCTCCAGCAGCGCACGCAGGTCCGCCATCGCGATGCGCTTGGCCTTGCCGACGTTGATGCCGCGGAGCAGGGCGATGTAGGTGGTCATGTCGAAGCTTGGGCTATTGATGTATGGCGATGCCGAAACGGTCAGACGTCATCGTGACGTTGATCGCGGGAGCCGCCGAGAAACCACAACACGACGCCGACGATCCCCACGGCAATCGGCCAAGCCACATGCAGATCAGCATGCCGGTGCAACTGCGACAGGACCAACGACGCGATGATGGCAAGGCCGCCGAGGATGCTCAGTGGTCCGATGGATGCATTGCCTACCTGGTAGAGCCGCCCATCGTCGCGATTGATCCAGACTCGTAGTTTCGACCACCTTTCCATGCGCATCTCACTCCCGTGAAGACTCGACCGGCGCGAAGCGGCGCACCAACTGCCCGTCCACCACTACCTCCTCGCAGAACATCGCACACGGCCGCACCCACAATCCGCCTTCGCCGTACAGTGCGCGGTACACCACCACTGGCTCCAGCGTCTCGCTGTGCCGTGCCACCGCGACGACCTCGTAGTCGTTGCCCTTGTAGTGGCGGTAGAGGCCGGGCGTGAGTTCGGGGATGGCGGAGAGTGTGGCCATGGTGGTGTCCTCGTATTCGTAGGGTGGGCCTTGGCCCACCGATGCGGAGATTGTCCGCAAACGGATCGTAGATGCGTCAGTTCCTAACTTCACGCCTATCGACATCCAGCTCCGAGATCAGCTGGACAACGTTCCTCTGCAGCGCTTCGCCTTTTTCGGCTTTTTCCGTACTCAACTGGTTGAGTACATGAACCAGGCCGACAATCTTGTGGGCGCGCGTACCAGGCTCGGGCGACCACGCGGTCGCGCACTTGTCGCCATGCCTCAGGACGTAACCAATACCATCCATCCCCACGTAGCGCTCCGCATCCGCTTCGTCTATTTCTGTCTTCAATACCCTCAGCACATTGCCTGCCATCTCCTGATCCAGGACAACCGGCGGACGCTGCTTGAAACGCGGGACATCTGACGGCGGATTGGGCGCCAACACGATCCCCGGCGGTGGAGGTGGAGGTGGCGGGTAAGACACGCCGTTTACCCCGTCATAACCAGACAGGGTTGTACCGGAGAGCTTGAAACCTTCCGGCGGATGGAACGCTGGAAAAATGTCCACGGCCACTTCTCCTGACCTGACCACGATGGCCTCCAGTCCCGGCTGGTAGATACCTTCCGGACAAGGTTGAAGCCGGGCGTCGTACAACGTCTGCTTGTCGGCCCGGATGCGGTCGAGCTGCTCCTGCCGTTTTTCAAGATGATCAGCAACCACGGGCATCGTCACGACAACGGCTATCACCAGTGCAGGCAGTGCAACCATCCGGGCGATGTTTCTGGCGCTGACCTTGGTTTTCATGATCGCCTGCTGATTGTTTCACGCCATTGATGGTTCGCAGGATGGGTGAGGCCGCAAGCGTTCAACGACGAGGCCGACCTACCCACCATGGCGAGTGACTGGACGCGACGATGGGTATCGCTTCGCTCCACCCATCCTACGGGCTACCGCGTTATCGGCCGACGCCGCTCATTGAAGATCTCCTGTATCACCCGAACGTCGTCCAGCGACTTTTGCAGGAGACCGAGATCCGGATCGCACGTTATCCACTCGTACGGCTCCCGACCGCTCAGCGTCAGCAGGAAGGCCTGACCCACCACGACGTCTTCCCATCTCGGCGTCAGGATGCGTGCGTTGAAGGTACTTCCCTTGTAGTGGATACCTTTCCAGCTCTCGTCGACGCGTCAGCGTATCGCCTGCCGCCAGGCGCCGCCCTCCTGCTCGACCGATTTGGCAATCACTGTAGCGACGACGACGACATTCGAACCATCGAACCGCATGGCCGCAGGAGGATCGAAGCACAGGCTGGTGGCACTGCCCGGCAACGCATACAGCAGTCCCGCCAGCGTCAACGCAATCGCGATCGTTTTCATGCGCACCGCTCCTTGGGTGAATGACGCATCAATCCCATAGGTTGGGGTGAGCTTGCGAAGCCCAACAGGTGGACGTTTCGTCGCCACGATGTTGGGGTTCACTCCGTTCACCCCAACCTATAAGTCACTCGCGCTTCCCTCAATACCCCGCCGCCTGCCCGTCCTTGCGGCTTTCGCTGGCGCCGTAGTACACGCCGGTGTCCGGGTCGCGCTTGATCGCCTGGTAGCCGCCGTACGGGCCGAGTGCCCATTCGACGTGGTGGCCTTTATCCATCAGCGCGCGCACGGTTTCGTAGGGGAAGCCGGATTCCAGCTGCACCACGCCGCCGTCGCTCATCACCTTGGCGCTGCCGACCGGTTCGGTGGAGCCGTCGTGCTGGATGCGCGGCGCGTCGCCGGCTTCCTGCAGCGTCATGCCGAAGTCGACCAGGTTCATCACGATCTGCACATGGCCCTGCGGCTGCATCGCGCCGCCCATCACGCCGAAGCTGACCCACGGCTTGCCGTCCCTGGTGATGAAGGCCGGGATGATGGTCTGGAACGGACGCTTGCCTGGTGCATAGCAGTTGGGATGCGGCGTGGCGCCCTCGCAGCCGTTCAACACGAACATCTCGCCGCGGTCCTGCAGGATGAAGCCCAGGCCGGTCGGCGTCATGCCGCTGCCCATGCCGCGGTAGTTCGACTGGATCAGCGAGACCATCATGCCGTCCTTGTCGGCGACGGTCATGTAGATGGTGTCGCCTTCCTCCAGTTCCTTCGGCGTGCCGGGCTGCACTTCGCGCAGCACCTTGTCCGGCGAGATCAGCTTGGCGCGCTCACGCGCATACGGCTCGGAGATCATGCGCGCGACGGGCAACGGCTGGAACGCGGGATCGGCGTACCAGCGCGCGCGGTCGGCGAAGGCCAGTTTCTTGGCCTCCACCAGCAGATGCACATGCTCGGGACTGCCGTAGGGGATCTTGGAGAAGTCGTAGCCTTCCAGCACGTTGAGCATCTGCAGCGCGGCGATGCCCTGCCCGTTCGGCGGCAGTTCCCACACGTCGTAACCGCGGTAGTTGGTGCTGACCGGCTCGACCCACTCGCCGTGATGGGCCGCCATGTCCTCGTACGACAGGAAGCCGCCGTTGGCCTTGAAGTAGCTGTCGATGGTGCGCGCGATGTCGCCCTTGTAGAACGCGTCGCGGCCGCCGTCGGCGATCTTCTGCAGCGTGTCGGCGAGGTAGGGGTTCTTCCACATCTCGCCGGTGCGCGGGGCGCGGCCGGCGATGGTGAACTGCTCGGTGAAGCCGGGGAACTTCGACAGCCGCGGCACCGAGCGGTCCCAGTAGTAGGCGATCGTCTGGTGCACCGGATGGCCGTCGCGCGCGTAGCGGATGGTCGGCGCCAGCACGTCGCGCATCGGCAGCTTGCCGAAGCGGTCGTGCAACGCGAACCAGCCGTCGACCGCGCCCGGCACGCTGACCGGCAACGGACCGTGCGCGGGGATGTCGGTGATGCCCTGTTGCTTGAAGTAGTCGAGCGTCAGCGACTTCGGCGAACGGCCGGAGCCGTTGTAGCCGTGCAGCTTCTTCGTCTTCGGATCCCACACGATGGCGAACAGGTCGCCGCCGATGCCGTTGCCGGTGGGTTCCATCAGGCCGAGCGCTGCATTGGCCGCGATGGCCGCGTCCATCGCGGTGCCGCCCTGTTTCATCACGTCCAGCGCGATCTGCGTGGCCAGCGGATGCGAGGTGGCCGCCATCGCATGCGGCGCGATGACATCGGAACGGGTGGCGAACGCGCGACCGGTGATGCGGTCGGCGGCGGACGCGGGGATACCGGCGGCGGCGGTCAACGCCGTCGCCAGGCACAGCGAAGCAAGGGTGCGCATCGTGGACGGAGGATGGCGCGCGGTGCGCGCCTTCATCCGCCGATCTTACGCGTTACGGCCAGACCGGCGGATTGGCCTGCCAGGCGCCCAGCACTTCGGCCAGCGTGTCGCGGTCTTCCTGCCGCCAGCCCGGCAGCAGCCCGGCATGGTTGCGCGCGTCGGTCCACAGCAGCGGCTCGGTGCGCACCGCGGCGCCGAACCACTGCACGGCTTCGTCCTTGCGGTCGAGCTTCCACAGCGCCAGTGCGAACGTCGGCGGCACCCACGAGGCACCACCCACGGCACCGATCAGCGGCGACCACTGCTGCAATGCCGCCTGGTGTTCGCCCAGGCGGAAGAGATCCCACCCATAGTTCCAGCTGATCGACCGCCACAGGCTGCCGCCCGACTGCGCGCTGCCCAGTGCCTGCTGGTACAGCTGCAGACTCAGGTCCTTGCGCCCATCGTTGGCCGCGATGTGTGCGAGCTGCGTGGTCGCCTCGACGGTCTTGCGCCCCCGTTCGCGCGCCTTCACCAGCTGGTCGACCAGCGCATCACCCTCGGCACCGGTGATGGCGACCACGGGCACCGCCGCGCGATCGACGTCGAAATAGAACTCCTTGGGTTTCGGCACGCTCTGTGCGCGTGCGGAAAACACCACCGATGCCAGCGCCATGGCCAGCAGCATGCCTGTACCTGATTTCACGACTTCCCCCGGACTACCAAAGAACGCGAACAGCCCCCGCCCCCATCCTAACCGCTGCAACGCACAACAACGAAGTGACCGGCATCACAGAAAATGCCGCTGTTACAATGCGCGCCTTCACGCCCGAGGGGTTTTCGGGCCTCGCCAGCCGCTTTCACGGGCCCGCCATGACCAGCACCGCCGAACTCACCTCCCCCTCGTCCGCCAACACGCCGCAGATCGGGGTGATCGACAGCGACTACACGCTGGAACACAAGTACACGCGCACCGATGGCCGCATCTACCTGAGCGGCGTGCAGGCACTGGTGCGGTTGCCGCTGATGCAGCGGCTGCGCGACCAGGCTGCGGGCCTCAACACCGCCGGTTTCATCAGCGGCTACCGCGGCTCGCCGCTGGGCGGCTTCGACCTGGAGCTGTGGCGGGCGCGCAAGCATCTCGAGTCCGCCGGGGTGAAGTTCACCCCCGGCCTCAACGAGGACCTGGGCGCCACCATGGTGTGGGGCACGCAGCAGACCAACCTGTTCCCCGGCGCCAAGGTCGATGGCGTGTATTCCATGTGGTACGGCAAGGGCCCCGGCGTGGACCGCTGCGGCGACGTGTTCAAGCACGGCAACGCCGCCGGCACCTCGAAGTTCGGCGGCGTGCTGGCGCTGGCGGCGGACGACCACAACTGCCGCAGCTCGACGCTGCCGCACGGCTCGGAAGACGAATTCGTCAGCGCGATGATGCCGGTGCTGAACCCGGCCGGCGTGCAGGACATCCTCGACCTGGGCCTGGTGGGCTGGGCGATGAGCCGCTACACCGGCCGCTGGATCGGTTTCAAGACGATCGCCGAGACGGTGGAGTCGTCGGCGTCGGTGCAGGTGGATCCGTTCGCGCGCGAGATCATCCTGCCGGAAGACTTCGCCATGCCGGCCGGCGGCCTCAACATCCGCTGGCCGAATCCGCCGCTGGACCAGGAGATGCGCCTGCACAAGTACGCGGTCGCCGCGGCGCAGGCGTTCGCGCGCGCCAACGGCGTGGACCGCATCGTGCTGGATTCGCCGCGTGCGCGGCTCGGCATCGTCACCACCGGCAAGAGCTACCTGGACGTGCTGCAGGCGCTGGAATACCTGGGCCTGGACGAGCAGGCCTGCGCAGACATCGGCATCCGCGTCTACAAGGTCGGCATGACCTGGCCGCTGGAACCGGTGGGCATCACCGAGTTCGCCAAGGGACTGGAAGACATCGTCGTGGTGGAGGAGAAGCGCGCCTTCATCGAGCGGCAGATGAAGGAGTACTTCTACAACTGGCCGGCCAGCGCGGGCACGCGCCCGTCCATCGTCGGCAAGTACGACGAAGGCGGCGAGTGGATCCTGCCGTCCACCGGCGAACTGACCCCGGCGACCATCGCCGGCGTCATCGGCCGCCGCATCCAGCGCTTCTTCACCACGGAGTCCATCGAGCAGCGCCTGCGCTGGATGGAGGAGAAGGAAGCCGAGATGGCGCTGCCGCGCGCCAACTTCCCGCGCGTGCCGCACTACTGCAGCGGCTGCCCGCACAACACCTCCACGGTGGTGCCGGAAGGTTCGCGCGCGCTCGGTGGCATCGGCTGCCACTACATGGTCACGTGGATGGACCGCGACACCGACACCTTCACCCACATGGGCGGCGAAGGCGTGACGTGGTCGGGGCAGGCGCCGTTCACCGAGACCGAGCACGTGTTCCAGAACCTCGGCGACGGCACGTTCTTCCACTCCGGCTCGCTGGCGGTGCGCCAGTCGGTGGCCACCGGGGTGAACATCACCTACAAGATCCTCTACAACGACGCCGTGGCCATGACCGGCGGCCAGCCGGTGGACGGCACGCTGTCGGTGCCGCAGATCGCGCACATGATGCGCGCGGAAGGCGTCGACACGATCGTCCTGGTCAGCGACGACATCCGCAAGTGGAGCAAGCGCGAACTGTTCCCGAGCGGCGTGGAGTTCTTCGACCGCAAGGAACTGGACGATGTGCAGCGCCGCCTGCGCACGGTCAAGGGCGTGTCCATCCTGATCTACGACCAGGTCTGCGCCACCGAAAAGCGCCGCCGCCGCAAGCGCGGCAAGCTGCCGGACCCGGCCAAGCGCACGATGGTCAACACGCTGGTGTGCGAAGGCTGCGGCGACTGCGGCGTGAAGAGCTTCTGCGTGTCGGTGCTGCCGAAGGAAACCGAGTTCGGCCGCAAGCGCGAGATCGACCAGTCCAACTGCAACAAGGACTTCCGCTGCGTCGACGGCTTCTGCCCCAGCTTCGTCACCGTGCACGGCGGCACGCCGCGCAAGGGCAAGAAGGCGAACGCCGCCGACCTGCTCGCCGCGCTGCCGGCGCCCGCGTTCAAGTCCGACCTCGGCGAACCCTGGAACATCCTGATCACCGGCGTCGGTGGCACCGGCGTGGTGACCATCGGCGCGCTGCTCGGCATGGCCGGCCACCTGGAAGGCAAGGGCGCCAGCGTGCTCGACCAGACCGGCCTGGCGCAGAAGGGCGGCGCGGTGACCACGCACATCCGCATCGCGCGCACGCCGGAAGACATCCATGCCGTGCGCATCGCCGCCGGCGAAGCCGACCTGGTGCTGGGCTGCGACATGGTGGTGGTCAACGACTACTGGGTGTTGTCGAAGGTACGCGGCGAGCGCTCGCAGGTGGTGCTGAACACCTACGAGGCGATGCCGGGCACATTCACCACCCATCCGGACATGCAGTTCCCGGCCACCGACATCGTCGCCGGCGTGAAGGTCGCCCTGGGCGGCCGCGACCCGCTGCTGGTCGATGCCACGCAGATCGCGACCGCGCTGATCGGCGACGCTATCGGCAGCAACCTCTTCATGCTGGGCTATGCGTGGCAGCAGGGACTGGTGCCGATTTCGTACGACGCCATCATGCGTGCGGTCGAACTCAACGGCGCCGCCGTCGAGATGAACAAGACCGCGTTCGCCTGGGGCCGCCTGGCCGTGGTGAACCCGCAGGCGGTGCAGGAAGCCGCCGGCCTGATCCGCAACACACAGACCGAGAGCGAACGCACGCCGCGCGCCCTGCAGGTGCTGCCGCCGGGCGAATGGGAAAGCACCGAGTGGGGCGCCAACGCGGCGCCGCGCAATCCCGGCAACGAGAGCGAGCTGCGTGGCCTGCCGGAAGACGGCGCGGGCGACGCGGACGTCGCCTTCCTGCCGCTGGACGATCTGCGCCTGTCGCGCTCGCTGGACGAGTTGATCGCACGCCGCACCACGTTCCTGACCGAGTACCAGGACGCCGCTTACGCCCGCCGCTACACCGACCTGGTGACGCAGGTGCGCAGCGCCGAGAACACCAGGGCGCCCGGCTCGACCGCGCTGACCGAGGCGGTGGCCCGCTACTTCTTCAAGCTGATGGCGTACAAGGACGAGTACGAAGTCGCGCGCCTGTACACCAGTGGCGAGTTCCAGCGCCGCCTGCAGCAGCAGTTCGACGGCGACTACGAGGTGCACTTCCACCTGGCGCCGCCGCTGTTCGCCAAGAAGGACGCGCACGGCCGCCTGATGAAGAAGGAATACGGCCCGTGGGTGTTCAAGGCCTTCGGCCTGCTGGCGAAGCTGCGCTTCCTGCGCGGCGGCACGTTCGACGTGTTCGGTTACACCGACGAGCGCAAGGGCGAGCGCCAGCTGATCGCGGACTACGAGAAGACCACCGGCGAACTGCTGGCCGCGCTGGATGCCGGCAAGCTGGGCCTGGCGGTGGAGATCGCCAGCATTCCCGAGCACATCCGCGGCTACGGCCACGTCAAGGAAAAGCACCAGCACGCCGCCAAGGCGCGCGAGGCGGAGCTGCTGGGCCTGTGGCGCAATCCGAAGGCACTGCACATCGTGCAGGCCGCATAAGAAGAAGACCCCGCCTCGGCGGGGTTTTTCTTTACCCCCGGATCAGGTCACGCGCTGCCAGACCGCGCAGCGGTTGTTCGCCGGCATGGCGTTGTCCTCGATAAGCACCAGCCCGATGGCGCGCGCCAGCGCATCGACGGCTTCGAAGTCCCGAATGCCGGACACCGGATCGCGATCCTTCAGCCACTGCTCGAAGGCGCGGTTGCTGTCGCTGGTGAAGTCGCCGCCGTAGTTGAAGGGGCCGTAGACCGCCAGCAGCCCGCCGGGTTCGAGTACCGCGCCGACGCCGGCGAAGAAGGCTTCGACTTGAGGCCAGCCCATGATGTGCAAACTGTTGGCGGTGAAGACGGCATCGAACCCGGAATCGGGCCACGACCCGTCGACATCCAGTTCGATCGCTTGCCGCGGGTTGGGCAGCGCCGCGTCGTCCAGCCACTGTGCGATGCCCGGCAGGTTGTCCGCACGGTCGCTGCATTGCCAGGCCAGCCACGGCATCGCCGCCGCGAAATGCACCGCGTGCTGGCCGGTGCCGCTGCCGACTTCGAGCACGCGGCGCGTGTCGCCGAGATGGCGCTGCAGGACCTCGAGGATCGGCCTCTGGTTGCGTTCGCACGACGGCGCGAACGGCTTGTCCGTCGCCATCAGCCGGCCGAACGCACGTAGACGCGCTTCAGGCCATTCTCTCCGCTGCGCTCTTCGACGGTGAAGTGGCGCGGATGCGCCTTCAGCAGGTCGCTGAGCTTCTTGTGTCCGTACAGGCGGGTGTCGAAATCGGGGCGCACCTTGTTGAGGTAGCTGCCGACACTGCCGAGGAAGGCCCAGCCCTGGTCGTCGCTGGCCTCTTCGATGGCCTGGCGGATCAGCCGCAGCGGCAGCGATTCATGCTTGCCAGCCTCCACCGCCGGTGCGGCGGTCGGCTCCGCCTGCGCGGCGGGCTTCTTCGCAGCGGGTTTGGCCACCTTCTTCGCCGGGGCAGGCGTCGTGGGCGGCGGCGGTGCCGGCACTTCGCTGCGCAACACCTCGACGTAGATGAACTTGTCGCAGGCCTGCACGAAGGCATCCGGCGTCTTGCGCTCGCCGAAGCCGTAGACCGTCAGCCCTTCCTCGCGCAGGCGCTGCGCCAGGCGGGTGAAATCGCTGTCGCTGGAGACCAGGCAGAAGCCGTCGAACCGGCGCGTGTACATCAGGTCCATCGCGTCGATGATCAGCGAACTGTCGGTGGCGTTCTTGCCGCTGGTGTAGGCGAACTGCTGCACCGGGTTGATCGAGTGCTTCAGCAGCGCCTGCTTCCACTGGGTCATGCGGGTGCTGGTGAAGTCGCCGTAGATGCGCTTGACGCTGGCGACACCGTATTTGGCGGTTTCCGCCAGCAGGCCTTCGATGACCGCGGGTTGTGCGTTGTCGGCATCGATCAGTACCGCCAGTCGCGGCTGTTCGTCGTCGTTCTCGGGTCGGGCGACCGGACGGGATTTCATGCGGGTCGATTCCTGTGCGGGATGAGGCGCATTGTGCACCACGTCGCCGCGGCATGACCGGCGTCACTTGACGCTGCGGCGCGCGCCGACGACAGTCCGGAGGCTTCCGTTTCCGGACTTCGACATGCAACGACGCGACTTCCTCGCCCTCGGTGGACTGACCTTCGCCGGCCTGGCCCTGCCAGGTACACGCGTCATCGCCGCCGAAGCCCTGCTCGAACCCGGCGACGTGGCGAAGAAGAAGCGCCTGGCCGACGCCGCGCTGGCGGCAGCGACCGCCGCGGGTGCGACCTACTGCGACGTGCGCATCGGCCGCTACCTGCGGCAGTCGCTGATCACGCGCGAGGACAAGGTACAGAACGTGGTGAACACCGAGTCGTCCGGCATCGGCGTGCGCGTGATCGCGCAGGGCGCATGGGGCTTCGCGGCGACCAACGACCAGACGCCGGACGGCGTCGCCGCGGCTGCGCGCCAGGCCGTCACCATCGCACGCGCCAATGCCCGCATCCAGGGCAAGCCGGTGCAGTTGGCGCCGCTGACCGGCGTGGGCGAGGTGGCATGGAAGACCCCGCTCGTGAAGAACGCGATGGCGGTACCGGTGAAGGACAAGGTCGACCTGCTGCTCGGCGCCAATGCCACGGCGCTGGCGGCCGGTGCCAGCTTCGCCGCGTCGCGCATGTTCGTCATCAACGAGCAGAAGTATTTCGCCAGCACCGATGGTTCCTACATCGACCAGGACGTGCACCGCATCTGGGTGCCCTTCACGGTGACGGTGGTGGACAAGGCGACCGGCAAGTTCAAGACCCGCGATGGCCTGTCCGCGCCGATGGGCATGGGCTACGAATACCTGGACGCCAACCCGGCCGACAAGATCGCGCTGCCCGGCGGCGTGGTGGCGTACGGCGCGTCCTACGACCTGCGCGAAGACATCGTGGCGGCAGCGAAGCAGGCGCGCGCCAAGCTGACCGCGCAGTCAGTGAAGCCCGGCAAGTACGACCTGGTGCTGGACCCGTCCAACCTGTTCCTGACCATCCACGAGAACGTCGGCCATCCGCTGGAACTGGACCGCGTGCTCGGCTACGAGGCCAACTACGCCGGCACCAGCTTCGCGACCCTGGACAAGCGCGAGCAGCGTTTCCAGTGGGGTAGCCCGATCGTCACCTTCACCGCCGACAAGACCGAGCCGCGCAGCCTGGGCGCCGTGGGCTACGACGACGAAGGCGTGAAGACGCGCCGCTGGGACCTGGTCAAGGACGGCGTGCTGGTCAACTACCAGGCCACGCGCGACGAGGTGCATATCCTCGGCGAGGACGCTTCGCACGGCTGCAGCTATGCGGATTCGTGGAGCAGCGTGCAGTTCCAGCGCATGGCCAACGTCTCGCTGGCGCCGGGCAAGGCACCACTGACGGTGGCGGAGATGGTCAAGGACGTGGAGAACGGCATCTACATCCACGGCCGCGGCTCGTACTCCATCGACCAGCAGCGCTACAACGCGCAGTTCGGCGGCCAGCTGTATTTCGAGATCAAGAACGGCCAGGTCACCCGCCAGATCGAGGACGCGGCCTACCAGATCCGCACGCCGGAGTTCTGGAACGCCTGCACCGCGATCTGCGACGCGCGCGACTTCCGCCTGGGCGGTTCGTTCTTCGATGGCAAGGGCCAACCCAGCCAGGTCTCCGCCGTGTCGCACGGCTCGGCGACCACGCGCTTCAACGGCATCAACATCATCAACACGGCGCGCAGCCTGGGCTGATCGCACGATCCGGGCAGTGCGACGCAGCGCGTATGCCGAAAGTCATTTGACGCTGTCTGCACCCCGGCGCAAGAATTCGGGACGACCCGCGCGATGGACATGGCGCGGGCCACAACGCGTCCGTCGCAGTCCCCGCCTGCTCCGCGCAGGCCCAACGGTGGAGAACAGCCTTGCAACGTCGTGACTTCCTGGCCCTGACCGGCCTGACCGTGGGCGGCCTGATGGTGCCGTCCTACTTCGGCAAGGCGATCGCCGCCGAGCAACTCCAGTCCACCCTCGATATCGCGTTCAAGAAGCGCCTCGCCGACGCCGCGCTGGCCGCGGCCAAGCAGGCCGGCGCGACCTATTGCGACGTGCGCATCGGCCGCTACCTGCGCCAGTTCGTGATCACCCGCGAGGACAAGGTGCAGAACGTGGTGAACACCGAGTCCACCGGCGCCGGCATCCGCGTGATCGCCAACGGCGCCTGGGGCTTCGCCGCCACCAACACGCTGACCGCCGAGGGCGTGGCCGCCGCCGCGCGCCAGGCCGCCGCGATCGCCCAGGCCAACAGCAAGACGCAGACCGCGCCGGTGCAGCTGGCCAAGGCGCCGGGCTTCGGCGAGGTGTCGTGGAAGACACCGATCAAGAAGAACGCGATGGACGTGCCGATCAAGGACAAGGTCGACCTGCTGCTGGGCGTCAACGCCGCCGCGATCAACGCTGGCGCCGATTTCGTCAACTCGATGATGTTCGTGGTCAACGAGCAGAAGTACTTCGCCAGCACCGATGGTTCCTTCATCGACCAGGACGTGCACCGCATCTGGGTGCCGATGACGGTCACCGCCATCGACAAGGCCAGCGGCAAGTTCCGCACCCGCGACGGCCTGTCCTCGCCGGTCGGCATGGGCTACGAATACCTCGACGGCGACGCGTCGCAGAAGTACGCCACGCCGAACGGCGTCATCAACTACGGCCTGTCGTACGACATGAAGGAGGACGCCATCGCGTCCGCCAAGCAGGCGCGCGCCAAGCTGACCGCCCCGTCGGTGAAGCCGGGCAAGTACGACCTGGTGCTCGACCCGTCGCACACCTGGCTGACGATCCACGAATCGGTCGGCCACCCGCTGGAACTGGACCGCGTGCTCGGCTACGAAGCCAACTACGCCGGCACCAGCTTCGCCACGCTGGACAAGCGCGAGGCGCGCTTCCAGTACGGCAGCGAACTGGTCAACCTGTTCGCCGACAAGACGCAGCCGGGCAGCCTGGGCGCCGTCGGCTACGACGACGAAGGCGTGAAGACCAAGCGCTGGGACCTGGTGAGCGCCGGCAAGCTGGTCGACTACCAGACCATCCGCGACCAGGCCCATATCCTGGGCAAGACCGAATCCGACGGCTGCTGCTATGCCGATTCGTGGAGCAGCGTGCAGTTCCAGCGCATGGCCAACGTGTCGATGGCGGCGGGCAAGACCAGGCTGTCGGTCGCCGACATGGTCAAGGACGTCGAGAACGGCATCTACATCATCGGCGACGGTTCGTTCTCGATCGACCAGCAGCGCTACAACGCGCAGTTCGGTGGCCAGCTGTTCTACGAGATCAAGAACGGCAAGATCACCCAGCAGCTCGAGGACGTGGCCTACCAGATCCGCACGCCGGAATTCTGGAACGCCTGCACCGCGATCTGCGACGAAAGCGACTACCGCCTGGGCGGTTCGTTCTTCGACGGCAAGGGCCAGCCCGGCCAGGTGTCCGCGGTCTCGCACGGTTCTTCGACCGCGCGCTTCAACGGCATCAACGTCATCAACACCGCCCGCTCGCTCGGCTGACCGGCGCAAGGAGACCCTAGAACATGAGCATCCTCACCGAAGCGCAGGCGAAAGCCATCCTGGACAAGGTCCTCGCGCTGTCCACCGCCGACGAGTGCACCGCCTCCCTCAGCGGCTCGATCGACGGCAACATCCGGTTCGCGCTGAACAACGTGTCCACCAGCGGCATCGTCAGCAACACCGACCTCGCCGTGCAGGTGGCGTTCGGCAAGCGCACCGGCGTGGCGACGATCAACGAGTTCGACGACGCCTCGCTGGAACGCGTGGTCCGCCGCGCCGAGGACCTCGCCCGCCTGGCACCGGAGAACCCGGAATTCATGCCGGCCGTCGACAAGCAGACGTACAAGCCGTCGCCGACCTTCAGCGACTCCACCGCCGCCATCACGCCGGAGTTCCGCGCGCAGGTCGCCGCCGATTCGATCGGGCCGTGCAAGGCCGAGAAGCTGATCGCCGCCGGCTTCCTGGAAGACGGGCAGAGCTTCGTCGCCTTCGCCAACAGCAAGGGCAACTTCGGCTACCAGAAGGCGACCGCGTTCAATTACACCTGCACGGTGCGCACCGAGGACGGCCGCGGTTCCGGCTGGGTCGGCCGCAACCTGAAGGACGCGAATGCGTTCAAGGCCGACAGCGACATCCGCACCGCCATGCGCAAGGCCAGCGAATCGGCCGAGGCCAAGGCGCTGGAACCGGGCAAGTACACGGTCATCCTGGAACCGGCTGCGGCCGCGGGGCTGATCTCCTTCATGATGAATTTCTTCGACGCGCGCCAGGCCGACGAGGGCCGCAGCTTCCTGTCCAAGAAGGGCGGCGGCAACAAGCTGGGCGAACAGGTCTACGACCCGCGCGTGAACATCAGCGCCGATCCGTGGCACCCGGGTGCCGAAGTGATGCCGTGGGACAACGAAGGCCTGCCGCGCGAGAAGATGGCCATCGTCGAGAACGGCAAGGTGGCCAACCTGGAGTACTCGCGCTTCTGGGCGCAGAAGCAGGGCAAGCGCGCGGTCGGTTCGCCGGGCAACCTGCTGTTCGCCGGCGGTACCAAGTCCACCGCCGAACTGGTGGCGGGTACGCAGAAGGGCATCCTGGTCACGCGCACCTGGTACATCCGCATGGTCGATCCGCAGACCGTGCTGCTGACCGGCCTGACCCGCGACGGCACGTTCTACATCGAGAACGGCCAGATCAAGTACCCGGTGAAGAACTTCCGCTTCAACGAGTCGCCGGTGATCATGCTCAACAACATCGAGGAGCTGGGCAAGCCGGTGCGCGTGGCCGGTGATGAGTCCAGCTTCGTGATGATGATCCCGCCGATGAAGCTGCGCGACTTCACCTTCACCTCGTTGTCGGATGCGGTGTAACGCTTCTCCTTCTCCCCCCGGGAGAAGGTGCCCGAAGGGCGGATGAGGGGCGAGCGCAGTCCATGATGCCTGAACCATCAGGACACCATCGCCCCTCTCCCCAACCCCTCTCCCGTCGGGAGAGGGGCTTTCAGAGACCCCGGCTTTGCTCCACTCCCGGCTAACGCGTGCGCAATTCCTCCACCTGATGCTCGGCGGCGCGGTGGCGGCTGCATTGCCCAGGCAGGCGCGCGCCCAATCCGGCCACTACGACTTCCGGTTCACCCGCCTGAAGTACGACTCCGGCGACTGGGACGTGGACGCGCGCATGCCGTCCAACCTCATCACCTCGCTGATCGACTACACCAGCCTGCGCGTGGATCCGAAGGAGCATGTGCTGGCGCTGTCCGACCCGCGCATGCTGGCCGCGCCGTTCTGCTACCTGGCCGGGCACAAGCTGGTCGACTTCAATCCGGCGGAGAAGCGCAACTTCGAGCGCTACGTCCGCAACGGCGGCTTCGTCTTCGTCGACGACTGCAACCACGACATCGACGGCTTGTTCGCCAAATCGTTCGAGGCGCAGATGGCGGCGATCTTCGGTGCCAAGGCGATGAAGCAGCTGCCGAATACCCACGCCATCTATTCCTCTTTTTTCAAGTTCGACGGCCCGCCCGCCACCAGCTTCGAGCTCAACGGCTGGGGCGACGACCTGGTGCACGAGTACCTGCAGGGCATCGAGATCAACAACCGCCTCGGCGTGCTCTACAGCAACAAGGACTACGGCTGCGAGTGGGACTACGACTGGCGCAACAAGCGCTTCCTCGCCGAAGACAACACCAGGTTCGGCGTCAACCTCGTGATCTACGCGCTGACGACATGAGGAAGGACAATGTCATTCCCCTCGTCTCCCTGGCGTTGCTCGCCTGCGCCATCGCCTACCTGTGGGCGATATCGGGACAACCGCGGATGGCCGACGGCGGCTTGTCGGACGACGAGATGTCGTGGGCCGAGAAGGTATTCGCCCTGATCGTCCCGCTGTCGACCTTCGCCACGATGTTCATCGCCGCGCGCCGCGCGTACTGGAACGGAAGCTGGTTCTGGTTGCTCGCCTGCCTCTTCCTCTGGCCGCTGTCCTACGTCTACACCCTGTTGGTCAACCGCAACAACGTGCACTGAGCACGCCGCGCCCCCTCTGAAACAACGGAATCCACCATGGCATCGATCACCGAATCCGACCTCCAGCAGCAGCTCGCCAGACTGGGCGAACTCCGCGCCGCCATCGGCCAGGCCATCGTCGGCCAGCAGGATGTGGTGGAGCAGTTGCTGATCGGCCTGCTCGCCGGTGGCCACTGCCTGCTCGAAGGCGTGCCCGGCCTGGGCAAGACGCTGCTGGTGCGCTCGCTGGGCGAGGCGCTGCACCTGCAGTTCCGCCGCGTGCAGTTCACGCCCGACCTGATGCCCAGCGACATCCTCGGCACCGAGCTGCTGGAAGAAGACCATGGCACCGGCCATCGCCACTTCCGCTTCCAGCCTGGCCCCATCTTCACCAACCTGCTGCTCGCCGACGAACTGAACCGCACGCCGCCGAAGACCCAGGCCGCGCTGCTCGAAGCGATGCAGGAACGCACCGTCAGCTATGCGGGCACCACGCATGCCCTGCCCTCGCCGTTCTTCGTGCTGGCCACGCAGAATCCGCTGGAACAGGCCGGCACGTACCCGTTGCCGGAAGCGCAGCTGGACCGCTTCCTGCTGCACATCCGCGTGGACTACCCCACCGAACAGGAAGAGCACGACATCCTGGCGCAGACCACCGGCCGCGCCGGCGGCGCGGTGCCGCGGGTGATGGAAGGCGAGGCGGTGCTGGCGCTGCAGCAGCATGTGCGCGACGTGCACGTCAGCGACGACCTGCTGCGCTGGATCACGAAACTGGTCCGCGCCAGCCGTCCCGGCGACGGCGTGCCCGAGGAGATCCGCAAGTACGTGCGCTGGGGCGCGGGTCCGCGCGCCGGCCAGTCGCTGGTGCTGGCGGCGAAGGCGCGTGCGCTGCTGCACGGTCGCCTAGCCGCCACGCGCGAGGACATCGTCGCGCTGGCGAAGCCGGTCATGCGCCACCGCCTGCTGCTGTCGTTCGCGGCGGAGGCCGAGCAGGTCAGCGCCGACGACGTGATCGCCGCGCTGCTGCGCGGCGTGCCGCTCGCCGCCTGATCTACCGCCCGTGGCGCACGACCTGATCCCCGCCGACGTCCGCAGCCGGTTGAAGGACCTGCGGCTGACCGCGCGCCGTGCCATCGGCGCGCAGGGGATCGGCGTGCACCACAGCCGCAGTCGCGGCGCCGGCCTGGAGTTCGCGCAGTACCGCGCCTACGAGCCGGGCGACGAACTGCGCCAGATCGACTGGAAGCTGTACGCGCGCTCGGACCGTTTCTTCGTGCGCGAAGCCGAACGCGAGAGTCCGCTGACGGTGTGGATCGTGCTCGATGCCACCGCGTCGATGACCCAGCGCGATGGCGAACGCGGCACGCGTTTCGATGCCGCACGACGCCTGACCGCCTGCATCGCCGAGTTGGCACTGCGCCAGGGCGATCGTTTCGGCCTGCTGGTGCTGCACGGCGACGGTGTCCGCCTGGTGTCGCCGGGCAACGGCGCGCGCCAGCGCGACCAGTTGCTGCTGGCACTGCATGGACTGAGCGCTGGCGGCGTGTTTCCCGCGACCGACAAGCTGGCGCCGGTGTGGGAGCGCGTCGGTGCCGGTGATCTGGTGATGGCGCTGAGCGACGGCTTCGACGAGGCGATGGTCGCGCTGATCGAACGCCTCGCTGCGGCCCGCCGCGAGGTGCTGGCGATCCAGTTGCTGACGGCGGAGGAGCGCGACTTTCCGTTCACCGGCGGCCACCGCTTCCGCGATCCGGAAACCGGCGAGGAACTGCTGGGCGATGCCACCGCATTGCGCGCCGACTACCTGCAGCGCTTCGCCGAGGCGCAGCGCCTGCTGGATGCGCGACTGGATGCCAGCGGCATCCGCCATGCCCGCTACTACACCGACCAGCCGCTGGACCTGCCGCTGCGGCGGCTGTTCGGCGCGCGCGACGCGGCAGAGTACGCATGAGCCTCGCCCTGCTCCTGCCTGCGGGACTCGCCGCGCTCGCGGCGCTGCTGCTGCCGTTGCTGCTGCACCTGGCTCGCCGCCACGAACAGACGCCGACCGACTTCGCCGCGCTGCGCTGGCTGCGGCAGAAGCCGAAGCCACGCCACCGCATCCGCTTCGACGAATGGCCGCTGCTGCTGCTGCGCCTGCTGCTGCTCGCCTTGCTGGCCTTGTGGCTGGCGAAGCCGGTGCTGTCGGGCATGGACGACACACGTCCGTGGGTCGTCGTCGTGCCGGGCGTGGATGCCAGCGCCGTGCGCTCGCAGGCGACGGACACCGCCACGCGCCTGCACTGGCTGGCGAACGGATTCCCCTCGCTGGACGACGCGGCACCCGCAGGAACACCCGCCATCGGCAGCCTGCTGCGCCAGCTGGATGCCGAACTGCCGGCGGGCACGCCGCTGACCGTGGTCGTGCCGGCAGCACTGCAGGGTGCGGATGCAGAGCGGCCGGTGCTGTCGCGACCGGTGACGTGGACGGTGGTCGAAGGCGCGATGCCAGCGCCATCCGTGCCATCGCGGCCGGCGCTGTCGCTGGACGTGCGCCACGAGCCCGCCAACGAAACAGGATTGCGCTACCTGCGTGCTGCGGCGCGCGCGTGGTCGCCGAATGTGGACGCGACATCCGCTCTGCGGATCGGCACGCGGGACGACGCCTTGCCTGCGATCACCCGGCCGCTGGTCTGGCTGGTGCCAGGCCCGGTTCCCGCGCCGGTCGTGCAGTGGATCGAATCCGGCGGCACGGCACTGCTGGCGGAAGACGCCACGCTGGATGCCTTCGTTGCGGATGCCACGCCGTGGCGCGACGTCGATGGCCGCGCACTGGTGGAATCGTCGGCGCGCGGCAAGGGCCGTGTGCTGCGCTTCACCCGGCCGCTGCGACCCGATGTCATGCCGGCCCTGGTCGAAGCCGACTTCCCGCAGCACCTGTGCGCCCTGTTCGACGCGCCAGCCTCAGCCCCTGCGCGCGTACTCGCCACCGACTACGCGCCGCTGACCGGTGCCGCGACCTATCCCGTCGCGCCACGCGAGCTGCAACCGTGGCTGGCATTGCTGATCGCGCTGCTGGTGCTGGTCGAACGCTGGATGGCGACGCATCGCACGCGGAGCATGGCGCCATGACGTTGTCGGCGACCGATCGCCTGGCGCAGGTGCGCCGACATGCGTTGCTCGGCCAGATGCTGCTGGGCGCGGCGATTCCGGTCGCCGTCGGCGCCATCCTGTGGCGAACGACGTCGCCTGGCGCCGCAGTCGCGGTGGCACTCGTCGGCATCGCGCTGCTCGCCGTCTTCGCGTGGCGGCGGACGCGCGCGCTCGATACGCCATGGCTGGTGCGGCAGCTGGACGCACGACGCACGGATCTCGACGACAGCGCCGACCTGCTGCTCGCACCGCCCGCGTCGCTGTCGCCGTTGCAGCAGCTGCAGCAGGCGCGCGTGCGCGAACGGCTGCGCGTGCAGCCCGCGCCGGACCTGCGCACGCCGTGGCCATGGTCGCGCATCGCGGCGCTGTGGCTCGCGGCCGCGGTCGTGATCGCGGCGACGATGCTGTGGCCTGCACGGACGAACGACAGCGGCACGCTCGCACCGTCGGACGAACCGGCGCCCGCCGCACCCGGCATCCCGCACCTCGTCGCGCAGCGCCTGCATGTGGCGCCACCGGGCTACACCGGAATCGCCGCACATGCGGAACCCACGCTGGATGCCAAGGCGCCGGTCGGCTCGCGGCTGACGTGGACGTTGCGTTTCGAGCCGCAACCGACCGCGGCCGCCCTGGTCTTCCACGACAACCAACGCATCGCGCTAACCCGTGACGGCGACACGTGGAACGTGACGCACGTACTGGCGAAGTCCACGCTGTACCGTGTGGTCGCCGCGGGCACGGAAGGGCAGCCACCGACGAAGCTGCGCCGGCTCGATGCGATCCCCGACCGTGCGCCGGAAGTGAAGGTGCTGGCGCCGGACCGCGGGCTCAGCCTGGTCACCGTGGGACAGACGCAGTGGCCGCTCGCCTTCGAAGCCCGCGACGACTACGGCATCGCACCGACGGCGACGCTGAAACTGACGCTCGCGCAGGGCAGCGGCGAGAACATCGCGTTCAAAGAGCAGGTGATGACGTTGCGCAGCAGCGGCCCGGCGACGGCGCGCCGCTTCAGCGCGTCGCTCGACATGAAGGCGCTCGGCATGGCCGTCGGCGACGACCTGATCGCGCAGCTGACCGTGCAGGACACGCGCTCGCCGTCGCCGCAGCGCGCGCAGAGCCCGGGCCTGATCCTGCGCTGGCCGGCGGACCTCGGCCAGGAGAGCTCCGGGCTGGAAGGCCTGGTGAAGAAGGTGATGCCGGCCTACTTCCGCAGCCAGCGCCAGATCATCATCGACGCCGAAGCGCTGCAGAAGCAGAAGCGCAGCCTGCCGCCGGATACCTTCGTCACGCGCTCCGACGCCATCGGCGTGGACCAGCGCATCCTGCGCCTGCGCTACGGCCAGTTCCTCGGCGAAGAAGCCGAAGGCGAGCCGCAACCGCCGCCGACCAACGATGCGGACGACAAGCACACGGACGATGACGGCCACGACCATGCCGGCGAAGCCGCCAAGGCGGACGACGGCCATGGCCACGACGATGCCACCGGCGCGACCGGCGCCAGCTTCGGTCGCGAGGCCGACGTGCTGGAAGCCTACGGCCACACGCACGACCACGCCGAGGCCGCGACGCTGCTCGACCCGGAGACGCGCGCGACGTTGAAGAAGGCGCTGGACCAGATGTGGCAGTCGGAACTGCACCTGCGCCAGGGTCATCCGGACCAGGCGCTGCCGTTCGCGTACAAGGCGCTGGAGTACATCAAGCAGGTGCAGCAGGCCACGCGCATCTACTTGGCACGCGTTGGCCCCGAGCTGCCGCCGATCGACGAGACGCGCCGGCTCGGCGGCGACCGCAAGGGCATCGTGCCGCGCGCACTCGGCCCGCTCGCGCGCCCGCAGGACGACGATGCACCGGCGCCGGCACGCGCCTGGACCGCGCTGGCGAACGACAGCGTGCCGGCCGACGGCGCCGATCTCGATGCACTGCAGGCCTGGCTGCGCAGCAATGAAGCGCGCGTGCCGGATGCACTGGACCTGTTCGCCGCCATCGATGAGGTGCGCGGCGATCCGGCCTGTGCGCCTTGCCGCCAGCGGCTGCGTTCGCTGCTGTGGTCGGCGTCGGCGCAACCGCCTGCCCAGGTACCACGCCGCGCCGCGACCGACGCAGCGGGTCGTCGTTATCTCGATGCCTTGCGGCAGGAGCCGGCGCGATGAACGTCACCGCCTCGCTGCCACTGCTGTTGGCTGCGCTGCTCGCACTCGCCGTGCTGATGGCCTGGGTTCGCCTGGCGCTGTGGCGACGCAGCGCGCCACGGGATCGGCGTGGATCGGCGGCACGGTTCGCGTTGCTGTGCCTGCTGCAGCCCGCGGCCGCGCTGCTGCTCTATTTCACCCTGTTGCCGCCGCGACAGGCCGCCACCGCCGGCACGCTGGTGGTGATGACGGCGCACGCGGACCGCGTCGCGCTGCCCGCGGCGCTGCAAGGACAACCGCGTGTCGCCCTACCGGAAGCGCCCGCCGGCGTCGATGCCGAACGCGTGCCCGACCTCGGCACGGCGCTGCGCCGGCATCCGGACGCGCGTGCGCTGCATGTCGTCGGTACCGGGCTGGAAGCGCGCGACCGCGATGCCATCGGCGATCGCGGCCTCGCCTTTTCCGCCACGCCGATGCCGACCGGCATCGTGCAGCTGGCGCCGGTCGATGTCGTGGTGCCGGGCGCCACCTTCGCCATCACCGGCCGCGTGCATGGCGTGCCGCGGGCAACCGTGGTGCTTCGCGATCCCGCAGGCCAGCGCATTGGCGCTACGGCGCCGGATGCACTGGGCGGTTTCCGGCTCGATGGACTGGCACGGCTGCCGGGACCGTCATCGTTCCGCATCGAGGTGCTGGATGCCTCGCGCAAGGTAGTGGATGCCGCAAGCGTGCCGGTGTGGACGCAGCCGGCGCCGGCGCCGCGCGTCTGGGCGCTGGCCGGCGCGCCGAATGCGGAATGGAAATACCTGCGCCGCTGGGCGACCGATGCCGGCGTTCCGCTGCACCTGCAGGTCAGCCTGGGCGGCGGACTGCAGCTGGGCGATACGCCACTGCCGATGACGACCGACACGCTGCGCCGCTTCGACCTGGTGCTGCTGGACGCGCGCAGCGCCGCCGCGCTCGGCGACGGGCAGCGCGCGACACTCGCGGCCGCCGTGCGCGATGGCCTTGGCGTGCTGGTGCGCACCGATGGCGCGTTGACGCCGGCCGTGCAGCGGATGCTGGGCCTGTCGCTGGCGGGCAACGACGGTGCCGAATTCCAGCTGTCCCGCCCTGCCCCCGATGACGATGCCTGGCGTGCGCGGCGCGGCGCCGGCAGCGCGGATGCGCCGGTGGATGCGGACGCGGTGCCGGCGGGACTGCCGACACTGACGCGTCTCGCACTGCGCAGCACCTCGCCGGACGCGATCCCGCTGCTGCGCGATGCCGACGGGATTGCGATCGCGTGGTGGCGTGCGGAAGGCCGCGGCCGCATCGGCGCCTGGACGCCGCAGGACACCTATACGCTGGTGCTGTCGGGGCATCCGGACCTGCACGCCGCGCTCTGGTCGCAGGCCGCCGGCACGCTCGCACGCATGGCGACGGCGGCCAGGCGCGTGCCGCCGGAAGACGCGCGCGTGGCGCAGCGGGTAACCCTTTGCGGTCTCGACGACGACGCGACGGTCGCTGCGCCGGACGGCGCGATCACCCGCCTGCAGCGCGATCCGGCGACCGGCACCGCGCGGTGTGCCAGCTTCTGGCCGCGCGAAGCGGGCTGGCACCGGCTCGTTGTTGCCGACACGATCACGCCATTCCCCGTGCGCGCCGCGGACGAGGCACTGCACCTGCACGCGATGGCGGTACGCGAACAGACACAGCGACGGGTCGCGACGGCCGCCGCCGATCCTGCGCGCGCCAGCGTCACCGAAGGTCCACGCGGTCCATCCTGGCCCTGGTTCCTCGGCTGGCTGGTCGCGGCCGGCCTGCTGTGGTGGCTGGAGCGCCGGCGTCCCGTCGCCGGTTAACGAGTCCCGAATGTCCGATACGTAATCTCTGCTTCAGACCCATCTTCCGGAGTTCCACATGATCCGAGCCGCGATTCCCGCCCTGCTGCTGACGCTGTCGCTGGCTGCGTGTTCTTCGCCCGACGCCGACGAACAGACCGCCGCCGCCGAGCAATCGCAGGCGGCCGCCACCGAAGCCGCCGAGCCCGCACCCGCGGAGCCGGCACCCACCGAGCTCGCCGGTACCTGCGACGACACCCAGGCGCAGTGGATCATCGGCAAGGCCGCGGGCGAGAAGGACATCGAGCAGGCCAAGAACGACAGCAAGTCCGGGGCCGTCCGTGCGCTGAAACCCGGCGATGCCGCGACGATGGACTTCAATCCGAACCGCCTGAACGTCATCCTCGACGACAAGGGCGTGGCGACGTCGGTCAACTGCGGCTGACAGCGACACGACAGGTTTCGATGACGAGCCGCCTGTGCCTGCACAGGCGGTTTTTTCATGCGCGAAGAATCGGCGGGGATGCACGGGAAAAAGTTGCCGTTGCAACCAACCACTGGCGCGCAATAGGTTCTGTTGCGGCATCGCAACAACTGTGATTTAGTCGGGTTTCCGGTGACATTTCGAAGTGCCGCTGCGTGGGCAGGGCACGGTGTCGCCGTCACTCCGGTTTGAGGCAACACATGGCCCCTCGCAATCGCCAAGGCGGCTTTGACAACGGTCTGTACGACCCGAACGACGAACGCGACGCCTGCGGCTTCGGCATGATCGCGCAACTCGACGACCAGCCCTCGCGCGCGCTGGTCGATACCGCCATTGCTGCGCTGTCGCGCATGACCCACCGGGGCGGCGTCGCCGCCGACGGGCTCACCGGTGACGGCTGCGGCCTGCTGATCCGCAAACCCGATGTCTTCCTGCGCGCGCTCGCGACCGAAGCGAACATCGCGCTCGGTGCGCGCTTCGCGTCGGGCCTGGTATTCCTGCCGCACGACGAGGCGCAGGCCGCGCAGTGCCGCGCCACGCTGGAAGCCGAACTGTTCCGCACCGGCGTCACCGTGAAGGGCTGGCGCCTCCCGCCGACCAACGACGGCGTGTGCGGGCAACTGGCCAAGGACACGCTGCCGCGCATCGAGCAGGTGTTCGTCGAGGCCGGCGACGAGCAGAAGGACGAACCCTTCGCGCTGGCGCTGTTCCTCGCGCGCCGCCGCAGCGAACAGCAGTTGCGCATCAGCGTGCCCGACTTCTACGTGGTGACGCTGTCGCCGCACTCGATCGGCTACAAGGGCATGGTGCTGCCGGACAAGCTGGCGGCGTTCTACACCGACCTGCAGCGTCCGGAACTGGCCAGCAGCGCGGTGGTGTTCCACCAGCGCTTCTCGACCAACACGCTGCCGCGCTGGCCGCTGGCGCACCCGTTCCGCCTGCTGGCGCACAACGGCGAAATCAACACCATCGAAGGCAACCGCCGCTGGGCGCAGGCGCGCAGCAAGGTGTGGAAGACGCCGCGCTTCGACATCGGCGAGTTCGACCCGGTCATCTCGATGCACGGCTCGGATTCGCAGAGCCTGGACAACATGCTGGAGCTGCTGGTCGCCGGTGGCATGGAACTGATCCAGGCGTTGCGCGTGCTGGTCCCGCCAGCCACGCAGTCGCTGGAATTCAAGGACGCCGACCTGGCCGCGTTCTACGAGTTCTACGGCCTCAATACCGAGCCGTGGGACGGCCCCGCCGGCATCGTCACGATGGATGCGCGCTACGCCGCCTGCACGCTGGACCGCAACGGCCTGCGCCCCGCGCGCTGGATGCTGACCAGCGACCGCCACTTCATCGTCGCCAGCGAAGCCGGCGTGTGGGAAGTGCCGGCCGAACGCGTGACCCGCAAGGGCAAGCTGGGTCCGGGCGAGATGATGGCCATCGACCTGCGTCGCGGCGACCTGCTCGACAGCGACGCGGTGGACCGGATCAACCGCGGTCGCGCACCGTACAAGCAATGGCTGCAGCAGGGCGTCACCTACCTGCAGACCGAACTGATCGACCCGTCGCTGGTCGAGGAGCCGTTCGACGAGAAGACGCTGCGCGGTTACCACAAGCTGTTCCAGCTGACGACCGAGGAAGTGGAGCAGGTGTTGCGTCCGCTCGCGGAAACCGAGCAGGAAGCCACCGGCTCGATGGGTGACGACACGCCGATGGCGGTGCTGAGCCGGCAGACGCGGCCGCTGTACGACTACTTCCGGCAGGCGTTCGCGCAGGTCACCAACCCGCCGATCGATCCGCTGCGCGAAGACTGCGTGATGTCGCTGACCACGCAGCTGGGCCGGGAGACCAACATCTTCCACGCCGGCGCGGAGACGGTGAACCACGTCATCCTCAATTCGCCGGTGCTGAGCCAGCGCAAACTGCGGCAGTTGCTGAAGATGCCGCAGTACGTCGAGAAGAACCGTCTGATCGATCTGTCCTACGCGCCGGAGGAAGGCCTCAAGGCCGGCCTTGAGCGGATCTGTCGCGAAGCCGAGCAGGCCGCGCGCGACGGCGAGGTCATGCTGCTGCTGTCGGACCGGTATCCGCAGCCGGGCCGGCCGATGGCGCATGCGCTGCTGGCCACCGGTGCGGTGCACCACCACCTGTGTCGGGTCGGCCTGCGCTGCGACGCCAACCTGATCGTGGAGACCGGCACGGCGCGCGATCCGCACCACATGGCGTGCCTGATCGGCGTCGGCGCCACCGCGGTGTATCCCTATCTCGCCTACCAGACCCTGTTCGACCTGGGTCGTCGCGGCATCCTGCAGATCAAGAAGGGCGGTGAACAGGCGCAGATCGGCCGCAGCTACCGCAAGGGCGTCTACAAGGGCCTGTCGAAGATCATCTCGAAGATGGGCATCTGCACGATCAGCAGCTACCGCGGCGCGCAGCTGTTCGAGATCGTCGGCCTCGATCCGGACGTCGTCGACCTGTGCTTCGCCGAAACCCCGTCGCGCATCGGCGGTGTCGGCTTCGAGCGTCTCGATCTGGAAGCGCGCCAGCTGGATGCGCGCGCCTGGAACGAGCGCGAGTCGCCCGAGGTCGGCGGCCTGCTGAAGTACGTGCACGGCGGCGAGTACCACATGTACAACCCGGACGTGGTGATGACGCTGCAGCGCGCGACGCGCAGCGGCGATGCCCGCGACTGGCAGGCGTACGCGGATGCGGTGAACTCGCGTCCGCCGTCCGCGCTGCGCGACCTACTGCAACTGAAGAAGGCCGACGTGCCGACGCCGCTGGACCAGGTGGCGGATGCGTCCGACCTGCTGCGGCGTTTCGACAGTGCCGCGATCAGCCTGGGTGCGTTGTCGCCGGAAGCGCACGAGGCGCTGGCCATCGCGATGAACCGCCTCGGCGGCCGCAGCAACTCCGGCGAAGGCGGCGAAGACCCCGCGCGCTACGGCACCGAGAAGCGCAGCAAGATCAAGCAGGTCGCGTCCGGCCGCTTCGGCGTGACCCCGGAATACCTGGTCAATGCGGAAGTGCTGCAGATCAAGGTCGCGCAGGGCGCCAAGCCCGGTGAGGGTGGCCAGCTGCCGGGCCACAAGGTCAACGAACTGATCGCGCGGCTGCGTTACGCCAAGCCGGGCATCGGCCTGATCTCGCCGCCGCCGCACCACGACATCTATTCGATCGAAGACCTCGCGCAGCTGATCTACGACCTCAAGCAGGTCAATCCGACCGCGCTGGTGTCGGTGAAGCTGGTCAGCCATGCCGGTGTCGGCACGATCGCCGCGGGCGTGGTGAAGGCGGGCGCCGACCTGATCACCATCTCCGGCCACGACGGCGGTACCGGTGCCAGTCCGGTCAGCTCGATCCGTTACGCAGGCGTGCCGTGGGAGCTCGGCATCGCCGAGGCGCACCACGCGCTGGTGGTCAACCAGTTGCGCGACCGCACCGTGCTGCAGACCGACGGCGGCCTGAAGACCGGCCTGGACGTGGTGAAGGCGGCGCTGCTGGGCGCGGACAGTTTCGGCTTCGGCACCGGGCCGATGATCGTGCTGGGCTGCAAGTACCTGCGCATCTGCCACCTCAACAACTGCGCCACCGGCGTGGCCACGCAGGACGAGCGCCTGCGCACGCAGTACTTCACCGGCATGCCCGAGCGCGTGGAGAATTTCTTCCGCCTGCTCAGCGAGGAAGTGCGGCAGTGGCTGTCGTACCTCGGTGCGACGTCGCTGGACGAGATCGTCGGCCGTACCGACCTGCTGCAGCAGATCGATGCCTCGCCGCGCGAAGGCGTGCGCGTCGACCTGTCGCGCCTGCTGAAGGGCGCACAGTTCGACAGCAGCAGCTGCGCGGCGCAGCGCCTGTACGAATCGCCCGACAGCCTGGCCACGCAGCTCGACGGCCTGCTGGCGGAACCGATCCGCAAGAAGAGCGGTGGCGACCATCGCTTCCTGATCCACAACACCGACCGCAGCATCGGCACGCGCCTGTCCGGCGCCATCGCCCGCGCGCACGGCAACCACGGCATGGCGGACGCGCCGTTCAACCTGCGCTTCCGCGGCACGGCGGGACAGAGCTTCGGCGCGTTCAACGCCGGCGGCCTGCAGATGGAACTGGAAGGCGAAGCCAACGACTACGTCGGCAAGGGCATGGCCGGCGGCCGGCTGGTGGTGCGTCCGCCGCGCGGCGCGCGCTTCGAGGCACGCAACACGCCGATCATCGGCAACACCTGCCTGTACGGTGCGACGGGCGGCGAACTGTTCGCCGCCGGCCGCGCGGGCGAACGCTTCGGCGTGCGCAACTCCGGCGCGCTGGCGGTGATCGAAGGCGCGGGCGACCACTGCTGCGAGTACATGACCGACGGCATCGTGCTGGTGCTGGGCAAGGTGGGCCTGAACTTCGGCGCCGGCTTCACCGGCGGCCTGGCCTACGTGCTCGACCTGGACCGCGATTTCGTCGACCGCTACAACCACGAGTTGATCGACATCCACCGCATCAGCCCGGAAGGCTTCGAGAGCCACCGCCAGCACCTGCACACGCTGGTCAGCCGCCACCGTGAACTGACTGGCAGCATCTGGGCGCAGCAGATCCTCGACGAGTTCCGCGACTACGTGGGCAAGTTCTGGCTGGTGAAGCCGAAGGCGGCGAGCATCGACTCGTTGAACGAGACCCTGAGGCGCGCGGCATGAGTGCGCTCTCCGTGCTGCGCACGAATCGCCCCAGCGTTCGCTTCGCGAACACCGGGCCCCGCTATGTGCTTCCGATCCCCGCCCTTTCAGGGCGCCCCCTTACCAAGGGGGCTCTCGTTACGAGAGCCAGCGCGACGTTGCAGGTGAGCTGCCATGAGTAAAAAGCAGGTATTCCAGTTCCTCGACCTGCCGCGGACGATGCCGCAGCGCATCCCGCTGGAACTGCGCACGGGTGGCGACTGGGGCGAGCTGTACGGCAAGTTCGGCAAGGACGACGCGCAGTACCAGGCCGGTCGCTGCCTGGATTGCGGTAATCCGTACTGCAGCTGGAAGTGCCCGGTGCACAACGCCATCCCGCAGTGGCTGCAGCTGGTGCAGGAGAACCGCATCGAGGAAGCCGCGGCGCTGTGCCATTCCACCAATCCGCTACCGGAGGTCTGCGGACGCGTCTGCCCGCAGGACCGACTGTGCGAAGGCAGCTGCACGCTGGAGGAATTCGGCGCGGTCACCATCGGCGCGGTGGAGAAGTACATCGTCGACACCGCGCTGGCCAACGGCTGGCGTCCCGACCTCAGCGACGTGCAGCCGACCGGCAAGCGCGTGGCGGTGATCGGTGCCGGTCCCGCGGGCCTCGGCTGCGCGGACCGCCTGGCGCGCGCCGGCATCCAGGCCGTGGTCTACGATCGTTACGAACAGATTGGCGGCCTGCTGCAGTTCGGCATCCCCAGCTTCAAGCTCGACAAGAGCGTCATCGCGCAGCGCCGCGAGGTGCTGGAAGGCATGGGCGTGGAGTTCCGCCTGGGCGTGGAGATCGGCCGCGACCTGACGTTGGCGCAACTGCTCGAGGAGTACGACGCCGTGTTCCTCGGCACCGGCGCCTATCGCTATACCGACGGTGGCCTGCCTGGGCAGGATCTCGGTGGCGTGCTGCCGGCCCTGCCCTTCCTGGTGCAGAACGGTCGCGTCGTCAGCGGCAACGATCCATGGGGTCGGCCGATCGCCGGCTGGGAAGACAAGCTGCAATTGCCGGACCTGCAGGGCAAGCGCGTGGTCGTGCTCGGCGGCGGCGACACCGGCATGGATTGCGTGCGCAGCGCGATCCGCCTGGGTGCGGCCAAGGTCACCTGCGCGTACCGCCGCGACGAAGCCAACATGCCCGGTTCCGCGCGCGAGGTGGCGAACGCGCGCGAAGAAGGCGTGCGCTTCCTGTTCAACCGCCAGCCGCTCGCCGTCGTGGCGGGTGACGACGGTGCCGTCGCCGGCGTGCAGGTGGTGGAAACGAAGCTGGGCGAACCCGACGAGCGCGGCCGCCAGAACGCGGTGCCGATCGAGGGCAGCGAGTCGGTGCTGGAAGCGGACGTGGTGATCATCGCATTCGGCTTCTCGCCCAGCGTGCCGGCGTGGTTGGCGGACGTGGGCGTGGAAGGCACGCCGAACGGCCGCATCGTCGCCGGCGGCGGCGACCGCCTGCCGTTCCAGACCACACACCCGAAGCTGTTCGCCGGCGGCGACGCCGTGCGTGGTGCGGATCTCGTCGTCACTGCGGTGGCCGAAGGCCGCGATGCGGCGGGCAGCATCGCGACGCTGCTGCTGTCCTGAAACGGAAGAGCCGGGCGATGCCCGGCTCTTCTTTCTTTGCCCGGGCTGATCAGGCCTTCAGTGTCGCCATGTCGATGACGAAGCGGTATTTCACGTCGCCCTTCAGCATGCGCTCGTAGGCGGTGTTGATCTCGTCCATGCGGATCGTCTCAATGTCGGACACGATGCCGTGCTTCGCGCAGAAGTCGAGCATCTCCTGCGTTTCGCGGATGCCGCCGATCAGCGAGCCGGCGATCGAGCGGCGCTTGAGGATCAGGTTGAACACGCCCGGCGACGGATGCGGCTGGTCCGGCGCACCGACCAGGGCCAGGGTGCCGTCGCGCTTCAGCGCATTGAGGAACGGATCCAGGTTGTGCGGCGCCGCCACCGTGTTGACGATGAAGTCGAGCGTGTTGCCCTGCGCCGCCATCTGCGCGTCGTCCTTCGACACGACGACTTCGTCGGCGCCCAGGCGCAGCGCGTCCTCGCGCTTGCGTTCCGACGTGGTGAACAGCACCACGTAGGCACCCATCGCTTTGGCGATCTTCACCGCCATGTGGCCCAGGCCACCGAGGCCGACCACGCCCACCTTGCTGCCCGGTCCCACCTTCCAGTGCGCCAGCGGCGAATAAGTGGTGATGCCGGCGCACAGCAGCGGCGCGACCGCGGCCAGCTGCGCTTCGTCGTGCGCGATCCTCAGCACGTACTTGGCGTCGACCACGATCTGGTCGGAGTAACCGCCGTAGGTGTTCTCTCCGCCGAACAGCGGGCCGTTGTAGGTGCCGGTGAAGCCGTTCTCGCAGTACTGCTCCTCACCCTCCTGGCAGGAGGCGCAGGTGCGGCAGCTGTCGACGATGCAGCCGACGCCGGCGATGTCACCGACCTTGAACGCCTGCACGCCACTGCCGACGGCGGTGACGCGGCCGACGATTTCGTGGCCGGGTACGGACGGATAGAGGGTGTTCTGCCACTCGTTGCGCGCGGTGTGCAGGTCGGAATGGCAGACGCCGCAATAGAGGATCTCGATGCGGACGTCCTGCGGACCGGGTTCGCGGCGTTCGAAGGCGAACGCGGTCAGCGGCTGGTCGGACGAACGTGCGGCATAGCCGTGGGCAGCACTCATGGAATTTTCCGGTTGGGGGATAGACCGTCATTCTAGTCGGCCACCTGTGACGGACAATGCCGATTCCCTCCGCTTGCTTGCCTGATCCTGCAAGGCCCGCAGCGCTTGGCTTAGACTGACGTTCCCCCTTCAACGACGACGTCGCATGCGCCTGGGCCTGGCTGCCAACCGCCTGCATCACCACACCGAAGACGCCGCGCTGTTCCGCTGGCTGCGCGCCTGCGAATCGGGCATCCGGGAACTGCAGCTCGGCCTGCATGCGGTAGGTCGCACGCATGACGCGATCGCCGCCGCCGGCATGCTGCGCGGTTTCGACGCGTTGAAGCGCTACCCGTACGGCCGCGATGGCGGACTGATGAAGCTGGTCGCGGAAGTGGTCGGGCTGGAAGGAGCCGAGCGCAGCCTCGACGGCGCGATCTACTTCATCGATCCGGTCGATCCGTCCTCGATCTTCCCCGAAGCGACCGCCCTGAAACGCCAGTGCGTGATCCATGGCAAGCCGTTCCTGTCGACCGTTGCCTCGGCACGCGACTGGATCGAGATGGAGCGCATCCACGCCGGCTTCGCCCCGGACCGCAATGCCGACCCGTTCCACGCACTCGAGTCGCAGACGCTGGCGCTGATCGCCCACGATGCGATGAAGCCGCAGATGCTGGCCTTCGCCGACCTCCACTTCGACGTGCTCTCGCGCTTCGCCCATCGCATGGCGACGGGCACCACCGGTCAGCGGCTCAACGAACTCGCGTGGAGCCGCGGCTGGCCGCAGGACACGCCGTGGGTCGAGCGCTTCCAGAGCGGTCCGCTGGGCGGCGACGCGCAGATCGCCGACCGCGTGCTGGAGCGTCGTTGCCAGCGCGTGATCTTCTTCGAGGATCCGCACGTCGCACGCCAGCACGAAGCCGACATCCAGCTGCTGGAGCGCGCGGTGACCACGGTGACCGACGAGGCGGTCTGCACCACCTCACTGGCCGTCGCGCGCCGCTGGTGCGAGGCAGTGTCCAAGAGGTTGGCCGTTGTGGGAGCGACGTAAGTCGCGGCCGCACGCCGGAACCTCCCGTGACTCCCTCCGGCAAGCGGCGAAGATCATTCCATTCTCGCGGTCGCGACTTACGTCGCTCCTACAGGAACGGCAAGAGCGCATGAGCACTACATCCCGCCATCTGTTCAAAGACCTTTCGCTGTCCGCCATTGCGGCCGGCTTCGTCACCGTGCTGGTCGGCTTCGCCAGCTCGGCGGTGATCGTGTTCCAGGCGGCGCAGTCGCTGGGCGCATCGCCGGAAGAGATCAGTTCGTGGATGTGGGCGCTGGGCCTGGGCATGGGGCTGACCTGCATAGGGCTGTCGCTGCGCTACCGCATGCCGGTGGTGACGGCATGGTCCACCCCCGGCGCGGCCATGCTGATCAGCAGCGCGGCGGGACTGCCGCTGTCCGACGCGACCGGCGCCTTCCTGCTGTCGGCGTTGCTGATCGCGGTATGCGGCTTCTCCGGCTTCTTCGAGCGCATGATCAGCCGCATTCCGGTGTCGCTGGCGTCCGGCATGCTGGCCGGCGTACTGCTGCGCTTCGGCATCGATGCTTTCGCCTCCATGAAGACGCAGCTCGGCATGGTGCTGACGATGTTCGCGGTCTACCTGCTCGCGCGCAGGCTGCTGCCACGTTACGCGGTGATCCTGACGCTGCTGGTCGGCATCGCGTTCGCGGCGGCGCTCGGCCTGCTGCACGTGGACGGCCTGTCGCTGCAGTTGGCGAAACCGATCTTCACGACGCCGACCTTCTCGTTCGCCGCTGTCGTCGGCATCGCGCTGCCGTTGTTCATCGTCACCATGGCCTCGCAGAACGTGCCCGGCGTGGCGGTGATCCGCGCATCCGGCTATGCGATTCCGATCTCGCCCGTCGTCGGCTGGACCGGCGTGACCAACCTGCTGCTGGCGCCGTTCGGTGCGTTCGCACTGAACCTCGCCGCGATCACCGCCGCGATCTGCATGGGACGCGAGGCGCATGAAGATGCGTCGCGGCGCTACGTCGCCGCCATCGCGGCCGGCGTGTTCTACCTGATCGTCGGCCTGTTCGGTGCGACGGTGGCCGCCTTGTTCGCGGCGTTCCCGAAGGAACTGATCCTTGCCATCGCCGGCATCGCGCTGCTCGGCACCATCGGCAACAGCCTCGCCGCCGCGCTGCGCGAGGAAGCGGAGCGCGAACCGGCACTGGTGACCTTCCTCGTCACTGCATCCGGGCTGTCGCTGGGTGGCATCGGGTCGGCGTTCTGTGGACTGGTGGCGGGCGTCGTCACCCTGCTGGTATTGCGTCGAAGCTGAGTCTTCCGACGCAATTCCGCTTGTTCTCATGCAGGTGAACGCGGCGTGGAGTGTTCAGTTTGAACACCACATATTCACCTGCAGGTGATGCGAGCGCGGGCAGGATCTCCGCTCCACCCTCGCAGGAGAACCCCATGCAGATCCTTCGTCTTCGTCATCGTCTGTTGGCCCTCGCCACGCTGGCCGCACTGTCGGGCGCTGCGTTCGCGCAGACACCCTCGCCGACTGCAGGCAAGGATGCGCTGAAGGAACCGCAGGTGCGCGCGCTGCTGAGCGAGAAGGGCTACACCAACGTCGATGATCTCGACTTCGAGGATGGCCAGTGGGAAACCGATGCCACCAGCGCCAACGGTGAACGTGTCGACGTGCGTATCAATCCGGCCACCGGCGATGTTGTCGCCGAGAAGCTGGTGTCGAACCTCAGCGAGAATGACGTCAAGGCCAAGCTCGCCGCGGCCGGCTACTCCAAGATCCACGACGTCGATTTCGATGACGGCGTGTGGAAGGCCGAGGCCGAGCGCACCGACGGCAACGATGTCGAGATCCACCTGGCCGCCAACACCGGCGAGATCGTCCACGTCGAGAACGACTGATCGGTCGCGGCGACGCCATGAAGAAGGCCGCCCCTCGGGCGGCCTTCTTTCATCCGGCTGTCGCCGCGTGCGGTGGTCGTGCGAACCGCCATCCCACCAACCAGCCGATGGCCAGCAGTACGGCCGCCAGCAACCACGGCGCACCGGGTACGTGGGCCGGCGCTGATTGGCCGATGAACAGTGCGAACGTACCGGCGAACATCATCGGGCCAACGATACCGGCGAGACTGACGAGGCTCATCAGCGCACCCTGCACGCGGCCCTGCACGTCGGCGCCCACCTGCTGCGTGATCAGGGCTTGCGTCGCCGGACCCGCGAGCCCCCACAGCGCGCTGATCGGCAGACCGATGAGGAACACCCAGCCCACGTCGGCGATGCCGTAGATGAAGAAGCCGACCACGCCACACGCCAGTCCGAACAGCAGCGTGCGCCGCTCGCCGAGTTTCGGCACCACGCGGCCGACCAGCCCGGCCTGCACGATCACGCTGAAGACACCGACCGCTGCCAGCACCCAACTCACCTGCTGCTCGTTCCAGCGGTACTGGTACTCGGCGAACAGCACGAACACGCTGGGATAGACGTAGTGCGCCAGGTTGGCGATCAGCACGACGGCCGCCAGCCCGAACACCTGCGGATAGCGCTTCAGTAGCGCCATTGAGCCGATCGGGTTGGCGTGCGACCAATCGAATGTCGGTGTGCGGCGCTCCTTCGGCAGCGACTCCGGCAGCACGAACCAGCCGTAGAGGAAGTTGAGTAGCGCCAGTCCCGCTGCGAACCAGAATGGCAGGCGCAGGTCGATCGCACCCAGCTGGCCGCCGACGATCGGCCCGATGATGAAGCCCACGCCGAACGCCGCCCCGATCATGCCGAACGCCTGCGCGCGCTTGTCCGGCGCGGTGATGTCGGCGATGTAGGCGTTGGCGGTGGTGAAGCTGGCCGAGAACACGCCGGAGAAGATGCGCGCCACCAGCAGCCACGGCAGTGATTGCGCCAGCGCCATCAACACGAAGTCGATGCCCAGGCCCAGGCACGACAGCAGGATCACCGGCCGACGACCGAAGCGGTCCGACAATGCGCCCTGGATTGGCGTGCAGATGAACTGGATGGCGGCGAACAGCATGCCGAACGTTCCCACCCACCACGCGGCCTGCACGAAATCGCCACCGGTGAACTGGCGCACCAGCCCCGGCAGCACCGGAATGATCACGCCGAACGACAGGATGTCGATCAGCACCGTGATGAAGATGAAGACCAGGGCGGCGCGACGGCCGGGGATGGCGGGGATTTCAGCGCTCACGGGCGTGGAACCGCGGAAAAGGTGCGCAAGTGTAGGGCATGGCGCGAGGCGCGTGCTCCTCTGCTTGTGCAGGAGCGACGTGAGTCGTGACCGCGAACATTGCACGCCTGGAATCTGCCGGATCGAGACGATCTCGTTGCTGTGAGTCCACTGCCACGGAGGATCTGCGGTCGCGACTCACGCCGCTCCTACAGTGGAGACACCGAGACCACCTGGCTCAAGCGGTGCCGCTGGCCCGGCTCAAGCTCGATCGCATCGTCGCTGGCATTGGCCGCCTCCAGACAGACGAAGCTCTGCCAGCCATCGTCCGGCATGTCGCCGATGGCCGTGGCGCCGGCCTCGCCCGGATTCCACACCACCAGCGAACGGCTGCCGAAGGTGTCCAGGCGGATACGGCGACCACCGGCAGGATCGAGCAGGTCGAAGCGGTGCCCGGTGCCTGCATAGATGCGGTCGCTGCGGCCGGGATCGCGCGGATCGTGCAGCGACCACTCTCCGGACTGCACATGCGTGCCGCCGTCGTACTTGTCCTCGTAACGCAGCCCATCCAGGCCGGTGACCCGTACCTGCGTGGCGTCGGCGACGCGGAAGTAGGTATGCAGCGCCTGTGTCAGTCGGTACGGTGCATCACCGCGGTGGGCGGTATCGATGCTTTGCCGCAGCTCACGTCCGACATGCAGCGACATCTGCAGCTCCAGCGGCACGCCGTCGCGCAGTGGGAGCGCCAGCTTCAGCACCGCGCTGCCATCGGCTTCGCGCTTCACGTCGGTCAACGGCCAGCGCGAAATGCGCGCGTGGCCGTGCTGGACGGCATCGTCCGGCTGTCCCTGCTTGCCGAAGTACGGCCAGCAGACGGGTACGCCGCCGCGGATCGCCTTCGGCGGCAGCGCGGTGGTCGGCGACACCCACAGCAGGTCGTCGAAACCGGTCGGCACGAATGACAGCACCTGTGCGCCATGCAGGCTGATGCGCGCGGTGGAGAACGGCGTCTCCACGCGCAGCACGTCGATGCCCCCCCAGGTTTCGCGGGTCACGCCGTCGGGAAGCGCATTCATGGCTTGATCGCTGCAGGTGGCAAGACCGGCGGCCCTTCGGCCTTCAGCGCTGCAAGGATCTTCGTCCCCGCGCGACCGTCGGCCGGCAGCAGGCCCAGGCGCTGCTGTTCGACCACGATGGCGCGCCGCGTCTGCGTGCCGATCATGCCGTCGGCGGTGCCGATGGCATGGCCGCGCGCGAGCAGCAGGGTCTGCAGTTCGCGTCGCTGCGGGCGCCCGATCCCGGGATCGTCGGTCGGCCAGGCGGCGACCAGCCCCGTCCCGCCACGCAGGCGGTCCGCCAGCAGCGCGATGGCCAGCGCGTAACTCTCGGCGGCGTTGTAGGAATAGATCGCGTCGTAGTTCTTGAATACGACAAAGGCAGGGCCATTGACGCCGGTCGGCACCAGGACCGCGGCGTTACGGTCGTCGGCGGGCAACGGTTGGCCGTCGACGCGGGCGATGCCTTGCGACACCCACTGGGTCAGCGGCTTGCGGTTGGTGCGCCCGGCCTGCGCGAGGTCGAAGCCGGCGGGCAGCTTCACTTCGTAACCCCACGGCTCGCCCGTCCGCCAGCCGGACTTCACCAGGTAGTTCGCGGTCGAGGCCAGCGCATCGGGAATGCTGTCGATCAGGTTGCGGCGCCCATCGCCATCGAAATCGACCGCGATGCGCTGGTAGGTACTGGGCATGAACTGCGTGTGGCCGAACGCGCCGGCCCAGGAGCCGTTCAAGCCGTCCACGCGCACGTCGCCCGCCTGCAGCAGCTTCAGCGTGGTCAGGAACTCGCCGCGGAAGAACGCCTGCCGCCGGCCGAAGCACGACAGCGTGGACAGCGACACCAGCAGCGGCCGCTTGCCGAACACGCGCCCGTAGTCGCTCTCAACGCCCCACACCGCGACGACGGTGGCGGGATCCACGGCATAGGCCTGCGACACCCGACCCAGCAGTTCGGCGTGGGTCGTCAGCATGGCCAGCCCGTCGGCCACGCGCTGGTCGTCGACCAGGGCCGCCAGGTAATCCCACAGTGGCGTGGTGAATTCGGGCTGCGCGTCGAGCAGGTCCAGCACGCTCATGTCGGCGGCCAGGTCTTTCGTGTACGTGTCGAACGTCGCCGTCGTGACGCCCTGCTTCTCGGCGACGCCGCGCAGGCTGGTCATGCAGGTCGCGAATACCGGGTCCGGCACCGGCGTCGCTGCAGGTGCAGGTGCAGGTGCAGGTGCAGGTGCGATCGAGGGTGCCTGCGCGGCGGATGTCTGTGCGACCGCCGGGGCCGCGGCCATCAGCGCCAGCCAGAGAACGGATGCATGCGAGGTCATGACGGCCTCCCTTGCCTTTCGGGGGAGCGGTCACTTTGCCTTGCGACGACATCGAAGCCAAGCCGGAATCGAGCACGCCGGACACGGCGATGCACGACGCGCATCCTGCGGAACGGATCAGCGAACGATCACGTCATACTCCACCACCTCGACCGGCGGCACGGTCTCCCACGATCGTCGATAGACCATCCGCACGGTCGCCTCGCCCGGTTTATCCGCGCGAAACCACCAGCGCGCGATCGACGGTGCGCCCGGCATCGGCGGTTGCGTGTCCATCGGCGGCGGCGTGGCCGGACCGGTGGTCCGGGCCAGCACGGGTGCACCGTCCGAGGTGAACTCCCACTGGTAGCCGGTGCTGGCGTTCGACATCAGGGCGATCTCCAGCACCTGGCCCACGCGCATCACTACCGGTCCCTTGCCCTGCGGCCTGACCAGGCCGTCGTCGGCCAACGTGGCGGGCGGCGGACCGCCGCTGCTGGTAGGGCCGCCGACACAGCCGGACAGCAGGACGCACAGGCCCGGCAGCAGCAGTGATCGCATGGTCGCGTCCTCCCTGGAGACGCCGCCGTTATACACCCCGGCTTTAGGGCCCGTCCGTAAAATGGCGGCATGAACAACACCCCCCAGGATTCCTCGCTGGGTCGCGAGGTCGCGTATCCCGCGCACTACGACCCGACCCTGCTGTTCCCCATCCCGCGCCAGGGCGCGCGCGATGAAATCGGCATCGCGGCCGATGCCCTGCCCTTCGTCGGCCACGACCGCTGGCACGGCTATGAACTGAGCTGGCTGGATGCCCGCGGCAAGCCGCGCGTGGCGACCGCCACCCTGACCGTGCCCTGCACCTCACCGTGCCTGATCGAATCCAAGTCGCTCAAGCTCTACCTCAACTCGCTCAACAGCACCCGTTTCAACAGCGACGCCGCCGTGCTCGAGCGCATCGCCACCGACCTGTCGGCGCGCGCCGGCGCGGACGTGCAGGTGGTGTTCGGCCTGCCGCCGATGGCGGATGCGCCGGAGGGCGAATCGATCGACGGACTGGACGTCGAGATCGACCATTACGGTCCGCCGCGCGCCGAGTTCCTCGCCGCCGATCCGGAGGAGGACATCGAGGAAACGCTGTCGTCCGAACTCCTGAAATCCAACTGCCCGGTCACGGGCCAACCGGACTGGGCGACCATGGTGATCCGCTACCGGGGCCCGCGCATCGACCGCGTGGAATTGCTGCGCTACCTGGTCAGCTTCCGCGACCACGCCGAGTTCCACGAGCAGTGCGTCGAACGGATTTTTCACGATCTGCTGGCGCACTGCCGTCCGGCCTCGCTGTCGGTGGAGGCGCGCTACACGCGTCGTGGCGGCCTGGACATCAATCCATGGCGCGCGACCGCCGACATGAATGTCCCGCTCATGAAGCGCGACGTACGACAGTAAGGTTACTCACGTAACAATAGAGCCGGTTTCACGTGCGCGCTATGGTTTCTTAACAGCGCACGTGCAACGCTTTGCCCATCCCAACGGCCCGCCAGGAAGGGTGGTTGCAATGAGCACAGAAAAGAAAGCGGATTTCTCGGACGTTACTGCCAAGGTGGACTCCACTGCAGAGAAGGCAGCCGACTTCTCCGACGTGAGCGCGCGGGTGGACAGCACCGCCGAGATCATCGGTGAGCAGAGCTACACCATCGAGAAGGGCGACACGCTCTCCAAGATCGCCAAGGCGCACTACGGCAGCGCCAATGCATGGAAGCAGATCTTCGAAGCCAACCGCGACGTCATCGACGATCCGGATCGCATCTTCCCGGGGCAGGTCATCAAGCTGCCGCCGAAGCCTGCCGACGCCTGATCGCTTACCACTTCATTACAAGGACCGAACCCATGAAGCAGAACCGCATCTCCTACGCTCTGGCCATCGCGCTGGTCGGCACCGTCGCACTCGCCGGCTGCAAGAAGAAGGAAGAGCCCGTCGTGGCGCCACCGGTCGCCGTCGAGCCCGCACCTGCGCCTGCCGAGCCCGTGCCGGCACCCGCGCCCGTCAGCGCCACCAGCGTCACTGTCGGCAACACAGCCGCCGCGGACAAGTCCGTTGCCGCCGTCGGCATGTTCGGCGTGAAGGACAAGATCATCGTGTCAGTGAAGACAGATGCCACGACACCGGCCAATGCCGCGATCGATGCCAAGCTGACGTTCCAGGACGGCCAGGTGGCCGGCCAGCAGACCGCCAACGTCGTCGCAGGTGGTGTCGATACCACCAACATCGAGTTCACCAAGGCCACCGACTGGCCCGCCGGCAAGTACAAGGTCGACGTGACCTTGAACGGCCAGCCGGTCGGCATCACCCAGGAAATCGAGGTCAAGTAATCCCGTAGTACCAAGGCTCTCTCCCACGTGTGTGGGGCAAGCTCGGGCGTGGAGCGATCCACGCCCGCTTTTTTTGCGCGGCACCCCCGCGCGCGGTCGTCTCCTTTGCAACGACCGCATTCCCTGTCCCAGGACAACCCTCGTGCTGCGCGAGGGCATCCATACCCCTTCGTTTTGCCCTGCGTGCGATGGCGCGCGACAATGGCGTGCTGAATTCCCCATCGCCCCTTGTCGAGAGTCCTGATCCCCATGTCGGATACGCCCCGCATCATCTACACCCTCACCGACGAAGCCCCGTTCCTCGCCACCCAGTCGCTGTTGCCGATCATCGAGGCGTTCACCGCCCCCGCCGGCATCGCCGTTGAAACCCGCGACATCTCGCTGGCCGGCCGCCTGCTGTCGCAGTTCCCCGAGTACCTGAGCGACGCGCAGAAGATCAGCGACGACCTGTCCGAGCTGGGCCAACTGGCGACGCAGCCGGAAGCCAACATCATCAAGCTGCCGAACATCAGCGCCTCGGTGCCGCAGCTGAAGGCCGCCATCAAGGAACTGCAGGCGCAGGGTTACCCGCTGCCGGACTACCCGGACGAACCGAAGGACGACAAGGAAAAGGACGCGAAGGCGCGCTACGACAAGGTCAAGGGCAGCGCGGTGAACCCGGTGCTGCGCGAAGGCAACTCCGACCGTCGCGCCCCGCTGTCGGTCAAGAATTTCGCCCGCAAGCACCCGCACCGCATGGGCGCGTGGAGCAAGGACTCGACCTCGCACGTCGCGCACATGGCCGCCGGTGATTTCTTCGGCAGCGAACAGTCCGCCACACTGGCCGCCGACGGTGCGCTGAAGATCGAACTGGTCGCCGCCAACGGCGCGGTCAACGTGCTGAAGGACAAGGTGAAGGTGAAGGCCGGCGAGATCGTCGACGCCGCCTCGTTGAGCCGCAAGGCGCTGGCGTCGTTCGTCGCCGCCGAAATCGCCGACGCCAAGGCCAAGGGCGTGCTGTTCTCGCTGCACCTCAAGGCCACGATGATGAAGGTCTCGGACCCCATCATGTTCGGCGTCGTGGTCAACGAGTACTACAAGGCCGCGCTGGCGAAGCATGCTGCCGTGCTGGAGCAGATCGGCTTCGATGCCAACAACGGCATCGGCGACCTGTACGCACGCCTCGGCGCGCTGCCGGCCGACCAGCAGGAGGCGATCAAGGCCGACCTGCAGGCCGTCTACGCCGACGGCGCCGCGGTGGCGATGGTGAACTCCGACAAGGGCATCACCAACCTGCACGTGCCGAGCGACGTGATCGTCGACGCCTCGATGCCGGCGATGATCCGCGACTCCGGCAAGATGTGGAACGCCGACGGCAAGCTGCAGGACACCAAGGCCGTCATCCCCGACCGCTGCTACGCCGGCATCTACCAGGCGGTCATCGACGACTGTCGCGCGAACGGTGCGTTCGACCCCGCCACGATGGGCAGCGTGCCCAATGTCGGCCTGATGGCGCAGAAGGCCGAGGAATACGGCAGCCACGACAAGACCTTCCAGATCCCGGCCGACGGCACCGTGCGCGTCACCGACGATGCCGGCAAGGTCGTGTTCGAACAGCAGGTCGAAGCCGGCGACATCTGGCGCATGTGCCAGACCAAGGACGCGCCCATCCAGGACTGGGTGAAGCTGGCCGTCGGCCGCGCGCGCCTGAGCAAGACCCCGGCGATCTTCTGGCTGGACAAGGCCCGCGCGCACGACGCGCAGGTGATCGCCAAGGTCGAGCAGTACCTGAAGGACTACACCATCGATGCGCTGGACATCCGCATCCTGCCGCCGGTCGAGGCGATGAAGGTGTCGCTGGAACGTACCCGCAAGGGCGAGGACACCATCTCGGTGACCGGCAACGTGCTGCGTGACTACCTGACCGACCTGTTCCCGATCATGGAGCTGGGCACCAGCGCCAAGATGCTGTCGATCGTGCCGCTGATGGCCGGTGGCGGCCTGTTCGAGACCGGCGCCGGCGGTTCCGCCCCGAAGCACGTGCAGCAGTTCCTGGAAGAGGACTACCTGCGCTGGGATTCGCTGGGCGAGTTCCTGGCGTTGGCCGCATCGCTGGAACACCTGGGCCAGCGCTACCTCAACACGCCGGCGAAGGTGCTGGCGAACGCGCTGGACGTGGCCAACGGCCGCATCCTGGACGAGAACCGCTCGCCTGCGCGCAAGGTCGGCGAACTCGACAACCGCGGCAGCCATTTCTACCTGGCCCTGTACTGGGCGCAGGCGCTCGCAGCACAGGATGAGAATGCGGAGCTGAAGGCCAAGTTCGCCCCGCTGGCGAAGGTGCTGGCCGACAACGAGGCGACCATCCTCGGCGAGTTGAACGGCGCGCAGGGCAAGGCGCTCGACATCGGCGGTTACTACCACCCCGACATCGCAAAGACCTCGGCGGCGATGCGTCCCAGCAAGACGTTCAACGACGCGCTCGCCGCGCTGTAAGCGCTGCGGCGATGCCTTCGTGGCGTCGCTGTCCGGTGTTCCCTGTCAGGAAAAACCCGCGCTCCGGCGCGGGTTTTTCTTTGCGCGCACGCCGCGCGTCAGGTTCATGCAGATACGTCGCGTGCCGCTCGCGGTTCTGTGGTTGCCCGCACGAATCGCCCGTGGTGGTTTGCATACCGTACGTGGCACACCACACCGGTGTCGTCGCAGTGCTTCTTTCAGGGGAAGAGCATGGCCAGCCGTCTTGCAGCCGACCCGCACCAACGGGATCGGCCAGTGCCATCGTCGCTCTCGCACGCCGATGCGGGCGACGACGCCACGTCGACGCTGCTGCCCGCCGTCACCGGCAGCAAGCCGCTGACGCAGCGCTTGCGCCAACGTCTGTGGCAGAAAGCCGGATTCGCGCAGTTGTCCCTCGACGGCCAGCCTCGCCTGTTGATCGATTTCGCGCAGGACCACGGCGTGCCGGTGAATACCGCGATGCTGGCACGGCCGCTGGTGTGGGCGCTCGGCGCGGGCTTCGGCCGTATCGTCCTGCAGGAACTTCCAGCCGACCGCTTCGCATCGCTCGCGAGCGGACACGTCCACCAGCCACTGCGCCCGGTCCTGTGGCAGATCGCGCAGCACGGTGGCGAGTGGGACGATCTGGATCGCCGGCTGCTGCACCACGCACGCATCCGTCTGCTGCGCTGGCCGGATTTCCGCCTGCTCGCGCATCAGCACGACGGTTTTCGCCTGTGTTCGCTGCTGCTGAAACGGCCGAGCACGGTGGACGAATGCCGGCGGATGCTGGAGCTGGACAGCGACACCGTGCAGGCCTTCGTCCGGTCGGCCTACCTGTGCGGCTACGCGATGGTGGAAACCCCGGCGTCCGCCGCGCGCGCCGCGCCCTCGCCGGCAGCGGCGCATGGTGGCTCGATGCTGGCGCGCATGTGGCGCAGCCTGCGGAGCACCGCCTCGTGAGTCCGCGCGAGCACAAGATCGTGGTGCTGGGCGCAATGGGCGCCGGCAAGTCCACGCTGGTACGCGCGCTTGCCGGCGACCGGATGGTGGATACCGACGTGGCCAACACCGACGCGGCGTCCGACAAGCTGTCGACGACGGTGGCGATGGACTATGCCGACATCGACCTGCCGAACGGCGACCGCCTGCGCCTGTACGGCACGCCGGGCCAGGCGCGCTTCGACTTCATCTGGCCCGTGCTGCTGCAGGGCGCCAGCGGCGTGCTGGTCTTGGCGGATGCGAGCGTGCCGGCGTTCGTCGCCGACCTCGACCGCTACCTGAGGACGCTGCGCGACCACGCGCCGGACGTGGCGGCGGCCATTGGCGTGTCGAAGCTGGATCTCGCGCCGCACGCCGATATCGACGCGCTCGCGACACGCGCGATGGACCTGCTGCGCGCGCTGCCGGTGGTGCCGTTCGATCCGCGCTCCGATGCGGCCGTGATGATGTTGATGGATGTGCTGATGTCGGAGATCGAAGCCATGGATCTGGTGGGATCGCATGGCTGACGGACAGCGCCACCGCGGACTCGGCGAACCCGTGCGCGCCAACGTGGAGCGCCGCCTGAGTGAGTTCTCCGATTCGGTCGATGGCGTCCGCACGGCCGTGGTCGCCAGCGTCGACGGTTTCGCGCTGGCGCAGTCGAACCCCGCATCAGCGAACGGAGAGCGCCTGGCGGCGATGACCAGCGCGATGCTGGCACTGGCCGCCGCCATCGGCCGCGAACTGTCGCTGGGCCAACTGGGCGTGCTGATGCTCGAATCCGAACACGGCAAGGTACTGATGCTCTCGCTGCGGACGGACGACACGCCATTGCTGCTGATGGCCGCCTGCGACCACCGCAGCGTGATCGGCAACGTGCTGTGGAGCGCGAAGGAATGCGGCCGGAACGTCCTGGCCGAACTCGCTGGGTCCTGAGCCGGCCCGCGTCGAGGTAAGCATGGCTCTTCATATCAACCACAGGGGTGCGACATGGCAGGACTCGGCGATTCGTTGAACGAACTGATGACCATCGACGGTGCGCAGGCGGTGGCGCTGGTCGACTACGAGAGTGGCATGCTGCTGGGCGAGGCCGGCGCCGGTATGGACATGGAAGTGGCGGCCGCGGGCAACACCGAGGTGATCCGCGCCAAGATGAAGACCGCCAACGCGCTCAAGCTCAACGACACCATCGAGGACATCCTGATCTCGCTGGGCAAGGCGTACCACATCATGCGCCCGGTGGCCTCGAAGCCGGGGCTGTTCTTCTACGTGGTGCTCGACCGCAACAAGTCGAACCTCGCACTGGCGCGCCGCAAGGTGCTGGACGTCGAAAGCCAGCTGAGCATCTGACCCGGACACGCCGGGCGGTCCATGTCGCCCGGCAGTCATGCATTGCGGAGCACGCCTCCGCACCCGCATGCTGGGCGTCCACGAACGGGTGGCACGCCCATGGCGGATCGCGACATCCTGCTGTTTTCCTACGGCACGCTGCAGCTGGAAAGCGTGCAGCTCTCCTCGTTCGGCCGCCGGCTCGACGGCGAACCGGATGCGATGACCGGTTACGCGCGGACGATGGTGGAGATCACCGATCCCGATGTGCTCGCCGCCAGTGGCGAACGCTTCCATCCCATCGTCAGTCCGAGCGACGAACCCGCCGACGAAGTGGCCGGCACCGTGTTCCGCATCAGCGCCGACGAACTCGCGGCGGCGGACCGCTACGAAGTCGCCGACTACACGCGGGTGCAGGTCCGGCTGAAATCCGGCCACGATGCCTGGGTCTACGTGAAGGCCTGACGGCAGCATCGAAGCCGATGTGGGAGCGACGTCAGTCGCGATGGATTACCGCGGAAGCTGTTTCGCGACTGACGTCGCTCCCACGAGGAAATGCTCGATCGTCGCCCGCTGCCGGGCAATCGGATGCCTGCAGCGCTTTCAGGGAACGGGCCGCTCGGCCGACAGCAACGAGACGAGCAGATGCAGGCGCCGCGCACCCAATCGCTGCACCGCGTGTTGATGCCGCACCTTGCCTGCCGCGTCGTGCACATGGTGACGGCGCGCTTCCTGTGCCTGCGTTGCCTCGACGGGCTGCACGACATGACCCTGCAGGAACAACGCGCCCTGGCTCATGCCACCCAATTGCTGCCACCACTGCTTTCTGGTTTCGGTCTGCATGGCACTGCTACGTTGCGCCGTCGTCCGGCTTGAAGGCTTACCAAGCTAGGCGCATCATCTGCCCCCAAAAAGCGAAAGCTCCGCAACCCAGCCTTGAGGTGGATTCAAGATGAGCCGGCTGCCGCTGGACCAGGTGGATGCCTTCGTCACCGCTGCCCGCCTGCGCAACCTGACGCGTGCGGCGGAAGCCATGCACCTCACCGTCAGCGCACTGAGCCATCGCATGCGGCTGCTGGAGCAACGGCTGGGCCACAAGCTGCTGGCGCGTGGCCCGCGCGGGGTGGAACTGACGCCACACGGACAGCGGTTGTTCGATGCGATCTCCGGCCCGCTCGACACCATCGACCATGCCCTGCGTCGCGCCACGCTGCGCAACGACCACACGGTGACGCTCAGCCTGATCCCGTCGATGGCGACCGCGTGGCTGGTGCCGCGCCTGCCCGCGTTCCTCGCGGCACATCCCGAGTTGGGCCTCAACCTGCAATCGAGCACGCACGTCGTCGACTTCGAGCGCGAGCCGGTGGACCTGGCGCTGCGCCTCGGCGGGGGCCGCTGGCCGAACGTGCACGCCGAGTTCCTCTTCCACGAATGGATCACGCCGGTGGCCAGTCCAGCGCTGGTAAAGCAGCACGGCAAGCCGGCCCCGGACCAGATGGCGAAGCTGCCGCTGCTCGGCGACCCGGCCAACCGCTGGAAGGACTGGTTCGAGCATTTCGGCGGGCAAGCGCCGGCGCGCTACGTGGCCCAGTTCGACGACACCGAGACGCTGCACCAGGCCGCGGCGCAGGGCGTCGGCGTGGCGCTGGCGCGCTGGACGCTGGCCGAGCCGCTGGTGAAGGCCGGCCGGCTGGTGACGCTGACGAAGAAGCGGCTGCAGGCCGACTTCGCGCACTACCTGGTCTACCCCGAGCGCAGCCTCTCCCATCCGGGCTTCCGCAAGGTGCGCGGCTGGCTGCTGGAACAGGCCGGCATCGCGGTGGAGCGATGACTCCAGCGCGCGCCGGCTAACATCCTGCGCATGGTCCACGAGAATGCCATCGCCCGCCTGATCCACGACGCCTTCGCGGACTACCACGCGCGGTTCGCCGAGATCACGCAGCGCGCGAAAGTCCGGTTCGAGACGATGGACTGGGCCGGCGCGCGGGGCGACGCGGTGGAGCGCATCGAACTGTACGACCAGTGCATCGCCGAGTGCGCGCTACGCCTGCAGTCCACGCTGCTCGGGCGTGCGCACGATCGCGCGCCCTGGATCGACGCGCGTGCGGCCTTCGAACAGCTGATCGCGGGACAGATCGACCGCGAGCTCTACAAGACCTTCTACAACACGCTGAGCCGGCGGTTCTTCCGCACCCGCGGCGTCGATCCCGCGCTGGAGTTCGTCGCGCTGGACGTGGAGCCCACCGATGCGATCACCCATCCGGTCGCGCGCCACAGTTATGCCGTATCCGAACAGCGGCCGACCGATACCTTCGCGCGGATGCTCGGCGATTACCGGTTCGATGTGCCGTACGCGCACCGCACGCGCTGTGCCGCGGCCATCGCCGTGCGCCTGCAGGACGACCTGGCGCACTGGGGCGCCAATCCCGTCCGCGGCATCGAACTGCTGGATACCGTGTTCTATCGCGAACGCCGCGCCTACCTCGTGGGCCGCGTATTCGGAGAGCATCGGTTCTCGCCCTGCGTCATCGCATTGGTCAACGACGGCGGCCAGCTGAAGGCGGAAGCCGTGCTGACCCATCGTGGCGACGTGGCGCATCTGTTCGGCACCTCGCGCAGCTATTTCCACGCCGACCTGGCGACGGTCGGCGACGCGGTGGTGTTCCTGCGCTCGCTTCTGCCGGGCAAGCCGATCGACGAGATCTACACCGTGCTCGGCCGCGCCAAGCAGGGCAAGACCGAGCGCTACCGCACCTTCTTCCATCACTTCCACGCGCAGCCGGACGAACGGCTGGTGCACGCCGAAGGCACGCCCGGCATGGTGATGGCGGTGTTCACCCTGCCCAGCTACCCGCTGGTGTTCAAGGTGATCCGCGATCGCTTCGCCTACCCCAAGGCGATGAGCCGGCAGGACGTGGAGGAAAAATACGACCTGGTGTTCCACCTGGACCGCGTCGGCCGGCTGCTGGATACGCAGGCGTTCCGTTTCCTGCGCTTCCCGCGTGTACGCTTCTCGCCGGAGCTGCTGCAGGAACTGCGCGAAAGCTGCGGGCAGAGCCTGAGCGAGGACGACAACGACCTGGTCATCCATCTCTGCTATGTGCAGCGACGCCTGCGCCCGTTGAACCTGTACCTGCGCGAACAGAAGGCCGAGGCGGCGCGCACCGCCGCGCTCGACTACGGGCAGGCGATCAAGGACATGGCGCGCAACAACATCTTCCCCGGCGACATGCTGCTGAAGAACTTCGGCGTGTCGCGCCACGGCCGCGTGGTGTTCTACGACTACGACGAACTGCGCCTGGTCGCCGACTGCCGCTTCCGCGACTGGCCGCAGCCGAGCACGTACGAGGAGCAGATGGCCGATGGCCCGTGGTTCCATGTGGATGCCGGCGATGTCTTCCCCGAACGCTTCCCGCAGTTCCTCGGCCTGCCCGACGCACAGGCGAAAGCGCTCAAGGCCGCGCATGGCGAGCTGTTCCGTCCGGCGTGGTGGCGCGACCTCCAGTCGCATCTCGCCGCCGGCGATTACCCGGATACTGCGCCGTATCCGGATGCGTTGAAGCTGGCGTGATGGCGCGCATGCGGTCGCAATGCGCATCGCGCTACCCTTGCCTGCATCCGGAGAACGCCGTCCCGCCATGAGCACGTACCGCCTCGATTCGATCTTCCGGCCTCGCGCCGTCGCGGTGGTGGGCAGCCAGTCGCGGCCGCGTTCGGTCGGCCGTGCGGTGATCGAGAACCTGCTGGCGGCCGGCTTCGACGGAAAGATCGGGCTGGTGAACAAGCATCCGACCCCGATGGACGGCGTCGCCATCGCGCGCCACCTGCGCGAGCTGCCCTGGACACCGGACCTGGTGGTGATCGCGACACCTGCGGCGACGGTGCCGCAGATCGCCGCGGAAGCCGCCGAAAAAGGCGCGGCCGCCGTGGTGGTACTGACCGCCGCGATGGGCAGTGGCCCCGGTTCGCCCGCCGCGCAGCTGGAAGCGTTGACGCGCGAGAAGGGCCTGCGCGTCCTTGGCCCGAACTGCCTGGGCGTGATCGCACCGCATGCGCGCCTCAACGCCAGCCTCGCCAGCCGCTTCCCGAAGGCGGGCGATCTCGCGCTCATTTCGCAGTCGGGTGCGATTTCCGGTGGGCTCGTCGAGTGGAGCATGAGCCAGCCGGTCGGCTTTTCCGCCGTGGTGTCGCTGGGCGATGCGCTGGACGTCGACTTCGCCGATCTGCTGGATTACTTCGCGACGGACCACCGCACGCGGGCGATCCTGCTGTACGTCGAAACCATCCGCGACGCACGCAAGTTCATGTCGGCGGCGCGCGCCGCGGCGCGCACCAAGCCCGTGGTGGTGGTGAAGTCGGGCCACGGTGGCAACGCGCAGGTCACGCCGGCAGGCAGCACGCATACGCAGAACCTGGCGAAACCGAACGCGGTGTATGGCGCCGCGTTCCGCCGCGCGGGCCTGCTGCGCGTGCGCTCGCTGCATGATCTGTTCGCCGCTGCGCGCACGCTCGGCCAGGTGCGCCCGTTCCACGGACGCCGGCTCGCTGTGCTGACCAATGGCGGCGGCGTAGGCGCATTGTCCGTCGACCATCTGTACGAACAGGGCGGCACGCTGGCGACGCTGTCGGACGCCACCCGCGATGCGCTGGACCGCTTGCTGCCGGTGGGCTGGTCGCGGACCAATCCGGTCGATCTGCTGACCGACATCGACGCCGACCGTTATGCCGCGACGATCGAAGCGCTGCTCGCCGATCCGGAGAACGATGCGCTGCTCGCGGTCAACGTACCGACGGTGCTGTCGTCGTCGTCGGAAGCCGCGCACGCGGTCACCCGCGTGCTGTCGCAGCGACCCGCGCACGGTGCGCGCAAACCGGTCTTCACCGTCTGGCTGGGCAACGACCCGCAGGCCGAAGCCGTGCTCGACGAGGCCCAGATCCCGCGCTATCCGAACGAGTCCGACGCGGTCGCCGGCTTCATGCACCTGGTCCGCCATCGCGAGGTGCAGGCCGCCCTGATGGAGACCCCGCCCAGCCTGCCGGAGGACTTCAGCCCGGACATCGCCACCGCGCGCATGCTGGTCGAGGCCGCACTCGATGCAGGACAGACCTGGCTGGACCCATTGGCGACGACGCAGTTGCTCGCCGCCTATGGCATCCCGATGGCGCCGCTGTGGCGCGCTCGCGATGCCGACGATGCCGCGCGCATCGCCGCGCCGTTGCTGGCCGAGGGCGCCACCGTCGCGGTGAAGATCCTGTCGCCCGACATTCCGCACAAGTCGGACGTTGATGGCGTCCGCCTCAACCTGCCCAACGCGAACGCCGTCCGCGAAGCTGCCGCCGGCATCCTGCAACGCGCGCGCGAACGCCGGCCGGACGCCCGCATCGAGGGCGTGCTGGTGCAGCCCACGCTGCTGCGGCCGAAGGCGCGCGAACTGATCGCCGGCATCGCCGACGATCCGGTGTTCGGCCCGGTCATCGCGTTCGGCCGCGGCGGTACCGCGGTGGAGGTCATCAACGACCAGGCGGTCGCGCTGCCGCCGCTGGACCTGCGCCTGGCGCACGAACTCATCGCGCGCACCCGCGTGTCGCGCGTGCTGAAGGCCTACCGCGACGTGCCGGCGGCCGACGAGCGCGCCGTCGCACTGGTGCTGGTGAAGCTGGCGCAACTCGCGGCCGACCTTCCGGAGATCCAGCAGCTCGACATCAATCCGCTGCTGGCCGACCGCGACGGCGTGGTCGCCGTCGATGCGCGCATCGCGGTCGCGCGCGGGCGCGCGCTGCACAAGGGCCGCGGCCATCCGCGTTTTGCGATCTTTCCGTATCCGACCGAGTGGGAACGCACGATCCCGCTCGCCGACGGCCAACCGGCGCTGGTGCGCCCGGTGCGACCGGAAGACGACGCGATGTTCCGCGAGTTCTTCACCCACATCACCGACGAAGACCTGCGCCTGCGCTTCTTCCAGTCGGTGCGCCACTTCAGCCACGAGTTCATCGCCCGCCTGACCCAGCTCGATTACGCACGCTCGATCGCGCTGGTCGCGGTGCATCCCGGCACGCACGAGATGCTGGGCGCGGTGCGCCTGCATGCCGACGCCAACTACGAGAAGGGCGAGTACGGCATCCTGGTGCGCTCGGACCTGAAGGGCCACGGCATCGGCTGGAAGCTGATGCAGATCATGATCGAGTACGCGCAGTGGCAAGGCCTGAAGATCATCGAAGGCCAGGTGCTGCGCGAGAACCGCACCATGCTCGCGATGTGCGAGAGCCTGGGCTTCGCGGTGAAGCTGGATCCGGAAGATCCCACGCTGATGAATGTCAGCCTGCCGGTGCCGCCGGCCGCATGATGCGCCGGACCGTCCTGGTCGCCGTGGTGCTGGCGTCACTGGCGCTGATCGTCGGCATCGTGGCATGGCAACACGCGGATCCCGGGCCCGCCGCACGGGCGCCGGTCGCGCGGATTCCCGCGGGCGCGACTCTGCTGGAGACGTCGCATTACCGCGTACACAGTACGGCGACACCGGATCAGACGCGGCAGGTCGCGGATGCAGCGGAGAGCCTGCATGCCGCTTACATGGCGCTGTTCGCCGACGAAGTCCGCGCGGCTGCCCGGCCACTCACGCTGGTGCTGTATGCCGATCGCGAGGAGTTCCAGCGCAACAACCGTAGCCGGCCCTGGGCCGAAGCGTACTACCTGCGCCCGGCCTGCTATGCCTACTACGGCGGCGGGAAGGAGAACCCGCATCACTGGATGCTGCATGAGGCGGTGCACCAGTTGAATACCGAAGTCGCCGGCTGGCGCCTGCCCGCGTGGGCCAACGAGGGTGTCGCCGGCTACCTGGGCGCGAGCTGGCTCGAGGATGGTGTGCTGACACCGGGTCGAAGCGATCCCGATACCTACCCGATCTGGTGGCTGTCGCGCATGAAGCTGATGGGAAGCCTGCAGGCGGATGTCGCTGCCGCTCGCTTCATCCCGTTGCGCGACTTGCTGGAAGGCCGTGGCCCCGGCGTCGACCAGCACGTCAACCTTTACTACCTGCACTACTGGGGCCTGACCCACTTCCTGTTCCACTACGAGAACGGCAGGTATGCAGCGGCTTACAAGCAGCTGCTTGCCCATGGCGAGTCGACGCCGGACTTCGAGCGCATGATCGGACCGCTCGGCGATATCGAGGAAGCGTGGTACGCCTACATGCTGGACGCCATCGCGACGATGCAGGCGTACGAAGCCGAGAACGGCATCGAGCGCTGAGTCGCGACGCTCAGAGTTTCACGACCACCTTGCCGAAGTTCTCCCCGCGCAGCAGACCGATCAACGCACGCGGTGCATTCTCCAGCCCGTCGATGACATCCTCGCGCCAGCGGATCTTTCCTTCCGCCAGCCAGCCACCCATCTCGCGCAGGAATTGCGGATACAGCGCGATGAAATCGTGCTGGATGAAGCCGCGCACCGTCAGGTGGCGGGTAAGGATCTGGCTCATCAGCCACGCCATGCGATCCGGACCAGCCGGCAACGCCTTGTCGTTGTAGTGCGCGACCAGGCCGCACACCGGGATGCGGGCGAAATCGTTGAGCAGCGGCACCACCGCATCGAACACCGTGCCGCCGACATTCTCGAAGTAGACATCGATGCCGTCCGGACAGGCCGCACGCAGCTGCGCGGCGAAGTCCGGCGCGCGATGGTCCAGCGCGACGTCGAAGCCGAGTTCGTCGTGCAGATAGGTGCGCTTGCGCTCGCCGCCGGCGATGCCGACCGTGCGCGCGCCCTGCAGCTTCGCGATCTGGCCGACGGTGGCACCGACCGGGCCGCTGGCCGCGGCGACCACGACGGTCTCGCCCGGTTTCGGCTGACCGATCTCGTGCAGGCCAACGTACGCGGTGAACCCGGGCATGCCATACACGCCCAGCGCGGTGGTCAATGGCGCGATGTTCGCATCGAGCTTGCGCTTCAATGTCTTTCCATCGGCCACCGCATGCGTCTGCCAGCCACCGTGCGCCAGCACCACGTCGCCGACCTGCAGGTCGGGATGGCGCGACTCGACGACTTCCGACACCGTACCGCCATCCATCGCCTCGCCGATCTCGACCGGCTTGGCATACGAACGCCCGGCATTCATCCGCCCACGCATGTATGGATCGAGCGACAGATGGTGGTTTCGCAGCAACACCTGGCCGTCCTCGGGCACCGGCACTGGCACCCGCTCAAGACGGAAGTCGTCGACCGTTGGCTCACCCTGTGGGCGTGAGGCGAGCACGATGCGGGTGTTATGGATCGCCTCTTGGGTGCCCATGTCGTTTCTCCGGAATTGTCGATGACCGCAGTCTAGCGACCCTGCATGCGGATGCGACGAAGCGTGCCTGCGGTGCGGCGACCGCCATGCGGGCTGAACATGCTGCGTGCTAGGCTCCGCGCACCTTTCTGGAGGGCTGACACATGACGATCCGTATTCCGCTGTCCCTGGCACTCGTCGCGGCGCTTGCCGCCTCGCAACCCGCGCTCGCTGCATCGCCGGCCAAGCAGGCTGCGCCCGCCCATGCATTGTCGGCTGCGGACGCGACCGCGCTGGACGCCGCGCTGACGGGTGCGTGGCGCGATCCGAAGAATGCCGCGCGCGACGTCTATCGCCATCCGAAGGAAACGCTTTCGTTTTTCGGCGTTGCACCGACGCAGACCGTCATCGAGATCACACCCGGCGGCGGCTGGTACTCGGAAGTGCTCGCGCCCTACCTGAAGGCCGCCGGCCACTACGTAGCTGCCGTGGTCGATCCCGCATCCGTGTCGGAGAAAAGCCGCAGCTACCAGCAGCGCAGCCTCGACGGCCTGCAGAAGAAGTTCACCGACGGTCCTGCTCAGTTCGACAAGAGCACCGTCGTGAAATACAACCCGGCCACGCCAGTGTTCGGTGCCGCGGGTTCGGCCGACGTCGTGCTGACCTTCCGCAACGTGCACAACTGGCGCAGCGCCAACCAGGCAGAGGGCATGTTCAAGGGCTTCTTCGCCGTGCTGAAGCCGGGCGGCGTGCTGGGCGTGGTGGAGCACCGTGCGAACAAGGACGTGGCGGCGGGTGATGATTCAGGCTACGTCAGCGAAGCGCAGGTCATCGCGCTCGCCGAAGCGGCCGGCTTCCGCCTCGACGCGAAGAGCGAGGTCAACGCGAATCCGAAGGACACCAAGGACTACGCGAACGGCGTGTGGACGCTGCCGCCCACGAACCAGCACCCGGAAGCCGAGCGCGCCAAGTACCAGGCCATCGGCGAGAGCGACCGCATGACGCTGCGGTTCGTGAAGCCGCACCACTGATCCGGCCCGGCTCGATGCGCCGCGATCCGCACAGGGTCGCGGCGTTGCGGGTCACCACCCCATGCTGATCGCGTTCAACAAGCCCTTCAACGTGCTCTGCCAGTTCACCGATCGCAGCGATCCGCCGCGGCGGACGCTGGCGGAGTTCGGCCTGCCGCCGAACGTGTACGCGGCCGGGCGGCTGGACTACGACAGCGAAGGCCTGTTGCTGCTCACCGACGACGGCACGCTGGCGAACCGGCTGACCGATCCGCGCCACAAGCAACCGAAGACCTACTGGGTACAGGTGGAAGGCACGCCGACGGCTGCGCAGCTGGCTCAGCTGCAGCGTGGCGTGGTGTTGAACGACGGACCGACGCGCCCCGCGCTGGTCGAACGCATCGAGCCTGCGCCGGCGCTGTGGCCGCGCGATCCGCCGGTGCGGTTCCGCAAGACGGTGCCGGATGCGTGGCTGTCGGTGACGATCACCGAGGGACGCAACCGGCAGGTCCGGCGGATGACGGCGGCTGTCGGCCTGCCGACCCTGCGGCTGGTCCGTGCCGCCATGGGCGACAGCTCACTCGGCGATCTCGCGCCCGGTGCGTGGCGCGAGATCTGACGGCACAAGGATCGAATCAGCTTTCGGCGGAACGGGCCGTGCTGCGCGGCTTGCGCGGCGTGCCGGTCTTGCGCGCGGTGGACGCCTTGCCGTTGACCTTGCGGGCTTCCACGCGACGCGACTTGCCTTCGATCGCACCGGTGGCCTGATCCTGCTTGCGCTTGCGATAGGCCACCAGCGCCAACAGGCCCACGCCGATGCCCGTCGCCACGGCGACGGCGGGATTGCGCCGGACGAAGTTCACCGCGAGCTTGCCACCGGTTTTGGCGACCCCCAGCGCGGCGCCGGTCTGCAGCAGCTTGTCTGCGCTCGGCACGGCGTGCTTGAGGCTGGTGCCGGCCTGGCTCGCCAGCTCCAGCGCACGGTCGGTGATGGTGGTCAGCTTGCTCATGGGATGTTCCCTGGTGGGTGTGGGGATGCCGCCAGTGTCCGGGCGAGGATGTTTACGCGGTGTTAGTTCCGCGGCCCCGCGCTGGCCCCGGGCTGAATGGACCCCAGGCGTCGTGCGTCGTGCGCGCAGCGCACGCTACGTACCGCGGGGCTTGGCGCGATGGGTCGCCTGCGCACTCCACGGATCGTCCGGCCACGGATGCTTCGGATACCGCCCCTTCATTTCCTTCCTGACCTCGGCATAGGTCGAGTTCCAGAAGTTGCGCAGATCGGAGGTCACCTGCAGCGGCTTGCCGCCGGGCGACAGCAGGTGCAGCAGCAACGGCACGCGTCCATCGGCCACGCGCGGCGTGTCGGCCAGGCCGAACAGTTCCTGCAGCTTCACCGCCAGCACCGGCGGCTGGCCATGCGCGTACTCGATGCGCCGCTCCATGCCGGACGGCACGGTGATGCGGGTCGGCGCCAGCTGGTCGATGCGCTGGCGCAGCGACCACTCCATGCCCGACTTCAGCGCGTTCGCCAGGTCGTCCTCGCCCAGCGCCTCCAGCCGGGTCTTGCCGGCGAACGCAGGTTTCAGCCAGTCATCGAGCGTAGCCATCAGCGCGTCGTCCGACAGATCAGGCAGGCCGAGGTCCGGCATCCACTCGCGCAGGCAGCGCACGCGCTCGCGCCATTGCTGAAGCGACTCCGGCCACGCGAGTGCCTCCAGACCGAGATCGCGCACCGCATCGGTCAAGGCAGCGGCAGCAAGCACGGGATCGACGCGCCCGGCCGGACGCGCGTCGAACACGATCTGGTCGAAACGCGACTCGCGCTGGGCGGACAGCGCACGCCGCGCGGCGTCCCAGCGCACGGTGTCTTCGGTGACGAAGCGGTCGGCAAACTCGCGGCGCAGGCGCTGCTCGTCCACCGGGGCGCCGCGTTGCACCAGTGCATCGCGGTTCTCGTGGCGCAGCTCGCTGACGACGATCCACGGTTCGCCGACCAGCGCGCTGTCGTCGAACAGCCGCGCACTGCGGCCATTCGCCAGCAGGTAGCGGCGCGTATCCTGCGGATGCTGGAAACCGATGCGGTCCGGGAACGCATGCATCAGCACGTCACCGAGCCGGTGCGCTTCGACCGACGAAGGCGGCGGCGCGGACTCACGCACGCGGCGGCGCCATTGCTTGGCAGCAGCGTCGATGGCCGCCAGGCCGGAGCGGTTGGCGTCGCCCGGTGCGCGTCCCGTACGGAACGCGGCCAGTGCCCGCCAGCGTGCCGCCAGCGCGTCGCCGCCCATGCGCAGCGGATCGCGTGCTTCGACCAGTGCGGCGAGATCGCAGGCCAGTGCGCGGTCATCGCCCTCGCCCGCCGACAGCAGCATCGCGGCCAGGCGCGGATGCGTACCCAACGCCAGCATGCGCTTGCCGAGGGGCGTGATGGCGTTCGTCGTCGTCAGCGCGCCAAGGCGGCGCAACAGATCGCGCGCCGCGTTCATCGCACCCGGCGGCGGCGTGTCGACGAAGCGCAACGCGTCGCTGCCCCAGGCGGCCAGTTCAAGCGCCAGCGCACCGAGTTCGACCAGCGCGATCTCCGGCCGGCGCTGCGGGTCCAGTCGCTGCGATTGTGGCCACAAGCGGTAGGCCCAGCCATCGGCGACACGACCGGCGCGACCGGCGCGCTGGTCGGCGGAGGCCTGCGAAATCGTTGCGACTTCTAGTCGGGAGAAGCCGCTGTTCGGATCGTAGGACGGTTCGCGTGCCAGGCCGCTGTCGATCACGACGCGTACGCCGGGCAACGTCACCGACGACTCAGCCACGTTGGTCGCCAGCACCACGCGGCGGCGACCCTGCGGATCGGGCTGCAGCGCTTCGGACTGCTTTTCGACCGGCAACTCGCCGTGCAGCGCCAGCACGATGAAATCCTCTTTCCCTTCTCCCCTCGGGAGAAGGTGCCCGGAGGGCGGATGAGGGGCGAGCGCAGTCATGTTGCCGGCCCCATCGCGGCCTTCGTTGCCCCTCTCCCCAACCCCTCTCCCGGCGGGAGAGGGGCTCAGCATCGCCTCCACGCGCGCGATCTCGCGCTGGCCCGGCAGGAACACCAGCACGTCGCCGGGATGCGACTGCACCGCATGTTCGACGGCGCGGCGCACCTGGACTTCCAGCGATTCGTCGCGACGCGCAGGGAAGTGCGCCACCTGCACCGGGAAACCGCGACCCTCGCTGCTCAGGCGCGGCGCGTCGAGGAAGCGTGCCAGCTTCTCACCGTCCAGCGTGGCCGACATGACGACCAGGCGCAGGTCCTCGCGCAGCTGCGCCTGCACGTCCAGCGCGAGCGCCAGGCCGAGATCGCCGGCGAGATGACGTTCGTGGAATTCATCGAACAGGATCGCACCGACGTTCTCGAGCATCGGATCGTCCTGGATCATCCGGGTGAGGATGCCTTCGGTGACGACCTCGATCCGCGTGTCCGGACCGACCTTGTTCTCGAAGCGGATGCGGTAGCCGACCGTGCCGCCGACGGCCTCGCTACGCTGCTTCGCCATGAATCCGGCAGCCGCGCGTGCGGCCACGCGGCGTGGTTCCAGCACGATGATCTTGCGGCCGTGCAGCCACGGTTCGTCCAGCAACGCCAACGGCACCTGCGTGGTCTTGCCGGCACCGGGCGGCGCTTCCAGCACCAGGCGCGGATGCTCGGACAGGCTGCGGACGATGTCCGGCAGCAGCGGGGTGATCGGGAAGGTAGGCGACGGCATGCGGCGCAAAGGATAAGGCCTGCGCGCCGCAATGCATGAAACGGGCTGTGGGAGCGACGTCAGTCGCGAAAGATCGCCGGGAGTGCCTCTTCGCGACCGACGTCGCTCCCACATCGGGTATCACTGCCACAACGACCGGACGCCAGGGCTTAAAATGCGGGCATGGATCTCATCGACATCGGCGCCAACCTCACCCACGAAAGCTTCGACCACGACCGCAACGCCGTGCTGCAGCGCGCGCGCGAGGCCGGCGTGGTGCAGCAGGTGGTCACCGGCGCCAGCCGCGAGCACTCGCCCACCGCGCTGCGGCTGGCGCAGGCGCATGCGGGCGAACTGTTCGCCACCGCTGGCGTGCATCCGCACCACGCCACCGAGTACACCGACGAATGCGATGCCGAAATGCGAGCGCTGCATGCGCACCCGGAAGTCGTGGCCGTGGGCGAGTGCGGGCTGGACTACTTCCGCGACTTCTCGCCGCGTCCCGCGCAGCGCAAGGCGTTCGATCGCCAGCTGCAGATTGCGGTGGACACCGGCAAGCCGCTGTTCCTGCACCAGCGCGACGCGCACGACGATTTCGTGGCGATGATGAAGAACTTCGACGGCAAGCTGGGCCCGGCCGTCGTGCACTGCTTCACCGGCACGAAGAAGGAACTGTTCGACTGCCTCGACCAGGACTGGCATATCGGCATCACCGGCTGGCTGTGCGACGAGCGCCGCGGCCTGCACCTGCGCGAGCTGGTCAAGAACATCCCGGCCAACCGCCTGATGATCGAGACCGACGCGCCCTACCTGCTGCCGCGCACGGTCAAGCCGCAGCCTTCGCACCGGCGCAACGAGCCGATGTACCTCGCCCACATCGTCGCCGAGCTGGCGCGCGACCGTGGCGAGGACATCGAGGTCACCGCCGCCGCCACGACGGCGACGGCGCGTGCGTTCTTCCGTCTGCCGGTGCCGCGGCAGGCCTGACTCCTCAATCGGCCGCGCGTTGCGTTTCGTAGGCCTGCAGATGCACCCAGGCCGTCCGCAGCCTAGGCGTGTCGACACCGAGCGCATCCGCACGGTGGAGCATGTCGCCGACAATGTGCGCGGCCTCCACACGCTGTCCCGCTTCCAGGTCGCGCAGCATCGACGCCTTCATCGGCGAACCCTCGGCAACCAGCGTCTCGCGTGCCGCCGCCTGTGCGGCCGCAGGCACCGGTTGGCCGAACGCGGCTGCGACCGCCAGGCATTCCTCGTGCAGGGCCGCCATGAAGTCCGCACCGCCCTCGCCCGCCACGATGGTGCCGATCGGGGCACGCATCGTGCAGGTACCGGCCGCCAACGCGGTGAGGAAGCTGTACTTCACCCACTGCGCCTGCGCGATGTCCGGCGTGTGCAGGTGATCGATGCCGGCCTGCGCGCACGCGGCAGCGAGTGCCTGCAGGCGTGCGTCCGGCGTCTGGCCGACGCGTTCGCCGAACGTCATCGATGCCGGCTTGCCCAGGTGCAGGATTTCGCCATCCGCGCCCAGCGCGGCGCTGATGAAGCAGAGGCCACCCAACACATGGTCGAACCCGAAGCGCGCGTCCAGTGCCTCGTACTGACACAGGCCGTTGAGCAGTGGCAACACGCGCGCACCCGCGGCGACGGCCGGCGCGATGGCGTCCATCGCACTGTCCAGGTCGTAGGCCTTGCAGCTCAGCAGCACCAGGTCGAACGGCGCCGCCGTCGACAGGTCATCCGCGGTCAACACGTGCACCGGCACATCGGCGTCGCCGAGCGGACTGCGGATGCGCAGGCCATGCTCGCGCAGCAACGCTGCGCGTGCGGGACGCACCAGGAAGCTGACGTCGATGCCGGCCTGCGCGAGGCGACCGCCGAAGTAGCCGCCGGTACCGCCGGCGCCAAGCACGAGCAAGCGCATCAGCTGCGCAGCCCCACGCCCTTCTTCAGCAGCCACAGGCCCAGCGCGGCCAGGCCGACAACGAAGGCGATCATCAGCGCGTAAGCGATCCACAGCGGTACGTCGCTGGTGCCCAGCAGGCCGTAGCGGAACGCGTTGACCATGTAGAAGATCGGGTTGGCGTGGGTCAGCGCCTGCGCCCACGGTGGCAGCAGCGTCACCGAATAGAACACGCCACCCAGATAGGTCAGCGGGGTGAGGATGAAGGTCGGCACGATGGCGATGTCGTCGAACTTCTTCGCATACGCCGCGTTGACGAAGCCGGCCAGCGAAAAGATCGTCGCGCCGAGCAGCACGGTGCTGATCGTCACCAGCGGATGCGGGACGCGCACCTTGGTGAAGAACATCGCGATGACCAGCACGATGACGCCGACCAGCAGGCCGCGCAGCACGGCGCCGGCGACGTAGCCGAGCAGGATCACCCAGTTCGGCATCGGGCTGACCAGCAGTTCCTCGACGTGGCGACCGAACTTGGCGCCGAAGAACGACGACGAGATGTTGCCGTAGCTGTTCTGGATGATGCTCATCATCACCAGGCCCGGCACGATGAACTCCATGTACGTGTAGCCGCCCATGTCACCGATCTGCCGGCCGATCAGGCCGCCGAAGATCAGGAAGTACAGCGTCATGGTGATGGCCGGTGGCACCAGGGTCTGGCCCCAGATGCGCAGGATGCGGGCGACCTCGCGGCGGACGATGGTGCCCAGGGCGACCATGTTGGGGGAACTCATGCCGCCTTCTCCTTGGCGCCGTCGTTGTTGCCGGTCATGCGCACGAACAGTTCCTCCAGCCGGTTGCTCTTGGTGCGCATCGAACGCACGCGGATGCCGGCTTCGTTGAGCGCGGCGAACACGCGGTTGAGGTCCATCGCGCGCGGCATGTCCAGGTCCAGCGTATGTGCGTCGGTCGCGACCAGCGTGGTGCCTTCGATCACCGGCAGCTGCGCCGGCAGGTCGCCGTCGATATCGAACAGGAAGCCTTCCACGTCCAGCTTGGCCAGCAGCGCGCGCATCGGGCCCTGCTCCACGATCACGCCGTGGTCGATGATGGCGAGGTTGCGGCAGAGGCTCTCGGCCTCTTCCAGGTAGTGCGTGGTCAGGATGATGGTGGTGCCCGCCGCGTTGATGTCCTTCAGCGTCTTCCACATGCCGCGGCGGATCTCGATGTCCACGCCCGCGGTGGGCTCGTCGAGGATCAGCAGCTTCGGCCGGGTCATCATGGCACGGGCGATCATCAGCCTGCGCTTCATGCCACCGGACAGCGTGCGGCTCATGACGTTGGCCTTTTCCCACAACTGCGCGCGCTTGAGTTCCTCTTCGGCGCGGACCAGCGCCTCGGCGCGCGGGATGCCGTAGAAGCCCGCGTAGTTCACGCAGATGTCGAGCGGCTTCTCGAACATGTTGAAGTTGATTTCCTGCGGCACCAGCCCGAGCAGGCGCATCGCGCCGTCGCGGTCGCGGTCGATGTCGACGCCGAACACGCCGACCTGGCCACCGCTCTTGTTGACCAGGGAGCTGACGATGCCGATGAGGGTGGACTTGCCGGCACCGTTCGGGCCGAGCAGGGCGAAGAAATCGCCGGGTTCGACCTGCAGCGAGACGCCCTTGAGGGCCTGCACGCCGGTGTCGTAGACCTTGCGCAGGTCGTTAATGGCCAGCGCAGGAGTGGCGGCAGAAGCCGCAGAAGGAAACGCCATGGGAGCCTTGCGATGCGCGCGGGGGCGCGGTGGGAGGGCGAGCGCTTATTATAGGCGCCTCGCCGGGACCGCCCCGGGCCACACAGTGTTCCAGTCGCTTTGGCCATCCCCCACTTTCCCCTGAAGCTCGTCGGCCGCCGCATGCTGGCGCCCAGCGTGGGGCACTACCGCTTCGTGCGCGACGACGGATTGCCGCTGGACTTCATCCCCGGCCAGTTCATCCAGGTCCATTTCAGCTACGCGGATGGCACGGCGACCAAGCGCAGCTATTCGCTGGCGACGATCCACGACCACGCGATGGGCCCGGGCGAAGCGGTGGAGATCGCGGTCAGCTACGTGCCCGGTGGCGCAGCGACCGCGTTGTTCGAAGGCCTGCCGGAAGGCGGCCACGTGGACGCCAGCGGTCCGTTCGGCCGCTTCTGCCTTATGCCGGGCGACCGCAACGCACGCTACCTGCTGATCGCCACCGGCACCGGCGTCACCCCCTACCGCTCGATGCTGCCGCAACTGGAAGCGCTGATGGCCGGGCGCGGCGTCGAGGTCGTGCTGCTGCAGGGCGCACGTACGCCGACGGAACTGCTGTACGGCGACGACTTCCGCGCCTTCGCCGACGCGCACCCGGGTTTCCGCTACGTGCCGTGCCTGTCGCGCGAGTTGCCGGCCGATCCCCATCCCGATGTGCGCGAGGGCTACGTGCAGCAGCACCTGGCCGAGTTCGCACCAGAGGCCGCACGCGACATCGCCTACCTGTGCGGCAACCCCGACATGGTGGATGCCTGCTTCGAGGCGCTGAAGGGCCATGGCCTGCCGATTCCGCAGATTCGCCGCGAAAAATACGTCAGCAGCAAGTAGTGCCCGCCACTCGACCGTCGTGACGACGGAACGATACCCATAGCTCCCTGGTCACATCCGTCCCGCCGCATCGTCATGGCATGCTGGGACCCGCCTCCAACGGAACTGATACATGGCATCTCTTCTTCGACGATCGCTCGCGCCTGCGCTGGGCGCCCTGCTGCTCGCAGGCTGCAACGGCACCGCCACCGGCCCCGACCAGCAGGCCGTGCGCCACTACGGCGATATCGCCTTCAAGCCCTGCACGCTGACCGCCCCCTACCTGACCACGACCGTGGAAGCGCAATGCGCGACCTTCGACGTGGCCGAAGATCCGGCCAAGCCGGACGGGCGCAAGGTCGGGTTGAACATCGCCTGGCTGCCGGCGACCAACGAAGGTTCCGCCACCGACGATCCGGTGTTCTTCCTCGCCGGCGGTCCGGGCCAGGCGGCGGTGCAGGTCTGGCCGGCGATCGACGCGGCGTTCCGCGAGGTACGCAAGTCGCGGCATATCGTGCTGGTCGACCAGCGCGGCACCGGCAAGTCGAACCCGCTCGCGTGCAAGGACGATGAAGGCCGCAACGCCTACAGCGATGCGGAAGACCTCGGCGAGGCCGCGGCGGTCGCCTTCGCCCGCGAATGCGCCGCGGCGCTGCAGGCCGATCCGCGCCTCTACACCACCACCGATGCCGTGCGCGACCTGGACAGCGTGCGCAAGGCACTGGGCGTGGCGAAGATCAACCTCGTCGGCGGTTCCTACGGCACGCGCGTGGCGCAGCAGTACGCGATGCGCCACCCCGGCAGCACCCGCGCGGTGGTGATCGATGGCGTGGTACCGAACGAGCTGGTGCTGGGCAGCGAGCACGCGCGCAACCTGGATGCGGCGCTCGCGCTGCAGTTCCAGCGCTGCCAGGCGACGGCGACCTGCAAGGACCGCTTCGGCGACGACCTGCGCGGCCAGCTGCGCACGCTGATGACCGGACTGGCGGCGACGCCGGTGGAAACGGAGTACCGCGATCCGTCGACCGGCGAACTCGTCAGCGGCCAGGTCACCGCCGGCACGGTCGCCGGCATCACCCGCATGTACTCGTACTATCCGCAGGGCGCCGCCCTGTTGCCGCTGGTATTGAATGAAGCGCAGCAGGGCCGCTATGGCTCGCTGATGTCGCTGTCCAAGCTGCTGGAAACGCAGGTTGGCGACCAGTTCATGCACGGCATGCAGCTGTCGGTGATCTGCGCCGAGGATGCCGACCTGCTGAAGGCCGATCCCGGCGACGCCGACACGGTGCTGGGCAGCCTGCTGGGCGACACCCTCAAGGCGCAGTGCACGGCATGGCCCACGGGCACGCGGCCGGCGGATTTCCACACGGCGTGGACATCGGACATCCCCACGCTGGTCACCTCCGGCGAACTGGATCCGGTCACGCCGCCGCGGTACGGCGAGCAGGTACTGCGCACGCTGTCGAACGGCCGCCATCTGACGCTGAAGGGTCAGGGCCACGGCACGTTCGCCGTCGGCTGCATGCCCAAGCTGCTGGGCCGCTTCCTGGAAACGGCGAACGCCAAGGAGCTCGATGCCACCTGCCTCGACAGCCTGGACTACGTGCCGCCCTTCACCAGCTTCAACGGCTGGGAGCCGTGAGTCGCGCTTCGCGCGCCCGCCACCTTCAATGGACATGACCGAATGATCATCGCCAACGACCTGCACAAGTCCTTCAAGACCAAGACCGGAACGGTCACCGCCGTGGACGGCGTCAGCTTCACCGCCCACGACGGCCAGATCACCGGCCTGCTCGGCCCCAATGGCGCCGGCAAGACCACCACCATGCGCATGCTGTACACGCTGATGACGCCCGATCGCGGCGAAGTGCGCGTGGACGGCCTGGACACCGCGCGCGAACCCGTCGCGGTGCGCCGCGCGCTGGGCGTGCTGCCCGATGCGCGCGGCGTGTACAAGCGCCTGACTGCACGCGAGAACATCGCCTACTTCGGTGAGCTGCATGGCCTGTCGTCGACGCAGATCGCCGAACGCACGAAGGCGTTGTCCGACGCGCTGGACATGGGCGACATCCTCGACCGCCAGACCGAGGGCTTCAGCCAGGGCCAGCGCACCAAGACCGCGATCGCCCGCGCACTGGTGCACGACCCGCGCAACGTCATTCTCGATGAACCCACCAACGGCCTGGACGTGATGACGACGCGCGCGATGCGCGGCTTCCTGCGCCAGCTGCGTGAGGAGGGACGCTGCGTGATCTTCTCCAGCCACATCATGCAGGAGGTTGCCGCATTGTGTGACCGCATCGTCATCATCGCCAAGGGCACGGTGGTCGCCGCCGGCACCGCCGACGAACTGCGCGAGCAGGCAGGCGAGGACAACCTGGAGGACGCCTTCGTCAAGGTGATCGGCTCGGAGGAGGGCCTGCTGGCATGACCATGTTCCGTACCCGTCTTCTATCTACGGTGTTCACCGTGATGCGCAAGGAATTGCGCGACCTCTCGCGTGATCGCCGCACGTTGGCGCTGGCGTTGTTCCTCGGCCCGCTGTTGTACCCGGCGTTGATGCTGGGCATGGGCTACCTGACCGAGAACCGCATCCGCACCCAGGTCGACAAGACGCTGGAGATCCCGATGGTGGGCGCCGAACACGCGCCGAATCTGGTGAAGTTCCTCGCCACCAACGGCATCACCACGGCGAAAGCGCCCGCCAACCTGGACGCGGCGATCCGTTCGCAGGAGATCGATGTCGCGTTGCGCATCAGTCCGGGCTACGCCGAGGACTGGCGCAACGGCCGACCCGCGCTGGTGGAGATCATCCGCGACAGCACGCGACGCGATGCCGACATTCCCACGCAACGCGTCAACGCTGCACTGTCGGCGTACAGCCAGCAGGTCGGGGCGCTGCGCCTGCTCGCGCGTGGCGTGGATGCGTCGGTCGCGCGGCCGGTGAACGTCGGCATGCAGGATCTGGCCACACCCGAAGCCAAGCAGGGCATGCTGCTGTCGGTGCTGCTGCCCTACCTGTTGATCCTGACGTCCTTCATCGGCGGTGCCTACCTGATCCTCGATGCGACGGCAGGCGAGCGCGAGCGGCAATCACTGGAGCCGTTGCTGGCCACGCCGGCGCCTCGCAGTGCGGTGGTCAGCGGCAAGATCGCAGCCGCCTGCGTGATCGGCTTGGCCACGCTGCTGCTGACGCTGCTGGCGTTCAAGTTCAGCGCGCAATTCGCGGGCACGCTGGGCCGGCAGTTGAACGTGTCGTTCCTGTCGATGGCGAAGATGCTGCTGATCCTGCTGCCGATGCTGTTCATCGGGACGTCGCTGCTGACCTACCTGGCCGCGTCCGCCAAGAGCATGAAGGAAGCCCAGAGCCACATGACCTGGCTGATGCTGCTGCCGATGATCCCGACGTTCGCGTTGATGGCCAATCCGCTGAAGAGCCAGCCGTGGCAGTTCGCCGTGCCGTTCCTGGCACAGAACCAGTTGCTGTTGAAGGTGATCCGCAACGAGTACATCGGGCCGCAGACGTGGGGCATCTACATTGCGGCCGCGTTCGGCGTGGCGGCGTTGCTGTGGTTCGCGGCGGTGCGCCGCTATCACCAGGAGAAGCTGGCGGTGGCGGGCTAGATCGCGCCGACGCCACGGGATGTCCAGAAAGAAAAACGCCGGCCCGGGGCCGGCGTTTTTTTTCCTGATGACGGTGATCAGCCCGGGCTGAAGCCGATCGTGCGTCGCGTGGTCACCGGCGCATCCACCGGTTCGAAACGCCAGCGACGCACCGCGTTCAGCGCCTCGCGATCGAACACGCGCGCCGGTGTTGCACGCACCACGCGTGCGTTGGTCACCGCGCCATCCGTTCCCACGGTGATCTCGACCAGCACTTCACCGCTGGTGCCCGAACGCAGGGCTTCCGGCGGATAGCGCGGGGCCGGCGTGCTCACGGCGCGCAAGGACTGCGCGGACGCGGATGCTGCTGCCGGCACCGCGGCGCGGGCAGCGGCGGCCTGGCGCTCGGCGGCTTCCCGCTGGGCGGTCGCCTGACGCTCCGTTTCCTGCCGTGCGGCTTCCGCGCGCGCGGCTTCCTGCTGCTGGACAAGCTGCTGGGCGGCAGCGGCTTCGGTCGCACGCTGCTGGTCCGCCTGCTGGGTCAGGCGCTGCTGTTCCTTCAGGCGCGCATCTTCCACCGCCTTGGTCTTCGCGGCTTCGTCGGTCACGGCACGCTGCGCGACCGCCTGCTGCGCAGCCGCGATGCTCTGCTGCAGGCGCGGCAGGGCCGGCGCTTTCGGATCGGCCTTCTCGATGATGGCCGACAGGCGCTGCGCCTCGGTGAACTCTTCGCGCGCGATGCTCTGCTCGGCCGCAATCAGGGTGTAAGGCATCAAGTCGGTCAGCGCACTGCTGACGCCGGGATCGGTCGGCAGCTTGTCGCGCAGCGCGAGGTAGTACTCCATGGCGTTGTCGCCGCCCGGTGCGTAGATGCGGTTCTCGCGCAGCGCCTTGGTGGCGGCTTCGCGCAGGGCGTCGGCGTTCATCGCCTGGACTTCGGCGGAGACGGCCGGCGGCGGCGGCGCGGCCGGCGTGGCGGCGGCGCCGGGTGCGGTCGCGGGTGCGGCCGCATCGTCCTGCTTGGAGCACGCCGCCAGTGCGACGATCAGCAGCAGCGGCGCGGCGTAGCGCAGGCGCCCCGTGGTCTGGATCAAGAACATCGTTTCAACTCCCCCAAGTACGTTTCCAATGGTGTCGACACGCCCAACGACCCGCGCAGCCACGCGGGACGGGATGTCGCGAATCAGTACCGGCCCGCCACCTGCCAGGCCCTCTCCGGGCTGGGATGGCGCGATGCCTTCCGGGTACCCCTACCCGGACGCCAGAGTACGTCGGCGCCTTGGGGGCAACACTTGATGTCTGTCACACTTTTGGCGGACTGGCGGCCAGCACGCTCATTTGCCGATGCAGAAGGTCGAAAAGATGTGGCCCAGCATGTCGTCCGCGCTGAGGCGGCCGGTGATGTCGCCAAGGGCGTCATGCGCCAGCCGCAATTCCTCGGCCGCGAGTTCCAGCTGTTCGTGCCGGAGTTGATCCGAAGCCATGGCGGCATGGGTAGCGGCACGCTGCAGCGCGTCCACATGCCGGGCACGTGCGGAAAATTCGCCCTCGCCGCCCTCGCTGGCGGGTCCACCCGCCAACGCGCGCAGCCGGTGATGCAGCTGTTCCAGGCCCAGGCCCTGCGCGGCCGACACATGCACCCGCGTTTCCTCGTCCGCCGGTACGTGGGCCAGCAAGTCGGCCTTGTTGTGGATCCACAGCACGGTGGCCACGCCGTCAAGACTGTCGGCAATCGCGGCGGATCCGGCATCCGGATCACGGGCGTCGACCACGGCCAGCGCCACGTCGGCACGCTCGAGTTCGGCGCGGGCCCGGCGCATGCCTTCGCGCTCGATCGCGTCGCCACCGTCGCGCAGGCCCGCCGTGTCCACCAGGTGCAATTCCAGTCCATCAAGACGGATGGTTTCCCGCAACGTGTCGCGGGTGGTGCCGGCAACGTCGGTAACGATCGCGCGATCACTGCCGGCCAGTGCATTGAGCAGCGAACTCTTCCCGGCGTTGGGCGGACCGACGATCACTGCGTGCACACCATCGCGCAGCTTGCGGCCGCGTTCGGCATCGCCTATCAGTGCGTCGAGCTGCGTGCGCGCGTCTGCCAGGCGCGTACGAACCTGCTCGCCACCCAGCGTATCGATGGATTCGTCGGCGAAATCGATCGCCGCCTCGACATGCACCCGCAGGGCGAGCAGCGAAGCGCCAATGGCATCGACACGTGCAGAGAACACTCCGTCGAGCGAACGACGGGCCGCTCGCGCTGCACGCGTATCGGCGGCGGCGATCAGGTCGGCGATGGCCTCGGCCTGGGCGAGGTCGAGCTTGTGGTTGAGGAAGGCGCGTTCGGAGAACTCGCCCGGCCGCGCCATACGGGCGCCGAGCGCGCAGGCACGTGCGACGAGCTGCTGGAGGACGACAGGACTGCCATGCGCCTGCAGTTCGACGACGTCTTCACCGGTGAAACTCGCGGGGCCGGGAAACGACAGTGCGATGCCATCGTCGATCGTGCCGCCGTCGGTGTCGCGGAAACGTGCGTGATGCGCGTGGCGTGGCGTCAGCGTGCGGGCGCAGATCGCGTTCGAGATCGCCGCTGCCGCCGGACCCGACAGGCGCACGATCCCGACGCCACCCGCGCCGGGAGCGGTGGCGATGGCGACGATGGTGTCCTGGGCTGGCGACATGGCTGCGGGTTCGCGGAAGATCTTTCAGGGTAGCGGAAACACGAAGCCCGCCGGAGGGCGGGCTTCGTGGCGTCGCGGGAGCTGCGGATTACTTCGCGACCGCGGTCTTCGGCGGCGTGGACGATTCGCCGTGGCGCTTGGTCATCCACCACTGCTGCAACAGGCCCAGCGCGCCGTTGGTGACCCAGTAGAGCACCAGGCCCGACGGGAAGAAGGCCATCATCACGCCGAACACCAGCGGCATGAACTGCATCATCTTCTGCTGCATCGGGTCCATGCCCGGCGCCGGCGTCAGCTTCTGCGTCAGCCACATCACCAGCATGTTGAGCACCGGCAGGATGAAGTACGGATCGCGCGCGGTCAGGTCCTGGATCCACGCGAACCACGGCGCCTGGCGCAGTTCGACGGTTTCCACCAACACCCAGTACAGCGCCAGGAACACCGGCATCTGCACGAGGATCGGCAGGCAGCCGCCCATCGGGTTGATCTTCTCCTTCTTGTACAGCTCCATCATGGCGACCTGGAACTTCTGCTTGTCGTCGCCGTAACGCTCCTTCAGCTGCTGGATGCGCGGCTGGAATTTGCGCATCTTGGCGAAGCTCTTGTACTGCGCCGCCGACAGCGGATACAGCGCCAGCTTCACCAGGATCACCAGGCCGATGATCGACCAGCCCCAGTTGCCGAGGAAGCCGTGCAGGAAGTTCAGCACCCAGAACAGGCCCTGGCCCAGCAGCGCGAGGATCGCGAACTGGCTGTAGTCGACCACGCGGTCGATACCGGGCGCCTTGATCGCATGGATCTTGTCGACCAGCTTCGGACCGACCCACAGGCGTGCCGTGGTGGTCGCCTGCTGGCCGGGACCGACATTGACGCCCGGACCCATCTCACGGATCAGCGCGCGGGTACCGTTCTCCGGATTGTCGAGCGAGATCGTGGTGGTGTCGTCGGCCTGCGGAATCCACGCACTGAAGAAATGGTGCTGCGGAATGGCGATCCAGCCGCCCTTCACCTGCTGGTTGACGCGACCGTCTTCCAGGAAGTCCTCGTTGAACTTGCGGCGCTGGTAGCTGCCGTCCCACCACGTGGCACCGTTGAAGCTGAAGGATTCCGGATTGGTCATGCCGCTCTTGACCTGCGGCGGCGTGCGCAGCAGCTGGCGATAGACCGTGCCCTGCCACGTGCCGGCGCCGGCGTTGACGACCTGGTCGCTGACCTCGATCTCGTAGCTGGCGCGCTTGAAGGTGTAGGTACGGCGGATGGTCACGCCATCCGGACCCTGCCACACGAATGGCACGCTGACGCTGTCGGCACCCTTGGCCAGCGCCACATCACCCGCGCCGCTCTCCGGAGTGAAGGCATGATGGTCTGGCGCTTTGGCTGCGCTGCTGACCCAGCCGCTTTCGGCCGCATAGAAGTGTTGCGGGTCTTCACTGAAGAGACGTACCGGACCACTGCCCGGCGTCTTGCTCAGCGGGTAATGCAGAAGATCCGCTTCCAGCACGCTGCCGCCGTCCAGCACCAGACGCAGGACATCGGTGCTCACGGTAACGCGCGGTCCCGCAGTCCCGCGCTCAGCTGACGCCGGCATCGGTGCAACCGTCGGTGCGCTCGGCACGCTCCCTGTCGACGCCGGTGTGGGTGCGACCGCGGCAGGCACGGTGCTTCCCTGGGTCGTGGTCGTCTGGGCGGCAATGGCGGGAGTTGCCGGCGGCGCGGCCTTGTTCCACCGCAGCCACAGCAAGGTCGCCACCATCATCCAGGCGAAGATCAGGAATACACGGGTCTGGTTCATCAGGCAGGCAATCTCAACCGGCGTCGGAAACCGGTTTAGTCGGAGAAGAAGGTGTGGGTGGCGGCGCGGGGGAATTCAAGCCCGGCGGCATTGTGCCGCCCGGTGCCGGTGCGGGCAATGCACCGGCGCGCGTCAACGTACGTTCGAAGGTCGCACGCAACTGGCTGGTATCGGCTTTCGCCGCGGGCGGTCGCGCGACGACGACGTAGTCGCCACCCGGGAGCACGTCGCGCAGGCGACGGAAATGTTCACGAAGCTGCCGCTTGATGCGGTTACGTCCTACTGATCGCGTATCGACCTTCCGGGACACCGCCAGGCCTAGGCGCGCAGGACCATCGCCAGGCAACCAGTGCAGGCTCATCAGCGGATCGGAGGTGCGGCGGGCCTGCTCGAACACGCGCGAATACTCGGCGCTCGCTCGCACCCGCGCGCTGCGCGGGAAAGCCGTAGTCATCTCAGCAAGAAGCCCGCTCGTGAACGGGCGGGCTCCTTTTGATGCAGGGAACGCATGGATGCCGGCCGTCGAAAGACGGCCAAGCCATCAGGCGGTCAGGCGCTTGCGGCCCTTGGCACGGCGACGGGCCAGGATCTTGCGACCGTCGGCGGTCTTCATGCGGGCACGGAAACCATGGTCGCGCTTGCGCTTCAGGTTGCTGGGTTGGTAAGTGCGCTTGGTGGCCATGGGGCCCTCGGGCGTGTGCGGGTGGAAAGAACCGGAAATTCTATAGGAGCCACAGGGTTACGGTCAACCACTCAAGCACTTTCGCTTCAAACGACTTCGCGCGACGACGTGCCTGCCTGCCTCTCGGCCGTTCATCCACATGTTATACACAGGATCGTTGGCGGGTCCGGGCACCGGTGGTAGTCTGGCCGACCCCATTGATCCCGCTCCGTGCTGCCTACGGCAACGCGGGATGGCCTGTTCGACCCCACTCGCGAGTTGTTCCACCTGATGGATGCCTGGCCCCGTTGCCTCGAACGCCTGGAAGCCGAATTGCCGGCGGAGGATGTACACACCTGGCTGAAGCCGTTGCAGGCCGAGCAGCGCAGCAATGCGATGGTGCTCTACGCACCCAACGCCTTCATCGTGGAACAGGTCCGCGAACGCTACCTGGGCCGCATCCGCGAACTGCTGGACTATTTCGCCGGGCATGACGACGTGTCGCTGGAGATCGGTTCTCGCAGCAAACCAGTCGAAGCCCCGCTTTCTTCGCTGACGGGAAGCAGTGGGAGCGTCACCGCGCCCACGGAGCCGTTCGCGGGCAACATGGACACGCATTACACCTTCGACAACTTCGTCGAGGGCCGCAGCAACCAGCTCGGCCGTGCCGCCGCGTGGCAGGCCGCGCAGAAGCCAGGCGATCGGTCGCACAACCCGTTGCTGCTGTACGGCGGCACCGGACTCGGCAAGACCCATCTGATGTTCGCTGCCGGCAACGAGATGCTGCGGCAGAACCCCGGCGCGCGCGTCCTTTATCTGCGCAGCGAGCAATTTTTCAGCGCGATGACCAAGGCGCTGATCGAAAAGTCGATGGACCAGTTCAAGCGCCGCTTCCAGCAGGTCGACGCGCTGCTGATCGACGACATCCAGTTCTTCGCCGGAAAGGACCGTACCCAGGAAGAGTTCTTCCACACGTTCAATGCGTTGTTCGACGGTCGCCAGCAGATCATCCTGACGTGCGACCGCTATCCACGCGAAGTGGAAGGTCTGGAACCGCGCCTGAAATCACGCTTGGCGTGGGGTTTGAGCGTGGCGATCGACCCACCGGATTTCGAGACACGAGCGGCGATCGTGCTGGCCAAGGCGCACGAGCGCGGTGCGCAGATTCCTGACGACGTGGCGTTCCTGCTGGCCAAGAAGATGCGCAGCAACGTGCGCGACTTGGAAGGCGCACTCAACACGCTGGCCGCACGGGCCAACTTCACCGGTCGAGCCATCACGCCTGAGTTCGCCCAGGAAACCCTTCGCGACCTGCTGCGCGCGCAGCAACAGGCGATCAGCATCCCTAATATCCAGAAGACCGTGGCAGACTATTACGGCCTTCAGATCAAGGACTTGCTGTCCAAGCGTCGCACGCGTTCACTGGCGCGGCCGCGACAGGTAGCGATGGCTTTGGCCAAGGAATTGACCGAACACAGCCTGCCTGAAATCGGCGACGCGTTCGCTGGCCGTGACCACACGACCGTGCTGCATGCCTGTCGACAGATCCGCACGCTGATGGAAGCGGATGGCAAGTTGCGGGAAGATTGGGACAAGCTGATCCGCAAGCTCAGCGAGTAACGCGGCAACCGTGTTCAAGTACGTGGGTGGTGAGCCAGCATGCTGACGGCGACATCGTCCAGACAAGGCGGCAGGTGGTTGTGGGGTTTCGCGAGCAGGAATGGCGGCGATACGCATGCTGGGGTTGGTCGTGTAGATCGCATCCGGATGCCGTGGAGCAACTGTAGACAAGGCGATAACGGCGGACAACGGACAACTCCGTGGGCAAGTGGGCACACGATCTGTGGATAAGATGTGTGCCGTTTCGACGGCGAAAGTTGTCCACAGGTTTCACTGCCGGTCCACCACCCCATGTCCACCGGGTTGTTGGAGTAAAAAACACATGAAATTCAAATAGTTGTAATGGTTTTCCCGAATTTTCGTGCCTACCACCACCACCAGCTTTTAAGCTTTTAGTCTTAAAAATCCAAAGCGAAGGGGCTCCAACACTCATGCGTTTCAGTCTGCAGCGCGAAGTCTTCCTCAAGCCCTTGGCCCAAGTGGTCAACGTGGTCGAACGCCGGCAGACGTTGCCGGTCCTGGCGAATTTCCTGGTCCAGGTGCAGAACGGACAGCTCTCGCTGACCGGCACTGATCTGGAAGTCGAGATGATTTCCAGGATTGCTGTCGATGATGCGCAGGACGGCGAGACGACAATCCCCGCCCGCAAGTTGTTCGACATCATTCGTGCTCTGCCCGATGGCAGTAAAGTCACCGTCAGTCAGACGGGCGACAAAGTCACGGTGCAAGCAGGCCGCAGCAGGTTCACGCTGGCGACGTTGCCTGCCAATGACTTCCCGTCGGTGGACGAGGTGGAAGCCACCGAGCGGATCGAAGTGCCGGAAGCGACGTTGAAGGAGCTGATCGAACGGACTTCGTTCGCCATGGCCCAGCAGGACGTCCGCTATTACCTCAACGGCCTGCTGTTCGATCTGAGTGAGCGCACGCTGCGTTGTGTGGCGACCGATGGTCACCGACTGGCGATGTGCGAGTCGCAGCTGGAGGGATCACCTGTCGGCAAGCGCCAGATCATCGTCCCGCGCAAGGGCGTGACCGAATTGCAGCGCCTGCTTGAAGGCGGTGATCGGTCGCTGGAACTGGAGGTCGGCCGTAGCCACATCCGCGTGAAGCGCGACGATGTCACCTTTACCTCCAAGCTGATCGACGGCCGCTTCCCGGATTACGCGGCGGTCGTTCCTATCGGCGCGGATCGCGAGGTCCTGCTGGATCGTGAAGTGCTGCGGGCTGCCTTGCAGCGTGCCGCGATCCTTTCGAACGAGAAGTATCGCGGCGTCCGTGTCGAGGTATCGCCCGGCCAGCTCAAGATCAGCGCCCACAATCCGGAGCAGGAAGAGGCGCAGGAAGAGGTCGAGGCGGATACCAAGGTCGACGGCTTGGCGATCGGCTTCAATGTGAACTATCTGCTGGATGCGCTTTCGGCGCTGCGCGATGAGCACATCGTCCTGCAATTGCGCGACGCCAACTCATCGGCATTGGTCCGCGAAGCCAGCAGCGAAAAATCACGACATGTGGTGATGCCGCTGCGTCTCTGACGCTCCTGTTTCACGTGGAACACTCGACATCGCCCGGCTTGAACCGGGCGATGTCGTTTCAGATGCTGCAAGAAGGGCTTCACACAGTGGCTGACGCCTCCCGCACTAGAATTTTGCCCATGTCGTTGCTGTTTACCTCCTCTTTTCCGTCGCTGTATCCCGGGTGCGCCTCGGACCAATCGTCTTGCGCGAGCTGGTCGTCATGCAGGTAACCCGACTGGAGGCAAGCGGGCTGAGGCGTTTCGATCATGTGGCGCTTGCGCCCGAAAAAGGACTGAACCTGATTACGGGCGACAACGGCGCCGGTAAAACCAGTCTGTTGGAGGCATTGCACCTGATGGCGTACGGCCGCAGCTTTCGTGGGCGTGTGAGGGATGGCCTGGTTCGGACGCAGGCCGAAGCGTTGGAAGTCTTCGTCGAGTGGCATGAAGCCGCGCATTCTCGGGTCCGGCGGGCGGGTCTCCGGCACACGGGCCAGACGTGGACCGGTCGACTGGATGGTGAGAACGTGTCCCAGCTGGGGGATCTTTGTGCCGCCTTGGCGGTCGTCAGCTTCGAACCCGGCAGCCACGCTTTGGTTACTGGCGGCGGCGAACCGCGCCGCCGATTCATGGATTGGGGCTTGTTCCACGTGGAACAGGGACATGAAGGCGGCTTCCTTCACTTGTGGCGGCGGTACGCACGGGCGCTCAAGCAGCGGAATGCATTGTTGAAAGCCGGCATGGGAGGCGCTCAGCTGGATGCTTGGGATCATGAGCTGGCCGAGGCCGGCGAACCACTAACGGATCATCGGCAGCGTTATCTGGATGCCCTGCAGCGAGATCTCGCCACTGTCGTGGATGAGCTCGCCCCCTCCTTGGGCTCCGCGACCCTGATATTCCAGTCCGGTTGGCGGCGTCACGAACTGGCGTTAGCGGACGCGTTGTTGCTCGCGCGGGATCGAGACCGTGTCGCTGGCTACACCACAGTGGGTCCACACCGGGCCGACTGGCGCATCGAGTACACAAACGTAGCCCAGCGCGAAACCTTGTCGCGAGGTCAGGCCAAGCTCACCGCCCTCTCCTGCCTGCTGGCCCAAGCGGAAGACTTCGCGCGCCGACGTGGTGAGTGGCCGATCATTGCCTTGGATGATCTGGCATCCGAGCTGGATCGCTACCATCAGCGTCGGATTCTGGAGCGGCTACTCGCCAGTGGCGCGCAGGTCTTCATCACAGGTACCGAAAAGCCAACAGGACTGGAGGAAGCCCGCGTGTCCCACGCTCTGTTCCACGTGGAACACGGCGAGGTGACCCGCCTCTCGGACGTCTGAAGCAAGGTCTAAGTGCCCACCAGTGCTATAATTTCGCATTGATCCCTTGGCCTGCGCAGAACGTCACCGACCGGGTGGCGCACTGCCGGCCATGCAGCCGAACCGAAGCGAATGACCGACGAAACGACCTCTTCTGCACCGAACGGCAATACGTACGACGCCAACAGCATCACCGCCCTGGAAGGTCTGGAAGCGGTTCGCAAGCGCCCCGGCATGTACATCGGCGACGTGCACGACGGCACGGGTCTGCACCACATGGTGTTCGAAGTCGTCGACAACTCGATCGATGAGGCATTGGCGGGCCACGCTGACCATGTCGCAGTGACGATCCATGACGATGGCTCGGTCTCGGTCTCCGACAACGGGCGCGGCATCCCGGTTGGCAAGCACGCACAGATGAGCGCCAAGCTGGGTCGCGAAGTCTCCGCCGCTGAAGTCGTCATGACCGTTCTCCATGCGGGAGGCAAGTTCGACGACAACAGCTACAAGGTGTCGGGTGGCCTGCACGGCGTGGGCGTTAGTGTGGTGAACGCACTCTCCGAAAAGCTGCAGTTGGACATCTTCCAGGGGGGGTCCCACTACCGCCAGGAATACAGCCACGGCGCTGCTCTTGGCCCGTTGAACCAGATCGAAAACAGCACGAAGCGCGGTACCACCTTGCGCTTCTGGCCGTCGGTTACCGCCTTCCACGGCAACGTCGAGTTCCACTACGACATCCTGGCTCGCCGCCTGCGCGAGCTGTCGTTCCTCAACTCCGGCGTCAAGATCGTCCTGGTCGACGAGCGCGGCGACGGCCGTCACGACGATTTCCACTATGAAGGCGGCATCCGCAGTTTCGTGGAGCACCTGGCGCAATTGAAGACGCCCCTGCACCCGAATGTCATTTCAGTCACCGGCGAAGCCAGCGGCATCGTGGTGGACGTCGCGCTGCAGTGGACCGATGCCTATCAGGAAACGATGTTCTGCTTCACCAACAACATCCCGCAGAAGGATGGCGGTACCCACCTGATCGGCTTCCGTGCCGCGTTGACGCGCACGCTGACGAACTACATCGAACAGAACGGCATCGCGAAGCAGGCGAAGGTCAATCTGTCTGGTGACGACATGCGCGAAGGCATGATTGCCGTGCTGTCGGTGAAGGTACCGGATCCTAGCTTTTCCTCGCAGACCAAGGAGAAGCTGGTCAGCTCCGACGTCAGGCCGGTCGTTGAGAGCACGTTCGGTGCACGTTTGGAGGAGTTCCTGCAGGAACACCCGAGTGAGGCCCGTGCCATCGCCAGCAAGATCGTCGATGCCGCCCGCGCCCGCGAGGCCGCGCGCAAGGCGCGCGATCTGACCCGCCGCAAGGGTGCGCTCGATATCGCCGGCCTGCCCGGCAAGCTGGCGGACTGCCAGGAGAAAGATCCGGCGCTGTCCGAGCTCTTCATCGTCGAGGGCGACTCGGCCGGCGGCTCCGCCAAGCAGGGCCGCAACCGCAAGAACCAGGCTGTGCTGCCGCTGCGCGGCAAGATCCTCAACGTGGAACGCGCGCGCTTCGACCGCATGCTCGCGTCCGCCGAAGTCGGCACGCTGATTACCGCGTTGGGCACCGGCATCGGCAAGGACGAGTACAACCCGGACAAGCTGCGCTACCACCGCATCATCATCATGACCGACGCCGACGTCGACGGCTCGCACATCCGCACGCTGCTGCTGACGTTCTTCTACCGGCAGATGCCCGAACTCATCGAGCGCGGCCACGTCTACATCGGCCTGCCGCCGCTGTACAAGCTCAAGCAAGGCAAGCAGGAGCTGTACCTGAAGGATGACGCCGCGCTCAATGTCTACCTGGCCAACAACGCCGTCGAAGGCGCATCGCTGATCCCCGCCGATGGCGAACCGCCGATTTCCGGCGAGGCGCTGGAGAAGTTGCTGCTCGTCTTCACCACGGCGCGCGACGCGATCGTGCGCAATGCGCACCGCTACGATCCGGTGCTGCTGGAGTCGCTGATCGACTTCACGCCGCTGGACGCGGAACACCTGCAGCAGAACATCGACGAGCGTCATGAGCTCGCCGCACTGGAAGCCAAACTCAACCGTGGCAGCATCGGCAGTGCGCGTTATGCACTGACCCTGCAGCCTGCCACGGACCAGCGTCCTGCAGCCCTGCTGTCCACGCGCCGGCACATGGGCGAGGAGCTGGTGCAGGTGTTGTCGCTGTCTGCTTTCGAGAGCGGCGAACTGCGTCCGTTGCGCGAAGCCGCTGCGCTACTGCATGGCCTGGTGCGCGATGGTGCGCAGGTCGTCCGTGGCAACAAGGCGCAGTCGGTTGCCACGTTCGCCGACGCGCAGGCATGGCTTCTGGAAGAGGCCAAGAAGGGCCGCAGCATCCAGCGCTTCAAGGGCCTGGGCGAAATGAATCCGGAGCAGCTGTGGGATACCACGGTCAATCCCGAGACGCGTCGCCTGCTGCAGGTCCGCATTGAGGATGCGGTCGCGGCAGACCAGATTTTCAGCACACTGATGGGTGATGTCGTCGAGCCGCGCCGCGAGTTCATCGAAGACAACGCGCTGAAGGTGTCGAACCTCGACGTCTGATGTTTCGAGGATGACGCCGCCGAGCGCATCGCCCGACGCATCCCCGATCGCGCTGCCGTTGCGCAGCGTGCTGACGGCGTTCGCCGTCGATGTGGCGCTCGCCATCACGCTGTCGTTCTCGATGCTGATGGCGGGGGTGTTCGGTTGGGCGGCGTGGCGTGGCGTACAGCTGGCGCGAAGCGGCACGCTGGACGCGCAGGCAATACAGGCCAACCTGGGAACACCTCCCGTCCTGTTCCTCATCGTGGCGACGTTGGTCAGCACGGGCGGAACCGCTGTCTTGCTCTACGCGTGGCGCCGACGTGCAAGCCTGGTCGAGCGACAGGAATCCTTGTCCCGCCTTCGCCATGCTCGCACCTGGTGGTGGGCGTTGGCAGCGGGATTGGCGACCTTCGTCTTCAGTACGCTCATGAGCGCTGGCGGTCGCGCGCTGGGTCTGGATCTCAAGCCCAGCAATCTCGACCTGATCGAGGCCGGCTTCGCCCAGTACCCCATCTTCCTGCCGCTCTTTGCGGTTGTGCTGGCCCCCCTTTACGAAGAGCTACTGTTCCGGCGCGTCCTGTTCGGACGCTTGTGGCAAGCAGGGTGGCCGGTCTTGGGTCTGGTGTTGAGCAGCGTGGTCTTTGCGTTCGTCCATGAGCTGCCCGGCCTCAATGGCAAGCCGCCAACCAGCACGCTGTTCCTGATCCTGGTGTATGCCGGCATGGGTGCGATCTTCGCCTGGGTGTACCAGCACACCCGGACCCTATGGGCGCCGATCACCGCGCATATCCTGAACAACGCGATAGCGCTGGCTGTCCTGCAGGTTTACGGCGGTGCGCAGGTCTAATGTGATTGACAAAAGTTTAAGACGCGCTTGCCCAGACTCTGGTGTCACGCAATGTCGCAGGGGGCGAACATGAAACTCCGGATCCTCGGAACCGCCATGGTGCTGGGCTTGACCGCCTGTGCCACCACCACCTCGCCCACCGGGCGAACGCAGATGGTGGGGGGAGTCTCACAGGAGCAGCTCGACCAGCTGGGCGCGCAGGCCTTCGCCGAAGCCAAGGCGAAGGAAACCCTCAACCGGGACGCGAAGCAGAATGCCTACGTCACTTGCGTGGTCAACGCTTTGGTGCGCCAGTTGCCACCGGAACAGCGTAGCGTCGCTTGGGAAACGGCTGTGTTCACCGACAACGAGCCCAACGCATTCGCGCTACCCGGAGGCAAGGTCGGCGTCAACACGGGCATCCTCACCGTTGCCAAGAACCAGGAGCAGTTGGCCGCGGTGCTCGGCCACGAAATAGGCCACGTGATTGCACGCCACCATGAAGAACGCATCACCCGCCAGATGGGCGCGCAGACGGGCGTCGGCGTTATCAGTGCACTTCTGGGGGCACGCTACGGGCAGGGCGCCGCCAACACGGCCAACCAGATTGGCGGCATGACCGCACAAACCGTCTTCCTGCTCCCCGGCTCACGGGAGCAGGAGAGCGAGGCCGATATCGTCGGCCAGCGCTTGATGGCACAGGCGGGGTTCGACCCGCGCCAGGCAGTGGGTTTGTGGCAGAACATGATGGCCGCCAGTGGGGGTCGTTCGCCCCAATGGTTGTCGACACACCCCGATCCGGCGAACCGCATCCGCGAACTCGAACGTGACGCGCCCTCCCTCGTACCCACGTACGAGGCGGCCAGGAAGGCCGGAAACACACCGAAATGCGGCTGACACACGGCACAGTATTGCTGCGTAGCAACACCTAAAACGGTATCCGCCTTCCCCCTGTTTCTGTTAGTTTTGCCGGCCCCGCACGCAGACGGCAAGGGTCATCCCTCCTCTGCATGGCCCCACGAGGTTCAGACATGAAGCACCGCATGCCGCAGAAGACCCTTCTTAGCCTGATGTTGTTGACTGCTTTCGGCGGCGCGGTAGTCGCCGATGCCGTGGCGTATGACGCCCGCTCGCCGGATCGCGGCGGCCGCAAGAACAGCAGCAAGGTTGAAGTGCGTTATCCCGACGCGACGCGCGAGGAGCCGAAGGCCAAGGCATCCAGCAAGATGCAGGGCAAGTTGAGCAAGCTCTTCAAGGCGTACGAGAAGGAAGGCAACGACGCGGAGACGCTGACGCTGGCCAAGGAGTTGCTCGCCGAACCCAATGCGAACGAATACGACAAGGCGATGGCGGCCCAGCTCGGCGCTCAGGCGGCGTACAACCTCGACGACACCGCTACTGCCAAACAGCTGTTGCAGCAAGCGGTCGATCTGAACGCGTTGGACAACAACGGCCATTACCAGGCGATGGTGATGCTGGCGCAGCTTCAGTTGCAGGACGAAGAGTTCGCCCCGGGCATGGCCAATCTCGACCGCTATCTGGCCGAAACAAAATCCAACAAGCCGGAAGACCTCATCCAGAAGGGTCAGGCGCTGTACCAGATGGAAAAGTACGCGGAAGCCATTCCGGTACTCGAGAAGGCGATTGCGTCCACGCCTGAGCCCAAGGACAACTGGTATGGCCTGCTGCTGGCGTCGCTGGTCAACGCCGACCGTCCGGCTGAAGCGGTGAAGATCGCCGAGCAGATGGCCGCCAAAAATCCGACCGACAAGAAAGCGCAACTCAACCTCGTGTCGACGTATCAGCAGGCGGATCAGTTCGACAAGGCGGCGGCCACGCTGGAGAAAATGCGTGCGGCGGGTCAGCTGACCGAAGAGAAGGAGTACCGTCAGCTCTACGTGACGTACGCGAACATGGATGGCAAGGAAAAAGAGGTCATTTCCGTCGTCAACGAGGGCCTGCAGAAGGGTGTCCTCAAGCCCGACTACCAGACCCAGTTGGCGCTTGCGCAGGCCTATTACTACTCCGAGCAGATCCCCCAGGCCATCGCAGCCTGGCAGAAGGCTGCGCCACTGGCGCCGAATGGCGAAACCTACCTCAACCTGGCGCGTGTGCTGTGGCAGGAAGACCGGATCCCGGAAGCCAAGGCGGCCGCGCGTGCCGCATTGGACAAGGGATTGAAGAAGCCGGACGACGCGAAGAAGATCATCGCGCTGCCGTGACAGGATCCACTGACACCGAAGGCCAAAAATCCATACGGATGATGGCAACGGGGCGTCGGATTGGTATAAGCTGAGGATTCCGCCGGTGAAAACCACCGGCAGGATCCAGAATCAACGAGGCGCCTCGGCGCCCGTATCAACCTTGAGTTAATTGGCGCATGGCTGAACAACTGGTCATCAACAGGTATCGGGAAGAGGAAGAGGACAACAGCCTCAACTGGCCCCGTATCATCGGTATTGCCTTCGTGATCGCGTTGCACGCAGCGGCCCTGCTTGCATTGCTGATCCC